>JBBAEC010000037.1:0-30068 GCA_041656135.1 Balneolaceae bacterium | reverse complement strand
AGCGAATTCCTTAGCGTACTCTGCGTGAATCTTAAAGCTTGCACGCGAAGAGCGCAAAGCTTTTACGCAAGGGGTGCGAAGAGGGATGTAATGAAGTACTATCTACTTTGCGAGCTTAGCGAATTTCTTAGCGTTCTCTGCGTGAACCCGAAGAATTCCACGCGAAGACCGCAAAGTATTTTACGCGAAGGGGCGCGAAGTGTGCAAGGATAAATGATTATAACCAGCTACTACCCAATAAATTTAGAATTAAAAAAAGCCCTCGGTACGAGTACCAAGGGCTTAATATGTGTGACGACAATGAAAATCTATTAGTTAAATCTAGTAGTTTTCACGTTGACGGCGACGCTGCTCGCGAACGGCTTTTTTCTTAGCCTCGCGGCGGTCAACAGATGGTTTATTAAACTGTTGACGATCTTTGTATTCATTAAGAATACGTGAACGTGTAATAAGTTTTTTAAACCTGTTAATCGCACGTTCAACACTTTCGTTGTCTTTAACTTCAACGCCTAGCATTGAGCCTCACTTCCTTTCGTTTTTTATTTCCCTTAATTGGGATTCATCAAAAATACGAAAAAAAATTGTAGGATAGAAGTTATCGTTCTTTAATCTACCTTGTTTACTATAAACTCTGCAGGTATAGAGTCTTTTAAAACACCAATCCCAAAAAGTGCGAAATCATAAGCTGTAGGATCAGTTGGATTCAAAATCTTTAACCGAGTATTTAGTTCAAGAACAGCTTTCCAATCGTTTTGGGTACGGGATAAAAGCCCTAATTTTCTAGCTTGGCGTGCCACATGTACGTCTAGTGGAATATGAAGTTCGGCAGGAGTAATAAAGTCCATAGTTCCTAAATCCACACTGCTTTTGCGAATACACCATCGTAAGTACATATTCAGTCGCTTACACGAGCTATTCTTTTCTGGATTAGAAATATGCTTACCTGTACGTTGAGGTGTTTCTGGTTGAAGTGAAAAGAATTCCTCATTAAAAATTGCAAGTAACTCTCTCTGCTGTTCTACTGCTTTAATTTGACAGAACTTCCAAAATTGTTCAAAATCTCCATACTTATTCAGTATCTGTTGAAGGATTTTAATAAGCCAATAAACATCTATGGGCTTAAAAGTTCGGTGTTTAAAATTTGCAAATGTATCCAAATCAGATTCAGTGAAGTTTCCGATGAACTCAGCAGGACGGTAATTCATATTATTTAAAAGTTCATCAACTTTTGCGACTACAATATCTCGCCTTCCCCAAGCCATAATAGCTGCGAAAAATCCAGCCAATTCCATATCATTCTTATCTTCGAAAGCATGCATAAATTGTACGGGATCATTATCGATAAAAGTAGGTTGCTCAATTTTTGACACTAAATCATCCATATACGGCTTTATTAAAAGCAGTTTTTTGGAGGATAGTGTTTTTAGCTTTTTCTTCTTTTTCATGAACTAGGATTAAAATAAAGACGACAGTAGTGTAAGCTAGTTAGAATTCGAGTACTCATCCATAAGCTTTTCAGTGAGCTGTTTATTCGCTTTTGGGAATGGGTACTGTTCTAACTCATCCTTATTAACCCACATAATTTCTTGGCTCGAATTGGCACGTGGAGTTCCTGAAATAAGCGTACACAAATAAGCATGTAAAGTTATGGAGAAATGAGAATACACATGTTTCAAAACCATAAACTCTTTGTAGGCATGAGCTTGTATACCGAGCTCTTCTTCTAACTCTCTTTCAACGGTTTGCTGAATGGTTTCACCTTTTTCTTGCTTCCCTCCAGGGAATTCCCATAATCCGCCCAGCATTACATTTTCAGGGCGTAAAGCTATTAATACCTTTTCATCATCTCTCTCAATAATACCAACGCCAATATGTATATGAGGTTTCTTTTTTGCGGGAGATTTATAGGGAATCGCATCTGTTCGAGCTGTTTTAGTAGCAACACAACCCACTTGTAGAGGGCAGTTCATGCAATCGGGATTGGCAGGCGTACAAACGGTAGCGCCCAGCTCCATCATTGCTTGATTAAAATCTGCAGGTTGATCGGATGGAATTAACTCATTTACTAATTGCTGCACATGTTTGGTAGTTCGGCTACTTCGTACATCCTCTTCAATGCCATAATAGCGCGTAATCACGCGAATTACATTACCATCAACAACGGCGTTGGGTTGGTCGAAGGCGATGCTAGTAATAGCGGCAGCGGTGTAAGGCCCAATGCCTTTCAGTTTTATAATCTCGTCGTAACTAGATGGTAAAATCCCATCATAATCTTCTACAATGGTTTTAGCTGCATAGTGCAAATTTCGAGCTCTGCTATAATAACCGAGTCCTTCCCAGGCTTTTAAAACCTGCTGTTGATTAGCTTTTGCTAGCTCAAAAACGGTAGGGAATTGTTCCATAAACCGTTCAAAATAGGGCCAAGCTTGATCAACCCTGGTTTGCTGTAACATTATTTCAGAAATCCATATTTTGTAAGGATCTTTTGAGCCACGCCAAGGCATTTCTCTTTTATGTTCTTGATACCAAGCTAATAATGAGGAAGAAAATTCTACAGAATTCAATGACTGAAATTAGATTTAATTGTCTCTAGCTATATCAAGAACCTTGAGTGTTATTTCGATGGAAGATGCTGCACCGTACTCATCAGAAGCTATAACTTTAAAGGTATTGTCGCCCACTTGACGTTCGTTTGGTGTCCATGAAAACATACCGTTTCGCTCATTAATTTGAGATCCTAAAGGTAAATCTACACCGATATAGCGTATAAGTTGGCTGCTTGGATTTTCAGGGTCAATGGCTTTAAACTGTAACTCAAACTTCTCATTCACAACAATTGTAGAACCTCTTATTGGGCTAAAAGATGGTGGAGCATTAAATGAGCGCACATCAACTGTAAAGCGTGTGCTATCACTTTCGCCATTGGCATTTGAGGCAATAATGGTAAACCAGTTAAGCCCGAGCTGTGAAGGCGTTGGTTGCCAAACGAAACCTTGCTTTTGAATTTTTGCATTGTTTGAAATTGAACGATAGGTAAACTTAACGTCATTAGTCGGGTAATTACCTTCCAATTCTAAAGCCATTATTAGTGGATTGGGAAAAGTGATGATTTTATCGTCAATTTTTTTGATGGCAAATTTACCACTCGCTTTGGTAGAAGGAGTCGAAGGGGCATTTGCTTGCTGTGCCATAATGCGAGTCAGAGAATTATTTTCAGAAATCCATACGCGATCTAAACTTTTAGTGAGGTAGTTTCCTGCTTCTCCATCAGCTTTCCATAATGAAAGCTGCTCATGACTTTTAGAAACCCAAACTTTGCCCGATTCTCCCCGCACAAAAGTATAATCTTGCCAAGCCAATACTGTTGATACATCTTCTTTAGTGGAACCAATTTTACGACCTAGACCATTACTGTTTACTTCGTAGATATCGCCAGATTTGGTGCTAGTCCAAATACGCTCCCCGTCAATAAATAGTTTTGAAGCGTCTAGTTTTAAATCAAAAGTTTTGGAATGCTTTAGTTCATTTCCTTTTACTTCATAAAGAATAATGCTTTGGTTTGATGTAAGAGCTAACAACTGCTTGCTTGCCATTGAAGATGCCACATCAAGCACTGAATTATTACCAATTTCTTTGTTACCGACTAATGTAATTTCGGTATCTACGGTTTCAGGAGTATCTAGAGATAAACGTCCCAACCCGTCTTTACCAAGGGCTACATATAGATTGTTCTCAATTCGAGTTACACCTAATGGCTGTGTAAGTAGGTGAGTTGCAGAATATACGCCCAGAACCGAGGTAGGTTCAAGTACAGTTAAGCGTTTAGATTTTCCAAAAAGATACGCAAAACGGATGTCCGCAGAGATCACATCACCCCGACGTTGCATACCTGAAGAGGTGTAAAGCCACTGCAAAGAATCAGGATAAATTCTAAACACAACCATGCCCTCCGTTTCAGAAAGCGCATATAAATGAGTTTCTGAGGCCTGAATTGCTATAGTGTTGGGGATGGTAGAAACGTTGTTGTAATCTTGCACAAAAGTTTGCTGAGCAAAAGATAGTGGTGCTAGTAATAGTGCGAATAAAATTGATAAATATGCTTTTTTGTATCTAATCATTGCGTTTATAGCCAGTTATTTTTTTTATACCAATGTATGGTTCTTGAAATTCCTTCTTCTAGGCTAACACTAGGTTGGTAGCCTAATTCATCTATTGCTTTTTGAGAGGAGCAAGTCCACTCCAATACCATTTCGTTAGCTTTTTCTCGGTTTATAACGGGGTACTGCCCAAATAATGATGCAACACTTTCTACTAAACCAGATATTTTTTTAACTAATGCAGGTTTTAATTTAATGGCCAAAGTTTTCTTATTCATCACCACAGAAGTGACATCACGAATTTGGTTCCAATTGTGATCTTCTTTGCCAGAAATAAAATAAGTGTGTACGCCAACGTCCATTTTTTGAGAAGATTTTATAATTCCATCAACTAAATCTGATACATACACCATAGATATGCGCGGATGGTTCCCGTCGCCTACAATTGGGCAGATACCTTTTGAAAAGCTTTTAAAATAAGTATATATATCTGCTTCTCGTGGACCATAAACCGCAGGTGGACGAATTATTTTTATACTATCTGTTTCTTTTGCGAGTGAATGAATGAGTTCTTCCATCAACTTTTTGGAATGCCCATACATGCTTACGGGGGCTAGCGGTGCATCTTCGTTTAGAGGTACTCCATCACTTGGACCAACGCCAGCAAGAGATGAGAGAATAACGATATTGTTAATACCTTTTTTTTGAGCTACACGTAATAGATCCTCTGTGGCATCTACATTTGCACGATTGAATTCTTTTTGAGTGCGTGCTCTCACAACGCCGGCAACATGGAAAATAACATCAACGCCATCTAAGGCATTTGAGATGAGATTAAGATCACCCAAGTCACCTTTTATACGCGTAAATTTTTTATCACTTAGCCATTTGTCGTCAGTGCGTACTAAACAGCGTATTTCATTATAATTTGGATCGGCGATAAGGGCGTCAACTAAATGACTACCAACAAAACCAGTTCCACCTGTTACGAAGACGTTCATTAATTACGTTTATTCTGGGTTATTTTTATGATATAATACATTGAATCAGATAATAGGCAAGATACACATCTGTCGTTTGCTTTTAAACTTTTATGAAAGAACTGAGAGTAGCTCTATTTACAGGTAATTATAACCATTTTAATACATCATGCTAAAATTTATTGTTATAAGAACGAGTATCATTTTAATTTTCTTTGTCCTTTTAACTCAGGCGTTATATTCACAAGAGTTTGATAGTTACAAGAATGAGCGTTTCTTCAATATTACAAAATTTAGCTATATCAATGTTCAAGAGGTGGTTTTTGATGGTTTTGGGACTGGGGGGAATAATTATTCGTCAGATGATTCAAGAGCCTACAGCCTCCAAACTATTGGGGGATATTTTTTAAATCCGAACTTTTCTGTTGGGGTTGGAATTGGATTAGACGGATATCATAATCCAGATTTTAATACAATACCTTTATTCATTGATCTGAGAGGTTACTTCGTCAATAATAAAAATTCTGCATTTGCTTTTCTTGATATAGGCACCTTAGTAAAGGCCAGTGATTCATACAGAAAAGGAAGTATGGTTGAGATTGGTATTGGGTACAAATTCTTTGTTGCGTCCAATATAGCCATGATTGGAAGCATCAATGGCAGTTTTAAGGGTCTTTCGTTAACGGATGAAAGTTATAAATCGTCAGATAGAACAGTAGCATTAAGAGGCATTGGCTTTTCTATTGGCTTTATATTTTAACAAAAAAAAGAATAATGATATTAAACACATAAGAAAGATGGTTTTCATTTTAAAATGTAGTTTAAATTTCACATTACCAGAATTAAAGAATCTCAAATAGATTTGAAAGATAGAGCTTAGTTAAACGAATGATTATCTACTGTAAAACGCGTGCTCTCACAACGCCGGCTACATGGAAAATAACATCAACACCATCTAATGCTTTTGAGATGAGTTTAAGATCACCCAAGTCTCCTTTTATGCGTGTAAATTTTTTACCACATAGCCATTTATCGTCAGTACGTACTAGGCAGCGTATTTCATTATAATTTGGATCGGCAATAAGGGCATCAACCAAATGACTACCAACAAAACCAGTTCCACCAGTTACAAAGACGTTCATTAATTACGTATATTCTAGGTTATTTTTAAGATATAATACATTGAATCAGATAATAGGTAAGATACACATCTGCCGTTTGCTTTTAAACTTTTATGAAAGAACTGAGAGTAGCACTATTTACAGGTAATTATAACCACATCCGAGATGGGGTTTCGCTGACTTTAAATAGATTAGTTAAGTTCCTAGAGAGCCAAAATATTCCAGTATTAGTTTTCGGACCAACCATAAAAGAACCTTTACTTAAGCACTGTGGCGAGCTTGTTGCAATGCCATCAATTCCTTTGCCTGTTTCGGGACGTGATGAATATCGTTTTACCACTTCTTTTCCAAAATCGGCAAGAGAGCGTTTGGCTGAGTTTAACCCAACTATTGTACATATTGCCACACCAGATATACTAGGCTATAAAGCGTTGAAATGGGCAAAAAAACGAAATATCAAAGTGGTATCATCCTATCATACGCATTTTACAAGTTACCTAGAGTATTATAAACTGAGCATGATTGAAGGCTTTGCTTGGAAGTATCTTCGTTGGTTTTATAATAATTGTGAGCACACCTATGTACCCAGCCAATCTATGATTGATGAACTTGGAAAGCATGGTATAACTAAAAGTACCCGAGTATGGGCAAGGGGTGTAAATACCACTTTATTTAGCCCAGATAAACGAGATATGGAGTTTAGAAGATCCATTGGGTTTAAAGATGACGAAATAGTAGTCACTTTTGTATCGCGGCTAGTGTGGGAAAAAGAACTTAAGACCTTTATTCAAAGTGTGAAGAATGTTCAGAAACTGAATCCCAAAGTTAGAGCAATGGTTGTTGGTGAAGGTCCTGCCCAGCAAGAGTCGGAGGAATTACTTCCTGAAGCCCATTTTACGGGTTTTGTGAAAGGCGAAGATTTAGCACGAGCCTATGCTAGTAGCGATGTATTTAATTTTCCGTCGCACACCGAAACCTTCGGTAACGTAACACTTGAAGCGATGGCTAGCGGACTTCCATGTTTAGTTGCTGATGCAATAGGGAGCAAATCGTTGGTTGTAGATGGCGAGAATGGCTTTTGGGCTGAACAAGAAAATGTGGAAGATTTCACACAAAAATTACTCACCATCACTTCCAATAAAGAGATGATGCGTGAAATGGGGCTTAAATCTAGAGAATTAGCTAAAACGTATGAATGGGATGCGATAAATGCGGGTTTAGTAGAAAACTATAAAGAATTACTAAACGCGCCGAAGTAAAAATAAACCTATTACGCTTTGAGAATACTATATATATCACATTTACATCCACCAAAAAATGCACCCCTCGATAATATGGGAGGTATGCAACGGGTGAGTATGCAGCTAGTAAATGAATTAGAGAAACGCGATGATATTGAGCTAAAGAAAATAATTTTACACGCCCCATGGAAGGGCATTGAAATACGAACAGCTTTTTTCTTAGCAGGTTTAGCGTTTAAACTTCCCAAAATAGTTGACCAATTTAAGCCGGATGTAATTTTATTTTCGTCGATGGTTACGGCAAGTTTAGCCAAGTTCACCAGAAAGCGGATTAATGTTCCTATGGTTACCATTAATCATGGGCAAGACATTAAAATGCCGATTAAAATCTATCAAAACTTTGTGCCTAGTGTATTTGCAGCTTTAGATGGGGTAATTTCAGTCTCGTCAGCTACAAGGGAGGAATGCATTATAAGAGGAATGGAACCAAGTAAAGGAGTTGCTTTACCTAATGGTTTTGATATGTCTGACTTTGAAGAGGTTCCTGATAAAGAAAACTCTAGAAAAACAGTAGAGCAAGAACTTGGAGTGGATTTATCAGGCAAGAATTTATTACTTACCGTAGGGCGTCAAGTAAAAAGAAAAGGGGTAGAGTGGTTTATAACAGAAGTATTCCCGAAAATTAAATCAGATGTTTTTTATATAGCCATTGGTGAGGGGCCAGAACACGAAAGGTTAAAACAGATTGTAGAAAAATCGCCCCATAAAAATCAGATTTTGCTTGCAGGCAGGCAACCAGACGAATTATTGAAGAAGGTGTATGCTGTAGCCGATATTTTTATAATGCCCAATATTCCTATACCAGGCGATATGGAAGGTTTTGGAATTGTACTGCTAGAAGCCAACCTTGCAGGCACACCCGCTGTAGCTGCCGACTTAGAAGGAATTAAAGATGTTATAGAGAACGGAAAGAATGGATATAAAGTTGAAGTCCAAAACAGTAATGAATTTTCATTACAAATTGATTCCTTAATAGCTACCGAGTTAGATTGTATGTCTTTAAGCTGCCGAGAGTACGTATTAGAAAATTTTGCGTGGAACAACGTAGCTCAGCGATATATTTCCTATCTTAAAGAAGTTATTGAGGACAAATCGTGAACACAGCCCCGTAATAAGAGCTACTTATCAAGAATTTGATTGTACTATTATAGTGGCTATATTTTGATGATAAAGATGAATATTGAGGAAATATAAGAATGGCCAATACTAAGCGTAAAATTGCAAAGAATGACCTATTTGCAAAAGCATATAACTTTACTAAAGCAGATGAAATTAAAGAGCTAGGACTCTATCCCTATTTCAAGCCTTTAGAAGCTACCGACGGTACAGTAGTTGAAATTGAAGGCCGTAGAGTTATAATGGCTGGTTCAAATAATTATTTAGGCTTAACCAACGACCCTAGAACCATGAAGGCGGCAAAAGATGCCATCACAAAATATGGGACAGGATGTACTGGTTCACGCTATTTGAATGGTACTTTAGATATTCATTTAGAGCTGGAAGAAAAACTAGCAGCCTTTATGGGTAAAGAAAACTGTGTGCTTTTTAGCACTGGTTACCAAACCAACGAAGGCTCTATTCAAACCATAGCAGGCAGAAACGACATTATTTTTTCGGATCGTGATAACCATGCATGTATAGTAGTTGGTACACTTTGCTCAAACGCAAAAACGGTTCGATATGCGCATAACGATATGGATCAATTGCGTAAGCATCTTGAGAAAGCAGATCCTGATGCCGGTAAATTAATTATTACCGATGGTGTTTTCTCAATGTCTGGTACTCTTGCAAAAGTGCCTGAATTAGTAGCTTTAGCTAAAGAATTTGGCGCGCGCTTATACTTAGACGACGCACACGCTGTTGGTGTTGTTGGGGAAGGTGGACGTGGATCTGCATCAGTATTTGGGTTAAATGATGAAATTGATTTAATTAGTGGAACATTCTCAAAATCATTTGCATCACTAGGTGGTTTTATTGTTGGTAAGCACGAAGTAATCGAATTTATTCGCCATCATTCACCAGCTCATATTTTTAGTGCTTCAATGCCACCCGCAAATGTGGCCACAGTACTTAAAGCATTAGAGATTTTGCAAGAAGAGCCTTGGAGATTAGAAAGACTAGAAGAGATTTCTATTTATATGCGTACGGAGCTTGAAAATTTAGGCTTTAATGTATGGACAAGTCAATCGCCAATCATTCCTGTTGTTATTGGTGATATGATGAGCTGCTTCCAATTTTGGAAAGATCTATTTGAGGCAGGTGTTTATGCAAACGCAGTTGTACCACCAGCGGTACCTGCAGGGCAGTCTCTATTAAGAACTAGTTACATGGCTAGCCATACTGACGATCATTTGAATCAGATTCTTGAGGCTTTCAAAAAAGTGGGTATTAAGAACGGTATTATAGATAATAACGGACGAGCTGTTAAATAAACTGATATTTTTATGAATACAAATGGGGTTACCATCGTTTCTACCGATGAAGAACGAAAGGAATTTCTCGAATTTCCATATAGCCATTATGCCGATAATGACTATTGGGTACCCCCGCTTCGAATGGAGCAGAAAAAACTCGTTAATACAGAGAAAAATGCTTATTTCAAAAATGCTGAACTAGCTATTTTTATAGCAGAACATAACGGGAAAACTGCCGGACGAATATCAGCAGTTATTGACCGGCGCTACAATGAGTTTCATGGCACCAAAACGGGACACTTTGGTTTTTTCGAATGTATAGATAATCAAGAAACTGCAAATCTTCTTTTTAGAGTTGCGGGCGATTGGCTGAAAGAAAAAGGCATGGATGATGTACTAGGGCCAGCAAGTCCAGGAATGATGGATACCATTGGCTTACTAGTAGACGGCTTCGATAAAGATCCCTACATCCTAATGCCCTATAATAAGCCTTATTACGAAAAACTTGTGCTAGGAGCTGGTTTTGAGCCAGATATGGATTTACTGGCTTATGTGGTAGATCAAGAGAGTGTTTCTGTAGATCGTATGAACCGTGCTCTTGCCATAGTAACTAAACGTAACCCTGGCTTAAAGATTCGGTCAATTAATAAAAAGAAAATTAAACAAGAAGTTGAAATAGTACGAGCTATTTTTAACGAATCTTGGAAAGATAACTGGGGCTTCATTCCTTTAACAAAGGAAGAACTAGAGATGATGGCAGAAGATTTTAAGCTCATTCTGGACCCAGATTTCGCTCATATTGCTGAAATTGACGGCAAACCTATCGCATTTTCTATCGCTTTACCCGATTTTAATCAAGTGTTTAAAAAAATGAATGGTAATTTATTTCCGTTCGGGATTTTTAAACTGCTATTAGGTAAGAAAAAAATCAATAGAGTTAGAACGGCTCTAATGGGAGTTATGCCAGAACATAGAGGCAAAGGTATAGATGCACTACTTCATCAAAAAGCTATCGAAAACGGCTTAAAGAAAGGCGTTTTTGAGTCAGAGTTAAGCTGGATTTTAGGTACCAATAAAGAGATGGTACGTGTAGCTGAACGAATTGGTGGTAGGCTCGACAAAACTTATAGAATGTATAGAAAGCAACTTTAACTAATAGTTGTAAAGTTTACGAACAAAACTGCTCCTCTTTTCTAAAAGTGTTATCTTCATAGACATATTAAATCTAAGAGGATATTTATGAGCGATTATAGAATCGAAAAAGACTCAATGGGCGAGGTTAAAGTGCCCAAAAATGCATTATATGGCGCACAAACCCAACGTGCCCACGAAAACTTCCCAATCTCTGGAATTAAATTTAGCAGAGATTTTATTCAAGCTTTAGGATACGTTAAAACCGCAGCTGCTTTAGCCAATAAAGAACTGGGCTTATTAAGTGCTGATATTGCTGATGCTATTGTAGAAGCAGCAAAAGAAATTATCGACGGAAAACACGACTCGCATTTTGTGCTAGATATTTTCCAAACCGGCTCAGGTACTTCAACCAATATGAACGCCAATGAAGTTATCTCGCACCGTGCTAATGAGCTTAAAACGAGCGACTCATTTACTGTTCACCCAAACGATCATGTGAATTATGGCCAAAGCTCTAACGACGTAATACCAACGGCAATTAGAGTTGCAGCGGTAATTTCTGCTCAAAGAAATTTAATCCCTGCTCTAAAGCATCTTGAAGATACCTTTCTAACAAAAGGGAAAAAATACTCTGACGTTGTAAAAACAGGCAGAACCCATTTAATGGATGCCATGCCGGTTACCATAGAGCAAGAATTTGGTGGATATGCCCGTCAGCTTGAGCTTGGAATTGAACGTGTTAAATCAGCTTTAGTACGAATGATAGAGTTACCACAAGGTGGAACGGCAGTAGGTACAGGAATTAATACTCATCACGACTTTGGCGCAAAGTTTGCAACTCAGATATCGGAATTGACAGGCGTAGATTTCAAAGAAGCCATAAATCACTTTGAAGCTCAGGCAACTGTTGATGCCCCCGTTGAACTTAGCGGTCAGCTTAAAACCATTGCCGTAAGCTTGATGAAAATTGGTAATGATTTGCGCTGGATGAACTCGGGTCCAAATGGTGGGCTAGGCGAAGTTCAGTTAGCTGCAACACAACCAGGTTCTTCCATTATGCCAGGCAAAGTAAATCCTGTTATAGAAGAATCACTAACTATGGTGTGTGCGCAGGTAATAGGAAACGATACCACTATCACTATTGGTGGCCAATCAGGTAACTTTGAACTTAACGTAATGTTACCAGTTGTGGCTCATAATCTATTGCAGTCAATTGAAATTTTAGCAAATTCTGCACGTAACCTTGCTGATCGTTCAGTTTCTAAATTGGAAGTTCGTAAAGACGTTATTGCTGAGATGGTAGGAAAAAATCCCATTTTAGTGACAGCTTTAAATCCTATTATAGGGTACGACTTGGCCGCACAGATCGCGAAAAAAGCGTATGCCGAGAACCGAGCATTAAAAGATGTAGCTAAAGAAATGACCGATTTATCGGAAGCAGAGCTTGATAAAGCATTGGATCCTATCAAGATGACCAAAGGCGGCATTACAGATTAAATATTAATTCAAAACGATTAGCCAACTGAAGTTGTTAAAATACTGAAACGTTGGCTAATCGGCTTTGATGAAAAAGCGCTTTTTCTTATTATTGGGACCCGTTTGCGGCGGCTCATCTAGCATTATTCGATTCAAATATAAAATTACTAAACATGGCTCAAACAATGGCAAAATCTCCTAAAAGTGCATTTTCAGCAGCACAAAAAAGAGAAATTATTGCAGACTATAAACTAGGCTGGGTAAGTCGTCATATGTCGCTTATCGGTCGAAAAGAAGTCTTATCAGGTAAAGCCAAGTTTGGGATATTTGGTGACGGTAAAGAAATACCACAGATAGCACTATCTAAGGTTTTTAAAAATGGTGATTTCAGATCTGGATATTACAGAGATCAAACCCTGATGCTAGCTATAGATGCGCTAACACCACAACAGTTTTTTGCTCAGTTATACGCTCATGCAGATGTGAAGATGGAACCTGCTTCTGCTGGTAGACAAATGAATGGCCACTTTTCCACTCCACTATTAGATGAAGAAGGGAATTGGTTCGATCAAACAAAATCAAAGAACTCCTCCTCCGATATTTCTCCTACTGCGGGACAAATGGCTCGCCTATTAGGATTAGCTCAAGCCTCAAAAGTATATAGAAATGAGAAGTCGTTAAAAGGCAAAGAGTGGAAGAAGTTTTCGAACAAAGGAAATGAGATTGCTTTTGGAACCATCGGCGATGCAAGTACATCTGAAGGTATATTTTGGGAGACTATAAACGCAGCTGGCGTGCTTCAAGTTCCTATGGTTATGTCGGTTTGGGATGATGGATATGGAATTTCTGTTGAGAAGAAATACCAAACAACAAAAGAAAGTATTTCGGAAGTTTTAAAAGGTTTTCAGCGTACTACAGATGCTGCTGGTTTTGAGATTTTAACCGTGAAAGCTTGGGATTACCAAGGCTTAATAAAAACCTACGAGAAAGCAGAAAAAATTGCTCGTAAAGAACATGTTCCTGTTTTAGTTCATGTGCAAGAAGTAACACAACCCCAAGGGCACTCTACATCAGGTTCGCATGAGCGATATAAAGATGAAGAGCGCTTAAAGTTTGAAGTAGATTATTGCTGCCTCAGGCAGTTTAAAAAGTGGATTTTAAAGAATAAAATCGCTTCAACAAAAGAATTAGATAAGTTAGAAAGCGAAGCACTTGCAGAAGTAAACGAAGCCAAAAAACAGGCTTGGAGTGCTTATATGGATCCTATAAAGAAGGAAAAATCTCAAATACTAGCAGTACTTCAAGAGCTACAAAAACAAAGTGGAGACAATAGAATTGGGGAAGCAATTAAAAAGCTTAAAATGTTTCCAAACTCAATTCGTAAAGATATTTATACCGCCGTGCGTAAATCGTTACGTTATACTGCTGGTAGTGATTATGCAGCTGCACAAGAACTGAAAGCATGGCTTGAGCAAAGTAATAAAGAAAATCACGATCGCTATAGCTCACATCTTTTTAGCCAAACGGCACAATCACCATTACACGTGGAAGGAATTGAGCCAACTTACAAAGACAACTCACCTATGGTAGATGGGCGTGTTGTAGTAAGGGATAACTTCGATAAACTCTTTGCCAAGTATCCAAACACTTTGGTTTTTGGGGAAGATGCTGGGAAATTAGGGGATGTAAATAAAGGACTCGAAGATATGCAGGATAAATACGGAGAAATCCGTGTGAGTGATACAGGCATTCGAGAGGCTACCATCCTAGGCCAAGGTATTGGAATGGCATTGCGTGGCTTACGTCCCATTGTAGACATCCAATACTTAGATTATCTGTTATACTGCTTCCAGCTTCTGAGCGACGATTTGGCAACTTTACGCTATCGTACTAAAGGTGGCCAAGCTGCACCCGTTATTGTAAGAACACGAGGACATAGATTAGAAGGAATTTGGCATTCAGGTTCGCCCATGGGTTTAATTACCAGTGGACTTAGAGGCATTCACGTATGTGTGCCGCGTAATTTAACCGTGGCTGCCGGGTTTTATAACACCTTAATTCAAGGCGACGACCCTGCTATTGTAATAGAACCACTAAATGGATATCGCCTAAAAGAGCGTATGCCCGAAAATATTGGGGAATATACCGTTCCGCTTGGTGTGCCGGAAGTTATACAAGAAGGTTCAGATTTAACTATCGTCTCTTATGGTTCTACCTGTAATATTGTTGAATCAGTATTGCCACAATTGCAAGATGCTGGAATTTCAGCAGAGCTGGTTGATATCCAAACCTTAATGCCTTTCGATGTTAACTCAATGATTGTAGAATCGTTGAAGAAAACGAATCGCCTGTTAATTATTGATGAGGATGTGCCAGGTGGTGCTTCGGCTTATATCATGCAAAAAATATTGCAAGAACAAAATGGCTACAAGTATCTCGATTCTAAACCAATTTGTCTAACAGGTAAAGAACACCGACCAGCTTACGCTACGGATGGTGATTATTTCTCTAAGCCCAACGCAGAAGATATATTTGAAGCTGCTTATAGCATGATGAGCGAATGCGAGCCAGATAAATTCCCAGCTATCTATTAAAAATATTAGTCGTTCTTCGCGTGCGATTCTTCGGGTTCACGCAAAGAGCGCTAAGAAATTCGCAAAGCAATTAGTATTTCCATTCCAAGCCCTTTTCTATGGTTAACTAGATTTAAAATAATGTGCAAAAAACGTCCCCATAAATTAATAGGAACGCGTTTTACGATGTTTTGAACTAAATCGAATTAAACCATTTGAATATAATCAGATTCTGATCTGTCTATTTTATCAGCGTCATTTTGCGTACAATTTTCTGATTATTAACCCGAAGTTTATACAAGTACATGCCATTGGCTAAATTAGAGGCATCAAATCTAATGGATTGTTTCCCTGCTGGAAGGGTTCCGTTCACAAGCGTCGCCACTTCTCTGCCCAGAACATCATAGACTACTAATGAAACCATCCCTTTTTGCGGTATGGTAAAATTGATATTCGTAGTTGGATTAAAAGGATTGGTGTATGGTTCCGACAAGTAAAAGCTATTTTTCTTATCAACCTGTTCCTCATATTCGGTAGAAACCGCAAAATCTCCATATTCTACACCTTCTATTATGGCTCCGATAAGCCGAAAACTTTCGCCATGAAAAAAATCTATTTGGATGATTCCAAGTTTTTTGGCAATATGGATATCCACCGCAGGATTAGCAATCGGATCATCCTCGCTTAGGTATATACCAACCACACATGATTTCCCCCATTTATTTAAGGTAGGTTATGGTTTGTACCTGTACGCCGCCCAGACTGCTTAACCTGGCAAAGTACATGCCCGTTGCCAGATTACCGGCCTGCCATGGTATCATATGGCGGCCGCTAGCAAGTTGTTTATTGCTAAAAATTTCTGTTACTTTTCTTCCGACCCGGTCATATACTTCTAGCGTAAACCTGCTTGGTGTTTCTGTTTCAATCACAAAATTGGTTGAACTGTTAAATGGATTTGGATAATTGCTTAATTGAAACGACTGCGGAGAATTTCCAGAAGGTTCTGGCTCAATACTTACCGACCGGAGATTCGCCGTGGTATCTCCATATATTGTTCTTCTAATGCTTGCCCCTTTTAAAACTGGTTCGATCCCTGGTAGTTCCAAGGATCTTTTTTCCAACATTCCAAACTTTTCAGACCACCATACATAAAACCTTCCATATCCTTCTTGGGTACTTGTGGAATCATTATCTGTTCTGGCATAACGAACCTCTTTTACTGTTGTTGACTCTCCAAAAATCTTACTTCTATATTCCACCATTACCTCTGCAAGATCGTATTGAACAAATGTAGGAGTTATAGAATCTTTCTCTAATATCCATACGTCTCCAACCTTCTTAGAGGCATCAAATATCTTCATCCAAACTCCTTTATCATACCACCAATCGGAATAGATATTATTGGTAGAGTCAATTTTAAAATTATAAATAAGTTCTTCAGGTTGGCCTCGTTCGGAAGAAACAGTAAAAACATATTCTCCATTTGGAGTAACTGAGTCTGAAATGATGTCAATTCTTTCATCTGTTTCATATTGTCCTGCTATATAAATTTCATTCACCCAAAAATCTCCGGTTTGATACGGGAAATAAGGTGTTTTTACAGAATCCTGAGCCGATAGCTTAGATCCAAAAAGGGATAGAAATACAGGAAGCACTATGTATAACTTTTTAGCCATGAAGTTAAGAAACCGCATTATTTGATTATCTACAAATATTATTTTAGGCAAGTACCTATTTATAAACGTTATAAATTCCGTCCAAATTTGTAACATTTACATGGTGAGTTGCTCTTATAGTAATTGCACCCAACAAATAGTAATAGTAGCAGGCATGGGAGTTCCCATGTTTTGAGTTGTCAATTAATGTGAGGGCGGTGGGGTAGAAATAACCAAACAAAGTCATCCTTATATATCTCAGATAATTCGTTTATGGTTTTTATTGAGTAAGAACACACTATCCTTTGCCTAAAAAACTTTGCGGCCTTCGCATGCAAGTCTTCGGTTTCACGCAGAGCACGCTAAGAAATTTGAAAAATTAAATAGAACCCTTGGCCTTAAGCTCTAGGTATTTGTTAATGGCTTGAACGGAAAGGTCTTTGGGGGGCGTGAGTATGGTATGAATTCCTCGTTGATTCAGCACCTTAAAAATTTGCTTTTTCTCGTAGTAGAACTTCTCTGCAACAGCTTTGGTATATACTTCACTTATAGAAGAAGATTCAGCATTAATTAATTTACTCAGCTCAGTATTCTCGAAGAAAATTGTAACAAGCAAATGATCTTTGGCAATTCGTTGCAAGTACGGGAGCTGTCTTTCCATAGCAGCAAGAGTTTCAAAATTTGTGTACAACAGAATTAAACTACGTTGATTCAAATGTTGACGTAGATTTATAACCAACCGCTCAAAATCAGATTCCTGAAAATTAGCATCTAACTTATAAAGAGCCTCCTGGATTTTCCGAATATGAGTTTTTCTCTTTTCAGGTTTAACAATGGTCGATTTGTTACTCGAAAAGGTAATAAGCCCAGCTTTATCTTCTTTAAGCAGAGAAATATTCGAGACTACCAGACTAGTATTAATGGCATACTCAAGGAGTTGAAGACCTTCAAAGGGCATCTTCATCACTCGTCCCATATCAATTACATTTACAATCTGTTGAGAACGCTCATCCTGGTATTGATTTACCATAAGTTGATTTGAACGTGCCGTAGCTTTCCAGTTTACGGAACGCAAATCATCCCCTTGTACATATTCTTTAATTTGATCGAACTCCATGGTATGCCCAACTCTGCGCATCTTTTTAATACCAATCTCAGAAAGTCGGTTCGACATCGCATACATTTCAAACTTCCGCATTTGGATGAAAGATGGATATACAGGTAAATCAGCACTTTCCTCAAAAATATACCGGCGCTTAATAAAGCCCAGAAGACTCTTCACAAATACATTGATATTACCATATTTGAACTCTCCACGTTGGGTAGGGCGCAAAGTATATTTCAGCAGTTTGTTGGATGATTTGGGTAGACTTGCAGTGATAATAAAGTCCCTGAGTTGAAACTGAAAAGGCACTTCATCAATAATAGAAGCCTCTATAGCGAAGGAATAATTATTGGTTATAGAAATGCTTATTTCATTATCATCGCCATTAGAAAGGCGTTTTGGGAGATGCCTAGTTGCACTAATTCCATTTTTAGTAGAAAAAAGTAATAGAATATCTACAAATAGAATTACCAGAAAAAGCGTGAATAGTACATTGGCGATGGCATTAAAGGCATCGAAAAAATAGCCAGCCACAAAGCTTACGCTTACTAAGCCTATAGCAAAGAAAAATCGCTGCTCTAAAAAAAGGCTTCTCAAAAAGCTCACTACCTTGGCACCTCAACTTTATCGGCTATTTGTTTTAGAACTTGATCGGGGAGAATACCTTCCATTTCACGCTCTGGCGTTAGCATAATACGGTGACGAAGGGTAGGGGCGATGATCTCTTTCACATCTTCAGGAGTTATAAAATCTCTGCCCAGCATTGCAGCCCAAGCTTGTGCGGCTTTCATCAAGAATACAGAAGCCCTTGGGGAAGCGCCAATTGAAATAGAAGCCGAATTTCTTGTTTCATAAACAATCTGAGCAATATAACCCATCAGTGCTTTTTCTACATGTATGTCGTTAACACATTTGCGTTGTGCAAGAAGCTCTGCAGTATCTACTACAGCTTCTAATTTCTCAAGTTCAGAATGAGACTTTCTCGCATAACTTCCGTCAATAATAGCAATTTCTTGTTCTATAGTTGGGTAGCCAACATCTATTTTAAACAAGAAGCGGTCTAGCTGAGCTTCTGGGAGCCTATAAGTACCTTCGTGCTCGATAGGGTTCTGAGTAGCTACCACGATGAATGGAGGAGGCATTAAGTAAGTGGTTCCGTCTACCGTAATCTGCTTTTCTTGCATCACTTCAAATAAGGCAGATTGTGTTTTGGCGGGAGCTCTATTTATCTCGTCAATAAGTACGAGATTCGAGAAAACAGGACCTTTTTTGAATTCGAAGTCGCTAGTTTTTGCATTAAAAACACTGGTACCTGTAATGTCGGCTGGCATTAAATCGGGTGTAAACTGAATTCTCGAAAAATCGACGTTTAGCGATTTAGCTAGTAACCGTGCCGTTAATGTTTTGGCAACACCAGGCACGCCTTCAATTAAAACATGACCATCGGCTAAAAGAGCACAGATGAGCAAGTCTATCATTTTATCCTGCCCAATAATCACCTTCTTAATTTCCGCCCGAAGCTTGGCTACCATATTCTGTAACCCAGATAAATCAACTCGGTTTTTGAAGGGCGTGTCTGTGCCAGTTTGTAGAGAATCATCGGCCGATTTAATAGGCTCTTCTTGGGGTAGATTTGGAGTGTTATCTTGGCTCATCGTTGTGATTGTTTATAGAATCTATCGATTCGTTCAGTGATGCGTTTTAGTTCGGTGTCGGTAAGTTTCTCTTTATTGAGATCACCTTGAATTGCGTTAAAAAGCTTCTTAATTTCCTTTCTAGAAATTCCAGAACGCAATGCAATTTTTGTTAAAGTCTCGTCATCTAATGTATGTGTTTCTACATTAAGTCGAGTGCGGATATAATCGAGTAAAAATTGATATTTCTTATCCAATAAATTTTTGTGAGTCCCTGTATTCAGGTAAAGACTACCAATGGTTTGGGCAAAATCTATACTTGTATTTGTAGCACCATGAATTTCTGGAATTATTCTCTGTGTACGGCGACCTTTAAATATTAAATACAAAACTAGAGCCGCTAATGCCAAGAACCACGCCCATTTTAAACTGTCATTGGATACGATATAACGCATGGGCGAATTAAATGCCAAACGACCTTCCTTATAATATTCATCCCAAAAAGTATCTTGATTGGGTAGATATGAAAGTGTCTTAAATGCGTAATCATACTTGGCAGGATCTTTCACAAAATAATTGGTGAATACAAATGGATTGGAATGAATAAAGAATGCGCCATCTCCTTCTTTAATCCGAATAAAATTCGCTTGGCCAGCTCCATTAGTTCCTAAAACGGTAGTTCTAGTTGTGTCATATTCCGAAATATAGTTCTCGGTTAATCGAATAGGGAAATCCCAACCATTATTTGAACGTAAATCGGAATTGGTGAAATTAAGAGAACTTTGTGTAAGAGAGTCGAGTGAACGAGCATTCGGATTAATAAATGGGAAGGTCTTATTTACTTTAAAACCAAGTGAATCGATAAAAGCGCCATCCAATCCCCATGCCGCAACGAATACAAAATCCCCTTTTTGAACATGATTTTGTAGAATGCGTGTCTCGAACTGGTCGGGACTAAAGCTTGAATTTAGAAATATCCAATTTCGAGATGCTGAGCTACTATCTTTTTCAAGTTCAAAAATGGGGGCGTTTATTCTAGAAACACTGCCCTTGCTAAAATGGTCGGTTGCCAGGTTATGCAATATGAACGCACCGAATGGTTTCTTTTCAGTATATGAATAGCCTTCACTCCAATCTATTTCTTTGGGCTCAAGCAATTTCACAGTGATAGCAAAGAGCGATAAGATTACAATAAACACCACATATTTACGGTCTGATTTTTTCATTTCAAACCCTCTTTTATGAGCTGTAGTGTTTGCTGAACTATTTTGAATTTTATCTCATCAATTTCAAAATCCCCATATTCAACATACTCGTAATAATAGGCTAGTTTTTTGAAGAGAGGGGCTACTGGTTTTCCCTCAAGCTCCGAAGCATAATCATGGTTTGTCTTCTCTATGCTGAATTGAATAAGCTCTTTGTTATAAAGTAGTTTCAAAACTATTAAGAAAGCATACCGAGTAGCATCAGCAAAGTTAGATTCATCGAGGGCACTGGCATAAAGTGCCTCAAAATCTAATTTCTCTAATTCTTCTTCACTAATATTTGGGGAAATGGATTTGTCCGATTTTCTTCGGCGCAGAATATTTACAAGATTACCATCAAGCAATTGATTAAGTAGAAGAATCACAACGCCAGCAATAGATACATAAACCACCACTTTAAGTATGAAATTGCCAACGGGTGTACCAATAATGTAGCTTAGTAATCTCGTGGCCCAGTATATCATCATTCCTATAAAAGTATTGGGATTGGGAGGGACACCCTCATACTGGAAGTCTGGATTGATATAATAACTTTCTATGATACTCTTGTTGGGCAATCTTACATCCACAACAGTGGTATCTGCTACAATTGTAGGTGCAATAAATGTAGTGTCTGAAATCGAATCTGAACTAGCGCTCGTTTGTGCATAAACAGAAGTCCATCCCCCTAAAACAAATAGTATAGAAAGTGTAAAAAGGAAAGAATACGAGCGTCTAGCCATCAAAATATATTCGTTATAGAGATAGCTGTTCAATTTTAGAGCGTAGGGAACCGCCCTCTTTTCGTTCTTTTATATTAAAGTAATGTAGAGAAAAGGCTATATGCATAATCGCGTATAACAACGAAGAAATTATAGTGGCAAAACTGATGATGATGGTGTAGAGACTTGGAATAAATCCACCACCACTAGATGCTCCAGACTCGGCGATAAGTAAGGAAATGATGGTAGTTGGAATAATTAAAATATAGGTGCTAAATACTGTGATTAGATACATCACAACAAACAGCGCAAATGTTATCCACCAATAGCCCTTAATTAAGTCCCAAGATCTTCGTAAAGCATTAAGTACTCCTTGTTCCTCAATTTGTAAGGCAGCGGGTGCAAGTGACCAATGTATGCCAATAAATATTGCAGGAATCATAAATGCAAACATGGAGAAAAATACAGTTAAACCTATTATGAGATATAATCCTAAAAAGTTTAATGTGTTGGCAACTAGGTTATTTGAAAGAATATTCGAATCTACTTCTTGGTTTGTGGAGGTAAGCTGAACATGTTTTAAGGTAACCGCCGAAAGCACACAGGTAGCAAGTATGGATACAATAATACTTAAAAAATATTTCCCCGTGAAAATAGATTCAATTGCAGCAGTATCTTCTGGATTATTTAGTATTTGAATAATATCAATGCTTGTGCCGCTGATTAACGCCACTTGAAGAATGTAAAGTGGAATTGCAAAAAAGAATAGAGCCTTGCCTAGAGATTTATAATGCAGCCGTATGTATTGAAATGTATCGGTTAATATCTCACCGACTTCTCGAGGTTTATTAAAAATAAAATCAGCCATGCTGAGTTCTCCGTTTTAAATTAATGCGTAAAGGCAAAATAAAGTAGTAGCCTATAATAAAGGCAAAAGATAATATAATTATTGATAGACTTAGAAATAGAGGCATTTCGGTATATCGTGTTACAAAGGATTCTAAAAATCCTGCTAAAATAAAAACGGGAACCAAACTCAGAACCATCTTTAAGCCTTCTTTGGAGCCTCTAATAAAAGCCGTTTTACGGGGAAGAGTGCCTGGCATCACAAAACTATTGCCCAGCACAAAACCAGCCGCCCCTGCAATAGTAATGGCACTGAGTTCCAAAGCCCCATGAATAAAAATAATGAGCATAGATTGCCCAACTAACCCATAGCCTTGAAAGAAAGCAATAAAAGCACCCACCATAACTCCATTCTTCATTAACATGTACCCAGAGCCAAAGGCGGTGAAAATGCCGAAGGCAAAGCACATAAAAGCAACTTTCACGTTATTAAAGGTAATTTGAAAGAACATATTTAATTGGCTGCTCGATTTATAAATAGCCAAAGGATCGCCTTCACTAATATTGGTTTTGGTCATATTTACATATTGATCTGATAAGATTAATCGCGCAAAAGAAGGGTCGTTAATCTGAGAAATGGCGCCAAAAGCCGTAAATATTAAAAAGATGATGACAGCCGCAGAAACTTCTTTAAGCCGATATGAAAAAAGCTCAGGAATTTCTTTTGTCCAAAATGTGAGAAGACGCGAGGTACTCTCAGTTTTATTTTTATAAATGGTATTATGCGCCAGTATAGAAAGATCATTTAAATACTGAACTGTTTTAGTATTTGGGTAGTAGCTTTGAGCGTATGAAAGATCGTTATTGAGTTCTATATAAAGTTCAGCTAGCTCATCGGCTGTACCACGAGTGCTTTTCTTAAGTATAATTTCATACTGAGTCCATTTGTCAGCATTTTGGCGAAGAAAAGTAACTTCACGCATAGATTTTCTGGATCAATTTTTAGAGTCTGTTTAAAGCATGTATCTTACAAAGATGGTAACTTTTTTACTAACAAATAGAAAACCAATTCGGGCATGAATCAAATCAACATAGAAACTACACAACATGTAAAGCTGAGTTACAATCCCGCTGGCGTTGGCGACAGAATCTTAGCCTACCTACTAGATGGATTTGTGATGTTCGCCTACTATTTACTCGTGTTTACTGGATTTGGTTATATAATGGGATCAAGTTTTTTAACGCCCGACGGTTCTACTACTCAAGTTTGGATCTTCATTTTAGTATTAGGAATACCTCTCTTCCTATATCATTTAATATCGGAAGTGTTATGGAATGGGAAAACGGTTGGTAAATGGATAATAGGCATACAAGTAGTAAAAATTGATGGAACCAGCCCAGACTTGAGTAATTACCTAGTTCGGTGGATGCTACGTTTGGTGGAGGTATCAATGACATTCGGCCTACTCGCTTTTATAAGCATACTCGTAAACGGAAAGGGACAAAGAATTGGGGATGTGGCGGCTAAAACCTGTGTAATAAAAACTCGCAAGAAAGTTAAACTGAGTGATACTATTTATTCAGCAACAGATGCCGATTACGAACCTTTATTCCCACAAGTAAGAGAATTAAACGATAACGACATAAGAACTATAAAAGAAGTGCTTGAAACCAAAAGTAGATACGAGTTTAGTACTTGGTTTGTAATGGTAGAACGCACAGCAAACATCATTCAAATGAAATTGGGCATTCAAAAAGCAGACTTAAAAGCCGATGAGTTCTTGCTAAAGGTGATTGCAGATTACAACCACCTACATCAATCTTAGAATAAACGGTCTATAAAAACGGCAGCCCAAATAAGTGGGAGGTAAGCAATAGAAGCAAACATAAGCTTGCGAGCATTTTGGCTAGTACGCTCTTTTGCAAACACCAAGGTGTAGTACAAGTAGAATGCTGCCAAAAGAATTGCTAGTACTAAATACACCATTCCAGAATACTTTAGGTAGTATAAAGCATACGAAACTGGGAATAATAGCACAGTACAAAGAATCGCGTAAAATGCAGTTTTCTTCCCGCTGATGTCATTTTTAGGAAGCATTCTATACCCAGCACCAGCGTAATCATCTTTGCAGAACCAAGCAATTGCCATAACGTGCGTTATTTGCCAAAGAAATAGAATCGCAAAAAGTATCCACATTCCTGGGTCAGATATATTTCCAGTTGTTGCAGCCCAGCCGCCAACAGGAGGTAGCGCGCCAGGTACAGCGCCAATCATTATGTTAAAAGCAGAAACGCGCTTCATGGGCGTATATATAGCCAAGTAAATGAAGGTGGTAGCAAATGAAACCGCAGCAGCAACAGGATTTACAAATACAACAAGGTAAATAAGTCCTGCAAAAATTAAGCTCAGAGAAAATATTTTACCATTAGTTGGCGAAATTCTGTGCGCAGCCAAAGGCCGATTTCTAGTCCTTTTCATCAAGCTATCTAAATTACGCTCAATAAATTGATTGTGCGCGCCAGTTCCCGAAGCAATCAAGTAAGTTCCAATAAGAACGTTAATCATTATTAGATAGCTAAAAGAAGCTCCACTACCTAACACGTAGCCTACCAACATACTAGCCAAAACCGCTAGGGTAATTCCAGGTTTGGTAAGCTCATGATAATCAGCAATAATATCAGAAAAGGAACGCTCTAGGGGAATGTTTTTATCTACAGAATTCATTAAAACCGTGAAATATTTCTCTTAAAATGTAATTTTAAAGTTAATCATTTTAGAGGAGTTTTGTTACCTTTAGATATGAAATTAAATGCCTTTCAAAAAACAGCTGTTGCAACGGTCATCGCAACAATAGTTTTAATATTTATCGGGGGATTAGTTAGAGCTTCTGGTGCTGGTATGGGTTGCCCCGATTGGCCACGTTGCTTTGGAATGTGGATTCCACCAACTAGCCTAAGCGAATTACCATCGCAATTTGACGCCAGTCAATTCAATGTTGTTAAAACCTGGACCGAGTACATTAATAGGTTGGCTGGAGTAACTATAGGTATTCTAATCATAATTACTTTTGTGCGCTCGTTTAGTTATAGAAAAACAACACCTTCTGTTTTTTATAGCTCAGCATTAGCATTATTTCTTGTGCTTTTCCAAGGCTGGCTAGGTGGGCAGGTGGTGCGCACAGGCCTCAGTGAATTTATAATCACATTGCACATGATTTTAGCACTCATATTGGTGCTTTCACTCCTATATGCTACATTCAAAGCTTCAGAAAATCATATCATTATAAATGTAGATGACAGTGGGCGCAAGAAATTACTGCTAGCACTTTCTATTATTTTGGTATTGAGTGTGTTTCAAATATTTTTAGGAACTCAAGTTAGAGAAGGCATTGATGTACTTAAAAATGCTGAGCATGTAATACCACGCACTCAATGGATTGCCCAAGCTGGAGAAGTGTTCGAAACACACCGAACATTTTCATGGTTATTCGTCTTTTCCTCTATCTATCTTTTTTATACAATGAAAAAAGCACGAGTAGAAGGGCAATTGAAAAAGGTAGGAGATTGGGTTATAGCCCTTATTGTAATTCAGCTGCTAGTAGGCATAGGGCTCTATTATTTAGATATGCCAAGGGTACTTCAAATTATACACCTAGTTAGTTTTACAGTATTTATGTGTGTACAATTTTTGATGCTACTAATGTTAGGGCTTAAAAATAAAACCCAAGAAATTGATGCTTAAAGTCTTTCGAGTAGTTCGTTCATAAACATTTTTATTTCGGTAAGATCTTTACGAACCTGAGGAGAGATGCCTTTTGGGATTTTAGTTTCACCCGTTTCTTTTTCTGTCCGTAGAATTTTTTGAACCCCTGCGGTGGTGTACTTTTTTTCCATCAACAGTTCTTTAAGGCGGAAAATAAGCTCAACCTCATGCTCTCTATACGCTCGGTTGCCGGCGCTATTTTTTTTAGGATTTAATTGTGGGAAGTTTTTTTCCCAGCTCCGGAGTACATGTGGTGCAAGTCCCGTTAGCTTGGTAACTTCACCCATTGAGTAATACAATTTTTTCATAGTTGGTAGAAAGTGTATTTTATCATCGTTTGTTTAAAATAAGAAAACTATATCTGAACTTTCATATAAAGAATACAATTTGGAAAATACAATAGAAAATCCAGATATCGATATTAGTGTTGTAATTCCTCTTTTTAATGAAGAGGAGTCGCTACCAGAATTAACTGAAGCGATAGAGAAAGCACTAGGCGATACCTATAGCTATGAAATTATATACGTAGACGATGGTTCTACGGATACCTCGTGGCAAGTTGTGAGAAATCTTTCACAACAAAATAAAAAGGTGTTAGGGATTTCTTTGCGTCGTAATTATGGTAAAAGTGTGGCACTACAAGCCGCATTTGAGATTGTAAAAGGCAAATATGTGGTTACAATGGACGCCGATTTACAAGACGACCCTAACGAAGTGCCGGATATGATAGCCATGCTAGAAGGAGGATTAGACTTAGTAAGTGGATGGAAAAAAGAACGCTTCGATCCAATATCTAAAACTGTGCCCTCAAAATTCTTCAATTTTGTAACACGCAAAGCGGCAGGTATAGAACTAAATGATTTTAATTGCGGGCTTAAAGCATACCGAGCGGAGGTTATAAAACATATTTACTTATATGGAGAACTGCACCGTTATATCCCGATGTTAGCTAAAAAGGAAGGGTTTACCAGAATTGGTGAAAAGATAGTTAAGCATCACCCACGTAAATATGGGAAGACTAAGTTTGGGCTCTCACGCTTTTTAAACGGCTTCTTAGACCTAATCACCATCCTTTTTGTGCAAGGTTACCTACAAAAACCCATGCACTTCTTTGGGACATTAGGCCTGTTTTTACTCACAGGCGGAACTATAATAAACGTCTATTTGGCAAGCATTAAAATCTTCTTTGGGCAAGCCATTGGTGGCCGACCGCTATTATTCTTAGGAATACTCTTAATGATGTTAGGCATTCAATTCCTATCAACTGGCCTACTTGGAGAGTTAATAAATAAAAACCACGTCGAACGCCAAAAACCCAATATCAGAGAAACTGTCTAAGACAGAATACTGTCTAAGATTTAAGATACAAGACATAAGATGTTAGTAATGAGTAGTGAGTATTTAGAAAAGAGTTGAAAATTCAATCCTATCATATATTAAAACAACAACCTAGAGCCTGTCCCTCCTTGGGGAGGGACAGATTTTCCACATGTGGAAAATCAGGGAGAGGACGGTGGGGCAGGAGCCTCGCACTACCAAATCACCAGCACAATCTTGAGTTCAACAAATCGACTAAGCCCAAGATCCAGTCGTTTTACCTTATTATATATGTGATGCCAAAAGTTGGAGCAAAACTATCCAGTTGATAGTTTAGGCTACTAAATCTAAACTGACCAGCTGGGATTTCAAATTCATCAAAACTCAAATTCCTATAACCAATTTCTGCCTGAAATCGGAAAGAAGATGAAATAGGTAACGTAATCCCGGTGGAAAAAAAGAAACCAACATCACTTCTTTTTTCCTCTTGTTTCATTGAAAAAGTTTCATCAGGGTTGGGTATAGCTTCCCCGTTTTCATAAAGTACAGGTGTTAATTGTGCAACCAAATTTACCTTTCCGAATCCAAAAGTGGGGCCACCAGCCCAAAAAATCTCTAGACTTTTAAATGGTAGAGTTAATTTTAATCCAGGTTCAAATAATAATAAACTAAAATCATAATTATCTTTATAAAAACCAGGGTCGCCAATAACAATACCCGACAGATTTAGAGATTCAGAAGCTGAGCCACTGGAGTATGAAATTCGGGGATTCAGAGCAATATTAGCCCAACCATACCATTCAAGGTTAATTCCATAAACTGGGTTATGGAAAAAAAGCTTATTCTGGTCGGCAAACACAGGAGAATTGGAAAAATTATCCGAGTTTCGTTGCAATAATAGTTGAGTAGAAGCTGAAATTCTTACACTTGATTTCAAATTTTTCGACTCATTTACAGTACTATACTGCGTCATTCCTAGAATAGGGATAAAAGTAAGTATGAAAACAAGAACGGATAGCTTAAATCTAATCATCGTAAACATGGTTAATTAAATGAATACAATTAGTATGTGTTTCTTGTAAAGACAAGATTCGAGTTGAATCGAATTGGTATACTGTAATAGTTTGTACATGTACAACTAACACACTTTAAGGACTTAGTTTAGTATACTTAATTATTAATGGAAGTGCTAAATATTGATATTTATATCAAATCAAATAATTAAGTAGGGCATTACTTGTCTACAGACTATAGATTTTACCCAATAAAGTACGTTCAAAATCAAAATAGATATTTCGAATGTGGTATTAATTCATTAGTATTAAGAGCTCAATGTCTTAATTAAAATAAACATGCTATGACTGACATCACCAACGATGCAGATATAAAAACGCTAGTACACTCTTTCTATGCAAAAGTTGTAGAAGACGACCGCCTAGGATACATATTCAACGATTATGCCAAAGTGGATTGGGATAAACATTTACCCAACATGGTAGACTTTTGGTCAAACTTAGTATTTCACACAGGTCGGTATAAAGGCAGACCATTTAGGCAGCACTTGCCGCTGCCTATTGAGAAAGGGGATTTCAATATATGGTATGGTTTATGGGTAGCCAACGTTAACGAGCATTTTAAGGGAGAAAGAGCCGAGTTCGTTAAAGAAATGGCTGGCAGAATTGCTAATTCCTTTACCATCCGCCTACAAATGGAAGGCAAGTTTGAGTAAAGTATTACTAGGCGAACAGTACGATCAAAAGTCCTCCCTCTGAAATCAAACAGGCTTGATTTCGGTCTCCCTCCAAACGGTAATCTCAATACACATATTTTTCTATATCATACATCTATTCGAACTACATGACGGGAACCGTCATTGACGCCAGCGGCGGCATTAGAAAATACACAACAGCCCTGTCACCCTGAGGAATGAGTGAACTCTGATGATAATCGGAGGAAACGAATGAACGAAGGGTCTCCTGATCCCGAATCTCGGGACTCCGCATTCGCTTCGTTCTGGGCAATGGGTTTTCAACTCCATCGTTGTTAAAAATCCCATGTTGATTCACCGAGATCCTTCACGGCGACTTCCTATCGGTCGTCTTGTTCAGGATGACAGATTCCTTTTATATTCTTCCTAGCCTCCCTACGGTCGGCATTGCCTTTCAAGCAATAGTGTAAAATAGATCAGGAAATGTCCCCTTGTTTATCTTTCTAATCGCAAAAGATGTGTATAAAGATTAGCATTTGAGGAGAAAATTTGCTCACCAAAATATTTATAGCCCCGAGATTTATCTCGGGGTATTCAGATAAAATATTGGCATCGGTGGGTAAGATTGTCTTTAAAAAGAAGCGTTCAAATCCACCGAAATTCTAGCAAGATTCACTTTAAGGAGCGTTCTTTTTGGTATCTGTTCGTTGGCAATGGCTTACTTTTGGAATAGTATTGGTTATTTGTGTAAGAACTGATTTATAGATAAGCAAACTTCGTGACGTGGGATAAGGGCATAAACTTTTGGATTCTAGTTGTTGAGTCGAGTTTGAAAATTGTACTTCCCTGACTGGGGTTGACCGTTATTAGTTATTTTCCGTTGTCAAAAATTGTGATCTTTTTCCTTTGTTCTGGCTCTAACATAAGAAAATCGTTGATAAATTTTGCAGGGGTTCTCCTTTCATTATTATCATGAAT
>JBBAEC010000036.1:0-30258 GCA_041656135.1 Balneolaceae bacterium | reverse complement strand
ATAGGGTTAAAACTTTCAAGACATCCTCTTATATGGTCAAGAAAAAAACCATTAGTGCAGAACGCCAGATAGAATTTATTAACCGTGTATATGATGACCCGTTTCACGGTCCATACTTATATTGCATTAGTGGTATGCCACATGACGAACAAGCACATTTAATTGCGGCTTGTTTGTTCGTCAAGGCACTTAAAAGTCAGAATAGTTCAGTTAGTTTTCCTCAATGGGTTGCGGCGTCTCTGGAAAACAAACTATCCGTTTCTTCACCTTCTCTTTTGGTAGTATCTAACTTGCATATAGATTCTACTAAAATAAAAATTGAAAAGGTTAGGGACTTGCTTTACAGACACCGGGGAATTCCACGCATACTTGTTGTTTCTGGTGCAGACCCTCTAGCCTTTATGCATGAAAAAATAGGTATGCAGTTTCACGGATGTACTTTTGTGCAATCGAAATCATATACCAATAAACACGGACAAGCAAAAACAGAAACCGCACAAAAAATTGTGAAGAGACTTTAATATGAAATTGTTCGACGGTAAACTGGAATTAAAAGCTTTGCGTTTGGTTTTCGATACCGAAGGCAAAAAGAAATACAAAACTCTAGCATCCCTTAAAGACGATCACTTCCATACAGATTCTGGAAAAGAAGTATTTAATCGTCTGTGTACATTAGTTCAAAAAGATTCTCAGATTCCAAGTTTCGATGAAATGGTTCATGACCCTATTATTTCTGAGACAACACGCTCTGCGTTAAAGAGAATTAAAATTGAAGACTCTGACATTCGTAAAAGTGAAAAGCTAGTACACAAACTTGACACTTTCAGAAAAGCTCGTGCCCTTTATTTTATTTCGGATGATTTGAGCGAGCGTCTTTCCGAAGACAAAATTGATATTGACGAACTGGTAGAAATTGTTGCTGAACGAATGTCTGGTATTCGTACTAACAATCATACCAATGAAATTTTCCATACAGGCAAGAATAATAATACTGTTAGTCTGGTTAAAAAATTGTTGCATAAAGAACAACCAGATATGATACCAACTGGATTCGATTGTTTTGATTCAGTTAATTGCGGTTTAGCTTACGGTAGTTTGGTAGCGTTAGCTGGTAACACAGGCGGCGGTAAAACGTCGTTGGCTTTGCAGCTTGCAAATAACATGGCAACAATAGGTAATGAAGACGTTTTTTATATTCCTCTGGAAATGAATGAAGAAGAAACGTTTGAACGTATTCTTGCAAATATTTCTGGTATTGATTTGGCTCTGATTAAACACGCGAAGCTGAAAAATCGGCACCGAGAAATTATTATGAAGGAATACAAGAAATGGGCTAAAAATCTGAAAAAGCAAGGAACTCGCTTTTCTATTTTTGCACCTTACGACGGAATTACTTTTACTGACGCTCTTCTTACAGTTACCCCTTTCAAACCACGTGCAGTAGTTGTTGATTACCTTTCCCTTTTGAAACTACGGGGTAAGAAAGATCAGTGGAAAGAATTAGAAGAGGCTGCGTGGGAAGGGAAAATCTGGGCGAAGAAAAATAATACTGTTTGCGTTATGCTCGCTCAGATAAATAACGAAAAAGAACTTAGATATTCAAAAGCATTAAAAGAACACGCTAATAATATGTGGACGTGGGTTGCTACCGAGGATACACGTAAACAGAAAATTATGCATATTACTCAAGAGAAGGCACGTAACCAAAAATTATTCGATTTCGCTTTAGGCTACGATGACAACAATTATCGTGTATTTGATATTGACCAATCTGTGTTGCAGAAAGATAAGTCAGAAAATAATGGTGATAAAACCAGTAAAAAGAAATCAACTTACATGTCTGCGGCTGACGAATAAACTGAGGTTTATATGAAAAGCAAAACTCCAATATCGTTATCTGTAAAGCAACCAAATGAAGATAACTCGGAAATAGAAAAACTTTGGGAAGACGATACAGAGGCGGTGGTTTTAGGTAAAGGATCGGATGGTGCGCCCAAAGCCCTAATTACTTCGTCATTAGAAAGTCGTCTGGCGGAAATTGAAGAAACGGGTACACTAGAAACTACTGTTACTGTAGTAAAGAAAAAGCCTGTAGAGAAATCCACGGGCTTTTCTGTTTTTGTGCTCGGTTCTGAAAGAGTTGACCCTAACATTATTGAGATTAATTCTAAGGCTTCTTCTAATTATCCAAACATTATGGATGATTTACTTGAATTAGAAAAAGTCCACGAACAACTAGAACAAGAAAGTATTGAAAACTTAAATATAAATACTGCTAAAATACAGCACGTAAAGAAAAAGGATAAAAAGAAATTCATCGGGTCACTTGACGATAATATTCAAAAAATAACCGATTTTCTTATTGAAGAAATAGCACCAAAAGAGCTGGCATTTAACAGTGCTCTTGAAAGGTCAAAAGAGAAATTATCGCTAATTTTAGACATACCAATTAGCGAATTAAATGTTTCTTACGAGGCACAGAAAAGTTTATGGCGCGATGTATTAAATGCCAAAACTTTTAGGTTCTTAGGCGAATTACTTGACACCCCACCAAGTGAATTACTTCCTATTATGGAAAAGCATTTAATTCCTCAGAATATCAACCCATCTTTAAACAGCCGATTATCTGTGGAACAAGCTTATGAAAGAATCCTGCCTAAACTGCGCGAAATTCTTGAGTTGCAAAAAAAGCAAAAAAGGAATTGATTATATTTGCAGTAAATACGAAAACGTAATGACTGCACAAAAGCATATTGAATTAGGTCAAGACTTTTCATCGGCAGAAGAATTCGTTTATTCTGGTGGTAAAGTAAGAAAGTCCATCGCTGACCGTTATGCTGACTTAGACGATAAAGAACATGAAGACGCTGTTGGTTCTTTAATGGATAAGTTAGACCAAGTTTTAAACGACAATAATGTTATTGCTCCGGACTTACATATTAATGATTCTGAAATACCGGAAATGGCGAATTTCTTTGAATTCTGCTATGACCCTTATTACGGTTTTAAAACAATTAAACCGTTCGCTCGACAAATGTGGATGTACTCTAAATTATTTGGCGAGATATGTCCGAAGTGTACGAAAAAGAAATATCAAGATAGTATTTTAAGTTTACCTGTAGATGCTAAACCAAGTTACTTTTCAAAAAAGATTACTTTATTCCGTTGGGGTGTTTGTCCGAAGTGCGGACTGCATCGCTCGAAAGCATTTAAGAAAGATAAGCTTAATATTTATCAGGAACTAGTTCAGATATGCGGGCAACGTTGTGTAGTCGGTAACACTCTTGTACTGACTCATGAAGGCTTAGTACGTATTGATAAATACGCGACTGGTATGCAAACAGGGTTTAATAGTTTCTCTATGCCAGTACACAACGCCAAAACTGGCATGGAAAGCACATCTGATTTCTATGTATCAAAGGCAGAACATACTATTAAAGTAACTACTAAACATGGATATGTTATAGAGGGTACTAGTGACCACCCTCTTTATTTGATTGATCGTTTCAAAAAATTAAAAGATATAACCACTGATGATTACGTGAAGATTAAATACAACACTCAGGTGTATGGAAATAAAGTAACTAGTGTTGATAACACCCGGTTAGACGAAAAACTGGCTTTTGTTTTCGGTTTATGGGTAGCGGAAGGTTATAAAAACTATATTAGTAACCTCGACGTGAATTTACTGGATTACACTAGAAATTGTTTGTCTGGTTTAGTTAGTAAAAATGCTGTCACCTTCCAGAAACATAAAGGTGTTATCAAAGGTATTCGTATCGGTGGTGGACAGAGAACTATTGATAAACTGCGTTCACTTGGTTTAAATACAGAATTAAAGTCAAAGAGTAAACATGTACCTCAAAGTATTTTGTCTGGTTCAAAGACTATACAGACTTCTTTCTTACGGGCTTACTTTGAAGGTGACGGGACTGTAGAAAAAGCCTCCGTCACTTGCACTTCTTTAAGTAAAAATCTTATTTACGAAATTCAAGCTATGTTATTAAACATAGGTATTGTAACTAGAATTCGTAAACGTAAAACATGGGCCACCAACGGGTCTGAAAAACAAGTTCAAAAGAATAGCTACGAATTATCTATCCAAGGTAATAAATTCTTGGAAGTATTTGAAAAAGAAATTGGTTTCTTTAGTGAAAGAAAAATAGCGTCGCTTTCTAAATTAGTAAAGTCTAACTCAGAACGTGTCACTGACATGCCCTATTTTTATGACAAGATTCCAGCCTGTATTAAACAGCGTTTATTATCTTTTATTGATAGTCTTAATTATTTAGAAGTTTTTCCGTCTAACAACGCAGATAATAAAATTCGCAGAAAACGGGCTTCATTAGGTAAGTCTGCTGTGTTAGGTTCTAAATACCGTGCACGTAAAGATACTACCAACCCAATGTTTATTGAAGACTTATACAAAAGACTTACGGCGGACAATGTAGGTTTATCACGTCAGAGAGCGGTTAAACTATTTTTTGTTCTAGACAAATATTGCCATTTATTTAATGTTGAACAAAAACATGAATATTCTTACCTCAAAGAAATAATTCTTGAAGAAGACTGTCTTTTCTCCAAGGTAGATAAAGTTTCTGTATCCAAGAAACCGAAAATTACTTATGATTTTACCTTGCCAGATACCCACCAGTTCTGGTCTAACGGTTTTGTTTCCCATAATTCGGGAAAATCAATAGGCGTTTCTTTCGCAAGTACTTATCTTCTTCACAAAATGTTGAAGCTGCAAAGACCTGCTGAATTTTATACCGGCTTGTCTAACGTAACGCTAGTAGCTTCTTTTGTTGCTATGTCGTTATCTAGTGTTATGACGTTGCTTTGGGAACCAATCATGGATGCAATTGAAAACTCCATGTGGTTCGATGAATACCATGAATTAATGAAGTACTACGAAAAGAAATACGGTGTTGAGATTTACAAGAAGAAAGATACCTATGTAAGATACCGCCATCGCAAAATCTTTTTGCAACCGGAAGTTCCGCACAAAGGTAAATTGCGTGGTAAAACTCGTTGGTTATTTTCTATCGACGAAATGGACCACATGTCAGAAGACGGTGATAAGATTACTGTATCTGGTACAAAAATTTGGGAAGCGTTAGATCGCTCTTGTTTGACCATGCGGCAGTCTGCGTATGATTATTTACGCTCAGGTAAATACGACACCATTATGCCGTCTATGGCGCTTAACGTTTCTTCTCCGGCTTCCGTAAGCGGACCTTTGTTTACTCGCTTCAAGAAAAACGAATTTTCAAAAACAGTTTTGTCTATTCATACACCTACTTGGGAAATTAACCCGAAGGTTCCAAGAAAATCTGAAGTAATTATGCAAGCCTATTTAGATGACCCTGTTATGGCTGACCGTGACTACGCAGCTATCCCGCCAGAGAATGCTAACCCGTTCTTTACGAACTCAGGGAAAATTAATGCTTGTTTTGGTACTCTTAAAAATAAAATTGAATACAAAGAAATTATTGTTCGCAAACGAGAAAAAGCGTATATCTATCCGGAAGTAACTGGAATTAATACAGCCGGTCTTTCTCCTAATGGAACTATTTTGGCTTTAGACGCTGGTCATAGTAATAACAGTTTTGGTATGGCTATTATGCAGCGTAGCCAGAATAAAATTGAAACGCTGGCTGTTATTGAAATAATGCCGGAGAAAAATAAAACAACTATTAGCCAAGGTAAGATCATTAAACGTTTGTTACCTTTGATTATTAAAGAGTTCGATATACGTGGTATTGTTGCTGACCGTTGGCAGTCTCTTGCAACTTTATCTGTAGCAGAAGAAGAAAACCCTTCCCTTTTATTTACAGAAGTTTATTCACTAAAATATATAGACTTCATAGCAATGAGGTCTTACGTGCAAGATGAAGGTTTAATGGTGTTCCCTAAATTGGAACTCTCAGAAGAAGATTGCATTATTCCAAAATCAGATTACCCAGAAGTATTTCGAGGAAAACCTGTTTCTCACTTACGCAATCAGTTTTCTACTGTAGTAGACAAAATGAAAACCGTAGATAAAGGAGATAACAGAACTGACGATGTTTTCCGTGCTGTTGCATTAGGCTTTCGTTTCTTGTTAAACGAAAAGTACGATAAATATTTTAAACCTAGAAAGCAATCACATAGAGCTGTCGTTGGTGTAACCGGCACTCAGTCCTCTGGTGGTGGCGTAAACGTAGCAGTTATCAAAGGCCGGGCAATTGGCGCATCCATGTAATTTATGAGGTAATGAAAATGAATTTAAAATCTCCTTTCGACTTAAAACAGAACGAAACAATTAACACTACTTCTAAAATTGTGGATACTCAGTATTGCCCAGAATGTAATACCAAGATGCCAATTTTAAAAGCTAACGGTGTTTCTACTTACACGTGTATTCGTCACAGAATTTCTTTACCTGTACCTGAACAAACCGAGAAGGTATAAAAATGATTAAGGTAAATAACCGAACTCTAGGTGTCTCAAATTCAGGCGGCACTAAAAAAATTGTTGCCTCTTACGAAAGAGATTCAACGCGTAAAGCAGGTGTTATGTCTCGTAATGTAGAAACTGCTAACGTTGCTGGATTAGGTGGCGGTGGTGGCGGTATGAGTGTGTCCGGTATTGGCATGAACCAACGTGCTAATATGGACACAATGTTGTTGGGTATTATTAACGACAAACAAGATACCCAACTTCGCCATTTTTATAGAGATATGTACAACTATGATAGTGTAGCTGGTTCTGCTGTAGACTTTGCTTCTACGCTTCCTTTTTCTGATCTGTCTTTAACAGGTTGCCCAGAAGATGAACTAGAAATTTACACGTCTGCAATTGAGCGTCTTCAATTAAAAAACAACCACGCTTTTATTCGTGCTAACGAATTAATTTTCGGTGAATTCTGCGCAACAATGGTTTTTGACGAAAGGTCAAAAGCCTTTACTGATATGATTCCTTATGAATTGGAACAGTGCACCATTCAGTATTCACCATTCACTTCAATTGACCCTGTAGTTACTGTACGTCCAAGTAAAGAACTCAGAAACTTTTTAGAAAGTGACGATGAACAAATTGTTAAGTTAAGAAAACACATCCCTCAAAAGCTTATCAACAATATGCTGGAAGGTGATTTTCAACTTGACCCGTTGACTACACTTTATTTAGGTCGTTTCACTCACGATAGAAATAGACCTACTTCTTATTTCCGCCGCATTCTTCCTATTTATTTGCTGGAAAAACTTTTATTCCGTGGTACTTTAGTTGAAACGTCTCGTCGTATGCGCGCAGCTATGCATGTGCAGGCGGGTATCGAAGGTGTATGGGAACCAACTGCCGAAGAAATGACTGCAATCACTGAGTTATTCCAGAAAGGTGACTTGGACCCGTTAGGCCCGATTATTACCACACGAAATGGAATTAACACTCAAGAAATTAGACAGGGTGGTGACTTCTTTAAGATTACTGATATTTACGATCAAACTACCGCTATGAAATTACGCGGTTTGAATATCAGTGAATCATTTTTGTCTGGTGACATCAACTACGCCTGTTTAACTGGAGACACCCTTATTTCTACAGAGAACGGGTTAATTCCAATTGAACAACTTTCTAATAAAGGTAGTAAGAAAAAACAGCAAGATATTAATATAAAAGTAAGTGGGCGCTACCAACCAGAAAAAGCAGTTAAATGGTTGTATAGTGGTTATGCACCGACTTTGAAAATTACTACAGAAAGCGGACCAGAAATTAAATGTACCGATATTCACCCTGTACTTGTATTTAACGGTAATGAAACTGCTTGGGTACAGGCAAAAGACCTTAAAGAAGGTTATTTGGTTTGTATGCCAACGGATAAATTAGTTAAAGCTAATAAGAAATTACCTCTGGAATTGTCTGTACCTCCGGTACACGCAAACTCTTCCCGTGCGCGTAATATTTTGAAAGCGCCTAAATTTATGAATTCTAAATTAGGCTATCTACTTGGTTGCATAGTTTCTGAAGGTTACATTTCGGTTGATCCTGATTTACGTATGGATCGTATTGGTTTTACTAATACGGACAAAAACATTTTAGAAGCCTACGAAAATTATTTGTCCGACATTTTCAATATCAATGTTTGTAAGTACCAACGTAATAGTAAAGAAGGTCGTAAAGACTGTTTTGACTACATAGTTAACTCTAAAACGCTTGTTGAATGGCTTGGCGAGTTAGGTATAGTTACGAAGAAAGAAGAAGATAAAAGCGCGTCACATAACAAGGTAATTCCTTGGAGTGTGCTGCAAGCTGATCGTAAAACGCAGTTAGCTTTCATTGCAGCTTATATTGATTGTGACGGGAATATGGGTCGCAATCGTATAAATATTAGCTCTGTATCTAATGAATTAATTTCTCAGATGCAATCTTTACTGTCTTCTTTCGGTATCGTTACCAAAGTATCTATAAACAAAACTTCAGGTGTAAAGACTATATACGCAGATAGTGAGTTTGCCAGTGAACTTTCTGACTTGGTTGCACCTTATCTGAAAGCGAAGTCTTTTACTAAAATGCCTAGCAATAAAGCAAGGAACTCCTTCGGGTTTCCAAATAGTTATTTTGCAGACTTTATTAAATCACGAAAGGTTAAACATGACCGACATGGTACGATATTCGTTAATGACGAAGGTACTGAAATACTTATTCGCGGGTGGAAAAACCCGTGCAACTCAGATAAATGTTTCTTATACGATAAGTTTACCCGTGGAGACTATAAACAGTTTCTGCAAGACTTTAAGAAAATTTCTAAGGTAGAACACGGTAAATTAGTTCATTTATTAAAACTTCGATATAAATACGTACCGATTACTTCCATAGTAGATAACGGTAAGCAGCATGTTTACGATATTTCCATGGAAAAAGGTAAAGAACCCGCATTTGTTGCGAATGGTATTATTGTTCATAACACTGCGGAAGTTAACTTAACTGTTTACTTGGAAAACTTGAAGTACGACCGTAATTCATTTACGCAACGCCTTTATTACAACAAGTTATTCCCGGTTATTGCCGCAATTAATAAGTTTAAACATGAAGACACGAAGCAAAATAAATCCCGTACTCTGCATTTTAAAGTACGCGATGCTTCTCAATACCGCATACCGAAAGTTCATTGGCATAAATCTTTGGAACCGATGAACGATCAACAAGCAATTGAAATGTTGAATTTCCTTTCTGAGAAAGGTGTGCCGATTCCGTTACGCATGTTTGCTGCTGCGTCTGGTTTATCTCTGGAACAAATTGAGAGTGAACTGGATGATGACTTGGAGCAGCGTAAAATTTTCGCTGAATACCAAGACAGAGTTTCTAAAGAACTCGGTGGCGAGGATGAAGGTGACGAAGGTTTTGGTGGCGAGGAACAATTCGCGTCTGCTACGAAATTACCGCAGTCTGGTTTAGTTAAACCTAAATTGCTTGGGCGTGACTACGGTGATGCTAGTGAAGCTTACGTTAGAACCGTAACAGGCAAAAAGAAATCTGTTGTTAATCAGTCTAGACATCACGCTAACATTGATACTGTATTGGCTAAAGCTATTCGTAATTTAAGTGACCCACATCATTACGCTAAAACAGTTAAAGCCGCGAAGTCGAAAGGTTTGTTAAAATAATTTATAGGTGACTAAAATGGCAGACGAAGACGACGTTAAAGAAAATAAAATTCTAAACCTTACTAAAAAAGCAGCTAGTAAAGCTGGTGAAAAACTTGCTGACGCCATTGATAAGTCCAAAATACTTGATGTTGCTGTACACACTGGCATGACTGGTTTATTAGGCCCGTTAGGTACTCCAGTAGCGGAGACTATCGGGCTTGATAAAGTTAGTACGCGAGATATTACAGACGTTGCTAAAAAAACTGCAAAGCCGCCTCTTGTTGGGATTAAAGCTTTGCACAAATGGTTTTACGAAATGTCACCTAAAGAACAAAAAGAATATTTACGGGAACACCCGGATTCCGAGTTTAATACAGGTGACGTACCTACTGCACCTTTAGACCCAGTTAAAAAAGCGTTCAAGCCGAAGCCGCCAAAAAATGTCGAGACTGTCAAAACTCTTCAAGAGATAAATGATGAACAAAGGCAGGAAACTGAACGTAAAAAGGAAAAGAAAAAACCTAAGACTAAGACGTACCGTAAACCATCTAGAAACGCAATGAGAGCACAACGTAAAAACAAAACTAAAGCGTCTATGTTAGTAGCGAGGTTTTTAGAAGTGGCTTTAAATAAACGTGGTGATTATTCTACGTCAGATGCTCTGAAAATTTTGTATCTTATTCTTGTGTTTACTGATACCGACAGCCCTGCACCGGCTGCTATACGAACTAAGGTTAAGAGTCTTTACTCTAGTGCCGAAGATTTTTTTATTCAGCACAAAATTCCTAAACTCGCACTTACTCGTTTGATGGACAACATTAGTTCTGGTAGAGCGTACACAGAAAAAGATAACGAGTGGTTAGTTAAGTTAGCTGACGCTATGAATAAAAATAAGCGAGCGTTAGAAAGAAACACTACTATATCTAAAGAGGAACTTGGTTTATTTAAATCATTTATTTCATATTTTAAACGCGGGTCAGAGACTGCATTGAAAAACATAGATAGACGCGTATCTATGTTGAAAGACCCTATGTTAAATGCTGCGTTCCACAAAACCAGTTTAAATTCTGGTGAAGTTTCCAAGTCGTCTCAAACTGAGATTAAATCCAAGCTTGAAAAACTTGTTAGGAAACTTACTAGTAAAGCTTCTACAGTTATTACCGTTGAAGATGCAGAAAAAGTACGTGCAAAATACCCAGAGGAATACAAACAATATCTAGCTTTGCGTCGTGAATACAACCAAGTATTTAAAGACTTCATTAAGCAATACGTGCGCGCCTCTGGTAAAACTTATGTTGATTACAAAAAGCTTATTACTGCTTTGACTAAAGAAGGTATTCAGCATAATTTACCTAGTGGCTTTGATGGGTTTATTGACGATCAACTTAATTATTACACTACACAAGGTATCCTAATTAAAGGTAGACCTTCTGGCACAGTAATAATGAACCCAACGTACAATGATAAAAAAGATGATAGCTACGTATTCACGTCTGCTACGCCGATGGGTCAAGCCTATTTCTATACCACGAAGTTTAAAGAAGAAAAAACAGCTAAGAAATTTACACACGTTAGTAATTTAGAAAAAAATATCAATATCATTCAAAAGAAATGGCTGACGGATTTAAAAACCGGCAGCGAAAAAACCAAAATGAAAGCTGCACAAATACAGTTAATGTATATGTTCGGTGCTCGTTCTGGTTCTGGTCAACAAGCTACTGGTATTACTACACTTAAAAACAAACACGTAAAAATTAATGGCAACCAAGCAGTCATAACTTACGTTGGCAAAAAAGGCGCAAACCAGAAACATGTTATCAAGGGCGACAACCCTGTTAACAAACGTCTTATTAAACTGCTTACTGAGAAGAAAGCGCAAGGTTCCCCTAATGATGACTTGTGGACGTATAATTCCACAACTCAAAAAGGTGTAATAAAAACTTTACCTGTTTCTTCTACTGGCAAATACTTGAAAACTATTTCAGGTGAGCCTAATGCTAAACTACACCACATGCGTCATTTGCTTGGAACAAAAGTAGCATTAGACGTTCTTAAATCTTCGCCGTTTACTAAGACTACTGCGGTTCAGTCTAAAGTAGAAGCTTGGTATAAAGACGCGATGAAAAAAGTGGGTGAAGTTTTAGTCCATAGTGTAGGAGACAAAGTTACTTCTACTACAGCTATTCAAAATTATATTGACCCTAAAGTGCAGGCGGATTTCTTTACTAACTTGGGGTTACGTGTACCTGCTTGGATTCCACGAACTTCTGTTACCGCTGCTAAAGTAGGTAAGCACAACGATGTTCCAGATACTGAATTTGATTCAGACGAATTGGAACGTGGTGTAGAAGTAGAAATGGAACATACGGATAATCCTTTTATTTCAAAGAGGATTGCTAAAGACCATCTTGCAGAATGCGATGATTATTACACGCGTTTAGACGCGATGGAAAAAGACTGTAAGAAGGAAACTGCGGCCCCGTATGATTTACCAATTCACCCTTACCAAAAAGTAGTAGCCAAAGATAATAAATGTATTGGTTACATGGTAATGGACGTAGAAGATTTTTTGAATTTAACTACTACCAATGCTCAAAGTAAAAAAGAGATTATAGACAACGCCCAACCGTTAGACGTTTATTTGAAATCTATTAGAACCAGACAAAATATAATCATGCCGTTCTTGAATATTGAAGTTGACGAATTAGGTGACATGACTGGTAAAGTTGTTGGTCACGAAGGTCGTCATAGAGCAGCAGCGTTATTGAAAGCAGGTAAGAAACGTTTACCTGTAGCTATCTGTATTCGTCCTAAAGGTAAAGAAAAAACTTACCGTTTTGAAGCGTGGTCAGATAAAGGCCGTCAGCTTTATTTTTGGGATGCGTCAATTGTCCCAAAGAAACTTAAAGGTCAATTCTCTTCTATTACTGTAGATGTTACTAAAGCTAGAAAGCAGTTTGAATCTTTCTACCGAAACAACACTATATCAATTGATAAAGCTACTGAACTTAAAGAAAGCGGTGTACGCACTTACGGTTTTTAAAATCTGAACTAACCGACTATACCTATAATAAATAAATAGCAGTGAGTATTCGCTATGAAACTTAAAGAGGTTCGTTCTTCACTTTATAACGCAGTTGTGGGCTATTCATTCTGGTGTGTAGCCTGTGATAGTCCACACGCGTTTTATACTCATGATGGTTATACAAATAATAAGTCTTGGAAATTAATTTCTACTGACCCAGTTACTGTGCAGCCGTCTATAAAACTTACAGCACCATACAAAAATGAAACTGAAAACTACTGTTGTCATTTATTTTTACTGAATGGAAAAATTCGATACCTTACTGATTGCACACATTATTTAGCAGGAAAAGAAATTGATATGATTGATTTTCCAATTCCAAATTTTGAATAACTAAAAGCCGGGAATTCCCGGCTTTTTTATTGCCTGATTTCCGGGGTACTACCGGCCCCTGACCCCTGAAATTGGTCATTTTTTGACCAACCCTCAGAGGCTCTGTATGGCGTTTTAAGGCTATTTAGGGTGTTGGGGTATGCTACCCTACCGGGTAGGGGTTAAATCGTCCGCCCTGACGCTATACAGACGCCCTGAATGGCCTTGTTTTATAGGGTGTTTAGCTACGGGGTTTATTTAGGGGAATCTAGGTAATGGGGGTGGGCACCGGGTAGCCCGGTAAAATAGGCGGGAAATTCAGGCACAAAAAAAGGCCAGCGGGAAAACCCGACTGGCCTTTTTATTATTTAATTTTTTCTTGCGCCATTTTATACAACGCAACGAACTGTTTTCTATTTAATGAAGCCAACGCACTTTCAAAAACATTTGAATACGTTTTCTCCTTTTCTATGTTGAATGAAAAGTTATTCATATTTGGAGAATACTTAATGTACATCAAAAATTTTGTGTTCCCTTTATTAATGTCATGCAGTAATAATATTACAGTAGCTTGACAACGGACTAGTTCTCCGTCTTCTATAACTTCAACTTCCGTAAAAGCTACAGAATGAAAGTTTTCGTAATCCATTGTGCTACTAGGCATATCTTTTTTATACGCTTGGTAAATAGGCTTAACAAATTTGTTTGCAAAATTTTGCTCTGGCCAAATTCCGTCGCAAGTAGTTTGTAAGCTAGACTGAACTACTTCTACTTCGTCTAAGTCTAAAGTTAACTTGTTACGTTTTTCTTGATACTTTTCGTATTGCTTGTTGGCGAAGATACCAAACACTGCAAAAAAGATAACCCCGACCGCTATTACTGAAAACGAAGTTTGCTTACTAAACATCTTATACCACCTTATTTATATTCCATAAACTTAGGAACTACTTGGTTCATTAACTCTATTAAATTAGTATTATTGTCAATAAACCGGATTAAGCTATCTTCGTTTTCAATAATGTCTAAGTAGTTTTCTTGAATCTTTAGCGCGTTAACTTCTGTAAACCCGTGAGTATACCATTTGGAGTATTTCTCTTTAAACTCTCTTTTTAGTTTAAAGTTAACCAGAGTGGTTGTCTCACCGTCCGTATCTATACCAAAAGTACCGTTGCTAAAAACAAAGTCTACAGAGAAAGGTACACCCATTTGATTTCTCAAACACGTTTCATTCATAGTGTTTGAAATTTTCTTGTTCTTACTTGCAGAATAGAAACAGTGGATGCTGGTATTAATATCTTGCAGCACTCCAAGTAGTTCTGACTTAGTTTCTTTTCCATTTTGCAGGTCTACCATTAAATTTTGAACATAGGTAGAAATAAGTAGCAGTTTCATTAGTCTTCCTTTACGTATTTAATATCAAGTAGATTATTAACTTCTAGAAATTTGTCGCGCTCTTCTTTTGTTTTAAAGACGCGGAAATTTCCATTACCTTGAAAACAGGTATCAGTTACGTTAACCAAAATTTGTTTAGATGATCTGTTAGCTATCGCGTAAGTTACTTCGTAGTCAACGTCGTTATACGCAGTAGCTAAACTCACACTGTGAACAAACCCCGTAAACACTTCAACAGAGAAGGCTCTATCCGGATGCATATACATATTCAAATAAACACAGTACACTTCTGTGTTCAATGGAATGAGGTGTCGAAGCCGAATACTAGTAAATTCAGGTTCTTGAAATTTTATTTGTCTCAAACCATTTACTTGCTTTGCAATTTCTTCAGTTTTTATTTTCTTGCTCGGCGTGTTAAACATCAAATTTAAATGCTTACTCATATAATTTGAAATATGTCTTGCAGTTATGTCAGCTACCTGCTGAGTCAAGCTTTTTGTTTTGTTATCTTTCTTCCACAATTCATAGCCAACTACTATTTCATCGTGTGTGCTTTTGTCTTCGTTTACATACAACCTAATGTAGTGGTCATACTTTTCGCAGAACTCATGAACGTCGTATTCAATAATCGCCATTGTCTTTTCTCCAGTAGTATTAATTAGAATTTTTTTCAAGCTTACTTATGGAAGTTGAAACTAGCAGTACAAACAAGTGGAAAACTAAACCCACTGGCCCGAATACAATTAAGGTAACAAGTAACTTTTTATACGTGTCTCTTATGTTTGTATTTTTAAATAGGTTGAAGTCATCTATAAATACAAAAGCCGTTCCAAATAAAAACCACAAACTGCAAACTGTTACTAAGACGTTTAGTATTATATCTGAATACGTTGTCATGATTCACCTATAGTTAGAGTTAGGTTCACGGTCTAAATTTAGAAAGCTTACGATAACGTGCGAATACTTTTGTAATGAACATAGAAGACTTGTCTATACCTTTACGCGTTATCAATTCGCAATACAGACCAGTTCTATGGAATTTGAAAACATCAAGACTGGAATATTTTATTACTCGGCCGTTAGCCAAACAAAATCTTTTACCTGAATCATAATATTGAACCCGTTTACTGCTCAGTTTCCCTTTGGTCAAATCATAATGGTAGATGTACAAATAGCTAGGATTGCGAATTCGTAAATTAAAAGGCTTGTTACCTATCTTAACTACGTCTCTTAGAAAAGCAGTTAGTGCAGGAAATCCTTCGTAGTTTGTTCCGTTTATTTCTTTACAGCTTTGAATGTCGGAAAGTTTTATGTTTCCACTGTGCTTTGTATAACCCAGTGGGGCTTCTATGTAGTCTTGACTGTTATAGCTATACCACAAACTATTAAAAGCTTCTAACTGGGAAGTTACTTCCTTGTTAAACTTATTAAAGACGTGAAAACTGTCGTCAGCTTTAAAAACTATAGAAACTTCGCTTCTCATTTTTCGTTCCCTATAGTAACTTGTGTTTTTGTGTGAATATCAAAATGCAAATTTGGTGGTGTAGGTAAAGAATCGCCTTTCTTGCGCGGCATCCAATGGGTTACATCGTCACTTAGTATTCCACTAGGTCCATAAAAAATCTGTGATATGTAAAGACCTTCTTCCTCAACATCGTAATCAAAAATTTCTGGGTCCATTATATCGTAGGTAAAATACCCGGCGTGTACTCCGACGAGTTTGAAATAGTAAAATACTTCGTCGTCTTCTTCTGGTAGTTGTTTACTTACCGGAATCCAGTTGTCCATTATTAGTTTCCTCTTTTTTTAGGTAACCATATTTTTTAAACTCAGAAAGTAAAGTATCCACTCCGATAATATCTACTTTAATAAAGCTTGTGTTTCCGTCTAGGTGACTTGAAACAAATACTACCGCTGGGTATTTCGTAGGGTACTCGGTTACTTTGCGTATTCCGAAACTTTGAATAAGCGCGTTGTATTCTTCTTCGTCGGCAACCCCGTATATCCTGCCATTTTTATCCCCTAATCTTTTTTCTTTCTTTTGGTCATTCACCGTAGACCTCGTGGCACTTATAGTTTTTCGCGTTACCTTTAACATCAATAGAATACGAAGTAACACCTGAACAAGTATCAGTTTCAGAAATATTTTTCACGGAGCACCCAGTAAACATAAAGATGCAAATGATAATAATCTTTTTCATACTAATCTCCATCCGGAACAATGTGTGCAGCAGTTACGCCTAACCAAATATTTTTGAAACTGTGATCTGATATGTCTGGAAATTGCTCCCTTACTTTACATCTTTTTAACCCTTTATTCTGTAGTGTACGAATTTCTTTTATTTGTTCTGTAGTAGCACCTTGTGTTTTTTCTGTTTTCTTGAAGTGTGAAGACTGCCCCTTTCTATCCTCAATCTTACTCACTCTTATTTTGTAGCCAACCCCTAGCTTACCTGACATACCATTACCTTTTCTTTTTTGGCTCTTCTGGTTTTGTAATGCTAATAAAACGTTTAATATCTTGTTTATTTTTTTCTGATAAAAAGTTCATACCTGATAGAGCGTCCATTACTCCCCTATCATGATAGCGTTCGGAGTCTACTAACTTAAATAGGTTTTCAACTTCACTAAGCGATTTACCTTCTATGGCATATTTTTGGTATACAAGTAGAAATCCTCTACAATATTGATTGTAGTTTTTTAATTCTTTATGGTACTTGAAAAGTTTTAGTCTGTAGTCTACCCAGTTGTAAATACTGACTCCGTAAATCATTAGAACTACAATAAACAGAAGTACAAAAATCAAAACATGAGAGATTACTGATAACGCAAATAGAGCAGATTGTATTAATGTTTCAAGTTGAGAAATTTCCATGTCACGTCCTCATTTTATTTTGTATGTTGTGAAAGTCTTAGATACATTTTGTATTTGTGGTTGTATTTAAACATATAAAAAATACCTACCACAGTAGAAACTAATATAGGCCAGCATCCTTTAATACCGAGTATGCTCAATACTAAAACTACTAGTATAAGAAAAATAACAATGCAGAATTGAAAAAATGCGGCTGTTAAAAATTTATCAGCCAACTTTTTATAATAAGTTTTGTAATAATTTTTCACTATATAATTCTCTTTGTTTCAAGTTCTTTAACTCGTTTGTTACAAACAAACATGTAAGAGACTGGTATAATACATGGCGGTATAATAGCGTATACCCTATACCCGGTTACTACACAAACATAAATGAACGTCGTTACTAAGGCTAGTACAATAAACAAAAAGAACCAACTAGCTATCTTATAAGTTTTGACTAACTTTTTATTACTTTCTTGTTCTTCTTTAACTAGAGCGTAGAAAAAATCATTAGGATTCATTTTATTTATGTACTCCTTATCAAAATACATAGTGTTTATCTTTCGTAAAAACTTTTTCACATATAGATTCAACTTTATTTAAGTCAAACCAACCGTCAGTACGTACACCTGTTTCCATATCAATGTAAAAGACCGCCGTTTCGTCGCAGTCAATTTTGGAAATGAATTTCTCTACATTATCTGGATTAATGCCACCAGCGTATCCAATATTTCTAACTGTATCGTGTTCCGGGTGTTTTGGAAAACTACTTGGGAACGTGCCTTTCCCACCAGAAGTGTCACAAAGTATATCCAGCCCTGCACTGGTAATACCGACAAGATTAGGTTGCGTGTTAATTACTTGGCTCAAGTGTTTTTCATACGAAACTATTTTCGCGTAGCTGTCAGCAAACCCATTTGCAAATCTACACTGAAAAATAAATCTTGTTTTGCGCGTAATCATCAATCGTAACGCGTATAGTTCAACAGCGTTTACGAATTCTTGTTCGTTTAAACCATTAAACTGAACTCGTTGGAATTCAGAAAACAACTCTCTGTCAAACGGCCCAAAGGTACTTATATACTCGCCTGCTGATCTAGAAAGACTTCCACACATGTGAGCTGACAGCGGCAAACCGAATTTTACTATTTCTTCTACACCTTGCTTTGAAGGATACCGACTGTCTTTATTACTTTCCGAAAACAACACACCGAATTCAATAGGGTAGCGACTAGATAATTCTTTTGCCCTTACTAAATCAGTTCTATCGTCTATTCCAGAGAAGGTTATGAATGTAGGTCTTTTGCTAAGTAGCTTGTCCATTTTTAAAACTCCTTGCTTGGTTATATTTGACTTTTGCTATGTCAAATCGCGCTTGCCCATATTCTTGTTTAAGCCTCTGAACGGTATCCCATACTTTAGTAAAAAATTCTTCAAACTTTTCTTTACCGTGACCGTTAATAAACTCCAAGGTTTCTTGAGTCTTACATTCATCGCTAACTAGGCTAAAACCTACTGCTCCGTGGTAACCACCAGATTCACACAGGTTATGAAGTTTCTCTACAAATGTTTCTACGTCGTCTAAATAGTTACACAAATTTGTAAACATGTGATTTTCATGCATGAACCTACAAGTAATATAACTGTAGGAATCCTTATCTTCATTAACGTAAGTATCCAGTTTTTTAAACAGTGCTTTTACAGAGTCTGGCAACCTATAAGTCTTTTGAAGTTCTTGAGCACCGTTGTTTAACGCCTTCAAAAATTCTCTATCTTTATCGGTCATGTTAATACCCTTTTAAAAGTAGCCCGTAAAGTTTACGGGCTACTTATTTTCAATTAAGCAGGGTCTGCTGCGTAAGGTGCTTCATAGAAAACAGGCTCGCTGTAACCGATAGACTTGAGGAATTTACCTTTCGGTGCGTCAGGTTGGTCTTTTGCAGACTTCACAACTTTTTTCGGGAACTCACCTTCTACATAAACTTCTGTAATACCGTGTTCCGACCATTGTTTAATTGTTGCTTGCAATTCTTCTTCATCACGACAGAAGCGAGTCATTACACCGTCAACAACAGAATCCATATCACGGTCAGCGTCGTAACCCATAAGGTGATGTGCGCCGTAACCAAATACGTGAATATCACAAAGTGCGTCACGTACATGTTCTACCAACTGAACATAGAAAGGCACTTGACCATCTTTAAGTTTGTAATGTTTAGCTTGCTCAGGTGACATGTGGCCACCTTGTTCACGGAGAACTTTAATACCTTCAATAGCCCGCATCAACTCGTTATATTCATCAAGAATATTTTTGCACTGTTTTTCGATGCGTTCCCAATTAATATTGTGGGGGTCTCCTTTCGGGTTATTAAACGCTACGTTCATTTCTGCAACGCGTGTAAAATTGGTCATGCTTGTGTTTCCTCTTCTGTTGGTTTTTGGTTAAGTGGGAAAATGAATACCGTTAGTCTTAGGTGCACCCAGATTATTTTGGGCTTTTTCCAGAAGATTACTCAGTACTGGGTGTTTACTTACACTGTTTTCTATTAATTTAGAAACATTCATCTGAAACCTAGTAATATCTTCTTCAATAGAAATCACACCCTTCATAATTGAAACTGTTTGAGTATGCAGCATACTTAGTCTTTCTATAACTTCTGTACTCCAAATACGCTTAACTTCACTTCTTTCTTTCGGGTTATTGTCAACATCTCCATAATGCGTTTGCAAATTTAACGTCGTGCAAATGACATTAACTTTTTCGTGAATTTCGGAAACCAACGAGTTAATCACATCCAAGTATTCAATGAAGTTAACTATATACATAGTTTTGTTAGCTTCAATTTCTTTTGAATTTAATATTTCCTCAACGTCATCGGCGGCAACTACAACATCCTCACTAGTATCGAAATATCTGTTGCATTTTTCTAGTTCTGCCAAACAGTCTCTACAAATTTTTATCAAAGAAAACTCGTTTTCGTTGTTATCTTCGACAACCACTGAGGGATACACCAAGTCACTTAACTTATTTATTTCACGGACTACTTTTACAACTGTAGACTCTACATGCTTAGACACTCTGAAAAATGTTTCTTCCATAGTTTCTATTTTTGTGTTTGCTTCCATCATTTCTCTGACCTCTTTCGTTTATCCTAACTACGTTTCATCAAGTAACTAGTCCAACTTTCATACCCGTAGATAACCCAAGCGGCTGGCCCGCATATAAGAAGAATCAGGTATTTTTTTCCGCCTAACTTACTAATGTCGTCAGTGCCAAAAAATTCTACAAGAATCTGTGACACTACAACTAGCCACGCAACACTTATAATTACTACTACGGCAATTAAAAATACTACGAAAAGTCCTAGCAGAAATAAATTTGGTAGCAGTTCCTTTATGTATTCCATTTCCATTAATCCGTACTTTCTACAAACATTCCACAGGAAGCTTTCACGTCACGCCCTACTCTTGGAATAATGTCCACTTGGTGACCATGAGACTTATAAATCTGTACAATTTTATTAATAGTTTCAATATCTGCTTCTTCTCCGTATCTTTCGTCATACGGATTATAACGAACAATGTTGAATGCAATATTTTTTATTTTGGTAAACTCGGGCTTTTCTAAAGTAGCCATCAAATTATAGGCTTCCTCTTCGGAGTCGTTTACGCCTTTAATGAAAGCATGGTGAATTTTGTTTACCACTTTTTTGAAGGAAATACTTAGCAAATTTTCATACGCCACTAGAAAACGTAACGCATAGTCGTAACCTACTGACTTAGGTAACCACTTTTTTCTAACGTCTTCATTAACGCTGTACATAGAATAATAAATTCGTGGCGGATATTTTGAGTGCGCGAAACTCATTAACACGTTTGCGTAGTGTGTTCCTGTTTCTTTAAGTCGTGACCTAAAGTTGTTATTTCCAAAGTTTAACTCAGGGAAAATAGTAGAGATAATGAATTCAACTTTCGGTACTTGCAAATATTGTGTACCATTTTCCATAAAAAATCTTTGAATAGTATCAGCTATACTAACCGATATTGTATCCCATACATTAGGTAAATGAGTGTTCCCTAATATGTCGCCACGTGCCATAAAATTAAAATGCACTTTAGTGATATTAGAGAAGTCTTTATTCTGTAGTTTAAGTTCATATAGAATTTTGTCCACTTGAACTACAAAATCAGATACTGACGCGTACTCACTATTCGTTTGTCCTGTAGCTGTCAAGTGACACATGCGGCAGTTATGCTGGCAACCTTTTTGTGAAGACAAATAAATAATGAAGTAGTCGTCACTTCGTTGTACGAACCTTGTTTCAAAACCGTTGTGAACTATATTTATCGAAGCGTCTTCCTTGGATTGAAGAATTTTCATAATCCTAAACTCCAGTGTTTTAGTATTTCTTCGTTTTTTATTTCTACTATTCTTTTTTCCGATATTGTTCCTTCCTCGCAGGAACAAGTTTTTGCTTCATATACTGCGTGATCTGCCGCTAACAGGAACACACCAGAATCATTACACTTAAAACACTTAGTTCGATCAGTTGTTTTAAAGTGTTTTGTAATGTATTCATAAATATTCTTATACTGTAGATCAGTTAACGGAAACTTCATTGTTCTTTAACTCATGTACTAGATTGGCAAGGTCTTCATGCAACTTCGTAAACTTATCAAAATCGAATTTAATTTCTGCTTGCCTGTTTAGTCTAAAGTTCAATCTTTGCAGGGCTTGCAAAGGACGTAACCCATAGTCTTCCGTACACCCACAAGAACATGACGAAATAGGTTCGTGAATAGAATGTTGCATAACTTCATGGCAGTCAGGACACACGCCTATTTCTATGAACATTTCTTTAGTTTTGGTAGTTAACTCTTCAACTGTTGCTTTAATTTTTTTATCTAGGGCTTCAAAAGAACTAATGGTAACTTTTTCCGGCTCTCTTTTCATTGGTCAGTCCTCTTTTTTAACCAACGTTAAACTAGGTTTCTTTTTCTCTGGTTCGTTTGTTTGTTCGCCCTTAGTAACTTCAACGTAAGGTAAACTTACTACGTTAGGGGATTCAGGTTCTGCAACTTGAATCACTTGTGAGTAAGGGACTACACAAGACATTGACTGTCCGTTAAACCTAGCCTTAAACGTCATTTCAGTAAGTCCAAAAGTAAAGTCTTGAACAGCTTCCATACCAACATTCAAATTGATAAAACCATTGTTAACGAGTTCCATTGGAACTACACATTTCTCGTTAACTACAACAGTGATAATTGTTTTATTCGCCGTATACAAAGCACTTACAGCGGCTACGACTACAGCTTTCTTAAAAGCTGAATGACTATCAAAAGTTTCATCAGTCATATTCATTTTATTTCCCGTCCTTTGATTCGATAAAAATTTTTCAACCGCCTAACACTTATGCTTTTTGGTGTGTACTTAAAGTAGTAGTACACCCAAGTAAAATTCACTACTCCAAGAAGTACAGCCGCGCCTACAGAATAATATTGATGAAGGTGGCTATAATAATACATGTTCCAAACTGCCCATATAGAAAACATAATGGTCGGTACTACACTAACACCACGAACACTTTTGTCTTTTCGTATTTGTATAATGTTCATGGTGTTAAGTGCGGCACCACCTAATTCAAAACATGCATTAATTATATCCGGAGACATTAACCTTCCTCTCTATTCAACCCATAAATATTGAAAGTTAGCTTAACTGTTTCCTCTGACAATGGTTGGGTTTCACGACAATGAATTGTGTGCATATTATTTTCAACAAAGGTAGTTACCTCTTCAGGAATAAAAACATCACCTTCATACTCACCGTGAATCTCAGTTTCGTAAACACGGTCAACTAGTTTAATTGACTGACGATAAATTTCTGCACCGCCAATAATAACGGTTTCTTTAAACTCCAGAGTTGGGGAATTCGGGTCGAGTACTTCCTTTTCCAGCGCAACGTCAATCTTACGCCGGAAAATTTCTTCCATGTTGTAGTAGCTATGTGCTAGGCTAATAGCTTCTTCAATACTACTAACTCTTTCGACTACACAGATTTTTGTTTGATCTGCGTTTCTAAAATATTCAGGTTCAATTTTTTCATCATAGCTTCTGGAAACTACAATAACTACACGACCGTAAAGCGGTTGGGGGAAAGTTTCAAATGTTTTTCTTCCAACAATTACGGGTTTACCCAAAGTATTTTGTTGGAAGAAACGCATGTCATCTTTATTAAAAGGCCACGGAAGTTTACTTCCGTTACCTATAACACCATTCAAATCTTTTGCGTAGATAGCAGAAATAATCATTTAGGCATTCTCCCGATTATGTGTGCTGCGGTAAAACCTTCCCAGATACAACGGAACGTATTGAAATTAATATCAGGGTAACGTCTGTGTACTTCTACACGTGCGTCCCCGCGTACCTGTGCGTCACGAATTTCCTGAATAATTTCTACAGGGACTTTAGATTTTGCCGTAGCATGAAAATGATGTTTTCTACGCGGCTTCTTTTTTGTATCGTCTTTAGTTTTGTTGTTAGCATTCAGACTAGCTATCAAATCCTGACCGAGCATTATTTTCCCCTTTTTAAAAACCGTAAGTAATAGCTACTTGAATAAACAAAGCAGCGTCAATTTTAATTTTGGTTTTGCTCTTCTTTTTACCAATAATACAAATTGGTTCCAGAGTTTTGTTATCTAATACATATTCCAACGAGTTAGGCCACGCGGTAGTCGCAACTACCGAATGAATTTTAAACCCCTCGGTACTAAGAAGATTAACTGCTTCTTTAGCAGCTTCCATAGAACCAAAGTAAACAGCATTATTCCTTGTCAAATTATCCTGCATGTTTTGGATATTTGAAATCAGTTCTTTGCTCACACGTTCTACAAGGTCTTTTTTAAACTGGTGAGCAACCATTAATGCGGTAGGCATTTTCTTTTTAGCCGCCATTTCTTCATACCTCATTTATTGGAAATTAATTGGAAAATTACACCTTCACTTTACAGTTTTTAAAAGGCAAAAAATAAGGCCCATAGTTTTACCTACGGGCCGAGTGTGGAAGGTGTGTGTTTTTTCCGGTTCACTCTAAACACTTTTCCGGGTGGGTTTATGTTTAGGTTTACTCTCTTATAGAAATAACCTTTTATTTAGCATCTAATTATTCTGGTAAGGTTGGTAAGGTCTTCCCGTCCTAATTAGTGAATAGCCGCCTGCCAAGTTATTTCCTGAAAAGAGTTACCCCGCGCTATACACGCGGAGTACCCGTTGGGCCTTCATTACTTCCAAGCATGTCTAAAGTCTGCATTGAATTTTTTTGGTGCGCAATGCTAGAGTTCAGTGCTTGCAGAATTACAAAGTTATTTTTTGACACTACATCCGAAACTGATTTTTGTTTCGGTTCCATAGAACGTTTACGCTCAATCAGAATTTTGTTTTTCTCAAACAATTCATCATGAATTTTTTGAAGTAATTCTTCCAGCTTCCAACCGTCCGGGTTTTCAGCCGACATTAGTAGAGGGGAATTTTTGTCTACGCTCATGTTTACTCCTATTTTATAAGTTAGTTGTTATAAAATAACTTGCACGGGTAGTTTTTCCCACGCAGTTTGCAAACGGCACAATTGTTCAAGGCTTTCCCAATAGTGATCGGAACAATGGCTGTTTTCTTCCCGGTACAGCTTATTCCAAGGACGGTTTATAAGAATACCATTGTGAGAAAGTTCGTGTTCAATAAAAATAGAATGGAAATGCGTAGGAGAATCTTCAACGATTAAATCAATTTTTCCATAAGTACGTTGGATAAACTCTTTTTTACTTTCTGAAATATCTACAAGGTGAATCGTATCGTAATAAACTTTGTGTTCGTCGAAAGCATTACGCGTTACGTTTAGCGCGTCTTTATGCCAACCCCGTGCAGAAAGAAAATCTACTTTATACCCGTTATGCTTTAGGGTTTTTGTAAATACATTAATACACGGTTCCGGGGTAGAATTTTCCACTACGTTTTCTTTATGTAGGATGTCAAAAAAATCTTGCAGTGTAATACCGTAACGACCGTGCAAGTTATAGTCATGCCAGTCATCATGTGTCATATTTTTTCCGGTATGCTTGTTTAACGCTGCAAGCATACCGTCACGTAAGTTGAAACTTACATCATCAATATCTAGTACTGCAATTTTCATAATCGTGTACCTTTTCTTTTATGGAACTTCTTATACAATTGCACAAGTTCCCTAGATACGTCATGCGGCATGTTTTTAATTACTAATCGACAACCTACCTTGTGCAAGTGCCTCCTGATTGTAAATAATTTCAAGGCTGGATTTAAGCTTGAATCGTTAATATGGATTAGTTCATCGCCTAAATCTGTATTACTAAATACATTATTTATAGAAGCGCAAAAGTTTTTATCATATACCTTTGATAAATGGTAGGCTAAACCACACGGTTCTGTTAAACCTAACAGTTTATGTCTACGTATTCCCTTTTGTTGTGCAAATTGCCCTAAGCAACAAGAATAACCGTCCTTGTTTAAAAGATTCGTGTCTCCTTCACCGACTTTATTTACTGAAATGTCTCCGCTACGCCACGTAGAATAATCTAGTACGTAAACTTGCTTTCTATTCATTTCAACTCCATTAGTACACGTAGGTCTTCTGGCATCTTCATAGAGGTTTCATTAAATTTATTAACCACTTCTTTCACCAAATCAATTTTCAATGAATACGCTAACTGTTCCAAACAATTCTGAGTTACGTTAAAAATTCTAACGCAATCTGTCATATTTCTAGTATAACTGGTACTTAACAGTATACCCGTTTTGCACATGTCTAAAGAAGCTAACAGTTCTTCTGGAGACGGCGCTCTTCTAAAGTCTAAAGTATTTTTATTTTTCCCCTTGTTAGAACTCAGAACGTAAACAATAGGTAGGTCTTCTCTACCTGATCGAAAATCGGAACTACACAAAGAGAATACTTCATTTGTATAGTCAGGTAACCCGGTAATCGAAGCTAACCCGCTAATTCCCATATACGCTGCAAGCAAGTCCAAATACAATTGAACGTCTGCCAGTTCTTTACCTGCGTTAACAAGAAAATCTTTTTCGCTAATAGACCCACGAATAAATTTCTTGCGGAAATTTGCGTATTCCCCAATCTCGCCAACCAACGCACCGTACCAGTCTAGTTCATCCCAGTTTTGACATTCTGGAAACTGGACTTTCATACGCTCCAAATTTTTCATGCGTAAGTATGCAGGTGTCATTTCGTGGTATTTTACTATTTCATTAGTCATAGTTATGTCACCTTATATTTTGACAAGCTTGTCAATTTCAGCTTTAAGTTCTTTACCACTAAGCTTTTTGAGTTTTAACTCGAAAGCTTGTATAGCACCCTCTCGCATAGAATTCTCTATGGCTTGTTTAGCACTACGTGGCTTCTTTTTAACTTGGTTAGCCTTTTTCTTTTTCATTTCCTGTTCTTTTCTTTTTTGTTTAAAAAGACTTTCACGGTACTTACGAACGCTATTCTTTATTTCTTTGTCTTCCTTTTCTATCTTCTTTATAAACTGTTTTAAAGACTCACCCCTAGCAAGACGCTCTTCAACTTCTTGTTCGCTTTCTTCCCATGTAAAAGTAATAGCTAACATCAAAGTACTGCCTCTGTAACGGTTGCTTATAGTGTAAAAGCTAAACTTGGGGTTGTCAGCAATACGGTCTATGAGTTCATAGGTTTTCTTATCTTTTGTAACGTCGTCATCAAGCAGTTTCAGTTCCAATTCACGACGGAAATCAGCAATTACGTTACTAATTACAGAGTTTTCTGTTGAAAAAATGTTAGCTAACTCAGATAACCTAGTGTAATTGTATTTCAGTCTAACCCGTTTAACAAAAACAAGGCTAATGGGTTTTTTACTACTATTGAAAACACTTACGTGGTTAGCGGGTAAACCTTTACCATGTGCTTGCAGCGGCCAAAAGTCATGGTCTTTCTTTCTGTAATCGTATCTTGATTTACGGAAAGAATGAAAAATTTTAGCCTTTTCCAAAGTAATGTCGTAAGGCACCTTACTATCTGTGTAGGGGAAGCCACCACACCCTACTAAGGAATAAGTAAATTCAGAAAACTTTGTAACATTTTTTCTAAGGTCTTTTTCAAATATACTAACTCGATCTTCCACTAACAATTCTTTTTTCTGTTTCATTCTAGTCTCCAGTGTAAATTAAATTTTAGTAATTCCTATTCTTCGCATCCAGCTTTCAACTACTTTACTTGCTGGTAGGGTTCTTTCAATGCTGTTCGTAATTTGTCTTAGCTTGTCTTCTACATTCTCAAAAAGATTTGTTGCTTTTTCCCAGTCTTTATTTAACTGGTTGTCATTAGGGTTTTTCAGTTTTACAGCAACTAGTGTTCCTACTTCAAAAGGTTCACTTGAAAGATAGAATAAACGGGTTCCGTGTACCCAATTGGTAGTAGGCGTCGCGTCTAATTCTATGGTTAACCTATATTTGTCTGGTTTTAAACTGCAAACTTCACAACGTATGACACGACCTTTTGCTTCCATATCAGTGCCCTCTCTTTTCTCTCTTCTTTCCTGCACGTTGTAACATGTTTATTTTCAGTGGTGATAATTCGTCAATAAATAATTTTCCGTCAAGATGGTCAATCTCGTGTTGAATAACTCGTGCTAAAAGACCATCCGCCATAATTGTATGAGTTTCACGCAGAATCCAATCATAGTGTTCTACTTTTACTCTACGTGGTCTTACTTTGTCGTAACTCGCGTAAGGAACAGATAAGCAACCTTCTGTGAACGTGCAAGTGTCTTCTGAATACTCTGTTATTACAGGGTTAGCTAAACAGTGTACGGGCTGATTCTCTATAGCAACAACAATAAGCCTTAGCGGTATGCCTACTTGTGTTGCAGCTAAACCAACTCCGCCTTTGATTCGCAAAGTATTTTTCATCGCTGCAAAAATTAATGACAGCCCAAAGTAGTCGTCTTCTTCAATTGGTTTAGCTACTTCGCGTAGTCGTTTGTCCGGGTATTTTAAAATGTTTAATACGTTTGAAGTCATTCTATCTACAGGCATGTTTAATCCTTAAATCATGTTATTTTCAATCCAAAACTTTGTGTAGTCGTCTTGGAATTCCGAAAGTAAACACAAGAGTGCTTCTTCTGGTTTATGTAGTTCATGGATTTCATCTTCACTAATCCACATGTTTGTAGATGCGCTGCCATTCCTCATAACTATATTGTATTGGTAGCTTTTTACGAAAACCCCGCAATCTACATAAGGAACCAAACATCTTTCTACTAACCACTTTGTATTTTTCTTGTGACTTTGAATTTGCGAAAGTAACTCTGCGCTAATTAACTCCGCTTGTTTTTTACTAGGAAAAGGAACTACTTTCATATTAACACCGTCCCTTGTCTCTGTAGTAAGTAGACGCTACAAGGCTTTGTAACATAAGTGATCGTAAATCACGTTTTTTTGTTTTCTCGTGTACGTGTCTAGTTTCTTCACTTACACAAAGCTTGTACATGAATTCTAGTAAAGCTTCCATGTATTTTATATTTTTCTTATTCTCATAAATAATGTTGTGTCGCTCTACTTCATTCTTTCGAGTAAGCCGTTTACGAGGGTGCTTTTTCATACAAGCCTCAGAGGTCTTTTGAGTCTTTCCGTAAATCTTGTTTATTTACTACACCGTTTAACAGAAGGATGCATTGTATATACCCAATCCAACGGTTTAACTTTCTATCGTTAAACCAAACTTTTTCGTTTTGAATACGTTCAATCATCCCGTAAACATGAATCAACGTTCGCCAACTCTCTTCTTTTTCTGCTGCACTTCTTAACTGTGCCGGGCTTTTATCTGGGTAGTAATAATGTTCTATCCAAACTTTGTATTTATCAAGAAGTTTAAAAGCGTTTCTACGTTTTATGTAACAGTATGTAGTGTAACAAATCTGGTATATCGACGCGATAACAAGCAGGATAAGAGAAAACTCATAATGGGTAAACAACATAGGTAGTCAGCCCTTTTAGTTTGGAAAAATAGTTTGGAAATAAAAAACGCCAGTTAGTTTTAATACCGTAACTGTTTTGTCCGGCACCGAAACTAACTGGCGTCATGAATGGGTGCCGCTTTATTCACTCGCTCAGGTCACGACCAAGTAAACCACTGAGTTTTAGTGAACGAATAAAGCGGCATTGAAACTAGTACCGGGCGAAGTTACTTTAACCGCTATACGTATCTGTCCAAACCGTATAAGCAACCAATACATTGATGGTCGGCGAAAGCAGTTTATTTTTCACAAGCGCCCTAAGTTTTTTAGTTTTAAACTCCACTAAAAGGAACCTTTAACCTAATAGCCTCGTTACCTAACAACCCTCCAAATATACTTGTCCGCGTAACAAGTACTTCCACTGATTGTCATTGCTAGGCTTTAGACTCAATCGTTATTGTGTCTTCACGGAAAGAGTCAGACAGAATTCAAAAATACTTTACAGTTTTTCTACCACAGATACTGAAAAATATTGATACTCTGATATTCTTTCTGTTTTTGTCCAATCCCTTTTGGTAGGGTGACTTATACTACGCGGCATTAAAAATTTAGTTTTAATTTCTTCCGCTGAGTACCCAACAAGTTCATTCATTAGGGTAGTCTTATTCTCTGGGTTCCTGAATTTTTCCCACGTTTTTGTACCACAATGAAAATACGCGTTTGCTATATACAGTGGTGTCTGCTGAGTAGCCGGTCTACGCGCTCTTTGTGATTCACTCCACGTATTCAGAATTAAACCAGTTATTTCAGGAACCCAATAAACTTTGTTACCCGGCATCAAGAATAAATAACCGTCTTTAGGTAAATCCAGAAGAGGTTTTGAAAATGATATTGAAGGCAACAGTGGCAATGCAGTTGTTGCTATAAGCCCTTTCAAAAAATTTCTTCGTGTAGTTTTCATAAAAGTA
>JBBAEC010000035.1:0-30480 GCA_041656135.1 Balneolaceae bacterium | reverse complement strand
CCCTAATTGTTATCTGGTCCCAAAGGATAAAAAGCCGGTCGTAGATTGTATCATTGCATGGGTAGTGAGCCCTGACAAGCAGATAATGAGCTACGGCCGGTGGTTAGAGCCTTAAAGGGGGTAAAAATGAACGTATTATTTATAAAAAGGAACTATTTTCTTTAGCAGTAGCCATTGTGGAAAAGTTCCTTTTACTGAGGAGTAGTCTAAAGGACATCTTGTTTGTGGGCGATGTTGGAGAAGAAGGCCCGGGCGATCTGCGTGGTATGAAAGAACTATTTAGTGCGAATGGCCCCAAAATCGAATCCTTTATTTCAATAGATGGAAGTAATTCTACAGGAATTACAAACGGAGCTTTGGGTTCACATCGCTATAAAGTCACATTTAAAGGGCCTGGAGGTCACTCATGGGGTGCTTTTGGATTGGCTAATCCTCACCATGCGCTGGGGCAAGCAATTGCCGATTTCGTAAAATCAGCAGATAATTTCACTAAAACAGGTCCCAAAACTAGCTATAATGTCGGGATTATTGGAGGCGGCACCTCAGTGAATTCCATCCCTTTTGAATCGTGGGTGGTGGTAGATATGCGATCTATAAGTCCAGCCAGTCTTAACCAGATTGATACCCTTTTTCAAAAAGCTATGCGCAGTGGTTTGGCTGCTCAAAATAAATTGCGTCGTTCAGGTCCGCCCCTAACCTTAGATGTTGAAATGGTTGGGAATCGCCCATCTGGGCACACCAATTCTAGCCAACCTCTGGTACAAAGAGCAATCGCGGCTACCTCGCATTTTGGAAATGAACCTCAACTTAGAACTAGTTCTACAGATTCTAATATTCCAATTTCTATTGGGATACCAGCTATAACATTAGGTGGAGGTGGTGTAGGCGGTAATGCTCATTCTTTGAACGAATGGTACTTGAATACAGATGGCTACAAAGGCATTCAACGAGTGCTTTTAATTGTAGCCTCGCAAGCAGGTATTGTATCGAAATAGGTTGTTCAGGTAGGGAGTAAAATCTACTCGAATAATGGCGTATAGAACTAAATATTGCAATAAATAGAACGTAAAATTAAACTTATGAATAAACTACTTTCCTTCTTCACTACTATCTCCGTATGTCTAATTTTAACCATTACTTTTACGGAGAAATCGATAGCGCAACAAACTGGATTGGGTTCTACCTACATCGACACAGCTTTATTTAATGATATGGAGTTTAGAGCAGTGGGACCTACCCGAGGTGGGCGAGTTCCTGCTGTATCTGGTATTATTGGTGCACCTAGCAGTTTTTACATGGGTGTTGGCCCAGCTGGCGGTGTTTGGCGAACGGATAACAATGGGTACTCTTGGAGAAACCTTACGGATGGGAAAGGGCTAAAAAGTAATTCGATTGGTGCACTTGCGGTAGCCACTTCCGATACCAGTACTATCTATGTGGGAACGGGCACTGTGAACCTTCGTGACAATTCATTAACAGGAAGGGGAGTATATAAATCAACCGATTCTGGAAAGACTTGGGAGTTTTTAGGGCTGGAAGAAACGGGTGCAATTGGTGAAATTAAAATCCATCCTCACGATGCCAACAGAGTGTATGTGGCAGCATTAGGTCACCCTTATGGCCCGAATTCAGAACGAGGGGTTTTTAGAACTAAAAATGGAGGGGAAAGTTGGGAGAAAGTGCTTTTTGCTTCAGATTCAACTGGGGCGGTTGACTTAGAACTTAACCCAGAGAACCCAGATATTATTTATGCTGCTCTTTGGCGCGGTGAACGTAAACCGTGGGAAATTATAAGTGGAGCAGCTACCGAGAATGGTTTGTATAAATCAACCGATGGCGGCGATACATGGAAAGAGCTTACTAAAGGTATACCAGCTGGGCTCAAAGGCAGGGCAGGTCTTGCTGTTTCGCCAGCTAATCCAGATCGAGTGTATGCCCTGTTGGAAGCACCTGGGGATAAACAGGGGCTGTATCGCTCTGAAGATAGTGGTGAGAATTGGACGCAAGTTAGCGATACTGCTGGCATTATGGCACGACCTTTCTATTTTACTCGTATTACGGCCGATCCCAATGATGCTGACGTTGTATACGCCATGAGTGTAAGAGATTGGAAATCGGTTGATGGTGGTTTAACGTTTGAGCGCAGGCAAGTTACACATGCTGATATTCATAATTTATGGATTAACCCAGATAATTCAGATATACAAATTCAAGGGAATGATGGGGGCGCTGCCATAACTCTAGATGGAGGCCAAACGTGGTCTAACCAAAACAATCAAGCCACTGCAGAGTTGTGGCAGGTTCAAGTAGATGATCAATTTCCTTATCGTTTATATGGGGGCCAACAAGATAATACTACTATATCAGTTCCTAGCCTACCGCTCCACGGAGGAGTTACAGGTCCACAGGATTACTGGAGAGAAACGGGTGGATGCGAGACCGGCCCTGTAGTACCAATGCCTGGAAATCCAGATATTATATTTGCAAGCTGAAAAGGTCGGTTTGGAATGTATAACACCGCTACAGGGCAAGAACAGCTGTATTATGTGGGCGCTCAGAATATATACGGGCATAATCCAAAAGATATGATTCATCGTTTTGGGCGAACCTCACCAATCGAAATTTCTCCACATAATAACAATATGGTGTTCTATGGTTCTCAGTATGTGATGCGAACTACTAATGGCGGGCTTACATGGACCAAAGCGAGTCCCGATTTGACAGCCTTTAAACCACAATATCAAGTTACATCAGGCACTATTAACCGTGATCTTGTTGGTTCAGAAAATTTTAGCACGCTTAATGAAATACGAGTTTCTTTGCATGATAAAGATGTGATTTGGACTACTTCTAACGACGGTATTGTTCAAATTACCCGTGATGATGGAAAAACTTGGACGGATATTACTCCACCAAATTTGCCTGAAAATGCACTTATTGATGGGCTAGAACCTTCATCTCATAAGCCCGGTAAAGCATACATTGCAGCTTGGCGTAGGTTTTTGGATGATTTCAAACCCTATATCTATCGCACTGACGATTATGGGCAGAATTGGACTTTGCTTACCGATGGTAAAAATGGAATGTCTGCTAATAATCCGACTAGGGCAATACGTGAAGATACAGAGCGAGAAGGCTTGTTATTTGCAGGCACCGATTGGGGGTTGTTTGTATCTTTTGATGACGGTGGAAATTGGCAACCGCTTGAACAGGGCTTGCCCACAACCGCGGTTACCGATATTCGTGTGCATGCAAATGATTTGATTTTATCTACCTATGGGCGAGACTTCTATATTTTAGACAATTTAACGCTGCTTCGCCAAATAGATAATTCCTTTAACTCGAATGAGAATCATCTCTTCCAAACAAATGATGCGTACCGAATGCGATATCGTACAAGTAATAGGAAGGATATTGTACCAAATTACCCAGCAGTAGGAGCAACCATTGATTTTTATATCCCCAAGGAAATCAACGAACCCATTTCCCTAGAGATTACTGACCAAAACGGAAATCTTGTACGAAGTTATAGGGGAACGTTCAAAAAAGTTAAAAAGGAAGGGGAGGAGGATAAAAAAGACAAGGAAGTTGTGGATTCCTTACCAGGAACCGCGAGTAATTTCACAGTTAAAGAAGGTCATAATCGTTTTAACTGGGACTTGCGATATCTAGGTAAAACCATAAAATCCTCAGATGGTGAAATGTATCATGGACCTTCTGCTGGATATAATGCTACGCCGGGCCAATCAGGTGGTCCGCTAGTTGTTCCAGATCGTTACAATATTCGCCTTACCGTTGGTAAGTGGAGCAGTAGCCAACCGCTAACAGTGAAGATGGACCCACGTGTGAAAGCTTCAGGCGTAAATGAGAATGATTTGGAAGCGCAACTTGAACTAAACCTTAAGATTCGTGATTTAATTGGCAATACTCAAAAATTGGCCGCGGACATTGATACCTTGCGAACTAAACTTAAACCAGGTAAAAAAACAAAATCACTAGATAAGTTGTACAATCAACTTGTTACCGAAAAAGGGATTAGCTATCCGCAAGTCATGTTAATAGATCAAGTGCAGTATCTCTACAGAATGACTACCTCTGCAGATCAAAGACCAGGGAATGAAGCTTATACTCGATATATGCAACTGAATGCAGAGTTCAATCAAATTAATAACATCTGGAAAACACTTAAAGAATAGATTGATTTTAATTATTACCCATAATAAATCAGTTTAGGAGGTTTTCTTTGCAATAATCTTTACCATACTGCTCCTACCATTACATGTGGTAGGAGCAACATAATAAGAACTGGGGTAGCTCGGAAGGAGATCTCTTAAGTCACTACCAAGATTCATCATCATTTAGGATCTACCTTATTGGTTTTGCCTGAGCTAATGGAATATTTAGAATAGAACAAATTTGAGTCTATAAATCGATGGAAGCGCATGTTTATTCGTGCCTTTATCATTCCTTCATACAAAAGCTTTATAATGAGCATTAATAGACAATTTTGAGGAATAGAAAATGGTTAGATATACTTCAGCAGAAGATGCAGTAAAGGTAATTAAATCGAATGATAGAGTGTATATACACGGTGTATCTGCATCTCCATTTAGGTTGATTAATGCCATGGTGGCACGTGCAGGTGAGCTTAAAAACGTTGAGCTTATTCATGTTCATACCGAAGGCGAAGCCGTATATACTGAGCCAAAGTATAAAAATAGCTTTCACATAAACTCACTTTTTGTGGGCGAAAATGTTCGTAAAGCAGTTAATACTGGTCGAGGCGATTATATCCCAATATTTTTAAGTGAAGTACCTGCTCTGTTTAGAAAAAATATATTACCTTTAGATGTGGCTCTCATTCATGTTTCTCCCCCAGATAAACATGGCTATTGCTCGCTTGGTGTTTCAGTAGAAACTGCCGTTAGCGCAGTACAAACAGCCAAACTTGTAATTGCACAAGTAAACCCAAATATGCCTCGTAGCCATGGCGACGGTCTAATCCACGCAAGTAAGATTGATGCAATGGTAGAAGTTAAAGATGCATTACCAGAGCAAATAGTACCAGAACCAGATGCGGTTGAACGTAAAATAGGGCAATTTTGTGCCGGCTTAATTGAAGATGGCTCAACCCTTCAAATGGGAATTGGTGCCATCCCTAATGCCGTACTTAAAAGTCTAGTAAACCATCAGAATTTAGGAATACACACCGAGATGTTTTCGGATGGTGTTATAGATTTGGTAGAAAAAGGAATTATAAACGGTAAGAATAAGCGAATCCACCCTGGTAAAATAGTATCTGGCTTTGTGATGGGTTCTCGTCGCCTTTACGATTTTTTAGATGATAACCCAATGGTGGCAATGCTCGATATTGCCTACATCAACGATACAGCAGTCATTCGGCGAAACCCTAAAGTGGTAGCTATAAATAGCGCTATAGAAGTAGATATTACAGGACAAGTTTGTGCCGACTCTATTGGAACTTACCATTACTCTGGCGTGGGTGGGCAAATGGATTTTATTCGAGGAGCAGCACTTTCTGAAGGAGGGAAACCTATCATCGCACTTCCATCCACTACCAAAAAAGGAGTGAGTCGCATTGTTCCCTTTTTAAAACAAGGAGCCGGAGTTGTTACAACAAGAGCTCATGTTCATTACGTAGTTACAGAATATGGCGTATGCAACTTATACGGCAAAAATCTTTATCAAAGAGCGCAAGCACTCAAAGAAATTGCCCATCCAAAACACAGAGAACAAATAGACAAAGAAATATTCATCCGTTTCAAACGAATTTAAGGAGGGTAGATATAAGGCATAAGATGCAAGAATTAAGGCACGAGAAATAATTTTAAATTAGTTCTAAATAAACCTCATGTATTACTACTTACATTTCATAACTTAATTATATTCAAGAAGTTTTACCCCTAAGGGGGGAAATCCTAATACACATTCTTTGTGTTTCTTAAAATTGTTCAAACAGTTTGACGCACTCATCATTGGCGCCAGCGGTGGCATTAGGAAGTACCTAGCCAGTCTTGTCACCCTGAGGAATGAGCGGAGCGAATGAATCCCGAATGCTTGGGACAGGCAGGTCTCCTGATCCCGAATTCTCGGGACTCTGCATGTGCTTCGTTATGGGCAGTGGTTTTCAACACCATTACTACTTGAAAATCCCAAATTGTTTCATGGAGATCCCTCTCTCCGCTAGCCAGCGGATACGTTCGGGATGACAGACTTTTGGTAACACTCTAACCTCCCTGCGGTCGGGCATTGCCTTTCAAGCAATAGTATAAAATAGATCAGGAGTTGTCACCTTGCTAGTCTTTACAATCACAAATGTTGTGTATAAGGATTAGCCCCTACAGCAGAAGTAGATTTTGGAATGTTGTTTTTACGTATGATAAGATTAAATTTTTAACTCTTTTATAAATACTCACTACTAAAATCTAAAAACTATCTAAAAAAACCATTTTGCTTTTGCGATTAGTAAACCGATATTCATTCGGGAATTGGGGGGACACACTCTAACATAAAGAACTGAATGGCAAATACACCACTTGTAAATGGGGATAAGTCGTCGTTAAAAGGGCTACTAGCATGGGCATTATATGATTGGGCAAATAGCTCATATTTTGTAATTATACAAACCTTTATTTTTGCGGCATACTTTACAAAAGCCATAGCCGAAAACGTGGAAGTTGGCACTGCCCAATGGGGCAATATGATTAGCTTGGCGGGTTTAGTTATAGCTATAGGAGCGCCCATTTTTGGAGCCATTGCCGACCAAGCCGGCCGTAGAAAACCTTGGCTCGCCTTTTTTACTTTATTATGCGTGGTAGGTAGCGGTTTACTATGGTTTGCTAAACCAGGTATAGATTCATTGTGGTTTGCCTTAACCTTGGGCTTTATAGCCACCATTGGTGCAGAATTTGCCTTCATGTTTTATAATGCCATGTTACCAGATTTAGTACCCTCTAATAAACTTGGCCGTTGGAGTGGCTGGGGATGGGGTTTTGGATATGCAGGAGGTCTTGCCTGTTTAATAATTGCATTATTCGCTTTTATACAAACAGATGGGCAGTGGCTGGGTTTAGATAAAAGCCAAGCAGAACCCGTTAGGGCAACTTTTATATTAGCTGCAGCGTGGTATGCTATTTTTGGTTTGCCTTTATTTTTTATGACAAAAGATAATCCATCTACACAACTACCTATAAAAGATTCCATTAAAAATGGATTTATGCAGATAAAGCAATCTGTACAACAGGCAGGTCAATTTAAAAATATAGTTCGCTTTTTAATTGCTCGTATGTTTTATAATGATGCAATAGTGACAGTATTTGCACTAGGGGGTGTATATGCCGCGGGTACATTTGATATGGACGAAGAGCAGATACTAATGTTCGGAATAGGACTTAATATTACAGCTGGAATGGGAGCTTTTGGTTTTGCTTGGTTAGACGATCGTTCAGGTAGCAAATTCACTATTATTGTATCTATATTAGGATTGTTAATCCCTCTTGTTTGCTTGATAATAGTTAAGAGCATAGTGTGGTTTATAATTTGGGGACTTATACTGGGGATTTTTGTGGGGCCAATTCAATCGGCGAGTCGCTCTTTTATGGGAAGGCTCTCTCCACCTGAATTAACCAATCAAATGTTTGGGTTATTGGCTTTATCTGGCAAGGTGACTTCATTTATAGGGCCGTTTTTAGTGGGCTATTTCACAATAACTTATGGGAATCAAAGAATTGGTATGATAATAATTCCCGTTATGCTAGTTATTGGGTTAGTTCTTATGTTTACGGTGCGCGAAGAACAACCACCACAGGTAAAAATTAATTAAGGTATTACAAACTATGAATAGAATACCCGAAACTAGAATTGATGAAAAAGCGATAAAAGCTTGGGTTATTTCGGGGTTAGTCTTAGGGCTAGTTTGGCTAGCTGTGCCAGCATTAGCCTTTTATTATTCATATAAAATAGAGCCGATTCCGCAATATATTTTATGGTCTTTACTCGCATCAATGCTGGTAATATATCTGGTAAACGCTCTTATTGTACCCAAAATAAGATGGCAACGATGGCGATATGATATCACTGAAAATGAAATAGATTTGCAACGTGGTTTTATTGTTCGCAAAAGAACGGTTATTCCTATAAACAGAATTCAACACGTAGATACTAGCCAGGGTCCCATTTATAGGAAACTCAGTTTATCGTCAGTAAAAATTTCTACGGCGGCAACTACGCACGAAATTCCCGCTTTAGATGACGAAACTGCTGCCGATGTTCGAAATAAAATCTCTCTTCTAGTTAGGAAAGCCAAGGAAGATGTCTGAGTTTAAACGCCAACATCCTGCTGCTGCTGTAGATCAACTGTTCACCCTTATTCGCAAGAATTTGGTGACCTTCATTATTTTATTCTTCCTTAGTACTCGTGGAAATGGCAACTCCATATTTCTATACATCTTTTTTGGCTCTCTAGTATTGAGTTTAGTAACTGGCTTTCTTGGCTGGTGGTTATTCACATATAGGGTACATAACGATGAACTACAGATTAAAAAGGGGATTCTAGTTCGAAAAAATCTCTATCTCTCAAAAGAAAGAATTCAAGTAATAGATCTTACTGAGGGCATTGTGCAACGCCTTTTTGGTTTGGTGAAACTAGAAGTAAAAACGGCAGGTAGTGGCACCGAAACAGCCACTATAAATGCAATATCGCGCGATGAAGCAGAGCGCCTAAGGGCAGAGCTAAGAGGCCGGTCAACGACTGAAGTGGTGGCGGAAGTTGGGGAGCAATCTGTTGATGTTATAGACGATGTTTTGGAAACGTGGAAGCTGTCGAAAAGGGATTTAATGATGGCAGCCATAACCTCTGGGAATTTTGGTCTTATTGCATCAATATTAGGAGCTATATCTGGTCAACTCGATTCTTTTATAACAGAAGAAAATCTTGATTTTGTGATAGATCACCTGCCTGGTGCAAGTAACGTGACTCTAGTAATTGCTGTAATTGTAGCAATTATCGTGATTTCATGGACGCTTTCATTTTTGGGGATAGTGTTGAAATACTCCGATTTTAAAGTGGAAAGAACCGCCACTGATTTAATTATAACCTCAGGTTTAATTGAACGAAAACACATTACAGTGCCATATAATCGCATTCAGGCAATTCGTTTTGTTGAAGGGGTGCTACGACAACCATTGGGCTATGGAGCTCTTTATGTAGAAAGTGCAGGCTTTGAAATTAAAGAGAATGAGCGGTCAATTACCTTACTGCCTTATATCTCTAAACATGAGATACAAACATTTTTCAAGACCTTTTTACCAGAATATGAGCAAAATGAGTTAACCATTAAGCCTCCTAAAAAAGCTCTTTTTAAATATATTCGTCGCCCAAATTATTTATTTCTGCTATTGCTACCAATCGCGTGGTACCTTTTTGATTATGGATGGGGGATATTAATATTTATTCCATTTTTTATGTATTTAGGATGGGTTCAATTTAGAGATGCGGGCCTTAATCTGTCTCAAAACATCTTAACTATACGCTATAGAAGTTTGGCAAGAGTTACTGCTTTTATCAAACAAAATCGAATTCAAACAATTGGCCAAAGAGTGAATCCACTGCAAGCTCGAAGAGATTTAGCTAGCCTAACGGTCACCGCTGCCTCTGGCGCAAAAGGCATTGAATTCAAAATAAGGGACCTTGATGCTGGAGAAGTTATCGAAGCCCTGAATTGGGCAGTAGATAAACGCTCTTAAATGGGATTGTTTGTGGGTAGGTAATTCGTTGGAGGATGACCCAGTTTTTTAGAATAGATAAAGCTGTCAGCGAATTGCGTAACATCTACAATTCTGCAAATCCTGATACGGTACTGTCCCAAAAAGTGTGTATTTATTGTTACGAATTAAGTTTATGATTTAACTATTCCAAAGTTAAATTACTTTTTTCATCTAAATGGGAGCTGTCTAAAGCTTTGGAAAAGTTATAGGCATCGGTGGGTAGGGCTATTTTATAAAAGATGCGTACGAATCCACCGAGATTTCAGCCAAAATCATTTTAGTGGCATATTTTGAGTTTTCTTTTGCTGCTAAAGGCTCTTTACATAATTTTTAGGATAGTGCCTTTCTAATCTCTATTAACTCACATCTACCGCTACCATACAACCAGAATAATGAGCATAAAAAAAGCGCCCCATGTTGACCATGAGACGCTTTAGTGTGCAATAATTGTTTTGTTGTTACTTGAGTAACATCATTTTTCTAGTGATTGAAGTATTCGCAGCAGTTAATCTGTAAATATACATTCCACTTGAAAGGTTAGAAGCATCGAAGCTAACCGTGTAGCTACCAGCTGCTTTTACCTGGTTAACTAAAGTTGCAACCTCTTGGCCAAGCATGTTGAATACTTTCAACGTAACAGGGCTTTGAGAAGGCACATGAAAGTTAATGTTTGTGCTTGGGTTAAACGGATTTGGATAGTTTTGATCTAACACAAAATCAGAAGCAACTTCCAAAATTACTTCGTTAGATACTGGATTTTGACCCAAATCGTACGAAGAAATTGATTGTGCTATTTTATCGCCTACCTTTGCAAACACTCCACCTATGTATAGGTGATTATCTGTGGTTATAGCTAGGGCTAAAACTCGATCTGAACCGTAGGTGTTTTTAATACCAGAACCTATTGAATTCCATTTAGTTCCATTCCAAGATGCTATGCGAGAAATTTCAGATATACCTGAATTTTCAAACTCACCGCCAGCAAACAGTACGTTATCTTTAAATGTAAGTGCGTGTACTGGGGCATCGAAACCTAAACCAACTGGGTTCCAGTCTATACCATTCCAAACAGCAATATTTTTAGCATTAACGCTCGCACCGTCTACAGTAGTAAAATCACCACCAACATAGAGTAAAGTGTCGCCCACAACTTCTAAGGCATAAACATCACCGTCAATACCACCAACTATTTGGTTCCAAGAGCTACCATCCCAATAAGCGATGTTCTCCAAAGAACCACTTGAAAACTTTCCTGCAGCTATAATAGTACCATTCATGGTAGCAAGGGTGTAAATCTCTTCAATTCCACCACCAATACCACTACCTAAAGCAGCCCATGCGGCACCATCCCAAACAGCAATATTATTGGCGCTATTACCACCGGCCTGGCTGAAATCACCTGCGGCATAAACTTTAGAACCAACTTTTATCATGTCGAAAATAACACCATTGGTACCATCACCAAGTGCGCTCCAAGTATTAGTTGAAGTATTATACACAGCTATGTTGTCAGCATCTACTTCACCAGCTTTAGAAAAATCACCACTTACGTAGATCTTATTTCCATCTTTAAGAATACTATTAATTACGCCATCAACACCGCCAGAAAGTGCCTCCCAAGTGTTGCCATTCCATTTTGCAATACCATTGGCTAAAGTGGTGCCTGCTATTACGAATTCTCCACCAGCGTAGAAGTTATTTCCGTCTGCAGTTATTGCTCCAACAGCACCAATTATACCTTTACCTGTAGATATACCGTTAAAGGTAGACAGTTCCATAGTAGGGCTTAAAGAAGCAATATTGTTTAGTATATGTGTGTCAGTGTTACTAAATACTCCACCTAAAATATATTTACCTTCATACTCACTAATGGTTGTTACTACTGCAATTGATGTCAAATCGTTCTTTAAGGTTTCGTTAGCAACATTCCATGAACTTCCATTCCAACGTGCAACTCCAACAGCGTCTAAAATACCAACTTCTGTAAACTCACCAGCAACGAGTAGTCCATTAGAAGTATTTGAAATCGCTCTAACTGCACCATTTGGTTGCGTAGTAAATTTATTCCAAGCAGTTCCATCCCATCGGCCAATATTTTTAATTGCATTGCCATCAATATTTGCAAATTTACCGCCTATATAAATGGAAGTATCAATAGCACTGATAGTAAACACTTCATTATCAGCACCGCCAGCAAACTCAGTCCAAGTAGAGCCATTCCATTTTGCCATGCGACTAGCTGCGTTACCACCTGCTGTGGTAAATTTACCAACAGCATATATTTCGCTGTTGATCTCTGCTATTTCATTAATAGTGTTATTAGTACCAGAGCCTAATGCGCTCCATGAAGAACCATCCCAAACGGCAATATTATTGGCAGTATTTCCACCGGCTTGGCTGAAATTACCAGCTACGTAAAGCTTACTACCTACTTTGGTAATAGCAGAAACGTTACCATTTACACCTACATTAGTACCAGTACCTACTGCCGACCATGTTTTTGTGGTTGTATCCCACACTGCGAGGCCATTCACTTCAATAGTTCCTGCATGGCTAAAATCGCCACCCACATACACTTTGTTACCTTCTGTAAAAATAGTGGTAACCAAACCTAGGCTAGAAGATAGATTTAAGCCGTCTCCTAAACTTTCCCATTCACTACCATTCCAAAAAGCAATAGAATTAGCTTCTTTACCATTAACAGCAGTAAAAGCACCTCCTACGTAAACACCATTTGAAGCGGTGTGGGTAGTAAATATAAAAGCACTACCTGGAGGTCCAGCAAAGCCCGTTACGCCAAACTGGGCACTCCAGTATTGATCGTCTGCGCTTTGTGCATTAGCTGGCATAGAAAATCCTATGAGTAGGAATAGCCAGGCAGCTATAAATTTATTCAAATGTTTTAATCGGGTATCTCTTGTTTTCATTGTATTGTTGATTAATTATTGATTTATTTCTCTCTTTTATGAAATTGATGTCATGTAATTCTTATAAGATTGAATTAACAGTGAAGGATATTTGAGATACGTTTTAGAACATCAAATACCCAACATCTGTAATTCATAGCATCTTTATGTGCAGATATTCCATATGTCTATTGGATTACACATTTAAGAAGGACACTTATCATTTTATGTTTTATTTAATAGACCTCTTGGGTGAAGCCCATTGCTACTAATACACAACACTTGATGGGGTACCCCTAAGATTATATTTAATATTTTTTTTAGAGATATTTTTTGAAGGTGTTTCTGGACAGGCTCCAGCTTCATGAAGCATTCTTGGAAGTTCCCAAATGACAATGCCAAGCAAGAGCTTAGCAACAAGGGGTAAAGGCAAGTGAGGTGTCAAAAATAGCTATGAAATGTGAGCTTCGAGATCCAATGCGGAATTTCATGATAATTGATCTCTGTTCATTGATAATTGCTCAATGATCTCCCCAGTTCTTACATTTTTAACTATGATTTATTTGATTTCATTGATTTGTGTGATGGGGTTTGAGTTATGAATAAAGCTCATGAGCCTTATTGGCAATATGATTTTGAAACAGGATTATCAGGATCTTCTTGATGTGCAGGATTGGATTTGGGCAGTAAGCTTACCTCAATTTCCCTATTCCTTAATTCTCCAATTCCTTAGTCTCTTATTCTCCAATAAAAATGTTATAAATAGTTAAAAACCAATACAATTAGGATTGAACCCTATTTGCTAAATATATTCACATCGGTAACTGCCTATTTGGAATGGAGATTTGAATTATAGGCAGGGGATAAAAATTCAAGAACCTTTATCGTATTAAAAATTTATAGGGAATCGTTATGTACAAATTCAGAACAAAATTATGGGCAATTGGACTAAGAGCAATATTACTCTCCATGCTTACAACAGCTGTAATTGCTCAAACCTCAAATCAAGCCCCAGATCGAAAAGAGGGTGAGGGTCCACATGAGCGTCTCATAATTCGTGGTGCAAATATGATAGATGGCACAGGCGCTCCTATGGTTGGTCCAGTTGATATTGTTATTGAAGGGAATAAAATTGCATCCATTCATCGAGTGGGATATCCGGGCGTTCCTATTAATGAGGATAGACGTCCTAAAGGTGCAACCCAAGAGTTGGATGCTACGGGCATGTATATTATGCCGGGATTTGTGGATATGCACACACATACAGGAGGCAGAAATACGGTTCCTAATGTGGAATACACCTACAAATTATGGCTAGGACATGGAGTAACAACCGTCCGTGGAGTTACTTTTGGTGGATTTGAATTTTCTAAGAATGAGAAGCTAAGAAGTGAAAAGAATGAAATTGCAGCTCCAAGAATGTTCAATTATCAGCGCATTGGCTCTGGGTGGGATAAGCGTCCTGAAACTCCCGATCAAGTTCGCGAATGGGTGCGTTGGGCAAAAAAGCAAGGCGTTGATGGGTTCAAATTAACGGCTCACGATCCTGCAATTATGGAAGCTTTATTAGATGAAGCCCGCAAGCAAAAACTAAACAGTACCGCCCATTTAGATCAACTTGGTGTGGTGCGGATGAACACGGTAGACGCTACCAAACTGGGATTAGGCACTCAAACCCATCATTATGGCTTATTTGAATCGATGTACGACGGCTACCACCTGCAGCCCTATCCAAGTAATTATAACTACCAAAATGAGGGTGATCGTTTTGCTCATATTGCCCGCCAGTGGAATAAAGTTGTTGAGCCAGGTAGCGAAAGGTGGAATAATCTGATTGACTTCTATTTAGAATATGATCTTACTATGGATCCTACCTTCAATATCTACGAAGCTAGTAGGGATGTAATGAGAGATCGCAATGCTGAGTGGCATGAGGAATATACACTGCCTACCGTTTGGGAATTTTTTAAACCCAATCGCATTGCTCATGGCTCCTATTGGTTCGATTGGACTACTGAGGATGAAATAGAGTGGAAGAAATTCTATCAAATTTGGATGCAGTTCATTAATGATTATAAAAATGCAGGGGGCCGAGTAACTACAGGCTCTGACTCTGGTTTTATTTATAAATTATATGGATTTGGTTATATCCGTGAATTAGAAATGTTGCAAGAAGCAGGTTTTCATCCTCTTGAAGTGATTCGCTCAGCCACCATGTATGGCGCGGAAGAATTGTACAAATTGCTAGATGAAGAACCTCCATTTGGGATTATTCGCGCTGGTAAATTAGCTGATTTAGTTATTGTAGAAGAGAATCCACTCCATAATTTGAAAGTGTTATATGGAACAGGCGCTGTAAAAGTAAATGAAAATAATGAAGTGGTACGTGTTGGTGGTGTAAAATATACCATCAAAGACGGGATTGTTTATGATGCCAAACAACTACTCAAGGATGTGCGCGATATGGTTACGGAGCAAGAAGCCGAAATGGGAAAGAAAGAACGCTATTAAAAAAATAGATATAATAACCATGTTTAAATTCAATGTTAAAACCCCATTTATAGTACTTTCCGGACTTGTAATTCTAGGATTAACGCAAATATCCTGTAGCTCGGAGGCTGAGAAGTACGTTGATGAAATATCCATTGTTCAGGAGAAGCTTCAACAAGAACGAACGGCTACTTTAGAAGATATTGAGCAAGGTATTTCCGCACAAAAGGTGGAGAGACTCATAGATTTAGGAGCTTGGGTTGAGGCTGAAAATTATATAAATAAGATGGAGGTTTCCTCGCTAGGCAGAAAGTATGTTTCGGCTAAGTTACAATTCAAAAAGCATCAGTATGAACAAGCTGAAGTGTTGGTAAATCAAATACTTGGCGAGCAACCTGCACATAGAGATGCCCAACTCCTTAAAGCCGAACTTGAAATTCAAGCTTGGAGATTGGATGAGGCGGATGCGATTGCTTCATCTCTTTTAATGGAGAATAAAAATGATGCAAAAGCGGGCATTATTAGAGGTAAAGTGGAATTACTAAACCGCAATTACGCGGAGGCTGCACGATGGGGGAAAGAGGTTCAAAAATGGGATCCACTACTAGCTGATGGATATTTATTAGAAGCTGAAAGTCTGTTTTGGGATCAAGATCCAGCGGCAGCTGAACCAGCACTGAAGAAGGCGCTCGAAATAAATCCATTTAACGCCGATGCCAGATTTAGCTACGGGTATGCGGTATGGAGAAGGGTGGATGCCACTCAACTAGAAAATATGGCCGCTCAGTGGAACATGGCTCTACAGGTAAATCCCATGCACTATTTAACTCATTGGCATTATGGAAATGGGCATACCAATCTTACTTATGCCGATTATGTCCATCCAAGCGATGAAGAGGTACGAGAAAAACTAAAGGCAGCAGATCCCTTAGTAAGTCAAGATAAAATGGAGGAAGCCATTCAAATCACAAGAACTGTTGAAAAGGAGTACCCAGAATCTGTGCTGTCTGAAATGATGCGAGGCTCTTTGTATTACATGTATTATAGCATGGACAGGGATGAACGATTAGATTCAGCAGTGGCAAGTTTTAATAGGATATTAAATCGTAAACAAAATTATGGTCCGGCGCATAATGCGTTAGCTGCGGTCATAAAACAAAAGCAGTTTCAATATTTAGAAGAGTTTGAAGAGCTAGAACAAATTATTGAAAACACGGAAATACCCAAAGCAGGCTCCGTATTTTATAAAGTTTTTAGGGACGCAAAATACTATCCAGGGGATCGTGTTGAAAAAATGATTGCTCAGCAAATTGGTCCAAGTAAAGCCTATTTAGAGATGATTAATAAATTCGACTCTAATTTTGCTATCCCACCACTTCATATAGATCTGGCTATTGCCATGGACCAAAATTTCTTTAGATTTGGAACCACCTTCGATAATCGCCAATGGATGGATATACGTGGGGTAGGCAGTGGTGCTACGGGAATTGAATATTTAGAAAGAGGGGCGCATTTAGAACGGAATGTACTCGCTCACGAATACGCTCACTTATATCATGGCAGAATTTTAACCGACAAAGAAAGTCGAAAAATTCGTGCGCTTTATCATCAAGCGAAAGTCAATAATACCACGCTCGATTATTATGCAGCAAATAATGAAAGTGAGTTTTTTGCTCAAGGCTATGCTGGATTCCTATCCGAGAAAAAAGTGCATCCGTTAAATCATAAATCCATGAATACTCGCGAGTATATCAAAAGCAAAGATGCTGATTTCTATGATTTCTTAGAGCAATTACTAGCGAAGCAGGAAGCATATTTAGCGGGAAATGAAAAGGTATTAGCTGATAATTGGGCTCAAACATATTTATCTCTTGCTAAAAGAGGGCGAGGGAGATATTTAACATTAGCGAGTTCATACCTTGACACCTCTCTCACTTACAGTAGCACATACCTTCCAAGTATTTTGGAGTATTCGCAAGTTTATGCACAAAAAGGTGATTTCAAAAAAGCAGAGGAATACATAAAACAAGCCGAAGTCCTTGACGCAACTTATGCGCCCATCTATCTAAGTGCTGCGAATATTGTCCATTATAAGGTTTTAGCTGACGAAATTAATTTTGAGGATGCTATAGCTCAACAAGAAGTATTGTTTGAAAAAGCAAAATCACTCGAAACGGATTTAGCGGAACTCGCAAGCTTAAACGCACTTAGTAGAACGAGATATTATGAGTATGGACATTTAGCGGAAGCAGTTAAAACCGCCCAAGATTATGCGGCAAATGCACCTACTATTTCAACCTATCTCAGAGATAGAAAAGAAGCAGCCGAAGCGTATGCGAATAATGTGAGAAGCGAGTTAGGGTACTCCTCGGAAGTGGAATCATTTTTCAAAAGCTTGCTAGATCAAAATCCCCAGAATTTCAACTTTAGACTCAACTATGCAGATGTATTGATGAGACAACAAAAGTGGGATATGGCTTTATCTGTACTAGAAGAAGGGCAGAGGATATTGAGTTCTGCAGGAAATGAATTACCAAGTTACACATTGAGGATTGCACACATCCATTCCTTAACAGATAATGAAAAGAGCGCTAAAGAACTATTATCGGACATTAAAACTGATCGATTCAATTGGCAAGAAAAGTTGCTCTTTGCTGAAGTATTAGCGGAATTAGGGGAAGTTGAAAGAGGTTTTGGAATAGTAGAAGAGGTGGGCGAACTAAAATTACCTAGCCAAAAAGCAGAAAAAGCATTCGTCCTAGGGAAGTTAGAACAAAGCCGTGGGAATCATGAAAATGCAATCTCACACTATCGCGAAGCTTTAGAAAACAATGCCTACCATTTGCAAGTTCGGGCATTGCTCATAAATCTGCTTAATAACTCTGATATGAAGAAAGAAGCAGAAGCGCTAACTCGACAGGCTAATGCATTGGAAATTCCTCTTGGCTCTGATTTTAAAGCGATGATAAAGTAGTTTTGTGCTTTGTTTCAATGCTGCTTTACTAATATTCAATTTCTCTTATAAAGCTCGCATCCTTTAGAATCTTTAATTGTTTCTCAGGTTGCGAGTTTTTTTAGAAGAACCAAATCCGTGATCGAATTACCTAACATCTACAGAAGGCTATCTTGTTTTACTTTTAAAAGTAATGACGAATTATTCAATTTATATGTTCTAGATGTGCCTATTTAAGGAGGGTTTAAAAAAGTAGGTGGTTAGATAAAATTGGATTCGTAGAGAGGTATAAATTAGTTACTTAGTATAGGAGTTCTTATTCTAAATAAATTTTGAATCTAAGCTAATAGTTCTTTAACCTTAGGCATCTTCAAAGAGAGGCCTTAAACTTATCTAAAGTATAGTAAATAAATGAGTTTGGGTTATAACAAATAACATAAATGATAAAATCATGAGAGCATCAATTCAGACTTTATGTCTACTACTAACCATGTCGTTACTTTTTGCTTCCTGTAACGACTCGCCATCCGACTCAGGCAAAGATAGCAAATTACAAGCCGTAATAGTGTTTACGCCAGATGCACCTGAAACTGGCCAACAGATTGTACTTAATGCAACTTCCTCGGAGGATGTAGATAATATTGGATACGATATTAACTGGACCTTAAATACAAAACCATCTGGAAGTAACTCTTCTATTGCCGAGCCTACTCTCGCAACTACTGCGTTTGTACCTGATGTAGCTGGCGATTACGAAGTGAAACTAGAGATCAGTAACTCATCAGAAAAAGCATCTTCGTCCGAAACAGTAATTATATCTGTTATTAAGCCTGGTCCAAAAACAATTGAACTGAGTGGAAGAATTACAGAAGACTCAACTTTGGTTAATATCTTTACCGATCCAACAATAGCCGATTATATTGTAGTGGGTAACTTAGATGTTAACGCCAAGCTTAGAATTAACCCAGGAGTGGTTATTCATGTTAAGCAAGATTTAGGAATTAACATTAATGATGCTGGAGCGATTATAGCTGAAGGAACGGCTGATAGCCTGATTGTATTTACTGGAGCTCAACAAACATCAAACGGTATTTGGAGAGGGATTAATGTTCACTCAAATTCAGTAGATAACATCATCAGTCATGCTGAAATTAAATATGCTGGTAGCAAACCTGCTGCAACTTATTTCGGTGCAACTGCTCTAATGATTGATCGAGCAAAAATTAATTTATCAAATGTTCTGATTTCGAATAGTGGTGGATATGGCATTCAGACTCGAAGAGATGAGGCTGAATTCCCTATGACAAATATGCGATTTGAGCAAAACACTAAAGACCACGCCTACATTCATACAAGCCAGATGAAATATTTTGACACAGGTAGTTCTTTTGACGGTGGTTTTGTAACTGTTTATAGTGGTGGAACTACATCAAATATGGATATTTCTGTATTAGATGGTGCTAATTATAAGATTGAAAAATGGATATCATTTAGCCATGATATTACTATTGATGCAGGTGCACAGTTTGAATTTGCAACTGATGCTGGCCTTGACATAAAAGACGGTTCTTCTATAATTGCTAAAGGAGCAGCGGATAACAAAATAGTGTTTACAGGAACTAGTAAATCACCTGGTGCGTGGGATGGTATTTTTGTATCGTCGAGTTCAGTTGATAATATTTTTGAACACGTAGATATTAGTTATGGTGGTGGGCGTAGCATTGCGACCTACTTTAGCAAAACAAATATGGCTATCGATAGGGCTAAAATTAAACTTATTGATGTGTCTATTACCAATAGCGCAGGTTATGGAGTTGAAACCCGCCGTGATGGTTCAGCTTTTAGCATCGAAACTAGCACCTTTGATAATAATGCCAATTCAGACATGAAAATACACGTTGAACAAGCCAGCTATGTTGACAACCTAACCGACTTTAATGGCGGCGATGTTGAAATATATGGAGGAAGTACCCCAAATAGTGGCACAGAAACATGGAGTAAATTGAAGAATGGCACGTATTATTTCTCTAGTTCAGCTAGCATTAGAAATGAAATAACAATTGAAGAAGGCGCTTATTTCGAAATGGGTACAGATGTTATTCTATCTGTTCTTGGCACTTCGTCTAATGCCTCAGGTGTTATTAAAGCCGTCGGTTCAGCCAGCGATTTAATTACATTTAGTGGACGTTCTAAAGCAAAAGGCGCGTGGGGTGGAATTGTAATTTCATCTGCATCGGTAGATAACTTAATGGACCATGTAAAAATTGAATATGGTGGTGGAAAAGATCTTGCTACCTATATAACTGCTGCGAATTTAGCAGTGTATAATAGTGGTAGACTTACACTCAAAAACTCTTTTATAGAGAATAGCTTAAAGCACGGAATAATTGTGCGCACAAGCCATAATGCAGTGTTAGTAGAAGAAAATGTGACGTACTCTAATAATGGTGATACAGATATAACAAACTAAGTCTGTAATAAGGTTAATTACCTGCACTTATATTTATTGGCAAAATTAAAAAAAAGGACACCCGTTAAAATTGGTGTCCTTTTTCATTTTAATATTCAGTTTCGATTTTGAAACAACACGACATTTGTCCACTTTAATGATGAAAAATAGATACTAAAACAATTTAAAAAACCGATTATGACTATTAAAAATATAAAGAAGAAGCTAGAAACTTCATCAAATCCTGTAGCAGAGGCCATACATCAGAATGCCAATTTTAGGGTGATTGCCTTTGCCTTTAAAAAAGGGATGAATATAAAGGAGCATAAAGCCTACCATCCATCAAAATTTATTGTTTTTGAAGGCTCGGTTATTTACAAAGAAAAAGATAGAGTGATTGAGATGGGACAGTATGATGAAGTGGACATCCCAAGTGAAATGCCACACTCTGTAGAAGCTTTAGAAGATAGCCTATGCATTTTAACACAGGGCAAAGAGTAGGGCAATAATGGTAGTGGTTACCGCACCCCGATGTGGTCTACCTGCCCTGAATTTGGCTATGAGAGCAAAAAAGAAACCCCCGTGTTTTGGCACGGGGGTTATTGAATAAGGAAAACCGCAATTCCTAGTCCCTTAATTCCCTAATCACTAATTTCTAAACTATTAGCAAGCTGCAGAAATATCGCTTTCTGCTGTTACAACCTCGGTCGATAATTGTTCAGTTTTCTTACCTCTAAAGAGGTTAGAGGGCTTGTAGCGAACTAAACGAACTGCGTTTAGAATAACTAGCAAAACACTCAACTCATGAACTAACATTCCTGAGGCTAGATTCACGTTCCCCGTTAAAACTCCAGCCAGTAATAAGGCAACAGTTCCAACTGCTAAAACCATATTCTGTTTCATATTACGAACGGTAGATTTGGCAAGGCTTAACGCATACGGTAGTTTATCGAGGCTGTCAGACATCAACACTACATCGGCGGTTTCCATTGCCACATCGGTTCCAGAAACACCCATTGCAATTCCAACATCAGCAGTGGCAATAGCAGGTGCATCATTTACTCCATCGCCCAGCATAGCCAATCTGATACCTTTGCCCATGCAGTCTTTCACTTTCTCAGCTTTATTTTCTGGAAGTAACTCGGCAAATACTTTGCTCATGCCTAGTTGTTGGCCTACAATGGCTGCAGTATGTCTATTGTCACCCGTAAGCATAACTAGGTGCTTAATGCCATCATCTTTAAGTTGCTGGATAGCTGATGGAGCTTCCTCTCTAATTTTATCTGCAATAGAAATGATCCCTAAAATATTTTCTTTATCGGATATAAATACTGCTGTATTACCAGCCTTCTCTTGCACGGTAGCATACTCTTCGATAGCCGATTCAATAATAATTTCATTATCGGTAAGTCCTTTACGGTTTCCAATATACAACTGCTCACCATTAAGCATAACCTGAATACCACGTCCTTTTAGAACCTGTACATCTGAAGGCTGATTGACGAGTTTCAAACCCGCTTTCTCAGCTTCTTTCACAATAGTTCTACCCAAATGGTGCTCTGAAATAATTTCAGCCTCTGCTGCCAATAGTAATAATTCATTTTCAGACATCCCGAAAGCCTTAATGGCAGTCACTTCAGGTTTACCCATGGTTAGGGTTCCTGTTTTATCAAATACTACCGCATTCAGCTTTGCAAGGTTTTCCATCACTTCACCACCTTTAATAAGGATACCATTCCTAGCACCATTACCGATACCGGCAACAATAGATACTGGTGCAGAAATTACAAGAGCACCAGGACAAGCAATTACTAGAAATGTAAGGGCCAAATGGACATCAGAGGTAATAATCCACACTAAAACGGAAAGAACCATAATTCCTGGTGTATATATAGTGGCAAATTTCTCGAGGAAACGCTGTGTTTTAGCTTTTCCTTCTTGAGCCTCTTCTACCAGTTCGATAATTTTAGAAAAGGTAGTATCGTCACCCACGTGCTCGGCAATAACTTCAAGATATCCACTATCCAGAATACTACCACTAAAGACGGTGTCGTCCACATTTTTGCTAACAGGGACAGATTCGCCCGTGATAGCTGCTTCATTTACAGATGCTTTTCCAGAGATTACCTTTCCATCAATAGGAATCTTCTCCCCAGTTTGTATTAAAACCAAATCACCTTCTTCTACATCCTCAGCCATAATAATGGTGCGAATTCCATCACGAAGCACAGTGGCCTCAAGAGGTGCCAAATCCATTAATGTTTTAAGTGAAGAACGGGCTTTTTCTAGTGTTCTAATTTCTAAAAAAGCACCAAAAAGAAAGAGGAAGGTAACCGCTGCCGATTCAACATATTCCCCAATAATTAGAGCTCCAATTACCGCAATGGTAACAAGAAGTTCTATACTGAACATCTTCATGCGAGCTGCTTGCCACGCTTTTATGAATGTTGGGTAACCAGCTAAAATGGTGGCGGATATTAAAAGAGTATCTAATAATGCACCGCTCCAATTCAATAAATAGGTTGCGAAGGCGGCAATTAGCAAAATGCCCGAAAGATACATTAATAGGTTAATCTGCTTATTCTTCATGGTGCTAACTCGTTAATTATTTAAATAGAATTTATTTTGCAGATAGGACTGGATAGCCCACTTTTTCAATCAAATCGCCTAGCTTTTCAGAAGTAGTCTCATCTTCATTATAAGACACTTTAACTTTACTAGAGTTGAATAGAACTTTAGCCTCTTTTACACCCGGCTCTTTTGAAAGAACGCCTTCTATTTTTGTGATACAAGTTGGGCAGGTAAGTGTTTCGAGTTGATATCTAGTTGTTTTCATCGCTAAAATAATTATGTGTTATTGGTTTGAACCATATTTTAGAATTAGATCTAATTTGGTTCGATTTAGTTTTTGTCTACCGCAAAGTTATGAATAAAATCTATAAGAGACAAGTCTATCTCTTATAGAATATATTATTCAATTATTGTTTTATAAGTCATTGAATTGCAGAACTATAGATTAAATAGAATTGGTAAGATAACAACAGCCAGTCTTAAGATTATCAGCTAAACTAGCAATAGTTGTTTCCTCGAAAGATTTAAGCATTGCGTCTCTAGCTTCTACATATTGATGGTGCATAGGGCAGGGGTGCTGTTCGGTACACTCGTGTAATCCTAATACACATTCTTTGAACACGGCTAAGCCATCAATAGCATGTACAATGTCGATTACGGATGAGTTTAGCTGATGTTTCTCGCAATAAAAGCCACCATAAGGACCTTTTAGCGAACTGATTATACCGTGCTTTTTCAATGGTTGTAATATTTTTCCAGTAAAAGCTTGAGGCGCTTCAATTTTATCGGCTATTTCCTTTGCGCTAAATTTAACGTCTTCATCCACTTTAGATGCAAGAAATATAGTAGCGCGGATGGCGTATTTACAAGATTTTGATATCATAATATTCTCCTTTCACGGAAGTTACATATTTTCCATGAAAGACACCATTGTCTCTTATAGGATTTATAGGAATTGGGGATTAGTGATTAGGAGACTAGGGATTGAGGCGCTCCTTAACCAAAGTTCTCTTAAGTCTGTGACTTAAGAGTGGTAGCCTAGCAAGTTTGCAACTTGCATTATGGGCAATATTTATAAGATTTACGAAAGTCTTACAGAGCTCATAATCATTAAATCTGAACTGTTTCTTGGTGTTTGAGCTTTAATGGAAGTCGGAGACTTCCTCTGCTAGAGCTTTTAAGTTGCAAACTTAAAAGAGCATCAGGGTAGGTAAGGGATTGCGTATTGACTGCCCTATTAACTATTTCCTAGACTCCTAGTTCCCCAATCCCCCAATTCCTTAATCCCAAGTTCCCAAATCACTCTTTACAATCAAAATTACATGGAACTATTATGGTTGGTTCACTTTCTATTCCATATCGGTTTACTTTGGTGATTTTAAGCTCTTCTAATAAAGAAACATGGGATAACTTGAATGGAGAATATTCAGGGGAGTCATCTACTTTGAAAAATGGAAGTACAATTTCGAGATCTGTTCTATTTTGAATTGTTGTTTCCCAGCGCTCTCTAAATTTAGCATGTATAATCCAATTCGAGATTGAAGTACGCTTTTCATTGAGCTTAATTGTTAGATTATTATCCCCATAATTAATAGAAATATCTGGTTTGGAAGATTTTTTAGCATACTCGGGGTTCATGGGTGGCACCAAAGCCTTCTTTGCGTAAGGATAGGTGATAAGTGCCGACTGCAGGCTATCATCTCTAACTAACGGAGCAATACTCCAGTGTATAGTTCCTGGAGCTTTGGGGACCATTCCACGGGTAATCATAATTTGGTTGAATATTTCGTCCACCTTCTTTTCTCCCTCATATAAACCAATGTTGATGCCCGGCCAAAGATTACGATTTTTGGTGTTTTGAGATTCCCACCAACCTAGCAATACAGGAAAGCTTTGTTCTATTTGATTGATTGGCCAATATAGTTGTGGAGAAAAATAATCTACCCAGCCTTCATTCAGCCATTTTTTAGCATCAGCGAATAACACTTCATATTGATCTAACCCAGAAATGGAAGGCGGATTGTTAGGGCGCCAAATTCCAAAAGGACTCAACCCAAATTTAACATACGACTTTTCTTTTTTTATGGATTGATAAATACGTTCAACAAAAACATCCACCGCATTTCTACGCCAATCAGAGCGACTCATTGTGCCACCATTAGCTAGATATTTATTCCAGTTTTCATCATCTGGGAAATCTTTATCATTATGGTAAGAAGGGTAGGGATAGAAATAATCATCGAAATGAACGCCATCAATATCGTAGCGTTTTACAATATCCATTACAACAGCATGAGCATGATCTTGAGTCTTTTTACTAGATGGATCGAGCCAATAAAATCCAGAATCTAATTCAAACACAATATCGCTCATAGTATTAACTACAGAGTGTTCGGAAATTGGGCCACCCGCAGTATGATGAGCTCGGTATGGGTTCAGCCAAACATGAAGTTCTAGACCTCTTTTGTGAGCCTCTTCGACCCAAAAATTTAGTGGATCGTAAAAAGGGGAGGGAGCCACACCTTGTTGTCCCGTTAAATAATACGACCAAGGCTCTAAATCACTTTCATACAAGGCGTCGGCTTGTGGACGTACTTGAAAAACCACCGCATTGTAGTTGGTTTTTTGGAGTAAGTCTAACAATGCAATTGCTTCCTCCTTTTGCTGCTCAACAGTTAAATCACGCGAACTAGGCCAGTTTATATTTGCTACTGTGGCAACCCAAGCAGCTCTAAATTCGCGATCAATTCTAGGAGTGGTTTCTGTTGTGCTAGAAAAATCAGGTACTAATGTCTCAGTATTAGACTCTTGATTTGATAAATCAGTATGGGAATGAGCTGTTAACCTTTGCACTGGCTGGCAGTTTATGGAAAAAAGGAATGAGGCAATAATAAAGGTAAAGAGCGTAATTTTTCGCATGAAGCAACAAACAATAGGATGAATAAATATGAAATTGATGCTGAAGGTACCAACTAAAAGACAGTATGGAAATATAGTTTTTAGTTATTGGCAATAGTGATTAGAGAATTAGAAAACTCAGAAGAAAGAAGTCAAAACTCAAAATTTTCCAAATTCCTATTAACAAATAACTAAAACTCCTAAATAATAGTGTCAAAAATTCCGCATCTTTGAGCTGAATTTTTTCATTAGCTATTTTTATGATTGTCATATTTTTTATTGTTGGTCTTGCTGCACTTATTACAGGCGCTGAATTATTTTTAAAAGGCGTAGATCGTTTTGGTACAAAATGGCGTATTTCATCTGTTGTGATGGGTTTAACAGTGGTAGCTTTTGCTACGGGCGCACCTGAATTAGCAGTTAGTTTAAAAGCGGCGGCCTCTGGCAGTGCAGACTTGGTGCTAGGTAATATTATTGGAAGTAACATCGCCAATATTCTTCTCATATTGGGCATTTCGGCCATGATAAAGCCAATCAGTATTTCTCTGCGTATAGTACGTTTTGATGTGCCCGTAGTTATTATTGCAAGTGTGTTACTCTTTATTTTAGCTCTAGATGGAGAGTTAAGTGCTTTAGATGGAGCAATCCTATTTAGTGGACTTATCTTTTATTCTTTACTCACATTTTTTCAGATTAGAAGAGAAAGTCGCAATAATGGACTAGTTGATGAAAACATTGATGAAGAAATTGCAAAGCTTTCAACGGGATGGTTTTTCTACTTCAAAAATATTGGATTTCTAATTGTTGGATTAGCTCTTATTGTACAAGGGGCTAATTGGATGGTTGAAAGTGCCGTTGAAATGGCGCGAATTCTAGGTGTATCAGAGCTTATAATAGGCTTAACTATCGTGTCTATAGGCACATCTTTGCCTGAAGTTGCCACAAGTATTGCTGCCATTCGCAAAGGCGATGTTGATATGGCGGTTGCCAACGTGATGGGCAGTAATTTGTATAATATATTTCTGACGATGGGCTTAACCCTTCTTATTACGCCCAATATATTAGCAGTATCGGCTCAAGCCATTCATTTTGATCTACCTTTTATGATAGCCATAAGCATAGCTTGTATTCCTATCTTTATTGCAGATTTCAACATAACTAAATCAGATGGCTTCCTGTTTTTGTTTTACTATGTAGGTTACATCTTCTATTTAATTTTAGACGCAATAAACTCACCTTTTAAGTACAGCATGGAACTAGCCATGATTTGGGTTATAATACCAGGCACTCTATTATATATGGCAGTACGGCTTTTCTCTTACTTTAAAAAGAGAAAAGCAACCTCCACTATTTAATTTCCCATTTTACCTTTAAAATGTTTGGCGTAATTAACACCTAAATTGTCAAAGCGTTTGAATTGTATTTGCAAACGTCCCCAAAAACTAAACCAATCCTTATCTTCTTTGGGGGTCCAAAGTACTTCAGATAAAGCGGTCATTCTAGGCAAAGCCATATATTCTATTTTTTCGGGAGTATGAATAAATTCTGTCCACAAATTACCCTGCGAACCGAGTACATATTTTCCTTCTTCTTCAGTTAATTCCTTTGGGATGGGCTCGTAATTATACACTTGAGTAAGTGGAGTGTAAAAGCCAATAGCGAGTGGTTCTGTGGCTATATCTCCTTGGTAATGATCGAAGTAATTAGTGCTCCAGGGGGTCATAATCACGTCGTGTTTCATTTTAGCAGCTTCAATACCACCTACCTCTTCCTGCCAGCTCATAACGGTTGCCCTTGGGGCCAAACCACCTTCCAAAATTTCATCCCAACCAATAATTTGTCGGCCTTTTGAATTTAAATATCGTTCTACTCGCTGAACAAAATAGCTCTGTAATTCTAGTTCATCTTTTAAGCCTTCTCGTTTAATAACACTTTGTGCAAATTCACTTTCTTCCCATTGTTTTTTAGGAGCTTCATCGCCGCCAATGTGTATATATTCACTTGGGAATAGCTCAAGTACTTCATCAAAAACATCTTCAAAAAATGCAAAGGTTTCTTCTCTAGGGCAGAAAATGTCTTCAAAAATTCCGAAAGTAGACTGCACTTTATATTCTTTATCCACACATCCAAGCTCAGGGTAAGCCGCTAGAGCAGCACTAGAATGCCCAGGAAGTTCAATTTCTGGGATAACAGTGATGTATTTAGATTGTGCATAGGCAACAACTTCACGTATTTCATCTTGTGTATAAAAGCCGCCATGCCTTTTACTGTCGTAAGTGGCAAGTTTCTGTACAGGACGTCTTATAGATGTTGAATCTCGCCAAGCACCAATTTCTGTTAGTTTAGGATATTTTTTAATCTCGATACGCCAGCCTTGATCTTCGGTTAAATGCCAGTGAAAGCGATTCATTTTATGCATGGCAATGAGGTCGATGTATTTTTTCACAAATTCGATGGGCTGGAAATGTCTTCCCACATCTAAATGCATGCCTCTGTATCCAAAACGAGGTTCGTCAAAAATTTCTGCGGATGGAATTTTCCAAGCAAAAGTACGAGGTATAAAAGAAGGATCTCTGTGTTCAATTTCTACAGGGAGAAGTTGGCGCAAAGATTGGAGTCCATAAAAAAGTCCTTGCTCAGTTGCAGCCGTAATTTCCACTTTGGCGGGAGTAACTGATAGGGTATAAGCCTCAGGGTTTTTTGTTTGAGGAAGTGGAGCTAGAACTAAACTCACCACGGTGTCTTGTTCTGTAGCTTGGCTAACAATAGGTAAATCGAACCAAGTTGCAGTATCTAGCAAATCTTTAAGCTGCGTAGCTAGAGTAGAATTTCGCAAACTTGAGTTAGTAATGAGAATTTTTGAATTTTCCTTGAGCTCAAAAAATCCTTCTGATTTTATAACTTCAACAGGTTTGGGAATGATTGATATTTGTTCAGTTGGACTTTGTGCAAAGACTAAAATAGGCAGTAATGCCCATAGAAAAAGGGGAGTGAGTTTCATGAATGTAGTTAGTTTATTTTAACCACAGAAGTAACAGAGCTTTGTTATATAATGCAAGGGGATTTAGTAATTGGGAATTAGTTAATAGGGACTGAGGAATTGAGAAAGTTAAATCTCGAATACTGAATATGCTCATGAATAAAATCCTCGTCCTTGCGAAGGAGGAGCTAGTGGAGGTCGGAATTGGGATTTAGTTATTAGGAAATGAGGAATTAGGGAATTTAGTTTTCATATAATATATTCTGCATAAGTGCTAACCTATTGTATATAAATATGATGTATTTAGAATTCAATCGAATAGGGCGTTTAATTGCTGGACTTTCACTTTGTATTATTTGTTTAGCCGGTTGTTCTAAAACAGAGCAAAACAAAGAGCAGATTTTGCCTAGTGATTTAAAACAATTGTATCCCCAGCAGCTAACCAAATTTGATAAAGTAGATTCCCTGTATTTTTCTTTTTTGGGAATAAATGCTTTTTTGGCTGAAGATAACAACATAATTCTGGCTGTGTGGGATCCAGCAATGTTGCTAAAAACAGACTTTGAAGGGAATACAATTATAGCTAAAACTGTCACGGGAAAAGGTCCCGGAGAAACATTAGGCATTGGTGTTCCAGCAATTGATACAGATGGAAATATTTACGTACTGGATCAATGGCAAAGTAAGATTGTTAAGTATGATAAGAACCTTCAACTACAGGGTGAGAGAGTAGTTAAAACGGAAGAGGGGCTTCAAACCTTTCAAATTTATCCAACCTTTAATAATGGGCAATTATTAGTGGAATTAGGCAGGCCAACACTTTCTAATATAGATGATCTAAGAAAAGTGATGAGTATTTACGATTTTAATACTGGAGTATTTGGTGATACAATAGAAACATTTTCAAGACCATATTCACCAATAGGTTCAATGTCAGGGGGACAGGCTGGAAGTGGCATTCAAGTTCCCTTCTCAGATGAACAATTAATTACATACAAACCAGAGAGTAAAACCTTTCTGTTTTTTGATACTAGGACCAATATTATTGCAGAGATTGACTCAAAATTCGACACCCTCAGAGTAATCACTGTAAATCTTCCACAAGAGAAAGTTAGCCAAGAAGAACTTGAGGCATTTAGGCTACAGGATGATAGGCTTGATGGTCAAAATTGGGAAAGAGTAAAAGCTAGAACGCCAAAGCTGAAAGCAAAAGCAGATATTATGCATTATTACAAGGAGGAAATCTGGTTGAAATCTAACCTCAAGAGCGAGTACGATAAATGGTTGGTTTTAGATATGAATGGCGAAATAAAACATGCTGGGAGTGTAATCTAAACTCTGTCTGATTAGTTTTTAAGTGTTGTTAGGGGCTCGGGTTAGATCCAGTGGCAGCCGATCTCCAAATTTAATAGCCAGCTGCTGAACGGTCAAACTCCAATTTTGCAGC
>JBBAEC010000034.1:0-31345 GCA_041656135.1 Balneolaceae bacterium | reverse complement strand
TGAGAGTAAAAATAATGATAAACATCCTGGGACACCCAAAAAATATAAACTCCTTATTACAACAAATTGAAAATATAGAGCTTACACAATAGACATTTTCATAAACTTAAAAATTGCGGAAGTCAGGTGGTAAAGAATTTTTTAAAGAAAGCGAATGTGCGTATTTTTGCTAGATAATTGTAAAAGAAATATCCCTTTCCCCAAAGTTTTATGAAGAAAAAGTACAACGTATACGGCATTGGTAATGCCTTAGTAGATTTAGACCTCATCGTAACAAACGAATTTTTAGAAGAACATAAGGTACAAAAGGGCTTAATGACCTTAGTTGACGAGGAAACTCAAGATCGACTCATTAAAGCCATAGATCATGAAAAGTTGACACGTAAATCGGGTGGTTCTGCTGCAAATACAGTTATTGCAACTAGTCAGTTTGGTGGGAAAGCATTTTATTCTTGCAAAGTAGCAAACGACGAATTTGGTGATTTCTATCTAAACGATATGAAAGAGGCAGGTATAGATACCAATCTAGATAATGTAGAACGTGAAGAAGGTGTGACGGGTAAATGTTTAGTTATGGTTACGGGAGATGCCGAGCGTACAATGAACACCTATCTTGGAATTACCGTAAATATTTCTGAAAAAGAAGTAAGCGAAGCGGCCATCAAAGATTCGGAATACGTGTATTTAGAGGGCTATTTAGTAGCTTCTGATACTGGATTCAAAGCCATGAAATTGGCTAAAAAAATTGCTGATGAAAATAATGTTAAAACAGCACTTACACTATCCGATCCATCCATTTTATATGATTTTCAACCGCGATTTGAAGAGGTGATTGGTGCTTCTGTTGATTTACTTTTTTGTAATGAACATGAAGCCATGCAATTTACTGGCACCAATGATTTAATGGCTGCACGTGAAGCACTCAAAAAGTCTGCTCATCGCTTTGTAATCACTCAGGGCAGCAACGGTGCTCTTATTTTTGATGGGGATACATTTATTGATATTGAGCCCTATGCTGTAAATGCAATCGATTCTAATGGCGCAGGCGATATGTTTGCTGGTGCATTTTTATACGGAATTACCCATAACATGGGATATGCTGGTGCTGGGAAATTAGCGAGTTTAGCCTCATCCAAAATTGTTTCTCAGTATGGCCCACGCCTCAAATGGCATCAGGTACAAGAAATTTTAGGCGAATTGAGGTAATTGAACATTCCTTTAGTTTTCGATAGCAGTAAAAATCCACTTTATAAATTACACCTCTCGTGATTGTATTAGATAAAATCGTGCTCGCATCACGCAATCCCAATAAGATTGAAGAGATGGATGCACTTTTTTCTGGATTAGGAATAAAAGTGTATTCAGCATTGGATTTTCCTGAATTAGAAGAAGTTGAGGAAGATGAACCCACACTTGAAGGCAATGCGCTTAAAAAAGCAAGATATGTTCACCAAGTAACAGGTTTGCCAGCGCTCTCTGATGACACAGGATTAGAAGTCACTGCCTTAAATGGAGCGCCTGGTGTATTTTCTGCTCGCTATGCTGGCGAAAACGCAAGCTATCAAGATAATGTACTTAAGCTTTTAGAAGCTATGTTAGACAAGGCAGACAGAAAAGCACAATTCAGAACAGTACTGGCTCTGGTAACCTCCAATGAAGAACTAACATTCGATGGTATTTGTGCAGGGGAAATTATTTCTGAACAAAAGGGAAGCTCAGGATTTGGCTACGATCCTATCTTTAAGCCAAACGGATTTAATGAAACCTTTGCAGAACTAGATTCATCCACAAAAAATGAAATAAGTCACCGAGGCCGAGCTGCGCAGGAGCTATTGAAATTTTTGAAAACCCAAAGCTAGAATCGTTTAATAAAATAAATTTTATTAGATGTTTATTTTTGGCAGAAGCGCTTAATTATTCGTATTTACTTACTGCTTCAGAAAACGCGTGCTTTAAAGTAAAGCACCACGAAAAGAGGCTTTTTCATAAATTTATAATTATAGCTACAGATGGGTTTTGGGTTTATCGATTACTTAGTGCTGATTTTATACCTCGCTGGGGTAGCGCTATTTGGATTAAAGGTTTCAGGAAAGCAAAGTTCTAACAAAGATTATTTTTTAGGCGGGGATGGCATTCCTTGGTGGGCTGTTCTATTCTCGGTAGTTGCTACAGAAACGAGTACGCTCACATTTATTAGCATTCCAGCAGTGGCGTACGGTGGCAATCTCACCTTTTTGCAAATTACCATCGGCTATTTTATAGGACGCGTGTTAGTCGCACTGTTCTTCCTTCCTAAATATTATGATGGCGAAATGTACACGGCGTATCAGTTTTTAGAAAAGCGTTTCGGGGCTGCTATGAGGAATGCAACCAGTACCACTTTTATAGTTACGCGTTTATTAGCTGATGGGGTTCGCTTGTTTGCAACCGCCATTCCTTTAGCCATTATATTACGATTGGGAGGCGCTTTTATGGGTTGGAGCGATGCCGAAATTTATATGCTGTCAATAACAGTAATTGCTGCAATTACACTGCTATACACCTTTTTTGGTGGAATTAAAGCCGTTATTTGGATGGATGTGGTGCAAATGGCTGTGTATTTAGGTGGGGCTATATTCGCAATGTTTTTCTTATTAGATAAACTACCAAATGGATGGGATAGCGTAGTCGCATTTGCTGTGCCTAATAATAAATTCCAGATTGTTAACCTTGGTTTCGACCTAAGTTTTAAGGAATTTATAGCTCAGCCATATACATTAATAACAGCAATTATTGGGGGAGCAGTGTTTTCGTTAGCCTCACACGGAACTGATCAGCTTATAGTGCAACGCTTGCTTGCAACTGGTGATTTAAAGTCGGGTCAAAAAGCTTTGATTTGGAGTGGGGTAGTAATAATTCTTCAATTCTCGCTCTTTTTAGTTATTGGTTTGATGCTTTTCGCATTCTACCAAGGCGTAAGTGCGGAGGCTTTAGGAATTGCCACCACCGATGAAATATTCGCCAAATTCATTGTTGAACAACTACCTGTAGGGGTTTCTGGTTTGATAGTTGCGGCGTTATTTGCAGCAGCAATGAGTAGCCTTAGTTCCTCACTCAACTCTTTAGCTTCAGCAACAACCTACGATTTGTATAAACCATACTTTGGGAAAGCTAACTCGCAAGAACAAGATCTTAAAGCATCTAGAATAATAACTTTATTTTGGGGAGTTATATTAACCGGATCGGCATTCTTCTTCACATTCCTACAACTAAAAAGTGGAGAAAGGCCTACGGTTGTTGAGTTAGGTTTAGGTATTGCTTCCTACACTTACGGCGGTTTGTTGGGTGCATTTGGATTAGGGATGTTATCCAAGAAACCTGATACAAAAGACGCTCTAATCGGATTCTTCACGGGTTTAGTTGTATTACTATTTATGGTAGAAGGTCCTGTACAAAACCTATTGCCAGGTACTGGGCTTGCAATTGCGTGGCCACTTTATACTTTAGTAGGTAGTATGGTGGTAATTGGTGTTGGATTACTTTCTAATAAAATTAGAAAATAGCTTTGAGCTCTGAGGGGTGAGCGATGAGGGTTTTTGAGGAATTAATTTAATTTCATGTTCCCAATTTTTGAATCACGGATTAAAGAGATTACGCTGATTGCACGGATTTTTGTATTTATCCATTCCCAATCCTGCATATCAAGCGAATCCTGCACATCCTGTTTCAAAACTTATAATCCTCGTCCCAACCCTTGTCTTTTCGACCGAAATGAAGTGAGCAAATGCGAACAAAATGCAGCCTGCCTTTGTCGGCAGACAGGCCGAGAAATCTATTGTATGTGAATAGAATTCATTGGCAATGCAATCAATCTTAGATTTCTCCACTCCGGTCGAAAGGACAAATGTGGGTAGTCTTGAAATCTTAAATACAATCCCCCGTTCATTGACCACTATTCACTGAATTCCTCAATTCCTTAATCCCTCAATCTCTTATTCCCCAATTCTCTAATAACAATTAACTAATTCACTTCAAGAATGATCTTCAGAGAGAATTTAAGAACCAATTCCACCTCAATAGTTTACATATATCTAAAATAGTCTCTAACTCTGTATTGAGAACCATAAAAATCTCCGTACCTTCCATTCTTCCAAAAATTAACGAATTATTGAAGCTTTGAGCGATCAAAAAATTATTTTCTCGATGGTTGGGGTTAGCAAAGTGCATAAACCCAACAAAACAGTATTAAAAAATATCTATTTATCCTTTTTTTATGGGGCTAAAATTGGTGTACTTGGGCTAAACGGTGCCGGTAAATCAACCCTATTGCGCATTATTGCGGGCGAAGACAAAGATTACAACGGTGAAATTAGTTTTCAGAAGGGTATAACGTTTGGGTATTTAGCACAAGAGCCGCATCTCGATCCCACCAAAACAGTAAAAGAAATTGTTCAGGAAGGTGTTCAAGAAACGGTAGATTTGATTAATGAATATGAAGCCGTGAACGCAGCTTTTGGCGATCCTGATGCCGATTTTGACGCGCTTATTGCCAAGCAAGCTAAACTTCAAGACCAAATTGATCATCTAGATGCGTGGGATCTTGACAGTAAACTAGAGCAAGCAATGGACGCTTTACGCTGCCCAGATGGCGACACTTCAGTCACAACTCTCTCTGGTGGGGAAGCTCGCCGAGTTGCTTTGTGCCGTTTATTACTGCGCAAACCTGATGTGCTTTTATTAGATGAGCCTACTAACCACTTGGATGCAGAATCGGTTGGCTGGTTAGAGCAACATCTTGCTCGTTATGAAGGAACTGTAATTGCAGTAACTCACGATAGGTATTTCTTAGATAACGTAGCTGGTTGGATTTTAGAATTAGACCGTGGCGAAGGTATTCCGTTTGAAGGGAATTACACCTCATGGCTAGAACAAAAATCAGAACGTCTAAAATTAGAAGAGAAACAAGAATCCAATCGCCAGAAAACGCTTCAGCAAGAGTTGGAATGGATTCGCCAAAACCCGAAAGGACGACGAGCAAAAAGTAAAGCACGTATTAGCGCTTACGAAGAGTTGCTAGCTAAAGACAGCGAGAAAAGAGTCGACGATATGCAAATCGTTATTCCTGCAGGGCCACGTTTGGGGAATAATGTTATTATCGCAGAAGGCCTTTCAAAAGGCTTTGGGGATAGATTGTTGATTGAAAATCTAGATTTCAAACTACCTCCTGGTGGTATTGTTGGTGTTATTGGCCCAAATGGTGCTGGTAAATCAACATTATTTAAAATGATAATCGGAAAGGAAGAGCCAGATAGTGGAACATTAACAATTGGTGAAACAGTTAAGTTAGGTTATATCGATCAGAAACGGCCATTAGACCCAAACAAGACTATATGGGAAGAGATTTCTGGTGGACATGAGGTTCTGAAATTAGGAAATCGTGAAATAAACTCGCGTGCTTATGTTGCTCGATTTAACTTTGCAGGAAGTGATCAGCAGAAAAAGACAGGACAAATTTCTGGTGGAGAGCGGAATCGTGTACATCTTGCCAAAATGCTAAAAGAAGGCGCCAACGTGTTACTTCTTGATGAGCCTACCAACGATTTGGATGTGAACACTCTACGTGCACTTGAAGAAGCACTACTCGAATTTGCAGGCTGTGCAGTAGTTATTTCTCACGATAGATGGTTCTTAGACCGTGTTGCAACACACATCTTAGCATTTGAAGGCGATAGCCAAGTATATTGGTTTGAAGGAAACTACGAAGAGTACGAAGAAAATCGTAAGCGTAGACTTGGTATAACCGACGACCAACCGCATCGTATTCACTACAAAAAGTTAACTCGTTAAGAGTTTTTGTTAGGGCATTTCCCTAATCTTTTATTTCAAATTTAAAGAAACCAACCTTTGCATAAGAGGTTGGTTTTTTTGTGGGATTTGGTTTGTGAGTGTTGGGGATTTTGTAGATAAAATATTATTTACCTTCACTAATACCATTAGAATGACCCTATCGGGCTTAATAATCATAAATCTATCACCGAATCATTTAAAGCCAATCCCTGTATGGCACATACCACCACCATTGGAAGCGCTTTTATTTTAATTTGTTTGCTATGTTTATTTAATATAAGTTTGAAACAAATCAAATACTCCAAACGCAATTTAGTATTCAATGAACAAAGACGAGCTACAAAGAGAATTGATTCATGCCTATTCTGAGGCCTATGTAAACCTAGGCTATAGCTCGTTGATGGGCAAAATTGTGGCTTTGTTGCTAATATCGCCAGAGCCATTAAGCTTAGATGAAATCTCTGAAAAGTTGCAAATGAGTAAAGGTCCTATTTCGCAAATATCACGAAAGCTCAAAGATCACCAGTTGATAGAGAAGGTTTGGGTTCCTGGTGAGAGAAAAGATTATTACAAGGCAACTGCCGACATTTTTGGGCAAGCATTTTCGAATTATGCTCAATCAATGAAAAAGAATATGCAGCTAGGAGAGCAATTTAATCACTTAGCTAGCCAGTTAAAGGTTCAAGACGAACAAGCAGTTCATATTGCTGATAGAATGGAGGAGATGCGCTTGTTCTATGAACTAATGGGGCAGCATAATAAAACCTTTTTAAACGCATGGAAACAAAACGTTAAACCAACATTAACGAACACTCCAAAGGGATAAATCTTCATCAATACTTAATAAGGATTGTTTATATTCTGTAAATTTGAAAAATTTCAAACACACAAAACGCTATGAATTTCAAGAATCAAGTTATACTCATTACAGGTGGCGCAGCAGGAATCGGAAAATCGACTGCACAAGCATTTAATAAGCTAGGTGGCACGGTAGTTATCTGGGATTTGAACGAAGAGGCAGGTAATGCTCTCGTAAAAGAATTCGGTAATGGTCTATTCCAAAAAGTTGATGTAACCAACTATGAAGAAGTGGGTGAAAGCATCCAAAAAATAATAGAAGCCTACGGTAAAATTGATGTGCTGATTAATAATGCTGGCATAACAATGGATAAAACATTGAAAAACATGGATCCAGCAACTTGGCAAAAAGTAATTGATGTGAATTTAACGGGTGTATTTAATTGTACACAACAAGTTGTTCCTTTTATGCTAGAAGTGCAGAAAGGTGTGATTTTGAATGCTAGCTCGGTAGTTGGCTTGTACGGAAATTTTGGTCAAACGAATTATGTAGCTACTAAAGCAGGCGTTATTGGAATGACCAAAACATGGGCTCGCGAGTTAGGTAGAAAAGGAATTAGAGTTAATGCCGTAGCTCCAGGTTTTATTGCAACTGAAATGGTTCAGCTGATGCCAGAAAAAATTATTGAGCAAATGGTTTCTAAAACTCCATTAGCCAGAATGGGAAAACCAGAAGATATTGCAAATGCGTACACCTTTCTAGCATCTGAGAATGCATCATTTATTACGGGAACTGTACTTAGCGTTGATGGGGGAGTTATTTCATGAGAAATGCCCGAATCATAGGAACAGGCATGGCTGTGCCAAACAAGGTAGTACCAAACAGTTGGTTTAACGAGCGTTTGGGCGAAGATGTTGATACATGGTTACAAGAAAATCTCACTATTCGTGAAAGAAGATGGATGAGCGAAGGGGAGAAAATGAGTGATTTCATTATCTCTGCTATTAATAAAGCATTAGAAATGGCTAAGCTAACTCCCAAAGATATTGATCTATTGATAGTATCTACCGATACGCCTGAATTTGTTTCACCATCAACAGCATCGGTAGTTTGTTACGAAGCTGGATTAGTAAACGCAGCTAGTTTCGATCTTAACACCGCTTGTGCCGGATTTGTAACGGCATCAGAAACGGCGGTAAATTTTATTAAAGCCGACAAAAGATATACCAACGCCGTTGTAGTGGGCGCTTATGGAATGAGTCGTTTTCTAAATCTAGATGATAAAAAAACAGTGACATTATTTGCTGATGGTGCCTCGGCGGCAGTAATTCAGGCAACCGAAGACGAAGTATCGGGCCACTTGTCATCTGATATTCAAACCAAAGGTGAATACAACGATTACATGGGTATTTATCACGGTGGATCGGCACATCCTGTGGATGCAGAAAGCATTGAGCAGAATATGCATAAACTTGTTTTTGCTAAGAAATTCCCTAAAGAATTGAATCCACTTATGTGGACAAACATGATTAAAACGGTAGCTGAAAGAGGTGGATTTGAAGTAAGCGAAATTAAACGCGCTTATATGACTCAAATCAACATCAATCAGATACATGAGACGATGGATAATCTTGGTTTACCGCGCGAAACGGCCACTACTATAATGAGCACTCTAGGATATACAGGCTCATCAGCAATAGGAATGGCTATGGATATTTCTGTTCGAAACAATGAATTACAAAAAGGTGATATAATTGTGATGATGGGCTCCGGTGGCGGACTCACTTTTGCATGCAACGCCTTTAGATGGTAATCCTTCACAATTAACTAAGCGATAAAATGGAAGCAGCTTCTACACAATTGGTCACGGCAGGATGGGTACTAGTAAGTACTTATGCGATCATCATCTTGTACTTTGTTATAAAAGGTGCCAAAGAGGTTAAAAGCATTGACGATTATGCTTTAGGCAACGTATTGTTTTCACCTTATGCAGTAGGGCTTTCTTTAGCTGCTTCCATAACTAGTGCTGCCACTTTCATTATCAATCCTGGATTTGTGGCTTTATATGGTATTAGTGGCATATTATCGATGGCCATAGCTTTACCGATAGCCGCTTTATTATCACTTATCTTTTTAACAAAAGGGTTCCGTAAACACGGTAAAAATGTTAAAGCGCTTACCATGGCGCAATGGATGGAAACCCGTTACAATAGTAAGAAATTTGGAATATTTTTTGGCTTCCTATCTCTTTTACTCATTACCTTTATTGTACTTATAAGTGTTGGGTTAACCAAAGTTCTTGCAAGTGCTTTAAACATTCCTGAGTTTTATGCTCTGGTAGGAGTAGTCGTTTTTGTATTTGGCTACATGATGTTTGGTGGCGCAAATTCTATGGTTTATACAAACACAATCCAAGCGTTATTGATGCTTGTTGTAGCTTTCATTTTATTGGGTTCTGGCTATGAGCATTTCAGTGGAGGCGTACATGCTTTCCTAGATAAATTAGCCGCCATAGATCCCAAGCTTATAACCACCACTAACGATTCCAGCTTCTTATTCCGAGATCACTTCGAGATTTTTGTAGCTCAGTTTATTGTGGGAATTGCCATTATTTGTCAGCCCCATATTCTAACCAAATCATTATTACTAAAAAGTGATGATGATGTGAATAAATATTTAGCAACGGGAACCATTGTTCAGATGCTTTTCTTCTCGGTTGTTGCTGTAGGTTTATACATCCGATTAACATTCCCAGACCTCACATACAATGGAGAAAGCATTCCTATGGATGGGCTAGTTTCCACTTATGTGGTGAGTGAATTTCCTGTTTTTGTGGGACTTATTTTAGTGATGGGATTAATTTCTGCGGGATTATCTACGCTCGAAGGCTTAGTTCAAACGCTATCAACTACGGTAACAAAAGACATTTTAGAGCCTTTACTTGGCAAGCAGTTGGGAATGAAGAAAGAAGGTGGAACCAACATTTTAGTGAACAGAATTGTAATTATAGTGATGGCGATTGTAGCTATTTATCTCTCTTGGGATCAAATTGTAAACCCAAAATTGAGTGTAGGAATTTTCGCTCAAAACGGAGTGTATGCTTATTTCTCGGCTGCTTTTGTGCCCATTCTATTTGGAATGTTTTTCAAAAATGTATCGCTTAGAGCAGTATTCTCGGCCGCTGTTGTGGCAGTGGTGGTACACTTTACCATGTACTACGCCATGTTACCAATTCCTTTCAGCAAAGCCACGGGCGAAAACCCTGGGGTAGCTGCGGCAGTAGCAATTGTGCTATCTGTACTCACAGTATTTATAGTATCGGCGGTAGAAGGGAAGCCTATTAAACTAGCAGATAAAGAATCACCCAATAAGAAAAGTGTTGCGTAGAAATGGCTGAAATCATTTCCACATATCATCAAATTCCGCGGATAAAAACGCATGTTCTGCAAAGGGTAGAAGATGCGACAGGGGAAACTATTTTATTTATTCACGGCAATGGTTCCTCCTCCATTTTTTGGAAGGAATTGATGAGCCAGATTCCATCACAATACAATGTGATTGCTCCTGATTTACGTGGATATGGTCAAACTGAAGACAAACTCATTGATGCTACTCGTGGCTTTTCTGATCAGCTTGAAGATGTGGTTGAACTTATGGAGCAGCTTGATATTAGCAATTTCCACGTAGTTGGGCACAGCATGGGCGGTGGTTTGGTGTATGAGCTACTAGCCCAGCATGGTGAGAAATTGTTGTCGGCTACATTGGTAAATCCTGTTTCTCCTTTTGGATTTGGTGGGACTAAAAATGCTGATGGAGAGCCTGTTTGGGATGATTTTGCAGGAACTGGTGGAGGAGTTGCAAATCCAGAATTTGCACGACGAATTAAAGAACAAGACCGAACAGAAGAAGATCCGAATGCGAGTCCACGAGTGGTAATGAACTCCTTTTATTGGAAAGCACCATTTATCCCAAATAACATAGAGGAGTTATTAGATGGATTGCTACAGCAAAAAATAGGCGATCAAAAATATCCTGGAGATTACGAAAAGTCTGAAAATTGGCCTTTTATCGCTCCCGGTAAATGGGGACCAGTAAATGCTGCGTCTCCCAAATACATCACTGGTTTAGCACAACGTGTAGTGGAAGCTGAATTTAAAACAAAGATTTTATGGGTTCGAGGTTCGGATGATAAGATAGTGTCGGACAACTCACTCTTTGATATGGCAACCCTCGGCAAGTTAGGCTTGATTCCAGATTATCCTGGCGAGGAAGTATATCCTCCTCAGCCCATGATTGAACAAACCCGTTTTGTACTTAAAAATTTTGAAGCTAAAGGTGGAAGTGTGCAGGAAATTGAGATGGAAGGGACAGGACATAGTCCATTTATAGAAAAACCAGCACTCTTTTTAAATCACTTTCTGAACTTTATCAATGGAGAACAACAATGAATAATGAAACAAAACACATTGAAGTTGACTGGATTAAACGCTGGGCGATGTATGCGCCAAAAAAATTAGCGTTAAAAAGTGTAGAGGATGGTATTGAACTCACTTACCAAGCTTTTAACGACAGCATTAACAGAACTGCAAAGTATTTAGCTGAAAAATATACTATTTCTAAAGGAGATAGAGTTGCAATTATTTCTATCAACCGGATAGAATATGTGGTGCTTTTTTATGCAATTCAGAAATTAGGCGCCATCATGTTACCTATGAATTTCAGGCTAACAGCGCCAGAATTAAGTTATCAGCTAGAAGATGCTGAAGCCGAGCTGCTCATCTATGAGGAGGATTTTGAAGGTACTGTAGAGAAGCTGACTTATACTCCACCCCAAACATCACACTTTGATGGGGATGAAGGTATTTCTGCTGTAATTTTTGCCGAAGAAGTGGTAGCAGAAGTTCCCCATGCAGGCGAGTTTGAAGATGTGTGTATGATTTTATACACCTCGGGCACTACAGGCCGCCCAAAAGGTGCAGCAATTACACATAAGATGATTTACTGGAATTCCATCAACACGGGGCTTCGATTAAACTTAACCGAGAATGATGTAACCATTACTTTTGCGCCGTTTTTCCACACAGGTGGCTGGAATGTGTTAACCACACCCATGCTTCATCGCGGAGCTACACTTTTATTGATGAAGAAGTTTGATGCAGACATTATTCTCAAGCTTTGTGATGATGAAAAAGTGAGCATTCTGTTTGGTGTGCCTACCATGATGGATATGATGTATAGCTCGGAAGAGTTTGAAAAAAGTTCACTCGAAACAGTCCGTTACGCTATAGTTGGCGGAGAACCAATGCCAATCAACTTGATTAAAACTTGGCAAGAAAAGGGAGTTCCAATTCGCCAAGGTTATGGATTAACGGAATTTGGTCCCAACGTATTCTCACTTAACGAAGAAGATTCGATTCGCAAAATTGGTTCCATCGGCTTCCCCAATTTTTATATAGACACACGCGTTGTAGATAATAATGGCAAGGATGTACCCAAAGGCGAAGCTGGAGAATTAATACTCCGTGGGCCAGTAGGAATGAAGGAATACTGGAACAATCCCGAAGAAACAAAGAAAAACGTTATAGATGGCTGGATGCATACTGGCGACATTGTGCGAGTAGATGCCGAAGGCTATTTCTATGTGATTGATCGCAAAAAAGACATGTTCATCAGCGGCGCAGAAAATGTGTATCCCGCTGAAGTAGAACACACCTTTAGAACACATCCATCGGTAAGAGATATTGCAGTAATTGGCGTGCCTGATGCAAAATGGGGTGAAAGTGGAAAAGCCTTCATCGTATTAAAAGAGGGTGAGAAAATAACTGCCGAAGTTTTGCAAGAATGGGGGAAAACCCAGTTGGCGAAATTTAAAGTACCCAAGCACTACGTTTTTCTAGATGAATTACCGAAAAGTGATAGCGGTAAGATTTTAAAAAGAAAACTTAAAGAAGGGTGAGCTAGCTATGGACGCATATACCATTCAGGATTTATTGGTAGGGCAGCGAGCTAGTTTCACGAAAACGATTTCAGAATCGGACGTTTATCTATATGCGGGAATAACGGGAGATTTCAACCCGCTACATATAGATGCACAACATGCAGAGAAAACCATGTTTAAAAAACGAATTGTACATGGTGCATTGCTCACAGGCTTCATATCTAATGTATTAGGAATGAAGTTACCAGGACCAGGTGCTTTATACGCTTCGCAAGAATTAGCGTTTAAAAAACCAGTTTACATCGGTGATACCATCACCGCATTTGTAGAAGTTTTAGAAATAAAAGAACAAAAGAATCGAGTGCTATTTCGTACCGGTTGCATCAATCAAAACGATGAGCTAGTTGCAGAGGGTACTTCCATTCTTTTACCAACAAAATCAAATCAACCAACCAATCAATAAATAATAATTATGAAAAAATTACTATACAGTGCTTTAGTGTTAGCAATAGCTGTAACTGGCTTTGCTTGTAGCTCAAGCTCAACAGGAAATGACAAAGATAAAGCAGATGCTATAGTTGGCGACTGGGTTTCTCAAGGCGCAACAAATGTTGCTCCAGGACTTCAGTACTTCAAAACTGCACGCATTAATGCAAACTTTGCAGAAAACAACACATATAATGTTGTATCTATAGATAGTACAGGTGCCGAAGTTACATTTACAGGTACTTATGTTCTTGGCGATGGCGAAGCATCAGCTATTCGTACCATCACTTTAGAGCAAGCTGAGCCATCTAAACTTACCTCAAAAGGTATTGTGCAAATCGAAGGTTCAACTATGACTTATGAAGTTATCCAAACTGATCCAGCTATTGGCGCAGAAGCTCCAACAGTAACAGGTGGTTTTGGAAGTACAATTGTGGGCGGTAATGCAACCGGCGCAATGTGGATTCAAAAATATACTAAGCAGTAATATTTATTGAATGTAAAAGGGATGTGGGTTATTTAAAGCCCACATCCTTTATTAATTATTTCATCTTTATAAGAAAGATGAACTCCGAGTATTTTATTTAAATATCGATCACCAATCAGATTTATACCACAAAAAGTACATGATCCTTAAATAGGCGTTACTATGAAAAAAGCTTTAATTGCTATCCTTTTGTTTTTATTTATTGGGATGTCAGCCCATGCCCAATACCGAAACACCGATAGCCAAGACACAACCAAAACTGTACGGGCGCAGCAAGAGAAAGAACGCTTGCAAGATCCAATACCCAGTGAATTAACCTATATTGGTTATTCCTTTTTCCGAACTACAACTTCGAATGTTACTCCCACTAACGATGTGCTACAAGGCCAGGTAATTGGACGAATGTTTGGTCCTAATTCTACGGAAACTGTAAATAGAACCGCATTTTATACCGAACAGCGCTTTGTGCCCATGTTCATTTATAAGCCAAATATTTTAGATGGCTACGCTACGTTCCGTGGACTTTTTAAAATTGACTACACCTGGGGTGACCAATCCTATGGAGTGGGCAATAACCGTGGTGGTGGTTTAAGTGGTGGCCAAGTAAACCTTCAAACACTGATGGCAAACGTGGATCTACGTCCTAAAGATAGCTGGTGGAATTTAGTGTTAGGGATGCAGCGTATTTTTGATAGTGCTCATGATCCTAATATTGAAGGCTTAGATTTATTTCAAACTTCAGGATATAAACTCTCTTTTTGGGGAACCCAAGCCGTTGGTGCAAGCTGGTTTGCTCGCCCACATCAGGCTATAAAAGCTAGGCTAGGATTCTTCCAATTATGGGAAAATCAGGTGAGTAGAGATCAAGATGTATTTATTACAATGGCAGATTTACTCACTCTACCACATCCCAAACTTGAGCTAGGTTTCAATGCGTGGTATTTACGTGATACAACAAAAGGAGCTGGTGGGGTTTCTATTTTAGGACAAGGTTTAACGAGTGCTTTAGCCGATTATAACGGAGCTACGCGTGTACGTTTAGGGGGAATAAACCAACGGTATAAAGCTGATGTTTTATGGTTGGGAACTAACCTAAACTGGAACAGAAACTATACGGATGGTTCTTTCCAATTTGATGCTTTTGTGATTTCTAACTTAGGAAATATAACTCCAGATGATAAAACTCAAGACGAAATCAGTATTTTTGGAACTACCGCAAACGCTTCGCTTTCATATCGTTATGGTTTGACCAACAAAGACAAAGTATGGCTAGAAGTTATTGCCACCACTGGCGATAGTGATGGCGCACAAGACGGAACTTTGAACAGTGTTTTAACTGGTAATGTGTGGGGCTCGCCTGTAGGAATTTACAGCTCACATAGATCTCTACTTCTATTCCCTGATCCACAAGTAGTAAGCCGATATTACTCTATGGTGCACGATATTTCTAATATGGGATTGGGAGTTGTTGGTGGTACCGTGAATTTTATGAAGGATATTATTCCACATAAATTCAGCGCAAAAATAGGAGGCGCCATTGCATATAGTGGTACAAGTCTTCCCAATGGCGGTAATCATATCGGTACAGAAATTAATGCTGAACTTAAATACAATTTGAAGGTCTTTTTGACTCTAGGGTTAAATGCTGGATATGCCGTAACGGGTAATTTTTATGATGCACCAGATGCAACAGCTCAAGGAATTCATCCAATTAATCCTTGGACGACATTTATGACGCTTAGCTGGTTAATGTTTTAATAATAGGTGAACTGAAATGATGAAAATGATAAAAATAACCACCCTAACTGTGCTAGCTTTATTTTTAATGCAAGCATGTTCAGGAATAAAGTATGCCGATAAAGCGCCTTTAGAATTTCAAGATATAGACTACGGCTTTAGCGTAGAATACTTGAAAGGAGACCCAACTATTGCATATATAGATGAGGGAAAAGGCGATAAAACTATTTTGTTAGTTCACGGCCTAGCAAGTAATGCTGGTTTTTGGCGATATAATATCAAAGAACTATCAAAAAATAACCGAGTTATAGCTGTTGATTTGCCTGGTTATGGCAAATCAGACAAAGGCGATTACCCTTATGGAATGGATTACTATGCAGGGCAGATAAAGCAATTTATTGAGAAATTGTCGCTTGAGAATGTCACTTTAGTGGGGCACTCGATGGGTGGGCAAATAGGAATTACGCTTGCACTAAATTATCCAAACGTGATTGATGAACTTATACTTGCTGCTCCAGCTGGTATTGAGAAGTTTGACCGTGGGGCAGGTGATTGGTTAGCCAATGCGCTAACTATGGAGGGAACAATCAAGGCTACAGAGCCACAAGTTCGTGCTAACTTGACTATGAACTTTTATAGATGGGATTCCTCTAAATGGGATTGGATGGTAGAAGAGCGCGTTCGCATGGCAAAAGCCGATGATATGAAAGAATTTTCGTATGCGGTGCACCAATCTATTAAAGCTATGATTGCCGAGCCAACAACAGATTTCCTATCAGAATTAAGACTTCCTGTAACCATTATTTATGGGAAACAAGATGGGCTTATTCCGAATAGATACTTAAATCCAGGCTTTGCAGCTGATGTTTTCAAATTTGGGCAAGAGCAAATACCTAACAGCCGTTTAATTGAATTAGACAAAACTGGACACATGCTTATGATTGAGAGTCCTGATGTCTTCAACAAAGCAGTACTAAGCGCTCTTTAAAAAAGAATAAAGATTGAGAGATTTTACTCTTGAGTGAAATCTCTCTATTATTTTGTGATTTAATCAAATTATAAATCACAGCCAAAGACATGTTATCCTACATCAAGCCTACTTATGCCATCTGGCAGGTAGGCTTGTTTGTTTTACCGAGGCAAGGGGTTGCAACACCTTGTTATCCAGTAGATGAGATAGTTGAGTTATTCCTCGCTCCCCAAAAATTCTAGTATAAGAAGCCTCCGACTTTCATTCGAGCCATACATCCAGAATCAATTCTTATTTGATGATTATGGGCTGTACTAGATCGAGTTCCTCTTTCCATTCTCATCACGCACACCAATATTCGTATTGCACCTACGGCGCAGTGTTTTGCAGTTTATCTAGGTTTTGTACAAATATACCGCTCCTCTGGAGTGGGGTTTATTCCTAGTTTCCCAGCATCTTCTTTACATTGCTAATGAGAGTAGATTTGTTTTCCAGAACAAACAAAGCCGAGGTTTATCTCGGGGTAAACAGATTAAAAATAAGCATCGGTGGGTAAGCTTGCATTATAAAAGATGCGTATAAATCCACCGAAATTTCGGCTAGAATTATTTTAGGAGCGCATCATCAATATTAATATTTGTTCGATTATTAAAGATGAATGATATCGCCTGCCTATGCCGCAGGCAGGCTCCGCTGGAGCTTGGGGTATTGGGAAATGACTTTTGCTATTAATATACCGCTCCTATGGAGCAGGTTTGTGTAAATTTCCGATTTGTTTAAAAAACCATCAATAAATTTCCTAACATCTACAATCCCTTAAAAGAATCTATTACCTTAATTACAGATGCATTAAAATAAAAAAGGCTATCCTGAATTAACAGGACAGCCTTTTTGAGAATATAACTTCTAAAATTAATTAGAAGGAGTAACGCACACCTAGTTGTAATCTCCAGGTCTGGTTAAAGTTGTAATAAGTAGAGTATGAATCAGTCAGGTAAGCACCGCTGTTATCCTTTTCCATAGAAAAGCTAGGAGTGTTATTACCATCTACACCTTCATACTTTAGAATCTGTCCATTTTTTGCTTGGAACATATTTTTCTCTACACCCCATTTGCTGTTCAGCAGGTTACCTGCGTTCAACAGATCGAGGCTAAACTGTAGAGTGTTGGTTCTACCAGCAACTTGAATGTAATACTCACGTGCAACACGTATATCGAAGCGGTGCACCCAAGGAGCTCTTGCAGCATAGGATTCTGCATAATTACCCTTATTATTTCTTAGGTACTTGTCTTGATCCATAAATTTGAAGAATGCGTCTTCATCTGCTTGGCTAACAAACTTAACTTCTCCTTTCTTACTTGGTATATAGATGAGATCGTTTCCAATACCATCACCGTTCATATCGTTAGAATAGGTAAAGCTATATCCATTCGGAGAATAACCTGAGTAGAATACATTAAACAAAGTTGCCGAGTGGAGTTCGTTACTGAACCATGGTGCTTTGTATGACACAGAAGCAATGGCTTTAGTTGGAACTACAAACTGCGAACGTTGAACCTCTGGTAAATGAGGACCATCTACTTGATAAAGTCCTGAATATGCAGAACCAGCGTTACTTCCTGGCATACCTGAAATTTCTTTCGACTCTATTAGAGTGTATGCAGCCATTATATTCAAGTTTTCGACCGGTTGTGTTGTAACTGTAATATTACCAGTTGCGCCCCAACCTTCTTTACTATTGGTCAATACGTACGCATTTTTATTATTGTACGATATATTTCCTGGATACATGTATCTATCATCTGGTCCACTAAAACGAGTCCAAGTAGCATCAGGTTTTTTCAGATCATAATTTTCAAGCATTACACCGTTTATATTTTTTGTGTAAGTACCTTCAATTGTTACATCTAAAGGAAATGATACAGGAACTTTTACATCTAATGCTAAGGAAGTTTTCCATACTTGAGGCATTCTGAAGTTAGGATCTACACCATTAATATCACGTGGCAGAGCTCCATCTTCAGGAGAGATAGTTTTAGGCAGATTTAATCTGTTTATCATCTCATTCACATCTGTAATCATAGGACCAGCTAATCCAGCTAGTGCCGGGTCTACAAATGTTGGATTACCATTTGCATCGTATCTTGTTACAGCAGAGTAGCTACCTTGCACCATACCAGAGTTGGTTGGCATATTGGTAAAGAATACAAGAGGTAATCTTCCTTCAAAAATACCAGTACCACCACGTAGTTTATACGTTTGGTCTTCGGTAACATTCCAAGAAAAGCCAACTCTAGGTGAGAATTGTACTTTTGCAGTTGGCCATTCGCCCGTATCAACTTTCTTGCCACCAAAATCTAAATTATAAATAGCATTGTTTCTGATCACATTGTCGTCATACTTTAAGTAGTCGGCACGGACACCAAACGATAGTTTAAAGTCGTTATTTACTTTCCATTCATCCTGAATGTAAACACCAATTTGATTGAAGGCTACTTCAGCAGCTGGATTTTTCTCACCATCGTATCCGTAGGTTAATGCAAAGTCGCGAGGAGCAGCTTGGGTTAGGAAGTCGTCGATGCTTGCATAACGGTAATAACCAGTTCCATTTCTCATATACGAGTTATTAGCCATTTGGTGCTCATAGCTTGCACCGGCTGTAATTTTATGGTTATTCATGTGAATGGTAAGGTTGTCTTTCACACTAAAAGTATTGTTATTCACACCGTTATTCCATGTAAACAACTCATAACCAGCAGATATATAAGGCTCTAAAATCTGCTCTCCACCTGGCTCAACGCCTGCCATAATATCGATAAATGGGAATGGAGAAGAGTTAGAACCACGCATGTCTTTTATAGTTGTATACGTAGTTAGAAACTGATTTGAAACCCTATTCGAAATACGACTGTTTAAGTCTAATGAGAAAGAGTTTACAATATTATCCATAGAATATGTAGAATTTGAGAAAGCCATTGAATGCTGCGAAATACGATTCATTGCTCTATTTCTAAAGCCAGCATCGGTTGAGTTTCCGTTGGTTCCATTCCATGCTTGGTTTTTAGTGTAGTTGTAACGAAGGCTCAGTTTATGAGCTTCATTCATGTTCCAATCAACACGAGCCAAGATTTTACGGTTACTTTCATCCGCAGGATAGGTAGAGTAAGAACCTGGATCGTAGCCATAATTATTAATTAAGTGCTGCTTTACTCTTTCCATATCAGCAATACTCGCTCGTGATTGGAGTAAGTTTTCGTTAGCAACGCCACTTTGTGATGGCCTCCAAGTTACTACTTGGCCAGGTCGTAATTCGTACTCTCCGTTAACAAAGAAGAAAAGTTTATCTTTAATAATAGGACCGCCAAGAGTAGCACCATAAATTTTGGTAGAGGCTTTGTCGCGCTCACCAAAGTCAGTATCACCAATAACGTTACCACGCATACTTTGATTATTGAAGTACGTATATGCAGAACCTTTAAAGAAGTTAGTACCTGATTTTGTAATGGCATTAATACCACCGCCAATAAAGTTAGACTGCTTTACATCGAAAGGAGCTATAACTACTTGAATTTCTTCAAGAGCATCTAAAGAAATAGGATTTCCGCCACCCGGTAGTGATGCACTCAAACCAAAGTTGTTGTTAAAATTAGCACCATCTACTGTAAAGTTAGTAGAGCGACTATCGCCTCCAGCAAAACCCATTCCATTAGCATAAGGAGAAATACGCGCGATGTCAGAAACACCACGGTTAATGGTAGGCATAGTGCTCAACTCAGTATTTGAGATATTAATGGAGGCACCAGTTTTTTCCGATTGGAAAGCAGAGGCACGTCTACCAATGACATAAATTTCATCTACGCCAACAGTACTTTCCTCCAAGGTTACATTAAGAACAAATGCTTCCCCTAGGTACAGAGTTACATCTGTGTATGTTTTTTTTGCAAATCCTACAAAAGAAACTTCAATATTATATGGGCCACCGGTCCGCATTCCTTGAATGAAGAACTTACCCTCAGCGTTTGCAGCTGTGCCATATCGTGTTCCTGAAGGAACGTGAGTAGCAACAACGGTTGCACCCGCTAATGTTTCGCCTAACTCATCGGTAATGGAGCCATTCATTCCCGAAGTGGTAACCTGAGAATAAGCGGTGCTCCCTACAAGCATAAGTAATGCGAGAGTAAGGGTGAGTCGTAATAATTTTATGTTCATATCTAATGATTTGTTTTTTTTATTGAATGATAAAGATTTCCCCACAACACCTTGAAAAATTGTAGCAATTTTCTATCAAGTTGGTGAGCATTACAAGACGGTAAAGAACTTAGGGAGTTATTTAAAATTTACAAAGCACAATCGAAGTTTATAGTGAATTATAACAGTTTATTAATAGACTATTAACAATGTCTTAATAATAGGAATTTGGGCTGTATACGAAAGCTAATATGGCGGCAGTTTTGGTTAGAATCAACATATTTACCAAGGCTATAATCATTCAGTAAAAACTTGCATTTATTTTGTGCATAGAAGCTTGAGGTGTTGAGGTAAAAACAGATTAAGATTACTCAACTCTCCTCTTTATTGGTTGACATCCCATTAAAAACCTCGTAACCTATCTGTGCATTAGGTTTCTACCAGAAACAATCTTTTTGGTAGAATGAAAAGGGAATCCAGTTAAAATCTGGAGCTATCCCCGTAGCTGTAATCTCTCATCAGCTGTTTAACTAAGGCCACTGTTTGCGCAAAGCAAATGGGAAGGCGTTAAACAGTAGAGTAAGCCAGAAGACCTGCCTCTTGTAAAACTGAAACAATTCAGGCTTTCGGAGGAAAGGCCGGGAATGATATCCTTGTGCGGCTTATAGCTTATATAGGATTTACTCCCTCCCTCTTTTTATAAAACCGAAAGCTCATTGGTAATCTAAAATTATAATAAAACCATGAGCAAAATCTCAACCATTATCATCTTTGGGGTATTTTTGTGCACCTCGTTAGTACAAGCACAAAATGCACAAGTTGCTGATTCATTAGAACTTGATACTATTGTAATAACAGCGTCAAAAACGCCAACTTCTAGCCGAGAAACTACTCGACCTGTTGTTGTAATTACCGAAAAACAAATTCAGCAAAATGCTGGAAAAGACATCGCTGAGTTACTGAATCAACAAAGTGGTATTTCTATTAATGGAGCGCTAAGTAATCCTAGTAAAGATAAAGGCGTATATCTGCAAGGAGCATCCACTCAATACACACTTATACTTATTGATGGGCAGCCCGTTAACGATCCTTCTGGGGCAGGTGGTGCTTTCGATTTAAGATTATTCCCGCTAAGCAGTGTAGAACGTATTGAGGTGGTGAAAGGCAGCATGTCTACCCTTTACGGCTCTGATGCTATTGCAGGCGTGATTAATATCATCACAAAAAAGCCAACTAATAATACTGTGCAAGTGAATGGATTAAGTTCGTACGGTTCACATAACAGCTTTTTAGGCTCGCTTGGTGTAAATGGAAAACTGGACCGAGTTGGATATTCTTTAAACTACAGTAGAGAACAGTCGGATGGAATAAATGAAGCTACCGATGCATCAAATGCAGGTAATTTCGATAAGGATGGTTTTTCACGTGATGCAGTGAATGCACGATTAAACGTAGATGTAATTGATGGCTTGTCTATTAGTCCGTTCCTAAACTACTCTAGTTACGACGGCGATTTTGATGCGGATGCTTTCACCGATGGTATTAATAGTTACGAAGCAGAGTTGATAAATCCGGGTGTAAATCTAGATTATTCGACCACCGATATCTCACTAAAAGGAAGGTATAATTTCAATAAAGTAGAGCGCATTTTTAAGGATGCTTTTGGTACCAGTGCCTACAAAGGAAATATGCAAAATGCAGATCTATTTGGAACATACACACTATCTAATAATGTTAAAATTTTGGGTGGATTCAATTTCCAAAAAGTAGTGCTAGATGATGGAAATAACACTACGGACAATCCAGAAGCCGCTTTGTACAGCCCGTATGTAAATGTGTTGCTAACTAATGGCAGCGGGTTAGGAGCAGAGCTTGGCCTCCGTTTTAATAATCACTCTGATGCAGGTTCTAACCTAAATTATAGTTTCTCTCCTTATTATAATATTACTGAAAACGTGCGTGTACTAGGAAGTTTAAGCACAGGATTTAAAGCCCCAACTTTAAATGAATTATTTGGTCCATTCGGAGCCAATCCAGATCTAAAATCTCAACAAAGTAGATATGCAGATATTGGCTTAGATTTTTTTGCATTGAAGGGTAGGCTCAATGCAAAGGCGATGTATTTCAATCGATATATAGAAGATGTGATTATTTATGCGTTTCCTAATGGATACATCAACCAAAATGAGCAAAGCGACCACGGATTTGAGTTCACTTCTAGCTGGATTGCCAACGAGATGATTTCATTGAATGGTTTCTACAATTATGTAACAGGCGAAGCCACTAGCGACGATGGAACAGGCCAAGAAGTTAAAACTGATAACTTAATCCGCCGACCAAAACATAGTGTAGGATTGAATTTAAGTCTACAACCCATACAGCAACTTACTGTAAATATTGGGGGAAGTTATACGGGCGAAAGACAAGATCTATTCTTCAATCCAAATAACTTCTATGCTTCTGAAGAAGTGACCCTCGATGCTTTTACACTCATCAACTTGTACGCAGAATATCGCTTCCCCGTAGCAGGTATAACATTGTTTGGGGACGTTAAAAATGTGTTTAACGAAGATTATACCGAAGTGTATGGTTTCAACACCTTAGGGACCACCGCAAAACTAGGCGTACGCTTTAAACTATAACATCCAAATATCTAGAATTATGAAAAAGTTAAATTTAGAATCGAAAGGTTTATTTATACTATTATTCATGCTTGGTGCAGCCGTTTGGCGAGTTATGATGACGCATGAAGCAACTCGAATTCCCGAGTTTAGTAACTTTACAATAGTTGGAGCGATGGCTCTTTTTGGAGGGGCCTATTTCTCAAAATGGAAAGGATTGGCTTTCCCAGTTCTCATACTATGGGTAAGTGATATAGTGCTAAACAAAATGGTATATATTGGCGAGTGGACTCTTTTTTACGAAGGAGCTGCCTGGACCTACGGCGCATTTGCACTCATGGCATTGGTAGGCAGGCTAGGCATGAAGCAGAAAAATGCACGTACTTTTTTAGGTTCTTCGCTAGCAATTGTCCTTATCCATTGGATAGTAACAGACATTGGTGTTTGGTTATATAGCGGAACCTATGCGCATACCTTAGCAGGTTTTTGGGCATGTTTAGTTGCAGCCATTCCATTTGAAATTAATTTATTGGTAGGCACCGTGTTTTATGGCTCCATACTTTTTAGCAGTTTCGAATACATGAAGGCTAAAATACCAGCGCTTCAATCTGTTAAAATTGAGGTAGAGTAGCATGAAAGTAAGTTCTTTTCTTCCGGCAGTAACACACATGATTTATGATTTAAATCTTCAACACTTGCTTGATGGTATCACCTTTGAGTGTCCTCCCAAAGCGCTAGCAGAAAAACAGGTTGTTGTACGCTGTGTGCTGGAGGGAAAGAATTATACAAGCATAGAAATAGATCGCATCTTTTCGGCGAGTAAAGCCGAAGGACGAAGTCTATACTATGTAGAAGATGCTCGTTTACAGAGTATAGAACCCGATATTATATTTACACAAGATGTATGTGAAGTATGCCAAATTGATACTGAATGTACAGCTCGTGCGGTGGCAAAACTTGAAAAGAAGCCCCAAATTATTCCCATTTCCCCAGAATCGTTGCAAGATGTTTTAGACTCTGTAATCACCATTGCAAAAGCATTGGGTCACGAAGAAGCAGGCTATACTTTTCTCGCTGATATTATGAAAAGGTTGGATACCATAACTGACAAATTAAGAGAAAAACGAGCTCCTCTTAAGCGAGTGTCGTTGTTAGAGTGGCTAGATCCCATCTATAACTGTGGGCATTGGATTCCTCATCAGCTAGGCTATGCAGGTGGTATTGATATGCTTTCTAATCCTTCAGGTGATAGTATTGTAATACAATGGGAAAAGATTGCGAAATACGACCCAGAAGTGATTATAATTGCACCTTGTGGTTTCGATGTTAATAGAACTGCAGAAGATTTAGGAATATTAACCAATCGAAAAGAATGGAATTCCTTACAAGCCGTACAAAATAATGCTGTTTATTTGGCTGATTTTGATTTATTTACTCAACCATCGCTTGGTACTATTATCGAAGGGATTGAACTTCTTGCCGCTTTAATAAACCCAGATATATTTGAAGTTCCTGCACATCTCGCACATAAATTTGCACCCATGCACAAACTTCAAAAAGTTACAAGTTAATGAACGTTTCTAAAGCCGTATTTAATTGGAGTGGGGGCAAGGATAGTGCCCTTGCTCTATTCGAGGTTCTGCAAAATCCAAAATTTCAAGTCCAGAAATTACTCACCAATGTAACTTCTGAGCTAAATCGTGTTTCAGCACATGGGGTGCGGACGGAATTGATGTGGCAACAAGCGGCACATATTGGAATACCATTAAGCTTTCTCGAATTGCCTGAACATTCTAGTATAGATGAATACAATTCCATTACCGAAAAAACCTTTACTGCTTTTAAGGATGAAGGAATTTCGGATACCATATTCGGCGATATTTTATTAGAAGACTTAAAAGAATACCGCGAAGGGCAGTTACAACCCTTGGGCTTTAATGTACACTTCCCACTTTGGAAACGAGATACCAAAGAGCTGTTGCTGGAATTTATTGAACTAGGTTTTAAAGCCATTGTAGTTTGTGTAAAATCAGAAGTATTGGATAAAAGCTTTGCAGGTCGCATTCTAGACAAAGAATTCCTATCCGATTTACCTGCTAATGTAGATCCATGTGGCGAAAATGGAGAATATCACACCTTTGTTTACGATGGACCCATTTTTGAAAAACCAGTCTTATTTACAGAAGGGGAGTTAGTATTTCGTGAATACGAAGCCCCCAAAAAAGACGAAACTAAATGTCCACTCTCCTCAGAAACCAATCCCAAAAAGCTAGGCTTTTGGTTTTTAGATTTACTGCCAGTTTGATGAAACATCGCAAAGTTCTAGCATAGGAAGCCTCTGACTTCCATTCGAACCATACATTAGGAATTAGCTTCTATTTGGCAAGAAGATTTGATTTTCCAGAATATCAATAGCCCCGAGATTTATCTCGGGGTAAACTGATGATAAATAGGAAGCTACAACTCTTAAGGCATAGACTTAAGAGATCTTTGGGTGGTGAGATCGCAGTTCGTTAAAGAGTTCCTCATTGCTAATACCTTCACCATCATCTAATTCTTTTCGTGCAGAGGAAAGTTCTTCAAGCAACTGAATTTTATTGAGCATTTTTTGATAATCCTCAACATCAATTAATACCGCAGAACTTTTGCCATGTTGAGTAAGAATGAGCGGACGTCGTTTTGATTTTACACGTTCTATAAAAGCTGCTGCATTTGCTCGGAAATCAGAGAGTGAGCGAATATCTTCATCAAGTTGAATTAAAGGCATGATATAGAAAATTAATTAAACGTTCTATTGAATGTACTGAATTCAGTACAGATATACGTATTAAATATTAATATGATTCAAATTCATTTACAAAAGTTGCGTACAAATCCACCGAAATTTCAGCAGGATTCATTTTAGGAGGACATCCCATTATTCTAAAATTGTTGTCAGTAATGCAAATTACAAACCTACCTACCGCAGGCAGGCTTGCTAAGATACAACTCTTAAATTATAGACTTAAGAGATCCTTGGAGAATCGGAGGAAACGAATGAACACTGGATTTCCCTATCAATGCTCAACGTCATATTCAGGAGATACTGCATCAGAGTGCGGTAAGACAGGCTTTGTTTTGTGACGGTATATTCTGGATTCTGAGTACTGACTCCTGAATTCCCACTTTCATTTTTTTCAAATATACTCCGAATGGGCGATTTAATACCGTCGCTCTGCTTCTCATTTTATGTCGAATATCAACTTAGAGTATATCAGGGTACATCAATGAAAAAATCACTTATAGTATTAGCGAGTCTATCTATTTTATTAATGAGTTGCGCATCAATGCAGCAGCAAATTGGTAAAGTGGCACTAAAATTAATGACCAAAAAAGAAGCCAATTTTAGTGAAATTGCCGCAATAGGAAATTATCAAACTAACATCTATTCCTCAGATGTAGGAATTACCACGTTAGGAACTGAAGACTGGTTAGAAGGCGAAAACCTTGTAGGCGTTCAGCTTATAAAACCAGCAGGAGGCATAGGTGTAATCAGTTTTGACGGCACTATTACTGTAGATGGGCAAGAAGCCAAAAGTTATGGTGGAGGCGCATATTTCGCGCGATTTGATGCTAATGATACTTCCACTAAAAAAGTAGTGATGGCAAGCACCAATGGAGAAACCACAGAGTTTTCTATTTCTTCGCTACCCAAAATTAGCATTAAAAGCATAAATGGTAGTGCTGAAAACGCAACAATCGATGTAAATGCTCCTTTAGAAATTGAACTCAATTATGCAGCAGCTGCAGAAGGCAAACGCGTTCTTATTTCTCTTATCACAAAAGCGCCAGGGGCAACTGGTTTTGCAAACTTTCAGTCAGCCATCATTAATAATAAAATTAGTATTCCTGCCGATGCTTTTAAGCACAAACACATTGCAGGTGCTGGGCCAACAGGTAAAGATGTTACAAATTGGTTAGAAGGGGAGAATCATCTTATAGTAAAAATTGTAGAAAACGATAGAAGTACAGCTGGACTCCCATTCCCATATTTCCGCAAAGAACTAACCTCTTACGACTCTAAAGCAGTAACAGTAACTGGAAACTCGGAAGGCAGAGCTTATGTAAAAGCGGCTGGTAAATCAAAAGAAGCAAGTGGTGAATTTAGTTACGATGCTAGCTCATCAAATGCATGGTATGCACGTCCTTTGAACACAAATATTAAAAGAATGGGGATTTCATCTCTTAGCGTATCAGGTACACTTTACAAGAGAGATGTATCAACTTCAGAAAAAGATAATTACTTAACGGGATACAGAGAAATCACCACTACCACTACCACGTTTCAATTCCCCAAATTAGATGACAAGTATTGGAATCAGTTTTTAGAAAATATATATGCTGATATATCTTCCACTTTAAAGAATGATTACGGTGTAACGATGGTAGATGTGGATGAAATTACTTCAAACCCAATCTATGACGAATTCTATACTCCTAAAGATGAAAATAGCACTGAGTACATCTCAAAAAACTTGCGCGATACCAAGCGATTAGTAGCTAATTCCCTAGGTGAAATGCTTGGCGACAGAACAACATCACTTATAGCTGATAATGGAGTTGCTGCCCGTTTGATACGAGATATGAATATGGATGCTTTCATGGATATTGTAATTAACTACCAAGTTGCTGGTGGAAAAGACGACACCATTGTGTTGCTACCACGAGTTAACTACAGAGTAACCGGACAAACACAAGGTTTTGATGGAAACGCACAAGTATGGTTACAAGGAAGTATTCAAGGTCCTGGCGTTTCTTTTAGCGAAGCAGAATTTTCAGATTTAAACGCTCTTAATAGAATTGGCCAGAAAGATGTGATTGTGAAATTAATCCGTCAGTCCCTTAAAGAATTATCTGAAGAACAAAATAAATATGGGTACCAAGCAATTTGGAATACGGCCCTCAATTACGACTAATTCAACTACTATAAGTTGATAACAAGAAGCTCTGTAGGAATGCAGGGCTTCTTGTTTTTGTGGGGGGGATGTGTTTAAACTTCTGACTGTATATTTATAAATCGATTAGCGAAATTTCATTTATAGATTTAAAATCTTTCGCGTTGAATGTGGCTACGTCATAAACTCCTTTAGCTAAGCCAATACTAATGATATCGTAATCATGAATTTTAAGGCCACTGGGTTTGTAGCGTCTTGTAAGGTCAAGAAGAATAGCTAAGGAATCCTGATTAGGATAAATAATCTGAATACTTTGAATTATTTCTTCTAAAATCTCTAAAGCCTGTGCTATTTTTAATCCATATCCTTTGGATCGAGTAACAACTGTTAAAAACTCAACCAGATTTTTGGATGTAGTAACAAGTTGAAAGTCAGAATAATCTAAGATATAACGAGATTTTTCATAAAATATAGAATCTTCATCAATCCCATAAATTAGAATATTAGTGTCAACAAGAAGCTTAGTCATAAGCGATAGAACGGACGTTCTTGTTATCCAATTTCCCACCAAGTTTCTGAGAAGAAATTCGCTTTTTCTGTTTTGAATCTTTAGGCAGGGAGGAAAGATATAGGTGCAGTTTTTCTAATTCAACCTCACTCAGTTGATCAATTTTATGCTTCACTTTTTCGATGGTACTTTCTTTGGTACTCATGGCTAAATATATGTTTGATAATATACTAAGACCAATTTAATGAACCGTTAGTAATTATCATAATGGTTTAAGATGTTGGTTATCTGCATAGCTGATGCGCTTATTATAGGATGTAGCTATCGAATATTGAGTTTGAGAGTGATTGGTTTTGGATATTTTGTAGGAATAAACTGTGCTTTAAATGGCAATTCCATCCCTTCTACATCCTCAACTGATAAGTCGAGTAGTCCCTGTTCTTCACAATATTGATAAGTTAATTTTAAGTATCTGCGGATTACCATCAATGGGAAAAAATCATTTTTATAAACCATCCATTCCATCAAATCCTTTTTCCCTTTTGAACTATTACAACTCCGACATGCATAAATTAAATTTTCGGCACTATCTTTAAGCACATAATTTTTTGCTAAAATATGATCGAGGGCGAGGTTTTCAGTTGCACCGCAGTAATTACACAATTGTCCCGTTTCTAACTTAATTTTCTCATCATCAAAGATTGTTCTCATATTCATCGTTCCATCTTTGAGGCCTTTGAATAATTTTGCGCGAATCATATAATTGAAAGTGCCATATTTTTCTTGATTTCGATCTACAGCGGTATGTGCCATAGCCAAATTTGCATAAGACCAATAAATCAATTCTCGAATAGTCTCATACTTTTTCTTTTTTGTCATAACTATAAAATATACTTTGGAATTGGTTTTCTCTCGTTACGAACGTCCTATTCGTAATGCATGCCAGAACCTCTAGTTCCTATACGACATAACAGATTCATGAGCCTTGTTTACAACTCAGATTACATCATGTAAATCAAAATAACAAATACACACTTTTGGGATACTACCATAAGTTCATCCAATCCTTTAATTATACTTCTGTTTTAGCAATCATTTTTTGAAATAAAGACATAGAACTACTGATAATAAAATACTGCTTAGTAAACCAAAACTGTGTAATTGCACACATGAAAAACCAAAAGATTGCATTAATTATATGCATGATCTCAGGAAAAATGTAGTAGGACCAAAAATAGATAAAGACAAGCAGAGCAGATAAAGCAGATAATACAATACCAAAGATGAACCTTCTGCGAGATTTTATGAGTTGCTGATCAATAAACTCTTGAAACCTATTTTCTTTTAAAAGCCGATGGTCTTTGTATAGAAAAAAGGGACTAATGTCCTCAAACTGTTCTTCAAAGAAGTTCTTTATTAATTCATTAGAAATCATTGGATATAGACTCCTCGGTTAGCTTCACATTCCCCAAACAAGGCACTCGCATCCCTTCGAAGAGATATCTTTATTTAATGCTTATGCCTCTACCTTGTTGGCTTTGTTTGAATTAACGAAATATTTCGAATAGAACAAATTTGGAGGACTTCATTCAGCCCAAAAATTCAGAGATATGACTTCTTGGAAACACATGCCTTTTCAATTTCTTTTGTTGAATTGAAGCGAATTAGAAAATTAGGATTCACTATTTAAAGCTTAGATACGACACTAATCGGTTGAATTTAGGCATTCTATATGGTGTTAATCTAATATAACAAAGGGTGTATTTTTGCTCATCTTTTACAATGTGTTGCTTTTTAATGATTATAAATTATTTTAAATAAATTTAACTAGTTTTGAAGTGCATGCTCTATTTAGCATTATAACGCTCGTAACTAAGTACTGCTAAGGTCAAACAACTTTCCACATCTTTAACGGCTACGGGATGCCTGCTACAATGCGTAATGATAACTTCCAATTCCAAGATTGCAACCTTTTGCATAAAGCTAGAACCAGAAATGAACAATCCTTCGGATTAGAACATGATATACATCTACACAATACACTTAGGATAAAAGTGCCCATTCTATTTCGGTATCTGACAAGCGCTTTGGTATTTCTATTCCTTTCGCTAACAATGCTAAGCTGTAATAACAAAAGTGTAGAAGTGTTTGGAGGAGAGGAAGAAGCAGTGGCATCTGAAAACTATATAAATGCTATAGAAGAGCTAAGCAAAAGCACCCATATCCAAAAAGCTTTCCAATTTATTCAAGAAAATGATGATCAAACAATTAAAACGCTGATTGAGCTTACCGAATTGCCAGCGCCTCCTTTTATGGAAGATCAATTTGGTCGGTCGGCTCGGTTTGCAGAATTGCTTAAGGAATATGGTGCAGATTCGGTTTGGACCGATGCAGTGGGTAATGTGATTGGACTTCGCAAGGGAACAGTAAGGGATAGTGTTTTAGCCTTAGCAGCTCATTTAGATACAGTATTTCCAGAAGGCACCGATGTGACTGTAAAAACCAGAGGGGATACCTTGTATGCCCCCGGGATTGTTGATGATACCCGTGGGTTAACTACTATATTAACAGTATTACGTGCGTTTGATGCCAACAAGATTGAAACGCGCAATGATTGTTATGACACATGCAAGTCTTTTGGTGGAAATTATGCCGCCATTTTAACCTCCCGGCTTACGTAGGGTTGCTGCGCCTTAATAACTGCTGCTACCCGCAATACAATTTTATTACGAATGGCATTAAGCACACACATACTATGCTTGCCTTCTGCTTTTTTGCGCTCATAATATCCTCTAAACTCTGGATTATGGGTTCGTACCGACAATGCCCCTAAGTGCAACAACCGTTTTA
>JBBAEC010000033.1:0-32400 GCA_041656135.1 Balneolaceae bacterium | reverse complement strand
TTGCCACATTTAGCGCTAGTTCTTGGCTCGCCAGTTTCACATAACAAGCGTTTCAAGCGGACTCGGACAGAGTTCAGAACTTTAATAACAAAAACCAGACTCGCCGCTTAAACGCGGGGCCGTTATGCCATAATCAGTCCTCTTCTACCTATTATACTTTTTCATCGTTTATTCCGTATACTTGTTAGTAACATTGTAAGAACATAAGGCAAGACTATTATGATTAAAAAGCTCCAAAAAATTGGTAACAGTCGAGGTATTTTACTAGAACAGGCTCTGCTCAAGCTTCTAAAAGTAGAAGGTGATGACCAAGTGGAAATTATTCCACATGATGAAGGTCTATTAATCAAAAAGGTTAATGCTAAATCTGCTTATCAAAAAGTCAGTAAAAAGCACCGTAAATCATTGGATAAACTGAGTGAGTAATGAATACTCCTACCTTTCTAACTATGGAAGATATTTTATTTATCCACGAGCAGGAGATTCAAAAAGCAGGTGGTGATTCAGGTATTAGAGAGGAACAAAATATTCAAGCTTGTGTGGACGCTCCCAAAGCAAGCTTCGATAGTATATATCTGAATGACTTGTTTGAAATGGCAGCCAGCTATATCATTTGTTTAGCTATCCGACATCCATTTATCGATGGAAATAAACGAACTGCTTTGGCCTCTTCTCTGACTTTTTTATACCTTAATGGGTATGAAGTCAAGGAATCTTATGACCTAGAGCTTGCTGACTTAATACTGAGTATTTTATCAAATGACGCCTCCATAAAAGATGTTGCTAAACACCTAAAAGAGAATGCTACAAAAAGATAAGGGTACAGTTCACAATCATTTCAAACAGGGTTCAAAACTTTAATAATAAAAACCAGGCTCACCCCCTTAAACACGAGCTAGTACTATGCCTAGAGAAAATATCAATATGAAAATCGTTATTGGCAAAGACATAGAGTTAATAGAACAGGCTCAAGCTATTCGTCATCAAGTGTTTACTCTTGAACAGAAAATCCCACAAGAATTAGATTTTGATGGATTAGATGAAGTCTCTTTTCATGCTCTTGTAACTGTACAGGGTGAACCAGTTGCTACAGCACGTTTAACTATTAACGAAGATGGCTCGTCTGTTATGGCAAGAGTAGCAGTTATCAAGCCATATAGAGGCTTAGGTATTGCATCTAAAGTAGTGAAGACTATATTGGGGCATGCTCAAAGCTTTGGCGTACAGACAATTAAAATTCATGCTCATAGTTACCTGAGAAGCTACTACGAAAAACTAGGTTTCAAATTCATCCAAAAAGCTGGGTATATTGGTGGGCATCAGTTAATTGAAATGCAGTGCAAAATAGTTCGTATCAACAACTCTTAACGCAGATTTATTCAACTAAAGGAGAGTTTCATGAACTATAAATTTGTATTATTTTTTATGCTACCCATTTATATTTGGGGATGCTCAACAAAATCGGAACCCTACCCTACCTCAGGGACAATTGAAATTATTTATACTGAAGGAGATAATAAAGGAACGGGTTTTTTATTTGAGGAGGGAACCTCTTTTACCCTAGCAAAACGGCCAAACACTAAAGCAGATTTTTTAGTTTTAATTTATAGCACTGACAGTCATGTTGAGGGTTTATTTTTGGCACAACCAGACCTAGAGCCCTCTTTTATTTTATTATCGCAAGCAAACGATGCAGATATTGCAAATTCCTGCTTTGATACATTTTCGTTTTTTCCAGACACCACATTAACTGAGTTGGCTATACCTTTGAAGAAAAATCAGGTTTGGGGAGTAAAAACTAGGAATAATCATTATGCAAAAATTTTGATTTTAGAATCCTGGGCAACTGAAAATGCATCGCCTACAAATTCAATATCTCATTCAGGAAGTTTTACAATGAAATGGGCATACCAACCCAATGGAAGTAGAGAGTTTTAATTGCCTAACAACCATTATAAATCAGGTTCAGGCTTAGCTTCGTAATCTTAACTTTTACTTATCTAATTAATTCTGTTACTTTCAGAAAAACAAAACCTTGTCGCTAAAACTGGTTGATTTTGTATGCGAAAGATTCTACTTCCATTATTGATGCTTTTACTTTCACCAAATATTGTGGCTCAATCAAAGCTATTTAATGAGCTTGAGTATAGGGTTGAAATTGGTGCTTCGCAGAACAGTTTATTTTATACAACTGGCGCTAATTATACTCCGGTTGGGGGCCAAACAGATTATAATTTTATAGACTCTTATTTATTACCCTCTTTTCAAGTCACTACTATTTACCCTTTGGGAGAAAAGTTTGAGCTAGATATACATACTTCGTATTTAGTATTTGGTGGACGAAAGGAATTTGGCGATGGAAATGAGGAGCGCCAGCAAATTAAAAGTTTGGGGCTTGGAGTCACTCCCTCATATTTGATAACAAATCAATTTCGAATTGGTTTAATATTAGAAGATAATATATCGTACTTGATGCTGAAACTGTTGTTAAGTACATGCAAAATACCGCTACGTATGACGAAACCGAAGCACATAATAACCATGTTTTAAGAGTAGGGTTACGAATTGATTTTAATTTTAAGGGCTTTGTGCTTGCTGGAAAATATTCTATGACTGCAACGGATTTATTAAACGATGATTTTTTTGGTGACCTAAGCAAAACAAACAATAATATTGGTATATCTCTTGGATATCGGTTTGGGAAATAAATTCTAAATAATGACACGTAATTTCGGGATTATTACTTTTATCATTTCTATCACCTTTCTTTTGGGAGGATGTGTAGCTCATGCCCCAATGAGTGAGTCTTTGATGTTTCATGACAAGGCAACAAAACCCACTCATAATAGCTCGGTTGAACTTGGAGTGGCAGGTACTTATTCCTCTACAAGAAAAGCAGCGGTTAAATTTGCAGAAGAAGTATATCCTGAAGAGAAATACAAAAGTCATGACAAACCAGTAAATGCTAATCGGTGGAGTGGCGGCTTTTATCTTGCTCATTTTGATGATGAGGGACGCTATGCTTTTTCTACAACTTTTGGCGTTTTAGTTATAGGTTGGGACGCTAGCATAAAACTCTGGGGACGTAATTATCTTACTGCAGCATATTCTATTTCGCAACATGGCCAACTTTATGTACAGCATCGCGCATTTAATAATCCGGAGTACGGAATTTCATTAGGGTTAGGATATCAAAGTAGTGAATTCACTTTTGATGATGGTTTATTTTCTCTCAAAAGCAATAACCTAAATGCATTTGGAATGCGGGGTTTTGTAATAATTAGAGATGAATTAGGTACTTCACAAATGAAATTTGGAAGCTTTGTAGGGTATGCGCCATTGATTAATCAACCGATAATTCAGTTTACCCTCTCGTTTGGCAAGCTTTGAGCGGCAAGTGTGTATGTAGATTTAATGTTATTGGGAATTGAGGAAGTCAGAAGTCAGAAGTCAGAAGTCAGAAAATAATAAAGAATACTTCTTACATAAAATATAATTAAATACTTGAGTGCTCTATAATCGTAGTCGATTGTGTTCTCCTCCTTGAGAAAGAGGAGCTAGAGGTGGTCGAAGATGTACTCCTAAAATGAATACTGCCCGAATTTCAGTGGATTTGTACGTGTCTTTTATAAAACAATCCTGCCCACCGATATCTAATTTCAATCCATTTACCCCGAGAAAAATCTCGGGGCTATTCATATTTAACACCTTTGGTGTTGGGTTTCCTCGTCAAGAAGGTTCTTTTTCGTGATGCTGTTTGGAAGTTCCAGCTTCCTGTGGCGAAAGAATTTACCAATCAGGTAGTAAAATACTTACAATAGATATAACAACAGCCCAAAACATCCTCCTCCTTGAGCTAATCCTTATACAAACCATTAATGTCCTCCGATTCCAATTTTCCCCGAGTTAGTTTATGGGCTATTTATATTCTGAAAATCAATTCTAATAGCCGAAGTTATCTGAGTGATGTTTTGAGGTTTTCTTTATATTGTTTTTTTTTGAAAAATGTATAATTCATAGATCTTAAATATTAATAGTGTTGATCAGGTTTTTAAGAAGACAGTTTGGACAGGTTTAAAGATACAGGTAGTTATTTTGTCTGGTTACTTTTTGTGGCGGTTAGCATTATGAGTTTTACAGGCTGCGGTTCGTTGCCGGCACGTACTTGGGAGTCGTCGACGGCATTAGATATGGATGAGGCAAGGCAAACGAGACTTGGGCAGGCAATTGCGCCTATTACAGCCAGAAATCAAGATTTGACGGGTATTTTTGTTTTAGAGAATTCACGTAAAGCTTTCGCAAGTCGAGCTTTATTGTCTGAAGCAGCTGAAAAATCAATCGACGTTCAATATTATATTTGGCGCAACGACATTACCGGCACTTTGCTATTAAATGGGTTATTAGATGCCGCAAATCGAGGAGTTAAAGTTAGGCTGCTACTAGATGATATGAATGGTGATGAGCTTGAGCCATTATTATTGGCTTTAAATTGCCACGAAAATGTTCAAGTACGGTTATTTAATCCCTTTCGACATCGTAGAGTACGAGCCATTGATTATGTAACTGATTTATCGCGTATCAACAGACGTATGCACAACAAATCATTTACTGTAGATAATACAGCTACCATTATTGGTGGGCGTAATGTTGGCGATGAGTATTTTGGTGCGAGTGATGAATTTACATTTTCTGATGTGGATGTGTTGGCTATTGGCCCTGTTGTAGAAGAGGTTTCTGAAGATTTTGATCGATATTGGGCTAGCAAGTCTGCTTATCCATTAGAGAAAATAGTTAATAAAACTGCATTAAATAGTAGTTTCCTGGCACAAACAGCAAAGGAAATTAGAGAAAGTGCTAGGGCTGATAAATATATTGAAGCATTGCATGCAGATACTTCTATTCAAGCTTTAGTTCGACATGATTTACCTTTTATCTGGGCGCCTACTTATATGCTTAGCGATGATCCTATAAAAGGTATCGGGAAGGCCGCACCAGAGGGTTTGCTAAGTACAAGTTTAGAAGAGATTATTGGTAGCGCAGTTTCGAGTGTAACTATTGTTTCTGCTTATTTTGTGCCCACTAAAGCGGGAGCCAAATCTATCATTAACTTGGTCGAATCTGGTGTTGCTGTAACTATCTTGACAAATTCTTTAGAAGCGACCGATGTTGCTGCAGTACATTCTGGGTATGCTCGCCATAGAAGAAGGCTTATTGAAGCTGGGGTACGATTATTTGAGATGCGTGGAGCCGAACAAAAAACGAATATGTCGGTATTTGGTAGCTCTGCAGCTAGTTTACATGCTAAAACTTTTGCTGTTGATAGTAAAAAAGTTTTTATAGGCTCCTTTAATTTTGATCCCCGTTCTGCAAATTTAAATACAGAGCTTGGTTTTATTGTTGAAAGCCCTGTTTTAGCTTTAAGAGTAGAAGATATTTTTGAAACTAGAGCCCATAATTATTATCAATTGAAGCTAAATAGCCATGGAGATTTATTCTGGCTTGAGCAAAAAGATGGAATTGAAATTCGACACGATAGAGAACCTTACACTGGCTGGTGGAAACGTTTTAGCGTAACCATGCTGTCCATTTTACCAATAGATTGGTTGTTATAGGCTAAAGAGAGAGAAGATTCTTTTAAATATGGGGAAGCCACTTTGCATGCACCTTCTGCTGCTAGAAAAGAATTATTTATAGTAGTAGAATATTACGAAGAGAATTAATCTGGTTAGCTTATTTGCCAGCCCTTTAGATGTTCGAAAATCAGGTAACGTAGATTTGTAAAGGCAGTTTAGTTGCTATCAGATCAAAATCTCTATCATTGTGGAGTAATTCCACCTGATGTTCAATACACCAACTTCCAATGAGCATGTCTACTGTTTTGCGAATCGTTATGCCTTTTGACCGAAGAAAACGAAAATTAGATGCTGCTTTAATTGCCAGAGGTTTCCCTCCAAGGTGCACACAACTTAACGGATTAAGGGCTTTTTTGACTAATTTAAACTCTTTATCACTATCGAAACCCTGCAGAATTTCAGTAAGAATAATATCTCCTAAAAGTACCGTATGCTCAGAAAGCATTCTGTCGAGACTATCAGTTTGTTTGTTATCTATTCCATTGAAATAATCAATCCAAACGCTAGTATCTACTAAAATCACTTTTCGTCAGACCTCATTTCATCTAAGTCCCCTTTCCAATGCAATTTTCCACGCAAGTTTTTGATATTCTCTTGCTTTTTGCGCTGCACTAATAACTTTAGTCCTTTTTCTACGGCCTCTTTTTTTGTTTTCAATTGACTGACTTTTAACGCCTCTTCCATCAAGACATCATCAATTACTATATTAGTACGCATAATTACACCTTATTTTTGTGTGTATTTAAATATAATTTATACACAACGAAGGTTATATCCTAAAATTTTTAAACACCTGAGATGCTAATAGGGCCATCCCGAAGCCTCGGGATTGTAGGGAATAAACACTTACAACCGAGCTATTCGCCTATAACTAAGTCTAATATCTCTAGATTGTTAACTATTTATCAAATAGAATGAAAAAGGCGTAAGCATATAATATCAAATAGTTAGCCGACAAAATAGAATCTTTTGATAAGGAGACAACGGAACCATAAAAATGAGCTCTCACCCAAAATTGGAACTGAAGCAAAGACTGAGTTAATTGCCATTTCATAAGATCCTGATCCATTAGCCAACGGACGGATGACCCTATCTTATTTTTCTTCCAATATTACCAACAAATTAGCTGACGCATCCCCCACTAAATAGGCAAGCCTTCGATTTTCATGATTTGGAGGGCGTTGGTGCTGGGGCAAGCACCTGGTTTTAGTTTATAGTCGAAGCTCATTTTACCATCTACTATAAGTTCTGAAAAATGCCAATTGCTGAGTTGAGGAATCTCCTTTTCCATGCCTGCAAGTTCTAAATCGTGTGTAGAAACTAAGCCCATTCCATTTTTACCTGCCACTTCTTTTAGAAAGGCAGCACTTCCTATATAACGCTCTTTGTTGTTTGTGCCTTTATAAATCTCATCCACAAAATAGAAAAGAGGAAGTTCATTTGGTTCTCTTAGTTCATCTAGCAAGCGTTTTAATCGCTTCACCTCAGCATAGAAATGGGATAGTCCGTCACCCAAAGAATCAACAATATTTATACTGGTAAAAACTCTAAAGTAACTTGTGGTTAGCTCTTTCGCATTTACTGGCGCCCCAGCATAAGCTAAAATTAAATTGATACCCACCGTTCTTAAAAAAGTACTCTTCCCTGCCATATTCGATCCTGTGAGTAGAAACAGCTCCTTCCCTGTTTCTACTTTAAAATCGTTAGTCACTTTATTAGAGTCGGCAATTAATGGATGTCCTAAGCCTTTTGCAGAAAATGGAGTCTCCTCATTTTCCTCAAAACTTGGGAATGGATAATCAGGATTTAATGCCGCAAAATTAGCAATGGAATTCAATGCTTCTAGCTGATAGAATTTATCGAGCCATACCGCAAGTTTTGGTTCTAAATCGTGTTTCAAATCCTCAAAACGCATGGCGTAATATAAATCCCATGGCATCATTAAATTCACTAGCGGCCAAAGAACCTGATTTGTTTGCAGTGATGCTGAACCTGCTAACTTTTTTACTTTTTTAAGATAAACAGATGGCTTTACCTTTTGCTGATGAAATACTTCTACAAATTCTGTGAGTAAACTTTCTTTCTTAAAATTAAACTGTTCTACTTGTAGCAAAATGGCGCCAAATCTACCAAGCAACTTATCTACTTCAAATGTGGCATCATATAATCCTGATATCTTTTCACTGTTTAGCTTGTAAATTATAACGTAGCTAAGTAGTGAAAGCACAAATGGAATACTGCTAATCACCCCTATTAGGGCTAATATCCCTAAACTGAGATTGGATATGGCTAAACCAGTAAGCACCGCTAATGGTAATTTGAATCCTGTTTTTTTGGGTAGCTTTAACCACTCTAACAGTTGATCCATCGACCAATCCCCTCTTGTAGCTTTTGTTTTTGTAAACAGTGCTGTAACTCGCAGTTTATCGCGAAAAATCTGAAAAGGTTTGAGATTTTGAATTAACTGTTGACGGTTAAGTATTTGCTGCGCAACAGGTTCTTGTGTTAAAAGCCAATCAGATAAAAGCTTAGAACTACCTTCGTAAATAGAGGTGTCGATGAGATGATGAAGAGATTGTTTGCCAACACAGTTTAAGTCATCTGCAAATGGATGATATTTTATATCTGCCTGAAATTCGGGTGTTTTAATGGCATCCCATTCTAGATTAATTCGAGCTATGTGTTCTTCTTTAATCTGTTTTAGAAATTCAAATTTCTTTAGGGTATCGGCAACTTGTTTATGTTGTGTTACTAAATAAAGAAAGAGCCCTATAAATGCTATTAGTAAAAATGTAAATAGGAACCCATTCAAGTCAGATCCTATAAAAAGAAATAATAGTATTCCAACAAAAACAGATAGCCGCCAATTCGATAATCGGCTACTCCCCTCTTCTAGCACTTGTATTTTGCAATTTATTCGCTGGATGTGACGTTCTAGTAATGCTTTCAATATATTTGTTTATTTAAACTGCTCTTTTAATTTCTAGTACCGCAATGGGCTACTTTAATTCTACTAAGGTGGCGCCCCAGCTACTGCTATCGCCCGCAATTCGGAATGAGATTACATGTTCGTTTCGTTCGAGCAAGCTATGCACTGTTTTACGAAGTACACCTTTTCCTTTGCCATGAATAATTCGAATAGATGTTATGTGTTTTTCAAGACAAGCCTCAATATAATCGGGAATCAAATCACCTAGCTCTTTTGGGTTAAAGTGATGTAGATCCAATATTCCGTCTATTGGTAATTTTACAGGCTCTAGTTCATCCAATCTCAATCCTCTTTAATATTAAAATAGTTGGTCAGGTTTTAGCTTATGTAATCAACAACTCGACGTTCGCTAGCAACCTTTAAAATGAATTGAACTACTTTTTGATGCTCAGGATGTGAGGCATATTCTTTCAGGTCTTCGAGCGAATCGCATGTGGTGGTAAGTACAATATCACAAACAGCATCGTTTACATCTTCAATAATATTTATTCCAACCTCAGCCGATTTTAGCGCGTCAATTTTTGCTGGCAAAGCTTCCAATAAACTTTTCATTTCGGCCGCATTTTCTGCTTTCGATTTGCCTTCAGCTTGGTCTTTTAACTTCCACATTACAATGTGCTTAATCATATTTATCTATTATTTTCTGCGTTTTTATTCGGGTAGAAATTACTCTTATTAGTAGAAACAATCCGTTATAAACTCAAATTTGGTTGGATATTATAAATTTTAAAATAAAACTAGTAACCACACTACACTATTCCTAATCTAACCATTAGCAAATCACAATAGATTGCCGGATAACTGTTAATTGATGCTAGGAACTCTTAACTTTAAGGTTCGGTTTAAGTCATCGAATTTGGCTTAATCTTCATTTAAAAAACCCATTTACATTGGATAATTCAAATATAGATAAAATTATAGCTGACGACCGTGGCGATGCTCACGTTGGCAGCTCGGAATTAACTCCCCTTCGTGCAGATGCATTTGAGAAAAGTGACGACGAAAAAATTGAGCTTATACAAGAAAATTTTGCGCAAATTATGCACACTCTTGGGCTAGACTTGACCGATGACAGCCTAAAAGGAACGCCTTACCGTGTTGCCAAAATGTTTGTTAAAGAGACATTTAAAGGGTTAGATCCTAAAAACAAACCTGATGCTCGCACCTTTAATAATCACTACGACTATACTGATATGGTTATTGAGAAGAATATTAGAGTTTCTTCTTTTTGCGAACATCACTTTCTTCCATTTATTGGAAAAGCCCATGTAGCTTACATGAGCACAGGAAAGGTAATTGGTCTGTCTAAAATTAATAGACTGGTTGATTATTACTCACGTCGCCCACAAGTACAAGAGCGCTTAACCTTACAAATTGCAAATGCATTAGCAGAAGCAATGGACACAGAAGATGTTGCAGTATTTATTGATAGTAAACACCTTTGTGTTTCTATGCGTGGTATACGTGATGTGGATAGTAGCACCATTACTTCCGAATTCCGTGGGGCTTTCAAAGAAAAGGATATTCAACAAAAATTTATCGATTTCATTAGAACCGACACCGATATATAAATACTCGATTTGCAAAAACAACTTCACGTTTACAATACTCTTAATAGAAGAAAAGAACTTTTTGAGCCACTAAATCCTCCTTTTGTAGGTATTTATGTGTGTGGGCCTACCGTTTACGGCGACGCTCACCTTGGCCACGCTAAAAGCTATGTTTCATTCGACTTAGTAGTTCGTTATCTACGATATCTTGATTATAAAGTGCGTTATGTACAAAACATTACAGATGTAGGTCACTTAGTTGGTGATGGCGATGAAGGCGAGGATAAACTAGCTCAAAAAGCACGGCTAGAAAAAGTAGATCCTATGCAAATTGCTGAGCATTTTACGTATACCTATTTCCGCGATATGGATGCGTTAAATGTTAAGCGCCCAGATATTGTGCCAAGAGCAACAGGCCATATCCCTGAACAAATTGCGATGATTAAGACCCTTATTGAAAAGGGCCACGCATATAACGTAGATGGGAATGTTTACTTTGATGTGAGTTCTGACCCAGATTATGGGAAGTTAAGTGGACGTAAAATTGAAGAAGCTGAATCTGGCACTCGCGTAGAAACAGCTTCAGATAAAAGGAGTCCCGCCGATTTCTCCCTTTGGAAAAAGGCTGATGACGAACATCTTATGAAGTGGGACTCACCTTGGGGCGTAGGCTACCCGGGTTGGCATATTGAGTGTTCAGCAATGAGCACTAAATATCTTGGTAAAAGTTTTGACATCCACGGTGGTGGTTTAGAAAATCAATTCCCTCATCACGAATGTGAAATTGCACAGTCGGAATGTGCCCATGGTACTGAGTTTGTGAAGTATTGGCTACACAACAATATGGTCACTATGGATGGGCAGAAGATGGGTAAATCTTTAGGTAATGCCATCAGCTTAGAAGAGTTTTTTGAAGGATCTCATAAACTTCTTTCAAGATCTTGGAGCCCTGGTGTTATCCGTTTTTTCTTACTACAAAGCCATTATAGAAGTACAACCGATTTTTCTGAAAGTGCACTTGAAGCTGCCGAAACAGGTTTAAAGAACCTTCATTCTATCATTTCTACTATTGATAAGGCAGAGGCAGGTTCTGGTGAGGCTTTCGATATTGATGCTTTTAAAACAGCTTTCGAAGCCACAATGAACGACGATTTTAACTCGGCGCAGGCAATTGCTGTTTTATTTGAACAGCTGAGAGAAATTCGTAAACGTATCACCGATAATAAAGCTCCTTCTAACCTAGAAGAGATAAAAGTATTCCTCCACTCTATTATTGAAGATGTACTTGGCATTTGGCCAACAGATCAACTAAATGATAATAGTGCTTTAACGGAAGGTTTAATTGAGCTACTTATCGAAATCAGAAAAGAGGCTCGAGTAAATAAAGATTTTGCGCTTTCTGACAAGGTAAGAGACGACCTAACCAAGCTTGGTGTGCAGCTTATGGATGGTAAAGACGGCACAACATTTAGTATAGATTAATGAAACTGCTGAAACTCATATTCAGCAAACTAATTATTGGCTTAGTACGCTTTTACCAACTAGCTATTTCGCCATGGACACGAAGTAGCTGCCGGTACAGCCCCACTTGTTCGCATTATATGATTGACGCGGTGAATGAATGGGGACCTTTAAAAGGTTTCTGGCTAGGATTAAAAAGAATTGGCCGTTGCCACCCTTGGGGTAGCCATGGTTACGATCCGGTGCCAGAAAATCCAAAGAAATTAAAAAAATGACATAAATATTATAACGCTGATGTTATACAGTTTGTAGAAATGCAGATTTACGTAACATCCTTACTTACATAGCATGACCGAAATTACTTTCAAAAAAAGACTTACAGTAGAACAAGTTGAAGAAGCCCACGATTTGGCTCCTAAATTCCAAGAAAATGGTTTAATACCCGTTGTAACCACCGACTATGCCACAGGCGAGTTATTAATGCATGGTTACATGAACGAAGAAGCTTTTAAGAAAACCATAGAAATAGGCGAAGCTGTTTATTATAGCCGTAGTCGCGAAGCTTTATGGCATAAAGGTGCAACTTCTGGTCTTACCCAAATAGTTAAAGAATTACGTATTGATGATGACCAAGATTGCGTTTGGATTCGTGTAGAAGTACAAGGTAATGGTGCTAGCTGCCACGTTGGCTACCGTTCTTGTTTTTACAGAAGCGTGCCACTTGGGGAAGAGTTCATCAAAAATGACGGTCGACTTCACTACGAAGAAACCGAAAAGGTTTTTGACCCTCTTGAAGTTTATGGGGATGCACCAAATCCTACTAAACTGTAAATATTTGAGCGTTTAGGCTCCCTTTAAAAAAAGAAAAGTCGCACTGGCTTTTCTTTTTTTATTTAGTTTTATGTCTCCAGTGTGGTATTATTTCGATTAACCATTCAGTTCTATTTCGCAAAATGCGCTACTTCTATATTTTAAGCTTTTTATTATTTCTTACTACTACAGCTTTTTCTCAAAATTCTTTCGAAGCTACGGTACTCGATCATGAATCTGGCGAACCCATTGCTGGGGCAACAATATTCTTCCCTTCTTTAAACCTAGGCACAAGTACAGATATTTATGGCAAAGGAACCGTCATTAATATCCCTAAGGGAACTCATCGTATTGAAATTCGAAATTTGGGCCACGAGAAGCTTACAATTAAGCGAACTTTCCCATTATCATCCTCTTTACAAAATCAAGTATTCGAACTCGAACATGATGAAATGGAAGAGGTTATTATAAGCTCAACTAGAAGTACTCGTACTATTGAAAGCATCCCAACCAGGGTAGAATTTATTGCAGGAGAAGAACTTTCTGAAAAAGGAAATATGAAGCCTGGCGACATCCGTATGCTCTTAAATGAAAGTACAGGGATTCAAACACAGCAAACTTCTGCTACCAGTTATAATTCTAGCATTCGTATTCAGGGCTTGGATGGAAAATATACACAGCTGTTGAGGGATGGTCATCCGCTTTATTCAGGTTTTTCTGGTGGATTGAGTTTGATGCAAATTGCTCCCCTCGATTTAAAGCAAGTTGAAGTTATTAAAGGAGCATCCTCTACCCTTTACGGTGGCGGCGCTATTGCTGGTTTGGTAAATTTAATTTCGAAAACTCCCGAAGAGGAACCAGAACTCAGCTTTATGTTTAATGGTACTTCTGCACTTGGTTTAGATGCTAGTGGGTTTTATTCAGATCGAAATAATAAAATCGGAACCACTGTTTTTGCATCCTACAATAAAGGAACTCCCTTCGACCCTGCCGATATAGGTTTAACTGCCATCCCAAAATTTGAACGCTTTACTTTAAATCCTAAACTATTTGTGTATTTCAATGATGAAACCACTTTAAATGCAGGTTTAAATTTTATTTCTGAAAATAGATTAGGCGGTAATATGCGTCATGTTGAGGGTAAAGATGTGACTAATCCATACTTTGAGAGAAATGATACTGAACGACTTTCTAGCCAACTTCAGTTAAATCATCGATTGAGTGATTCTAGTTCATTAACCATCAAAAACAGTGTGAATTATTACGATAGAACCGTTGAAGTTCCTAGTTATCTATTTGCTGGTAAGCAGATATCGTCATTTAGTGAGGCTACAATAAATCAGTATAGCGAGAAATTAGAGTGGATTGCTGGCCTAAATCTTTGGACGGATAGCTTTGATCAGACTAAAGGAATTGGTAGCCAAGATTTAAGTTTTACGGATGCTGTGTATGGAGCCTTCATCCAGAATACATGGAATGTGCAGCCAAGTTTGGCTTTGGAAACTGGTTTTAGAATGGATTACCATGATGAATATGGTGTGTTTGCTCTCCCCCGTTTGTCAATACTTTACGAAGCCTCTCAGCAATTAACTTTTCGCTTAGGCGGTGGATTAGGATATAAATCGCCGACGGTATTTTCGGAAGATGCGGAACGTTTACATTTCCAAAATATCAATCCAATAAATCCTAACACTCTTCATGCAGAGCGCTCATTGGGTGGGAATTTTGACACCAATTATAATCTGGTTATTACAGATATGCTGTCGATGTCTACCAATGTGTTATTTTTCTATACGCGGATAAATGATCCGCTTGTACTTGCTACCTCTGGTTCAAATTTCGAGTACATTCAGCCTGATGGCTTTGTAGATACCAAAGGTGTAGAAGTTAACATGAAGTGGAGTTACGGCGATTTAAAACTGTTTGTGGGTTATACACACGCCGATGTGAATGAGCATTACAATGATAATATCACAAAACATCCACTTGTTGCAAAAAATCGATTGAATAATGTACTGATGTACGAAAAGCATGATAATTTCTGGATTGGATTGGAAGCGTATTATTTCAGTCCACAGAAATTAAGCGATGGCAGCCAAGGAAAGTCCTACTGGATTACAGGTGTAATGACCGAAAAAAGGATAAGTGAAAACCTCACAGTTTTCCTAAATTTTGAGAACTTCTTAGATACTCGCCAAACTGGTTTCGATACCATTTATACAGGCACCATATCCAACCCACAGTTCCGCGATATTTACGCCCCCGTTGATGGCTTTGTAATAAATGGTGGTGTAAAGCTTAAGTTTTAAAAATAGACATGATAGATATAAGACATAAGTATTGAGATATAAGAAAATTCTTCATTCAACCCCTCTCTTAAATCTTATATCTTACTACTTAAGTCTACTTCACCTTCTTTAGGACTTCATCCGCCAAGAGAATTGCCGCTTTAATGTTTTCTCTAAACCATAGCTCGGGTTCTATTAGCTCGACTTCAGAGACAACGAGTTCGTCGCCATTATTCCACATCACATCAACGCGAGCATAAGTAGGCGTGGGTTCACATGCAGCTACTACTTTTTCTGCAAAGGCTATTTCATCAACTGATGCAGTATAGGGATGAACACTTCCGCCGAAATCATCCTGCACTCGGAAATCCCCATGCTTAGCTTTTTTGAGAATAGCGTGCGTAAATTTACCTCCAATCACCACTAATGATATTTCACCTTTCCTTTCAATACTATTTTGAAAAGGTTGAAGCATCAAATCTTCATTTTTAATCAATGCTGAAAATGTAGATTCTAAATCCGCCACATTTTGTGAATTAATTCTATACGTATGCCTTCCACCACCTGCAACAGTTGGTTTTAGAATGGCATCCTTCCAATTACTTTGTTGGTGGATTTGAGTTAGAGATCGCTGTTCGCCACGTCTTATATAAAGTGTTTCAACAACAGGAATTCCATTCTTCTCTAAATCACGCAAATACCATTTATCCATATTCCACCAAATTTGTGAAATGGGATTGATGGCTTTTGTCTGGCTTTCCACTTTTTTTAACCAAGCTTTAAATAACTCAATTTGGTCGAAATAATCCCAGGTAGATCTAAATAAAATTGCACGGGTACTACTCCAATCAAAATCTGAATCAGCCCAATCCTTTCGAGTAACTGTTAGGCCTTTTTCTTCTAGGGACGCTATCACAAGCCCGTCTTCAAGAAGCACGTTAGAATTATATTGTGTGTCCTCTTTAGGATTCAAATATCTTGATTCTGTGAGAATAACCACATCAAAAGGCTTTTTCATATATGCTTTAATTGGAAATATATTGACGGATAATGCTTAATTAGGCAAATTACTATTTAGCCTAGCGTGCCTAATATCGAGGTATTTTAAAAGAGATGGTATAACAAGTTCTACTTTTTGTAATTCCCATAAGAATGTATCATCCAATAAAAAAAGCCACCATTATGCTGCTTAAAACAGACAAAATGATAGCTTTTATAAAATATTAGTGAACGATTTTAGAAATAACGCTCAGAGTTTAATTTAAAAATTAGCCTCTTCTTCCGCTGCCACTTCCTTTACGTTGTCTTTTCTCACGGTTTCCCTTCGGAAAACCACCACCGCTACTTCCTCTGCTGCTTCCGTAGCTACCACCTCGGCCGCCACTTCTACCACCGCCGCCACTACTGCGGCCAGAGCTTTTAGCATCTTGTTTAGATGGTTCTACAGCAACATCACGTCCTTCAAACTGAGTGCCTTTCATACCATCTACAAGAGAACTCTCAAATCCTTTTTCAACATCAAAAAAGGTGAAGTTGTTTTGTACGTCAATCTTACCGAAATCAGGTTTAGAACCATTCATATTTTCATTAATCAGCCCCATTAAACGAACAGGATTCAAGCCATCTCTGCGACCAATATTAATGAAGAAACGCTCAAAGTTAGAATCGTTATCATCTCTTCCACCTCTACTGCCACCGCGGCCGCCTCTATCCTCGCGGTCATTTCTACTTCCTCTATCGCCTCTACCTTGCGCATTCAAATCGTTAGAGTTTTTGTAATACTCTAAAAATTGATTGAATTCAACCGATAAGAACTTTTTCACTAAAGTTTCACGATCGTATTCGGCTAATTTCTCTAAAGCTTCAGGTAAGAATTTCTGCATATTTTCTTCATCAATCTCGGTTTCTTTAACCGTATCAATAAGATTTAGCATTCTAATTCCACAAATTTCTTCGCCACTCGGCACTTCTTTTTTGATAAAGCTTTTGCCTGACATACGCTCTAAATCACGTATTCTACGTCCTTCTCTAGTATGAACTATTGATATTGAGATACCATTTTTACCTGCACGTCCGGTTCTACCACTACGGTGAATATAAACTTCTAAATCGTCTGGTAAGTTGTAGTTAATTACGTGTGTAAGATCATTAACGTCTAAACCACGAGCAGCAACATCGGTTGCAACTAGTATTTGAAGTTCCTTTTTTCTAAAACGATCCATCACATCATCCCGTTGGGCTTGTGATAAATCACCGTTTAGTAAATCTACATCATAACCGTCTTTATTTAGCTTATTAGCTATCTCAGAAGTTTCCATTCGTGTTCTACAGAATACAATCCCATAAATACCAGGATTCATATCAGTAATACGCTTTAGTGCCTGAAAGCGATCTCTTGCATTTACCATGTAATAATGGTGCTCTACATTCTGTGCACCCGCATTACGTTCCCCTACCGAAATTTCTTCAGGGTTATTCATATATTTTTTTGCAATCTGTGCAATTCCTTTTGGCATAGTAGCAGAAAACAGAAGTGTTTGTTTCTCTTTTGGAGTGTCTGCTAAAATAGCGTCTAAATCATCTTGAAAGCCCATGTTAAGCATTTCATCGGCTTCATCTAAAACGAGAGTACGTACATTGGTAACGTCTAGCTTTCTTCTCTTAATTAAATCGAGCATACGGCCTGGTGTACCAACTACAACTTGGCAGCCATTATCGAGCGCTCTTATTTGGCTAGATATATTAGCACCACCGTAAACGGCAACGGTTTTAACACCTTTAATTTTTTTCGAGTATGCTTTAAAATCTTTAGCAATTTGAATAGCTAACTCACGTGTTGGTGAAAGTACCAATACTTGTACTGCGCCTGATGAGGCGTCAACTTGGTGTAAACTTGGAAGCCCAAAAGCTCCAGTTTTACCTGTTCCTGTTTGTGCAAGAGCAATTAAATCTCTTTGTGATGCAAGAATTGTAGGGATTGCTAATTCTTGTACTTTGGTAGGTTCTGTAAAACCTAGTAATTCTACGGCTTCAAGAAGTTCTTCTTTTAGACCTAGTTCTTTGAACGTTGGCATAATTTTTATACGTTTTTATCCCGTTCAAAAAAAGTATGCTGCGCGACGTTCTTGCCCGGAATTATTTAAGTGTAGGTGAGCTAATGACAAGAGGCAAGCAGACAGCTTGATTTATAAAGGCCAGCAAAGATCTATAAACCTGAAGATCTATACAAAAGTATTCCATTCCAGACTTATCGCGAACTCACGTTTTCAATAAGCCCCCAATATAGGCATTATTTATTAAATTATTACCTGAATAATAAAAAATAATGTAGTAGTTTATAATGCTTAGCATTGTATGTTTCGGCACCCGATGACTTAGCCCTGTTCAAACTATAATAGCCCTTTATTAGCCCACTATGGAAGTAATTAAACAGCATTATCCCGAGGCCGTAACAATCAGAAGCCTTGCTGAACAAATAATTCGTGATTTAAATGCACAAGATTTATCCATTTCTAAAACCATCTGGGCAACTTCTCTGTGCGCCGATGAAGCAAATAATGCTGTAAATATATTATCAGTGCTTTTTGCAGGCAATGGCCCCTTTAATCTTGGCGGGATGTCGGGCTTACCTTTTATTGGAAAAACAGGGCTGTTAGCCTTTGCTAGTCACATTCCTACAAACGGTGGTGCTTTTATTATTTATGGCCCACACATCGGAATTACTAATGAAGGAGAATTAGGAAAAATTCGTCGTGATGAGCAGGATTCTGATTCTAATTGCTGCGGCTCTATAACTTTGGGTGTTGAGGTTGCAAAAGCAGGCAATAAACCCTCTGAAGTAGACCGACTTGATCCACAACAGAACCGCGTTGAGCAAATTCTTTTCGCAAAACGAAAGGATATTCTTAATGCCGTTGACCCAATGAAAACAGCTACTGAAATTATTTATAAAAGAACACACCGCAGAATTCACGAAATGATAGAATTAACCGAAGAGGCCTTCAAAGGCACTTTGGTTTATACTATGGGCGGTGTTTTAGTAAATTCAAATTGGGATAAAGAGGATAGCTTTGAAGTTAGAGATGTCAAGTTTTATGATTTCAGATAATATTTTTAGCCTCTGAAGCTTTTAAAGAACTCAATTACGGAACTTGAAAACTTCCCCATCGACCTCATATTCAAGTACCCGCACAGAAAGACGAGTGTAGTTTGTAGTAAGGTCAATATCGTTTTATATGGTGCTTGAAGTGGGTAAAATGAAGCTATCCCCCCTAGAAAGAACCGGTTTATAAAAGCTAAGAGGGCGAACGAAATAGCCATACCTATTAAGAAATTTAAGGCTCTGCTAGAACTTAAATACTTATCTTTTGCACGATAGTCGGACTCAATCTTCTGCTGAAGATCAAATTCTAGCTCTTTCCTTTCTAGCTCCTGCTCTATTTTATTTTTTGTTTTCATTACTATTAACCGCTCTGTATAAGCAAAAAATAATAATTTATGCCAATAGAACAACTTTTAAATTTGCGAAGTGATAAGTCATCCCTGTAGATGTTCACTAATTTGTTGTTATAATTTTGAATTACTCCTAGTAAAACAATATTGGTCATCCTGATCCAACTTTTTAGAAGTACCAAAATATCAGCGATATACCCAACATCTACAAAGACACCCCCACTTTATGAATTGTGAGAAATCAATTGAATAAATGCGGCCATTCTACCTAGTTTCTATCCCTCTAATTCCTAATAACTAGCCACTAATCCCCATGTCTATTCTTCATATAAGAATTCTATCATATTCCCGTCTGGGTCGGAGATAAATAGGAATCGTCCTTTTTTACGGTTTGCTGGGCCACTTAAAATAACCACTTCCTTATCTCTGAAGTAATTCGCTATTTCATCTATTTCTTCTGGCGTATCTACATAAAATCCGAAATGATCTACTCTAAAGTCGCGTGAGGTTGAATCATAACTGGTTTCGGCTTCTACAATAACAAGAGTGTCTCCGTTGCCTACGTTATACACGGCCATGCTCTGCCCCATTGTTCGTAAAAGTTCAAAGCCGAGTATATCCCCGTAAAACTCTTTCGAAGCATTAATACGGTTAACTCGTAAAGTAATGTGGTTTAATCCTGATGGTTTAAATTTCATTCGTACTTTTGTAATATATTGTGGATATAAATTTAAATGAGGTGCCTACATTCTAAGAATAATTTCAGTTCTTTATCGAACCTTTCTTATACTATAATTTACTTAGTTTTAAGCGAAGTAAATTAGAATTTTGAGCCATAATAAAACAGTGTTGTATTGTCTACATTTTATATAGTTGCTACTCCAATCGGAAACCTAGGTGATTTATCTCCACGTGCTGTGGAGGTATTGAAATCGGTAGATTATATTGCCTGCGAAGATACTCGCACTTCGGGTAATATGCTTAAAAGCTTTGGAATTGATAAACCGAAATTTTCCTTTCATGCCCATAACGAGCATTTTAAGATTGAGCATGTTTTAAACATCTTGCGTAGCAACCAGAGCGTTGCTTTAATTAGCGATGCAGGGATGCCAGGAATTTCTGACCCAGGATTTTTAGCGGTCAGAGCCATCATGAAGGAAGGCTTTAAAGTTATTGTAATACCAGGGCCCGATGCAGCAACTACTGCTTTAGTTGCAAGTGGTTTACCTAGCGATAAATATGCCTTCGAAGGTTTTCTTCCCCACAAAAAAGGACGCCAAAAGCGACTTGCTGAACTGGCCAATGAGGAACGCACTTTGATATTTTATGAAAGTCCTCACCGTGTATTGAAATTGCTTAAAGAACTTGGTGAGCATTTTGGTAATGATAGGTTGGCTGCTGTAGCCCGTGAACTAACCAAAGCCTTTGAAGAAGTTGTACGCGGTACCGTTGAAGAACTATATGCCAATTTTGAAGCTAGAGACGCAATAAAGGGCGAAATTGTCGTTGTAGTAGCAGGTAAAAATTATACAGAATGATAATGGATAAGTTTCTTCATAATAAGTGGGCTGTATCAATAACAGCGGGGATTTTATTGGGTTTAAGCTTCCCTCCGGTTAATATTTCGGTACTAGCTTTCCCTGCTTTTGTGTTGCTCTTCTACCTTACCGAACACACCGATAGCAACAAACAATTAGCGTACTTCAGTTATGCAGGTTTTGTGGTTTGGAATATTATCACAACTTATTGGTTATTGATGGCTAGCGCCCCTGCTGGAATTGCAGCTATTCTAGCAAATAGTGCTTTAATGACTATTCCTCTTGTCTTAGCGGCTATTTTTTCGAGGAAATTAAAATCTCCTATTCTTATAGCACTTCTTCAAGCAACAGCTTGGGTTTCTTACGAGTATCTGCATCATAATTGGGATTTGTCCTGGCCATGGCTAGCGCTTGGCAATGCTTGGTCAAATCATGTAGAAATTATACAATACATCTCGGCAACTGGGCATTTAGGAATTTCTTTTTGGGTGGTTTTAACAAGTGCTTTAGCTTATCAAGCACTAAAAGCTAAGAATTTGAGATTGGCTATCATCACTACTTCCGTATTTTTTGTATTCCCAGTTATATCCCTAATCTTATATAACAAAGCGGATAGTGCGACCACATCTATAACTGAAGTCGCAGTAATTCAGCCCAATCATGATTCGTACCAGAACTATGCTGGAATGAGTGGAATGACTGAAGTAATGGATAGCCTTTTTGCACTAACCGAACGTGTGATATCACCAACTACCGATTTAGTAATTTGGCCCGAAAATGCCATTGATGGGCAAATTTATATAGACTCTAGAGCTGCCATGCGTATTTCAAATGCAGCACGGCAATGGAACACTGCTTTTATTGCCGGAACTGGGCTTATAGAGCTTTACGACACCCCACCTGCCCTGTACCTTGGTGTAACTGGCGGTAAGGCTTACAACATCTATAATTCCTCCTTATACGTAACCAAAAGGGGTGAGATTTCTCATTATAACAAAGCACATTTAGTACCAGTAGTAGAACGAGTTCCCTTTCTTGAATTTTTATCTACCATAGATATATTTAATTGGGTTAATTGGGGTAAAATTGGTGGTTTTGGCAAAGGCGAGGAAGCTACAACTATAACCGGAGACAGCTTTGTTACAGGTGGATTAGTTTGCTACGACTCCGTTTACCCCACGTGGATTAGAAAGTTTATACAAAATGATGTTGGCTTTATTACCATCATAACTAACGACGGCTGGTGGGGAAATACTAGTGGGCACCATCAACATTTTGCTTATGCGCGACTTCGTGCAATTGAGTTTGATCGCTGGGTAGTACGTAGCGCTAACAATGGTATTTCTGGGATTATTAATCCCAAAGGCGACATCTTGGTTAAAACTGATTATTGGGAAAGAACAGGTTTTACCTATAATGTTCCCTCCATACACACAAGCACCTTGTATAATCAATTTGGCGATTGGCTATCGTATTTAAGCCTGATACTTACATTCAGTTTTTGGGCATACTTGGCTATAAAATCCCGAAGGGAGTCTAGCGAGACCTAATCTGAATCTTCACGTTAAAACGTATCTCTTGGTTTGTTCTTGGTGGGATAGATGAGCCATTTGGTATCACTCTATTATAAGTGTACTCAAAGTTTGACGTTATGGTATTAGATATTCTGTAGCCTAATACCAGTGAGCCATTAATACGCTTTTGGCCTGTTTTAGATTGTGGGTCGTATTTATACTGGTTCACATCATCGCCGAAAACGGAATAGTCTTTAAAGGCCCGTATTAAGTCATTTGGAAGGATGAAATTCTGGTCACTATCTTCGCTATAAGCACCATTCAACGACAGGTCAATATTATTCCGAATTTTAGGGAACATCGGAATACGCACTCTTCTAAAGGTATAGTTTAAGTTGAATTTAAAACCTTTTGAAACACGCTCAGTCACCGTTTTACTAGAAAGCGCTAATGAAGTAATTCTGTTCCTATCGAAACCAAAATCTGTTTTTAAAGCCGATTTCCAAGTGATATTAAGTTGAATGAGTGGGCTAAAGCGTTGCTCTACGGTAATTGCCGAAGGCTCGTATCTATCCCTGAAATCAAACACAGTAAATATGCCCCCAAGCGACTGTGATTGTTCTTGATCTTCTAAAGTATTGAGTTGCCATCCGAGCCTATAAGTTCCTTTATAAGCATGGGTAATAGATGCACGGCTCATTTTTTCTCCGATAATAGGAATCAACTTTTCAACACCTTGCCAAGTAATTCGCCAATCTGGTTTCGGAATTGGAGTGAAATTTTTATCCCCTATAGCGCCGGTTCCACTGCCTAAATATGCTCGCCTAAAATCTTCTTGTAGGGTGGTTCTATTTAATACCGTTCTACCATCTTGATTACCTTGATCGTCTCGAATTACATTTCCATCTAAATCTTCAAAAGCAGTGGCTAATTGTGCTTTAAATAACTCTCCATATCCTTTACCGAAAGCCCATACAGATGATGTGATTTCGCCAGAAGCAGAGTTTGCTGAGGTTATGTTGTTATCAGCCCCGAGGTTTAAAGTCTCTGAAGTGTTTTCGCGCCAGCCTGTCCCCCAATCTAAATCAATGCTAAGATTCTTAAACGGAGTTAGTCGAGTTCCTAAAGTTATATTGTCGGAGTAGGTATTATTTACCGGCAACTGAATAGTGCTCACACCATTAACATTATCAATGAGTTGGCGACGAGGAATGCTCTCATTAAGACCAAGTCTATAACCCAATGGCGGCGAATATGTGCCAGCATCTTGGCTAGCAAAGGCATAGTAAATTTGTGAGTCGCCACTGTAACCAGCTTGGCTAGATGTTTTACTTCGCTTGTAGCCTAAATCTAGATTTTTCATGCTAAACACACTTAAAAACAACTTCCGCCCAATATATTGAGCATCTTCAAAAATATTATCTTTTCCTTTTAATGAGTCCGCTTTGCTTATTCCCCTTTCTTTGGTTGCTTTAGCATCTTCTTTCCTCATATTCTCAATAAATGAAAAGCCATTCAAAATCTTTTCAGTATTAATTTTTGCAGTGTTATCTAGTTGAAGAGTATTTGAGACTTTTGCACCGAGGTTAGATCCACTTGCTGAGTTATTCCACTGGTAACCACCGCCATACGATGTTGAGTAGCTGAGCCAATCTAATGCCTTTATATTATTTGTACGAGGCCGCCAAGATGCCGTATATGTTTCTTGATAGCTTGTTCGGCGCCCAGCTAATGTATCAGAAACTAAGCCACTTAATACTTCAAAAGTTGGGCGAACTCTATACTTCAAACTATCTACTCCAGTTCCATTGCCCTCTTTTATACCCGCGCTACTCAAATCATAATTGGTCGCACTTCGGAAGGATGTTTGTATACTCGGTGTTAAGTTGTAGTTCAACCCAAAATTTGATCGTTCTGAGAACGTATGCGTTTGCTGAATGGGCTGTAAATCGTCATTTCCTAAAACTAGCCTTCGCTTCTCGTCATAACTTCTAATTAAAGAGGCCGACGCTGAAATGCTACTTGGCATGTAACCAACGCGTAATGCTGCAAGAGTTCCAATAACGGGTACCTTTTCAGTGAATTTGAATGGTCTAAAAAGGCGGACGTTTTTAAAATTCAGGTTATAATTAACCCCCGTTGTGTAATTCCAAGTATCTTGGAATTGTAGCTGCGGATTTCTGGAATATCCCTCATTATATACATAGCTAAGTTTGAGGTTATCGATGGTATGCTGTGCTAATTTACCTTTCGAATTACTCTTAGATATATTTGAGATATTTAAAGAATTACTTTGGCTAACCGACTGTATTTCGTGAATCTTATCATCTATTAAATTGCGCTTTTCTCTACTCGATGCATCCTGACGAATATTAACCGATTCTTTAAAATCATCTAGCCTAACATCACCTTGATCGGGTAAAAACTTAGGTGTTGAAACTGAACGACGAGTAGATACCGTTACAGGAAATGTCCAATTATATCGATCTGGCACAAATTTATGCATGTTTACGGTAGAGCTTAACGAGTACGACTGCTGATCGGCTTTTTCTCGATTTCCTAGTCTCGATTCAAGTCCACCAAAACCACTGGTTCTCTTACTATAATTTGCATTAACGGTGGCAAAGTCGGCAAGTTTAAAGTTGGCTTTAGCATTTGCAGCCCATCCATTTTCATTGTCAAAACCTGAAACCCTTAATTCGTTTACCCACATTTCTGCATCTAAAATAGGCGTTCCTATCGGGTTAGGATCGTTCATATCGTAAGGGTTCCGAATTCCTAAGGCTAATTCTGAAACCTTATCTAGCGATGGATTTCCTTTTATTGCAATTACAGCACCAGGGGCTGCATCACTCCCTAATATTCCTCTTCTCTCGTATAATTCCGATGGATTAGCTCCAGTACTATTCCGGTCTTGTTTTAACACATTAAATGCCGATATAATGATATTCATGCTGTTTTCATCATACAACCAAACTTGCTCGGCCTCAGCATCTAAACGGCTACCTTCATCGGGATTAAAAGATCCAAAACCGTAATTGGGATCAGACGGAGTTACAGGCTGCCTATATTCATAAAAATCATTTTCTAAATCACTCCCCATCCTTACTACTAATTCTGCATCACTCCTATTGTCATATCCTTCGCCATGCACAAACATTCTGATATTAGAATAATTGAGTAGGTTTAATCCACCAGGATACACCCTCTTAACCATTTTCATTTCGCCAGGACCAAGATTTTTTGTTTGCAATACTAGCGACTGCTCGTTAGCTAAAGATTGAACTTGAGCTCCTCTATTTACTGCTCGAATGGAACCTTCTGGCTGGCGATAAGGAATTGGAGCACGACTTCCATTCTCTTCAATATTTACGGTACTAACTTTAAAATCTGCATTAGAATTTTGTGATTCTGTAATATTTGTTACTCCACGCCATTGGCTACCCACAAATTCAAGAGTAGCAAAACGTAAAGTAAAAGGCTTTTTATAACCCGACATCCAAATTCTTATGTAAGAAATATTTTGGAAGTCACTTATATTACCAATGGTTCTAATAAATTCAGTAAGTGGAATACGAACCAATCTCCATGTTCTCTCTTGCACTCCCCCATCTACTTTATCTACTATAAAAGTACCGTTAGAGCCAATTTCTAGATTATTGAAATCAGCTGGGTTATAATCTATTTCGTACTGGAAATAAGAATTCGACTGCTGAATGTTTGATGAAGATCTTAATGCTTCCTTATCTGGCTTTAGTGTTATTGCTCTTTTTTCGCCACCAGAAACTGGGGTGTTTCCCTCGTGATAGCCGCGGATACGATGGAATCTTTCGTGAAGTTTTAAATCGCTTACTTTAGATTCTCCATAGTAGATATAATCGTCGTTCGAGGGATCCGCTTCTATTTTTTTGAACTCATCACTATCCGGGCCGTAAGCATCGCGCATTGCATTTACGAAAGACTCAAAAAGGGTGTGTTCGTTATAAGTGCCCTCGTAACCACCATGGCTAGGCACACCATCTAGCCCAACATCCTCAAACTCTCTTCTATCATTAGAAAACTGACCCATTGGTTTCGGTGATATTGAAGGCACGAAAGATCGGTTAGAAATATCCCGCTCTAAGTTATCCAGTTCGGTTGCTAAACCATCTTCAGAGTTTGGCCTAAAGTTTGGAACAATATCTTCCGAGATTATTCCTAAATCGATATAAATTTTCCCATTATAATCCTGCACATCTTGGGCGCTCGGGGCTTGGCCGTCGGGCAGTACACTTTGAACCCAAAATTCAAGGAATTCAATGTTATTCTGTGCCAAATCTTCTTGCCCAGAAGGTAGCACCGCTGTCATTCCTCCCCACATCTTTTCAGGGGTATTTTCGAGTACATCCTTCAAATTCATATTATAGTTATAAGGACCACGCTCTGTTGGATTGTAATACACATCTAGCGTGTTTATAACTTCTTCTTGGGGATTGTTGGTTTCTCTACCTTGGAAAATATCTTTAACAAATACCACTCTCGATTCTGGTGTTCTGCTAACGTTGCCTAAAATACTCGTCACATTTCGAGGAATATCGTAGTAAGAAAACTTTGCTCTTAAGTCAGATCGATCCATTCGGGATGAAAGGTCTGAAGCAGGTTCTGCCGTAGAGTTGGGATCGAATGTAATTTGATCGGGAGCGTATCCAGGAATTGCAGCGGGGGCCGCTGGTAAGTGCCAACGAGTTGGATTATTAAAAGGAATACTGTATTTCGCGCCCTCAAAATCATCTATAAAAACTAGCCCTTCTTCTTCATCTTGGTACAGCTTCCCCTTTTTAATAGCATCACGGATAGCATTAGTTTGTGATACACCTGGCCGGAGCTGAGCGAACTCTCCACTTAAACTAAAATTAGAAGCTTCTTTGGTTTGCAGAAGTGGAATTCTATCTATGGCACGTGTAAGCCATGGGGTATCGAATCTTGCCGAAGCATCTAGACCTAATAAAGTGTTATTTATAGGCTCGTTACCAATTCTTATTTTATCACTATTTGGCTGTTCATTAAGCCTAAAAAAGGTGCTACCTAACTTTATATCATTATTAAATTCATACTCTGCTCGTAATCCTGTGAAGTTTTTTTGCCCAATTACAGCAAACTGATTGCTTTCAAAATCGATCCGAATATCTTGCCCTGCAGCTAAATATCTATCATTTAAAATAGTCACACTTCCGAAAGAATAATCCACTTCGTAATCAGTTCCTTGATTCAGTTCTACACCATTCGCATAAACATGAACGGAACCTTCTACTATACCGCTAAACGCACCTAGTAGGAATGTGCTCGACATCCCGCCAGCCGAGTTTCCACTAATTCTAAAAAATCGGTTACTTTCTACGTTCGCAGCAACACTTTGTTTTTCGGTGTATAATTCTTTGAAGACGAGCCCCGATTGGTCGTCGGGTAAATCAGCAATAAGTTCTTCCATTCTCGATCCAAAAGGCTCTAAATATGGAAACATAATACGACCACTTCCCGCATCAAAAGTAATTGCACCAAAATCGATTAAGTTATCGGGAGTTGCAGCGCCTTGAGTGTTTAATCTATCCAGTCCTAAATCTTGAATAAGCGGTGTAGATCTGCCTGAAATCCTATCACTATCGATATTACTTCGAGTAACCTGTAGATCAAAAGTCAGTCCTTCTGAGGTTACATTATTAATACCTAGCGAATAAATATTACGGAGGGTAAGTGGCCATGCTTTGTTGCCACTGTCAAGGTTTTTGGGGCGAAGCAATTTAAAATAACTATATCCACTCGACTGTGCTAGCACATCACCAACGCGCACGTTTTGTTGAGTCACTGGATCTCGATAAGAAAATGAAACCGCAAGAGTGGCTTCATTACCAACTCTTCTTCTTAAGCTTACTATACCTAATGCCTCATCAAAATCGTAGTCTGTACCACGTTGTAGTAATTTATAGTATCCCTCTTGAATGAGCTCGCCTGGTAAATTAAATACATCTGGATTTATGGAGGGTTCTGATCGGAGTGAATCCAAGAGTTCATCATCCATAACATCACTATCGTTGCCCGGTAGCCCATAAGTTCCATTTCCGTTATCGTTCACTCCTAAATCAACAAAGGTATAGGCTTTAACCGCATCAGCATCTGTTCCTGAGGCGGAGGCGTCCTGAATCCATACATTAAGTTCAGTTACTTGATAGGCAATTCGTAATTGCTGTGGATTAGATACATTATCTTCAAAAACTTGCCTGTTATAAAAGTCTATAAAGAAGTGACGGTCATCATCATATTCGGCGGGACGCAAACTAAACGGTACTTCTTGAGCCCCACCTTTAATGTTTTGCGAATTACTCTCCCCTTTTTGCTGCGATATAACCGAAGTTAATCTAAGTGGACCAACTTCAGCAACCGATTTAATACCAAACAGCGATCCACCACCACTGATTAATGAGTTACCAGCATCCATCGAAACGTTACCCATTTCAATCTGCTTTATTATCTCATCTTCATAGCCTTTGTATTCAATCTTAAGTCGGTTTTGGAAATCAAACTGACGCTCGGTATCCCAATCGGTAGCAATGGTAAGTTTATCACCAATAGAACCCTCAATATTAAGCTGCAAATTCTGGTTAAAAGTGGGGTCAACGGTTTTTTGTTGATCTTCTGGAATATTAGGACTTTCAACTTTCTGAATGGATGCACCTACGTTCATATTTGCAGATCCATTCACCCGCAAATTTACTTCTGGTTTACCAAAAATAGTTGTGAACGCAGATTTCTCGCCCCCTGGCACTTTAATTTTAAAATCTAATAAACCTCTACTTTGGGTTTGTTGCTTTCTTGCCTCTTCAACCAATTGTAAGCGCAGTGCTTTTTTCTGGCGATCTTTCTGCATTATTGCATACTCATCGAAACTAACTACGGTGGGTATAAATGCTGGTTGCCCCGCTAAGGTGCGCTGTATGGTGTAAACATCGAGGGTATCCCAAGTAACGGTAACTTTATCTTCGTTTGGCAGCAACTGGTAAAAGCGCCCAATCTTTTTACTGCTCAGTTTCGATAATATACTTTCTGAAACGGGTTTATAGATTTTAATCCCAACTAATGCTGAGTCTGGTACCGTGGCAATGGAGTCTTTCGGCGCTGTTTCTTGGGCATACGCCACCCCTGTTGCTAAAATGAGGCACACTGGAACGCATAATAATAATTTATAAAGCTTACTAAATAGGTACAATAGCCTGTTATAAACTCGATTATTTAATTGGATTCTGTAGCGTTCAGGTAATAGGCTTCGGGGCTTAAGACATTTGGGTTGTGAAACTGGTGAAGATAATAGCACAAATTTAAGTTTCTTGAAAGTTTTAATCCCTTCTATAAAACGTTATTTTAGGATTAATAAATGCATATTATCTGCATATTTATTGCGCAGTTAGTTTTTAATGTTATAGCACCATATTGGGTAAATTATTTAACAAATTACAGTTAGATTTATTAAAAAGACATCTCGGACCTTTTTTGTTCTGCTTTTTTACAATGATGTTCCTTTTACTGCTTCAGTTTTTGATTCTACACATCGATAAACTGATTGGCAAGGATATACCCATTTCTGTAATTATAGAGCTTATACTAACCAACCTGGCTTATATGGTGGTGTTAGCTGCCCCCATGGCAGTGCTTATTGCAACCCTAATGGCATTTGGTAAATTCTCAGAACTCAATGAACTAACAGCCATCCGTGCCTCTGGTGTAAATCCCATCCGCTTAATGGCGCCTGTATTTATTGCGGCTACCTTATTATTTATTGGCCTTGCTTGGTTTTCGAATAGCGTTTTGCCTGAAGCAAATCATAAAGCACGCTCATTATTTATAGATATTAGGTTAAAAAAACCAGGTTTTGATTTAAAACCGAACTCATTTTACGATGGTATTGAGGATTATACATTTCTAGTTAATCATATCGACAACAAAACTGACAGTTTATATGATGTAGTTTTATTCCAAGAACCCACCGATAATAGAGAACGTGCGTACATCACTGCAAAGAAAGGTAAACTGGTATCGGAAGGATCTAATGGCCTAACCCTTTTTCTTATCGATGGTATCATGCATAAAACAATGCCATCAAATTCAAATGCCGATGTTAATATAGAACGTACACGCTTTCAAAAGCATAGAATTACATTCGACATTGGAGATCTTTCATTCGAGCGCTCCGATCCTGACCGACGAAACCGAAGCGACAGAACCATGAATATCCAATCTATGCAAGTTATTGTGGATTCTTTACAGAAGGAGATAAATCAACAGTACCTAAAAAGTGCAGAAATGAATTACACCCTTCCAAAAATCAAAGCTTCCGATATTGCCCAGCAACGCGATTTCAGAATTCTGCTAATAGACGATATCGACTCTGTTAAACAAGCTCCTTTAACCTCCGATTTAATAGTCCTTAACACCATTAACACTCTAGATGAACAGATTGAAGTATTAGGGCGTACCGTAACCGATTTACAGAACTATAGAGCTACTTTCCAAAGTAGTAACGCCAATATTGTGTGGCGTTTAAAAAGTGTAAGCAAATATACCGTTGAGATATACAAGAAATTCTCTATTCCTTTTTCATGTATAATATTTGTGCTTTTGGGAGCGCCTATTGGCATTTTAACTAAGAAAGGGAATTTCGGTGTGGCAGCTATCATCAGCTCTGTAATTTTAACTATTTATTGGATTTCACTCATTCAAGGCGAGAAATTGGCTGACCGTTTATTTGTATCCCCTTTTATTGGCATGTGGGCGTTTAATATTATAATGGGTATTGTTGGCTTAGTGATGCTGTTACAGCTCACCTCAGAATTTCAGATAAACCGATTATTCCACCGACGTGTTTAAACTTTTTGATAGATACATATTCTTTCGTTTACTCACTATTACCCTATCGGTATTAGCTATACTTATTTTCATTTTTATAATGATAGATTTCTCTGAGAATAGCGATGACTTTACCGATAATGGAGCAAAACTTGCAGAAATTTGGGGCGATTACTACCTCAATTATATTCCTGAAATGATACGATTGGTGGTACCTGTTGCAGTGTTTACGGCGTGTTTGTTTCTAACTGGCCAACTTTCTGAGCGTTTAGAGATTACTGCTTTAAAAGCAGCTGGAGTAAGTTTATATAGGCTAAGCCTGCCTTTTATCGTCTTTGCTATTTTTGTAGCTCTCATTATCAGCTATTTAGATGCCAATACCATTCCAACTTCAAATAAAGAACGAATAGAATTCGAACAAAAGTTTATAAAGCGGAAGTCGGAAACTATAGACCGAAATAATATCTATCGAGAGCTTTCTGACAATTCTGTTTTGAGAATTAGCTTCTACGATAAATCTAAGAATATCGGTTATCGCATCAATATAGTCGGTATTAAAGACACAGGTATTGAGCAAACTCTTACTGCTAATCAAATGCACTGGCAAGAAGAAACTGAAAACTGGATGCTACATGATGTTGTTGAGAGAACCTTTTATGAAGGCGGATATTCTGAAAGAACCGTTGCTGAACTAGATACAATGTTAAGCGTTTTACCACGTGATTTATCGCGTACTACGTCAGATATCTATCAGCTCACTTATAAAGAGGCACAGGACTATATAAACTCTATTGCACGAAGTGGCGCCGGCTCAATTAATGTTCCTAAGGTACAATATTTGGGCAGAGTGGTTTACCCATTCTCAATCATTGTGGTTATGATTGTAGGCTTTTCGGTCGCCTCCGTTCGCAGGCGTGGAGGCAAAGGTATTTATATAGCTTCAGGACTAACCATCAGTTTCTTATATCTAGCATTCATGAAAATTGCAGAGCCATTTGGCTATTATGGCGGCATCACACCACTCACAGCTGTCACCCTACCGCATATATTTTTCTTACTCTTAGGAGTGGTTCTACTAATTCAGGCGAAAAAGTAAGAAGTAGGTTTGAGGAATGAGCTTTGAGCTGTGAGAATTCAGATTATAGAATTCAGCATGAAATGAGCCTCCTGACTTCCGCACTGGGACACCCAAAATCAAAAATTGAATAAAGATTGAATTTGACGATGCTCATCTGTCAAGAGAATAGTTTTTTTTATAGTTTCATTAGTAATTGGATTTTTAATTTCTATC
>JBBAEC010000032.1:0-32576 GCA_041656135.1 Balneolaceae bacterium | reverse complement strand
CACATGCAAAACGATCTCATTATTCGCATTCAGCTGCCAATTGATCGGCCTCTCTACGCCCAACACCGACCCAATATGCCGCCCGGCAAACTCAAGTGTCACACCCGCTGCACCGGAGAAATCGAACACTGAACTACTCTCGGCATAACTGTCGTCGGCTGTGGAAAACTCCGCTCCCCAGGGCGTGATCGTCGGATCGTTTTTAGGCGTCAAATCATGCCCGTTGCCGCTTAGATCGGCCCACGACTCATACAATCTGTATAAAGCTATAGTATCATTATCTGCTTCCGTTGCTGTCATCATACACGGAGCACTCATAGTAATACTGTATTTGCCGGTAACAGTCCATGTGCTAGGATCAAATTTTATCTCATCTATAACAGGAGAGAAATAAGTTTTTTTAGTCCCATCCCACGAACTTACTTCTAATAGATGTCCATCTTCTGAAAAAAGATCTTCTAGGGCTTCTCTTTTTTCTAGCATACTACCAAAAAGACCGCTTGACGATACGGATGTACTTGGCCTATCACCAGTTGTAGCTATAACTCCATCAGCATCAGGAGAACCCTTATTCGGCAAAAGGGTGCCCTCTAGAACAATATTGTACATAGCACCTATTTTGCTTCCAGCATCTGTGTTTTTATGTATCTTAGTAACACTTATAATAGGTGCTGGACGTATAGTTTTATTATTATAACGTATAGCCATTATATTTTACCTTCTTTAATACGCTGTGCTACATTACCTAATGTTCTGGCCAGATTTTGATTGATCTTAACTTCTTCCGCAGATTGACCGGCAACACTTTTAGACAACTCTCCAGCTATATGTTTGAGGGTGTCTGGCAAAATCCCCTTTATAATATTCTGTTTGTCTGCTGGTGTCATACTAGCATTAATGTTCATACTAATATTATTTGTGGTGCCCACACTCTCCACAGATGATCCCCTGGATATTTCTTTTATGACCCTTTCAAAATTATCCAAATTTTTGTTAGCGATCCTGTTACCCTCTTCTAGAGATTTTTCTACTGATGTAACTATATCAAGATTCTTCTTGGTAAGTTCACTTATTAATGAATTTAATTCATCTTGATCTTTTACTATACTGTCAGCAAAAATAGATTCACTTTTTAATGAATTATAAAATTTATCTTCTTGTCCAAAATTCTCTGCTGTTATTGCTGCTTTAACCAAATCCATAAGTTGCTTAATATCAATACCTTCGAATGTCAATTGACCACCGGTGATTAAAGCATCCTCTATTTTCACCCCTCTTTTACTAGAGCCTATACCAATACCTTTCGCCCAATCTACCATTTTCTTCATTTTTGCCGGATCTTTTATTATGTCTTGTATGGTTTTTGAACTCCCCACAATACCTTGGAGACCCCCAATATGAGTTTTAAAATCATATGCCATACGTCTTTTTTCTGAATTTTTTCTATCTTGAAAAGATGAATATGTGGCTATAATATTTCTATTAAATTCTTTAATTACAGCATGACTTTCTCTGATCTTATCAGTTTGTCCTTGTAATCCAGCTATATATTTATCAATGTTAGCATTTATTTCACTTACCCTTACTGATGCTGCATCAGCTTCTTTAACTTCATCTACATTAACTAGACCACCTTTCTTTCTTGTATCCACAATCTTTTGAATAAGACCTTCTCTTTCACTTAACAATGAAGCAAAATCATGCCTACTCTCTATTCCACTACTTTTGGTTATTCCTGCCCTTAAATCATATATTGCTTTGTGAGATCTCATGGTAGTACTTATACCAGCCCCATAACCAGCATCAATTTCTGCTCTTGTGCGTATTGAACTTTCAGGAATAGTCATGAGATATTCCATTAGCTCTTTTTTCTGTTTTGTTGCATTGGCTCTTTCTGATAAAAAAGCTCTATTTATATCTATATCTTGTTGTATTATTTCAGAATATGATTTAATAACAGACAATAAACCCTTGTGCTCATCCGAAAGTGTTTTGTCCACAAAACTGATAGCCTCTTCTTGTGTTGCACCATCTTCTGTTCCAACACTTTTAACCTTATCCATGATATAATTACCTAAGCTTCTGAGATACTTAGATTCAGTCATATCGTCTATACCACTTAATGATTTTCCTTGTGCTATTTCATCCTTTAGTCTTAATCCAAAGTGAGTTAGAACTTCACTATCCTTTATTTTTCCGAGGACATACGAAGATCCCATTCCACCAGTTTCCCTCACAGACCTTTCTAAACCAGAATAATACGTAGATATATCTTTAGAGGTGGAGAAATTTTCTCCGCTTTTGCGAAGCATTTCATCTCTAGCCATAACCTTTTGATATAACGAATCATTTGTCATGGCCGAAAAATCTGTTTTACTAAAAGATATTTCTTTACCAGCAAGATTAATCAATCCGGCTGTATTCTGTATTGATGTAGAAACAGCGTTAAAGACACTCGACAATATCCCGAAATTGGAAATTATCTGCGTTGTGATAGAACTCAAGTCTTTAAAATCTTTATTTAGTTCACTGAAAATTTCAGCATTTTTAGATCTTTCTTTCTCGTTTTTTCTAACCATCAAGGATGCGGTATGTCCAATACCACCATATCCAGTTCTACCCTTACCGAGATCTGGTTGTTTTAAAATTTCCTCTACTATATTTTTAATTTCTTCTGGAGACATACCTTGGCCCTTAAGGTACTCTTCTATTTTTTGAATAGCAAAAGTTCCCCCTTTGCTACCATATCTTTTAAACTGTTCTGGAGTAACATTAACCAGACTTTTTCTCAAAATATCTTTATAAGATTTTTGTACCTCTTTCCCCTCATCCGTTTTAAAATAAAAGTCTCTGTATTCCCTATCTTGTAGTTCGTCTTCTCCTAACGAACCTCCGAGAGATAGTCCCACTAGGCCAAAAAGACCTCTCAAAGGTATAGTAGAAGGATCACCTGAACCTTTAAGCCTTTCTCCTAATTTTTCTTGCCAACTCCAGTTTTCATATTTTGAATTTTCTCTTATTTGTTTTGTTATTTTTACTTTTTCTTTAAGATCAGACAATACTGCCAATTGTTTTAATTTTGCTTCTTGGTTCTTTTTCTCTTTATAGTCACCGTAAATTCCACCCACGGCCCCACCTAACAAACCCCCGATAGCTATTCCTAATCCTCCGGGCAACACAAAATTTCCCAACATAGCACCAGTAGCCGCACCAGAAAGAGCACCTTGGCCAGCCCTTACACCCCTGTTAGCATAAGAAACACCTCTGTTTTTAAAACCAGCCAAACTTTTTTGTTCTCTGTACATCGGTTCTAATGCAGCAGAACCGGCATCTGCAATCATACCCCCTATCATTGCTACTCCCATAGGAGTTTTTGCAAATCCTAGAGCATTCCTACCAAGATTTTTTATTCCACCTTTATATTTTGCACCCATCAAACCTAAGTATGTTTTACTCCCAGTAGAACCACCAGTAGACTTTGGATAATGGAACTTGCCTTTATTATCAATCCATACTCCACCCCCTCTTTTCGCAACAACTCCTCCTCTCCTCCAACCAAATTCTTCTTCCGGAGAAATGGGCATGTAAGGACTGGTAGCTCTACGTGCCAAATTTGGAGCCATACGTAAATGAGTTTCTTTATCAAAATCCCTAACTTCATTTATTCTTGTAATTTCACTTCTGAATTTCTTGTGTTCGACTAGTCTACGAGCTTTATAAGCCGTCTCTATTTGAGAAAGCTCATTATTAACATTAGACAAAGATCTTTTGACGCCAGCACTTATCGCACCAAGTCTAGCAGACTCCTTTTTTAATTCATTTAAGACAGAAGCCGTTGTTTGATTAGGCATAGCATTAAACTGAGTCTTAGCAGCAGAAACCTTTCCTTTCATAAGCTGTTGTTTTCTTTGCAGTCCAGCCTGAGTTGCTATCAAATGATCTCTTTTCTTTAATAGCTCACTTCTGGGAGAAGCCTCATACTCTGTTTTTATTCTATCCATAACAGAAATATGTCTTAATCTGGCACTAGCACGTCTAAAATAGGATTTATCTCTACTTGATATAGCTTTATTTCTAAGAATTTCTCTATCTATATCTATGATAGAATTATCTTTAGCATCTTGTTCTGCTATATTGCGTCTTAAAGCATCCCTTTGTTTATGAGTCCCTCCCATCATCATAGGGTGAACAAAGTTAGTTTTTGCTGAAACATTGGACTGCATCCTAGTACTGGCAACAGCAGCTTGGGAAGACGCAGACTTACCAGTCATAACAGCAATCAACTGTTGTGTAGCTGCTGTTTGGGCAGACACAGCACTAGTATTATTGTTTAACACTACAGCTTGTTTTTCATATGTTGATCCAAGTGGATCTTTTTTACCCATGGAGCTAAAAAAATCTTTGCCATATCCCAAAGCTGGTTTAATAGCTGAACCGACAGCACCTAGTGTCATAAGTCCAAGTGTACGTGGAGCTATATTACCAACCTTAGCCAAGACACCGACTAACGAAGAAAGATTTTCTACCAAACTAGAAACATTCCTAATAGTTTCTTTTATAAATTTACTTTCGCCCAATTCCGCGAAAGCTTTATACCATGCACTGCCGACCTTACCTAATGAAACCTGAATACTATCTTGTGCTGTTTCAAGATCAGCAAGCATTTCGCCCGGTGCTGTTTTAACATATCCCAAAGCCTCATCCACATCTCCAGCAGATATAGCCTCAAGTAAAGGTATAGCGATCTTGCCACCGCGTACACCACCAAGTAACTTCACAAATTTAGATCTATCCATCTTAGAGTCGAGACTATCAAATACGTCAGCTAACTCACGGAATAGAGACAAAGTGCTCTTAATATCACTTCCATCTGCATTCATAATATCAGCATCAAATTCTTTTCTAATTTTTGCAAGAACCCCAGAGAAATCATGAGCCTTGATATTCAGTGTGTTCATGAGCGTACCGATTGTATCGGCAGACATACGAGTTCTTGATCGTATTGAGGCTATGATAGCTGCATAGTCTTCAAGAGTGCCACCAAAAGCTGCAAAAGTAGATCCGCCACGCCTAACAGCTTCTGTTAAATCTCTAGATTCTACAGCCATATTCTTAGCCATAGAGTTAAAAATAGCCATTATCCGTGGTGATTCAGAAGCGGATAAATTAAATTGATTAAGAGTTGCAATCAAACCTTCAGCAGTAGAATCCATATCTCCGAAAGTAGCAAGCAGACTGGTTTTACTAACTGCCCCAATAGCAGTCATGAGTTTTTGAGTGTCACTAAATTTTTCACCAGCTTGAGCTAACGTGGAAGCAACAGATAGAGCTTCTTTGGCAGAAAATCCATAGGCCCTAGCCATATTCATCGTTTGTTCTGCAACATCTCGTGCCTTATCCCTATTATTATCCATAATTTGCGTTAATTTACGCATACTTCTATCAAAATCAAGTACAGCATCAGTACCGAATCTAAGTACCCTAAAAACACCGAACAGAGCTGTGGTTGGAATTAAGAATGTAGAGAATCTACGCACAGCTAAAGCATTTTGGGCTACAAATTGCTTCATGCCATATGTGGTTTCTTGAACAGACTTATTCAGCTTTTGCATACCGGCAGCAGCAACAGTTGCACCGCCACCAAGATTTTTGGCGGCGGTAGCGGCTTGTTTTATCTGTGTTGTGCCACCCTTAAGAAGAAGATTTATGCGGACAGGATTGGCAGAAAGATATGTCTCCACCTGCTTCCGCAAAACACCCAAAGATGCATTTGTCGCCTTTAAATAAACCGGTAATGGTTTTTGTTCAAGGGTTTTTTTAGCTTTTGACCAACCAGCAGTTAAACTCTTACTTGTTATTCTGATGCTTGGTTCTATATGTTTCAGTTTTTGTTGTATTTTAGCTATTTCATTTTCCACACCGACAAATGAAACCTTAGGAGATATTACCCCTAACTGTCTGGAAACATCATTTTTTAGCTTAGATACATCAGCAACAACTGTAACATTTATTTTTTCATTAGCCATTTAAAAATTTTCTCATGCTTTACACGTTTTCTTCTGAAACCTCTTGTTCTGTTCCTGCCGGTGTTACTTCTTGTGGAACATCCTTACTAGTTTCTTCCTCATCGTCTTCAATGAACGGCTCACTAGGAATAATTTTACTTATAGGTGTAACTTCTTCGACATCATCAATGGGCGATCCATCTTTAGCAACCAACTTACCTGTTTTTCTATCGATTAATCTAAATTCATCATTAAGAAAACCATTTTCTTTTAACCACTTCGTTTCTGGCATAGAAGTTTCATAGTCTTCTCCTAAACCATATAATGATTCAAAGAAATTCTCTATGACGGCCTTTCCTAGATCCGTCTCGCTTCTAGCCTTAAAATCATCTAAGTCGTTAAATACACGCTCCCCAGACTCACTATAGATGGCACAGACAGAGATGAGGTAATCATATTGTTCTGAATCCGCCAATGATTCGGCTGTCATCCCTTCAAGAACAAGACGTTTGCTCATCAAGTCAAAAATTTCTTGACGAGCATCAGCAACATCTAGAGCTATATTACGACCCTCGGAAAATTTTATTCCACCTTTATTCAGTTTTTCAAGACCGTTACGTACCCTTTCAGAAAGATCATCAACAGCTTTATCATCTTCATCGGTCCATATTCCAAGTTCTCTCAGTCTTTGATTAACCTGTGCCCTAACAAGAAGAGGGGTTTTTGTTTTGGCTGCCTCTTGAATCATTCTAGACATTGCAAAATTACGAATCTTGTTAGCCTCGTTCCTTTCGTCACGAGTTGGTTTTCTTAAACTTATTTCTTCCGTTCCAAACATGAATTTTTTAAGCATCATCATCTCCATTTTTCTTTATATTCTATTTACAGGAATAAACGTTGCTGAATATCTTTTCCACTCTATTTCATGATTATCTATTTCGTTAATCATTGCTCTTTTTTGAGAATTCCCATTATTAAGGATATTATCCCTAACCTCTTGCCACTTTTCAAAATTAACCTTTTCTTCATGACTACGGTCTTCTGTTTTTTTGCCATGCCCCCATAAATGTCCAAAGGCAATTTCGAATTGACTTAAAGGGAAAATAGTTGTGGTCATAAACTTCTTTTCCGCAATTTTCTTTAACCTAACTTTCATCTCAGCCCTCTGATTCTTCGACGCCTGTTTCATTTGTTTCTCCTGTTTTTAACAGCCTGTCTGTTTAATTCGTTAACTGCTATTCTTAAATTTTTCTTCACATCTGGCATATCGGTTTCCTTAGCAATTCCCTTATTTTTTATCACCTCCTGCCTCTTTATAATTTCCGCCCTGGTATTATCATCATTAAGAGCATACACCTTCTGTGCTCCTTCCTCGTCAGCCATATAGAATCTATATCCAGTACCTCCACTTCCTATTTTTCCAGATCCCCTATAAGTCTTTTCACTGTGTTTTTTTACCTCTTCTCCTTTTGTCTCAAACCACTCATCCAGAAGATCATCATCTTCAATGACATACTCCGGTGGCCGTTCATGACTTTCATACACAGCATCATAAAATCTAGACCAAGAACACAAATTGCGTTGATGATTTGTTATCTCTACTGCTGATACTGGAAACAATGGCATATTGCCACTTTTACTTATGTGCCAATAAGTTCTCCATGGTTCAGATCTAGCTATCTCTCTATAATCACTAACAGAAAGATTTAAGTCATCTTGAAATAGTGTTAACACATTTCCTATAAAGCATTCATTATTTAATAATTCTTCTGGAACAGCAGTATTATCTGACATATGTATGGAACATTTTATGATATAATTTTGTTGTTCTAATTGTGCTTGATCTTCAGCAGAGCAAGATAGTACACTTTCCCTAAGATTAATTAATTTAGTATGCTCTTTTGTAAGATTATCTATTTTTGCAGCCAGTTGTTTTTGTAATGCTACCTTAAACCGGGCTGACCGCATTTGAGATTTAAGGTTTCCTATTTCTGATTCTATTTCTTTTATTTTGACCTTAGTCTCTGGCTCTAAAACCCCTATAGAGACAAGATTTTTCTCTAATTCCAATCTTGGCATAATCCCTGTAGATATAGCCTGTTTTAAAGCTTTTTTATAAATTACTGTAGAGAGTGCTATGATATTCGGACGTGGATCGGAAACTACAACCTCTATATTTTCACCCGTCAGTGGGTTTTTAACATCGAGGATGCTTTTCCCAATAATAATTCTACTAACAATCTGTTGTTTCGTTTCATAATCCACTGTATTCCCTCTAGCTTAACTGAGACTATCCAAAACTATCCCTCTGTATATATATACAGTAAAAATGGGGCCAGATAGATTATTTCTGGCCCCATTCGATAAATCTGGTTTTTCTTTAGACTATAAAGCAATCACTACGACTTCTCCGGTAGCCGATTCTCCAACTGGGGTATAAGTACCAGTTAAACTAGAGTTGAGCCAATGTGCTTCATCACCCGGATTAGGATGAACATTTAGAGAGCCATTGATTATATATATATCTGCTTGATCATCAAAACAATATATAAACCACGTCGATGCTTCTTGTGTCACAGCATTGCCATAAACAGCCTCGCCGTTAATAGTTATGCCAAGATCGTAGTAATATCCCCTAATATCTGGATCAGGGACTTCCTCCGCGTCCACTACGAAAGACGGGAGGGCTTCTAAAAACCCACGTCATTTCCTGTGATAGTTAGTGTATTCCAGTTACTATAATTATAAGTTATAGTAGCATTTCCACCACCGGCGTCACCTCCACCGAATGTTACGCTAGACAATTTATTCCTATTACCAAGATCGAACGCAGTGCCATCATTAAGAACAATTTTTATTTTTTGGTCGGTGAGGTTATTATCACTCTCTGAATCAGCATCAATTCCGTGTCCCGGTAAATCACCAGCAGCCAAAGTAGAAATAGAGCATGTTACCTCGACAGGAAACGTGGCATAACGGTGATATGGACGTTTTCTACCTTGTTCATTGATATCTTCTCTTCCGAGATCAACAGATATTTCGATATCTTGAATATGGACAAGATACGAACCAGAAGCTTCTACGTTGCGGCCATTGCCCTCAATACCAATAATTTCTGTCGGCCATATAGAATTGGCCATATCGAGATCTTCTCTACGCTGAACACCAGAAGCATCTACTGCCGCATTTTCATCATCAGTAAACTGACCATTGAAGGTAAACGAGTCAGTAGCCCAAGCCATGTCGTTACCTACTAACGATAAATTTTCTGTGAAATTACCATCCACTGGAAAACTATATGACAATGAGTTGACGAACATCCCACTCATAACCACTTCGTGTAATGGTGTTCCAGATGATCTTACCGACGTATCAGAGAAAAAAGACATCCCTACAATGCTTTTTACGTCACTCCGAGATAGAAGCGTATTTTCAGTAGCTCCAGAAGTAGCCAAAAAATATGCTAATGGGGTACCATCAAGAACCTTTTCTACAGTCACCTCTACATTGGGAAGTGTCTCAATATTCTCATAAATCTCAAGCTGACCAAGTTCAAACACTTGCTCTAGATTAAAACTAGTATTAAGATCTACAACCTGAACACCCTTCAGGGCAGTAAAGGTCTTAGTTCCATCTGGGGCAATACCAACTTGTTCGCAAGGATAAAAAACTCTTTTATTAGCCATCAATATTCTCCATAGTTAGATAATTATACTCTCTATAATATTATACAGGAAAATGATCTATAGTTGGATATTATAGACCGTACATAAGAACCTCAGTTTTAAAATGTACATTTCCTCTATATATACCTATTTGACTCTCTGGAACGACAGTTTTTATATCAGTAATTCTCATTCTACTCCAAGGATAAGACTCTTTTAGTTGAGGGTATTCAAGTCTACCATCAGCTAAAGATCCATCAAAATTAAAACACTGTGGAGCAGTGCCGTGATTATAAAGAACAATTGTTCTGTCAGACTGATAGGACAAGGCATCCACTATTTGATCTCTTGTAATAGGATTGTCTGCCATAACATGCATAATTATTTCGTGATGGAATATTTTACCACCACCCAATGAAAACCCAGTAGGACTACTATTTCTTATCCCTATAAAAATTGTAGGAAGATATATTCTCCTATTCTTAGGAATATTGTTGTTTGGCTTATTGTCAAAATCTGAATATGAACTCCATAAATCTTCCATTACTACTCTAAAAGATTCCGAATCAGCACTCTGAATATTTATATGAGGCCACGAATACTCTGCCTTAACTTCATACCCACTAACATTATTTTTGAATATTACTCTTCCTTTATTAAAATCTAAAGTATGCTCATATATTCCAGTATCACCAGAGCCAACAAAATCACCATTTATATAAATACCACTACAAATAACAGGTTTGTCCACACCAGAAGGAGTGGTTAGTCCAGACTGCCATACCCAAGATCCTCCAAGCCCTTCGTAAGTAGTAGGAGAAACATTATTTAGAACTGTTCCAGAAGGATCTAAACCGAAAGAGCCTTCTTCGGATAGAATTTCATTGCTATATTCTCCAAGACTCAAAAAAGACCATTCCAACCAAGACTTTAGGTTAGAATAAAGATTAGTCTTTATTAGAGGCGAGTGTAAGGTTGTTAATCCTGAAAAGGTATCTGTCATTTTATCGCTTTCCTTATTAAATCAATAAGCCTTCTTGATATCAAGGACATATATTTATCATCAAGAAGTAAATCATCTATAAAATTAACTCCAACAGTAGGATTACAAACCGCCGGTATATTCCATCCGCCACCCTTAAACATAAGTGCTCTTCCTGATCTAGATCTGGACTTTTCAGTATTTTCTAAGTCAAAATTTACATGCCAACCGCCCACCGTTGCTGAAGACGGGTCCATAAGCCATGAAAGCCATGGTATTTCTGTGCCATAAACCACATTTTTGTTGCCTTTTCTTATTCTTCTATAACTGATATATGTTCCTCCAGGAAGACCAGCGATAACATTATAATCAAGATCATTCATGGTTATTGTAACTTTCAAGTTATTTTTAGTAGAAGATGATCTAATGCTAATATTTATTTGTCTTCTTATTTCCTTTTCTATGATATCTAATGTTTTACTAGGATCTCTTAAGCCAAAATGAGCCTGCAAATCATAATCTACGTCACCCTTGTAATTTCCCAATATACCATCCCATACAACTGTAGACACAATCATATTCATGATATCATCGCGAAGTCTGTCTTTAATTTTTCCACTTATAGATCTAATACCACCCTCAAGTCGTGATTTTATTCTCTTACTGACCATTTCGGTAAAACCGTGAGATATTTTAATATTGGTTCTACCGCGAACAAAACTAGCCATCTTTATCTGTACTCCAATATGTAAGAGCGTATCTATCTTCCTGGAGACCTGTTGGAATTGGTTGTCGTACCAAATACACCTTTTGCTCAAGAATAGATGATGTATCAGATTGAATAACAGCATAAATAGCTTTATTAATATCAGCAACATTACTTAAAAATGTTTTTACACGACAGGTATTTGTATTAATATTTATATTTACTGAATAGCGATTAAATTCCTTGGGATTCCATTTAATAAGACCTTTAATATCTTCTGTTGAATTACTACTGATAAAACCAACACCCTTACAATATGGACATGTCATCCCATTTGTAAATGGGATTGGCCCACCTTCTTTGTATCGTCCACTAGAACGTCCGGTAGTGCTATCAAAAATACAATTTGGACAATCTGTTTTAGTAGGTTCAAAATATAATGTTATCGTTTTGCCCAATTGATTTATTAAAGCATCTATATTTTCCTGATATATTGGAACTACTCTTGTAAGATCGAGTGCCATTTATACAATTCCATTATAAAAATTAATAGTATAATTCATCATATAGGAATAATCAGTCTCAGAGGTAGAAACTGGACCAACAATAGCTTTACCAAATCTCATTGATTTACTCGCTAAAATTTTATCCAAAGCCGCAGATGGGCCAAGAAGAAGAATATCTTTATAGCCACCAAAAGCTTGAGTAGTGTCAACCTCAGAATCTCCGTCCCTGACCTTAATCCCAGTGCTTATTGCTAACTGATATTCACCCATATTAATTAAACTCGCTGCTTTTAGAGGAAGCAGAGCTACAGCTTCTGTATCATCGCAGGGATCTGGATAAATTCCCGGCGTATCTATGTCCCATACGTAAGTACGAGAGAAATTAAATATTTGTGATAAAAGTACGCCACCAACAACTATAGCTTCAGCTATATTATTATCGGTTTGTCTCTTGGTGATACCTAGATCGTTAATAAGAACTCTTGTCATTGTTACCAAAGTTGTATCCCAAGACATATTTTTATACCTCTAATTGAACAAAGGGCGGGCGTTTTAACTCGCCCGCCCTATCATAGATTGCCATAAGATTAACTGTAAATTTACAGAGAACCTATAATTACTCTTCGGGTATCCAAGCATCCAAAACCTAGGTTAGCCCATCCATAAACACCCATTCTTTGCTCTCTGTGTAGATAAGGATCATTATATACCTCAACATCACCATCGATAGGCATAACAAAACTATCTTTGTTAGAAAGATCAAGACCAACCACAATTTCAACGTCATTTGAGGCCATACTGGCACTTAAAACATCCGTGTAGTAATTCTGATACTCTTGACCCTCACCAAGTTCATCGAGATCAACAAGATTCACACCAAAAACACTATTGATAGAACCATCTTTGGCCACAAAGATTTCTCTTCTAGTAATATCGTCAGCTTGATCAACACCCCAATTGCGTATATCTTCTAGAGCCTCTGGACCCATAAATAGGTGTGTGAGACGACCACGATTAGGAGTGGCACTATTGCCTCCACTATTTCTACGCATAGTCAATTTCAACAAGCTAACTAGACGCTTAGTAAACAATCCAGCAGTAGCATCAGAATCGGACACAAGAATGTTTCGATCAACACCAGCGGCAAGCAGACAGTGCCAGCCATCCGTATTCATTTTCTTAACAAAACCACCCTCAAAAACCTCTAGGGCACGACCTATCACACCCCATCTAGCGTTACGGTTGAATTTTAACAACCAATCAATTGCATTTCCAACTGAATACATTGGTACAGTAATATAATCACCTTCTACGTGACGTTGAGGAATACGCCCTTCGTTGGGGATTGTATAAGCCGCAAAGTCATTGGCGTTACCAGCAGTAAAAAGATCTACTGGATATATAGCGGGAACATCCGGTTTCATTTGTTCTGGAGTAAAAATACCATGTATGATATCTCCAGACAACAACCCACTACGAATAGGTCCCTTAATTGCCGCAGCAAATGTCTCCTGGGCTTTTTGTGCAACAACAACATCTTTAGATCCGGTTTCCAAAAAAGTAGCCATAGCTACTTCTCTTTCTTGTTCCGACATCTCTTCTAATTTAGTAAAATCAATATTCATTTATGCCTCTCCCTCTATTATTAATTAAAGATCAATCGCAACACGTGCGTAATTGTTTTCGTCAAGCGTACTCAAGAACTTACCAACAACTGCGTTACCTTCATCTGACTCATTACCATCTGTACTTGTTGGTGACAGATATCCAGAGTAGCCAAGATAAGCGGTTCCACCGATAGCAGGAGTACCATAAATTTTATCGGTTACCAGCCATCCCTTAGTAGCAAGAGGAACCTTTTCACCGCTCACTTGCTCATTTTTATAAACATTTCTAGCGTACTTCGAAAGATCTAAAGAAACCACATCAGCCAGCAACATACCAACAGGCACCATCCCGGAAGGAGAGGCAGGAACATGTACGGTGTTGTCGGTTGAATCTGGGTTAACTCCACTTGTCGAACCACTGAAAGATACAACTACCCCACGTTCCGAAATATCAGGAAAGTGAAATTGTATTTCATATGCATTGATTTGTCTGTCAGCTTTAAGTGCCATTATATTTTATCTCCGTTTTAGATTTATAACTGTTCTTCTATAGTTATATACAGTAAAATATTTTACAGTATATTTTATTTACCAAAAATTTTAGCCAAAACTTGAGCACCGCTAACTTCTGGTTGGGTATCATCCACAGAAGCATTTGCGTCGTCTTCTGGTTCAACATTATTCAAAGCCCTTTCAGCAGCTTCTTTGGCATCTTTTTCTGCTTGAGTAACCGTATTATCTACTTCTTCTTGTTCACCCTTAGATACAATGGCATCTGACACAAACTTGAACATTTTTTCAAATTCAGCATCAGACATGTCTCTGATCTGTTCTTTGGTATCTTCTTTGGGTGCAAAGCCAGCTTCAACTAATTTTTCCAACCTCTCTTCGGCAACAGCATCTTTACCAATTTCATTAAGCGAATTTTTAGCTTCTTCAAGCTCTTTGCTTACTTTTTCAGAAGCTTCAGATAGACTTTTTATCTCTTCCTCTTTAGCTACAATTTCAGCCTTAACCTTTTCTATTTCTGATTTAACAGAATCAAGCTCAGTTTTTAGCTCGTCTCTTTCTGCCACAACTTTCGCCAATTCGGCATTTTTGTCAGCGTGCTCAAACTCAGCGATTCTTTTTTCAGCAACAGCCAATTTGCTAGTCAGTTCAGCAATTTTCTCTTCTTGATTCATCTTATTCTCCATTTTAGAATAGTTTATATTAGCTACAGATGTTATTAATGATTTTGGATTAGCAGGCTCATCAACAAAACCCTTACCTATAAAAACAATATTTTTTAAGACTCTACCAATTTTTTTACCATCATATTCTCCAGTCCCACCATAAACACGCAGATGCTTTGTCAAAAAAGCTGTATCTTTTGTTCTGGCCACCACAGTCAATGAATCATCATCATCCACAAATCCATAATCAAATCCATGAAACATACACTCCATAGATACACAAAGCTCACCAGTAGGTCCGCTCTCTTCTATTTTAGAAGCGTATTCCGGAAAAATCGCTTTATATACCACAAAAGAAATATATATATCTATCTGATCTGTAAGTTCATCATCTTTCTTAATGATTTTACCGGTGCTATTATTGACAACCCACGAATCAGTTATATGTCCAACAATTTCTTTTTTGCTATGACCCCAGTTGCTGGGCTTACTAACGGGTGTATCTCTGGCGGACCATATCTCTGAAGGCAAAAAAATATCATCATTTAGATTTATGCCAGCAGAAACTAAAATAGCATCTCCGTACAGAAGATCTACTTGTTTATCAATCTTTTTTGATTTTGACGCTTTAGCCAAACGGGCCAAAACCTTAGAAAAATCAGCGTTGCGAGCCTCTTCTCCAGAACTAGACACATTTTCAAAGCTCTCTCGAAGCTTACTGGCATACGAAGCTACACTATCGCCCTTCGCAATTTTGTAAGGAACATTAATAGCTATAGAGTTATTTTGCTCTATGATATCCCTTAGATTTAGTTCATCTTCGAATATTTCTATATGTTCCATACTTTCGCCAATAAAAAATACTTACTGTGTCTATATTTATATACAGTAAAAAATTATCTAGAGATTAATTTTGCTAAAGATTTTTGTGCAAAAAAGTTTTCTTTCTCATTTTTGTTACTAATAACATCATTCACTAAAGCTGCAACACTTTCGATGTCGCTCGCTTCTGAAGAAGCATCGGTGCTGTTCCAGCCTACACTTTTCCTTGAGGTACTACCATCAGATCCAGTTTCCACTTCTGCATAGCCAAAGTATATGCTTTTCTCCCTTCTAATTACATTACCATCATCATCTCTTATAGGATAAATATAATATCCACCAGAACACTCCTCGGGCTGTATTTCTACACCATCTACCGACACCTTACATGTTTTTGATTCTGAATCAATTTCAATAACAAATTTAGACATTTTTATTCTCCCTCATAACCTTTTTAAAATATTGATATGCCCTAGTTCTATTATCATCACTGCTAGTTAACGGTTTTCTATTTTTTAATATATTCCTAGCTGAGACCATAAGCTCTTTTTTTTGATTGACAGACGGTTCTCTTTTATGATCTGCTCTAAAGTGTTTTAAAAGTTCATCATAAGCAGCCATAACTGCTTTACTTTCAGAATTTTTTGCATCCACCTGATCAGACCCTTCTGAATGTAGAACAATATGATCTTTAGCACTTGCAAATTCCGCCTCAAGACGCTCCATAAAAGACAAGATAGACGATTTCCTCTCTCTAGACATTTTTTACTTCTCCCGCCCAACAGGCTGCCATAATGTTTTTTCTTTCTCTGACAGATGGTTCTCTTGACTTATCAAGATAGAATTTATCCATATTATAATTAAATGATTTAATAATGTTGGTATTAATTGTCCTTTCACCTTTTGCTATTTTCTCAATCAAATCAGAGGTAATAATGTCCGTGGGTTTAATAGCAGATATGACATAATCTACAGAAGACTGTAATTCTGCCTTTTGAATACTAGTTAGACTACGAACATTTTTAGATCCTACTGATTTTAAATACTTTGGAATTATTATTTTTTCAATATCGTCAATAGCACCATCCACATAATTAAAATCTAGGATAAAAGATCCCTCTGTCCTAGGTTTAGTGTTTTCCCTTTTCCTTGGAGCTATATCTTTTGTGTTAGGAGGTCTTCCTCCTTTGTCGTCTAAGTCTACACCATCTCCTCTGTTCAAAGGAGAAAGTGGATCGATAACTCCATCATTCTCTTTGCTCAATTTGTTTTCACGAACTTTTCTGCTAATTTCAACCATAAGATCCTCATTAACAACTTTAAGCAAAGAATCTGTGCTTACAATATTACGATCCCACATACTTATAAGTAATTGCGTCATCACATTTTCATCTTGTAAACTGCGATTATTGAATTTAATAGTTGGGAGAACGTTTATTTTCATAGCAGAACAAAATTGTTCTATCTCATTCTCCAAGAAATCCATCAATGCTTCTCTGCCCTCATCTAGTCTCTCTACAAGAGTTTTTAATTGAATAAAAGCATTGCTGAAATTAGCACCCTTACCACCCAATAGAACTTCGGGAACGCCCAGACCACGCAAAATATCTTGATCCACAACTGTATATTTTTCTGGGTTTAATATTTTGTCAGTAGGAGGATAGAATTCTTCATATTCAAGCAGAGAATCCCAAACTAAATCTACGGTACCACCACCTGTATTTGATGCTAAAATATCCCTAAGTCTATTTACTTGATCCTCAGATGGATATACCTTCATTTTATGATCGCCAAGTTTCCACAACCTAACGGCATTAATAATACCATCTAGTGCAGATCTGTCGGCCTGCTGCATTTTTCTTTTCATGGACAAATCATCTAGAATAGAATATAGAAAGCTTATTCCCCAATCGGCCTCATCATCCTTTTTATAATAAGCAATATATATTTTGCTCATATCTAGATTTACTTTTGTTTCACCATTTTCAATAGCTTTTCTAAGATCCTCTGGCAACTTAGACAAAAGCTTCTTGTCTCCATCTTTTGTAGACCCCTTAAGTCTTGCCATGTCGCGAGGAATAGAAAACTCTAACTGTGTTTCACCAATAATCTTAGCTGCATTTCCACCAACCTTCTTAACAGAGCTTGGATTTATAAAGCTATATCCAATTGGAATAACTCTAGAAGGAGATTTTGGCTCTTTGTATAACTTGGTATCTACACCGCCATTAGTCCATTGTTTTTCTACAGGAATAGTTAAAAGACCGGTCTTCCTTTTTATAATAACGTTTCCATCTCTGTAATAACGCCGCAAAAATTGCTTGGCCTTATTTTTTAATGAAGTAGTTTTTATCCATTTATTTATAATGGCCTGTTCTTTAATTTCTGGATGTATAAATTCCAGCCCATCCGCCCCGAAGTCAGTCATCATATCTATAACGGTACGAACAACACCACATTTTAGATAAGCGGCACGACAAGCTTCAATTATATCATTAAAATCAGTGGGAATTCGTTCATCTTTCCTGTACCAATCATATGTAGTTCTGTTGAATGGAGATCTTACTGTAAGGTTACTATTTATGTCTACTGATGCTCTAGCTACGTCGATACTATCCCCAAAACAAGGGATAACAGAACCTGATCTGGTTGTAAAAACCTTATATCCATCTGTAACAGAAGGAGCATTTTGTATTACTTTATTCTTAGCCATATAAACCTCTAATATGATTATAATTGAACCGCTATTATATTATACAGATTTATGTTTGACAATGACACCAAAATTTGGGGTTTTTTTGCCCTGTTTTATAAAACCGGCCCCAGCCCCTATATAAGGGTTCTTAACTTCTTTACTGGAATTAATCAAAGAACCATTTTTGTGTTCAATCCTACCTCCAAAAACAGGTGGTGCTACATTTATGGAGTCTTGTTTATTTTTATTCCTTACAAAATAGTTAGCGTAAAGTAGGGCAGAGAAACGGTCTTTACGTAACCTTCCCTTCTTTTGGCCTTCTCCCTTAATGTCTGGAGTATCAAAATGCTCAGCACCCAACTTAGAGGTTTGAGAAATTACTATGGTCGAAATTTCATTTTTGAGTTCTTCTATATTCATAACATTATCTTCATATGTATCAAATCTAAGCTCAAGTTGATCATCCATAATATTAGCTTTAGCCAATTCTACAGTATCAAATTTAGGAAACAAAAGACTTTTATTTTCCATATCTTTTTTCATACCATGGTTAGCTTCGCTATTATAATTATTAGTAACTTTTACTTGATTGACAATATGTCTACCATCCATGGAATCTGTCCACTTTTCTGTTTTATCATCTATCAATTCATAAATAGGTAATTCATTGCCCTTATATTTAGCGGGATCAGCAAGAGCTTCGACAATAGCCAGACCACCACCAGCAGAGTCTATTTCTATTCGTTCTATAGGAAATTTTCTACATATGTCAATTATTTGATTAGCACAAAAATCGTAGTAGTTGTGCTCAGAAAGCATTCCGGCTTTCTTTCGTTCGTCAAAATCTTTTTTACGAGTAGCCCAACAGTATACGACCCTGTTGTTTGTCTCGTGTTGTTCTAGTACGACCATAGCCATATTGTCGTTGATGGCCGCAGCATCAACTCCAAGAACACATTTATGATTTTCTTCTCCATACATCTTAGCGGAAAACTGCACCTCAAATCCATCAGAAGTCTTTATGGGTTTATTACATGTACAACTTTCTATCAAACTTCTACGATAAAAACCATTTGTATCGGTAATGAAACATGCTCCATACTCCATGTTAAATTGACCAGTGTGAAGAGTGATCTTAGCCTGTTGTACTATACCCTCATCAAGAAAACCACGAGGCAAAGAAGTGTATGGAATACGCAAAATCGCATAATCACGCCAGTTGAAAGCGTCTAAAAGTGGGTCACTGCCAAATAGATCTTTCATTATTTGGGGATCACCGCATGATTCTATAACCGCTTTCCATTTCTTAAAATCATCTGCAAAATGGTTAAAAGCATAATATGCAGTTCCACTCCTGATAATTTGGTTTCCGCCACGTCCAGCATAGTAAGCCTTTTTTATTTCTTCGCTCCAAGCACCAACTTCTTTGAGTTTGTCTATTTGTGCTGCCTCGCGTACTTTAGCGACAGGGTCCTGAGAAACAACCGCAAAACCCTGTACAACAACGTCTATAATTTCTTTAGGGACAGAGTTGTGCTGTATAAAACAATTTCCATAGAAGCTATTGGTAACCGGGAGGTAAAAATCATACAGGCGTTCCTGCCTCTCTAGCTTTTTGACAGACTTAACCGGCAATAGCCTAGTGGCAGGTTTTTCCCTCTCAAAAACAAAAGCCTTAGATAATACCTCTTTCCAGTCTCTAATATCTAACAATTCTATAAGCATCTTGGCATAAATACCATTTATTCTTAACACCCATTGTTTATTATTGCCTATATTTGATTTTCTTGAACAAATTGATGATATAATATCTAACTTAGCCAATACTATCTGAACCTCTTCCATCAACTGGCGAGATACACTATAGTATGAAACGCCTACTTTTGTGTTTTTTTTATCTTTATACAAAAAGCAAGACCCGTCTCCCTCAAATAAACCACTTAGGAACTTTACCACAACACTCCTCGGGGAGCGAAGTATAGACCACGGTATGATCTTACCCTTGGCTCGCTTTCTACAAAGACCAAGAGACTCCAGTTTATCCCTAAGAACCATATCACACACTCCGACCGTATAAGACTTTTTACACTTCCATCCACGGTCATCTACGTAACATTCTTTTTCTATGTAGTATACCTTATTTTTAGAATATCTTTCTAACATAGAAAAGACTCTATCCGTCATAATTTTGTCTGTATTTACCAAACTTATAGAGTGTTTCGAACAAACAGCCCCTTCGGCCACCAAGACACCCATAAGCCAAGCCAGATCTTCGTCTACTGTAAGTCCGTCTTTTACTATATAATCTGTTGGGAATTTATACTTGTTTTCAAAAATAAGGGAATCGCCCGCCGCCAAATCCTTAGCCAGCTTAAAACCATCCCCAGTCTTAACGGTATGTATGTTAGAACACCGGAAAGTATAGCCATACTTCGTTTTTACTTCAAAAACATCAGTCGGAGGAGTAATAATAAACTTATCTGCAACCTCCATCGGCTTTTGATCATTGCCAGTAAATAGACTCACTCCGGGCAGATCTCTACAGTCTGCTATTCTTATAAGTCCTAGTTCAGTTTCTATAACTGTGTTTTTATCAAGACACGCATATTCATCAATTAAGATATGTGAGTTGTGCTGTCTAAACCCATTGCCCATAAAAGAGTGTGACTCTGGCATAGTATAATCATAAAGTACATATTTACCAACAAGTTTTTTAACACTCGTTACACGCAGCAATGATTTCTTCTTTGCCCTATTTCCGTGTTTTTCAGATTTATTATATGTATCTACCCAATTATCTATGTTTAATAATGACGCCAACGATAAGGCGTTATCTCCATATACCCTAATGGCATGTTTTATTTTGGTGCCACCATTAGCCACCCTGCTATTCCGTCCAGCAAAAATATCCAACTTGGACAAAAGTATCTGGATATCCGAAGACAACTGCTCGGACGAACAATAAAATGTTATACCTAAATTATTATCACGAAACTTATCTTTGTAAAGGATAGCGTTTCCGCCGGTCTCAAATAATCCCCGCAAGAACGAAACCACAACGCTTCTGGGGGATCTAAGAATAGACCACGGTATTTCTCTTTCCTTGGCCGTGGTCACGTCCAATCCAACAGACAAGAGTTCCGACCTAAATTTTTGGTTATTTAACTGGATTTCATAAGCCTTCTTCCTATTTCTGCCCAGCATATCTATGTGCTCTGGTATCTCTATACTAAGAGCAGAAATATCGGGCCTTATCTCTTTTAATAGAGAGATTATCCTGCCTGACATTTTTTTATCGTAGACTTTAAAAGAGATCTTATTTTTACTATCAGTACGCCCACAAGACAGTAGAACTCCAAGAACCCACGCCATTTTTTCGTCTATGGTCAATCCATTGTGAGTAATTATATCTTTCGGAAACTTATAATTGTTTTCAAAAATCAAATAGTCTTGTAAAGTCAGATCTTTCCCTATCTTCCATCCATCCTTTGTATATACTTGATGGATTTCAGAACATATAAACTCATAACCACCAGTTGTTCTTATCTTATAGGCATCTATCGGCTTTGTTTGTAAAAAACAAGAGGGACTTTCTGTCTTATCTTCTATGCCCGTTAAAACAGACATCTTCCCCAAAAGATCTTCAGAATCTTTAATTCTTACAAGACCAACATTTGTTTCTACTATAGTTTTAGGACCAACGCACGCCCTTTCCCCTCTAATTTTGTCACCAGAACCAAGAGGCAAGGCAGAAATCATGCTGTTACCTACTTTCATATAACATCTGTCTGTATCTCTTTTTGGCCCAGAAGCTTTGCCGGTACCAGTAATTTCCTGAAGAACCGGTGCGTTTTCCCAAATGTTAGTCATATAATCAAAAACATGTTTTGCTTGACGAAAACCAGCACCAACTATAACAACTCTTGCTCCTGGTGTTAATACAGCCCTCAATAAAGCATAGACAGCCATAATCCATGTTTTACCTAAACCTCTACTTCCAACCAACAGGGGTAATCTTTTATTCCAAAGGGTATCCAAAATAACAATTTGGAACGGTAGCGGATTAACATTCAATATATACTGAGCAGCAGCATGAAGATAGGAATCACTTGTTAAGAAACTAACTAATTCATCGGCTGGATCTTTACCTATATCGTATTCATGATCATGAAACCAATTATATGTTTCTTCAGGTATATCTTTTAATCCAAGCCAAGAATAGTCATCTTCGGCCACCTGAAGCATATTTTCTTTATATACTAATGCATTCGTTGTTATCAATTTTCTATAACCCTTTTTATAATTGAACGCACTATATCTTTAGATGATAAAGTAGAAAAAATAAAATGTACGCCATATTTTATTTCGTATTCCATAATCATCCTAATAGCAAAACGAGGACTGATAAAACGACGAGATTTTTTCTTAATTCTCCACGGAATTTCCAACATCGCATCTATTGGAAAATCGCAGATTACATATTTATACTTAAACACAGACAATCTTTCCATTTCTTTGGAAAAACGCTTCCCCTCTAATAAATTTCCCCACAATTCCTCTGGGGTTCCCTTACGTTCTAAAACAAGGTCAGGACTGCCTTTTATTTGATAATCACCAGTTGTAAGAGCAACCCTCTCAGTTTTAAAGTCGTCAAAATCCCAAGGAGTTTGTTCTCTCGTATCAATAAGAACAACCACCTCTTTCGGCTTAATATTGGTTTTACGGACAGTCTGGATATCCTTTAGATACTTATTCCAGTGGATAAGGTCTCCAGTGTGATACAAAGAAAAACAATTGGGACATAGTGCTACACCGTTGATATTATTTAGAGGGACATCTTTGGCACCACACACTCCACACTTAGTTCTTTTTTTTTGCTGGCGAGTAGCTATAGCAAAATGTTCGAAACAGCAATAAGCCTGCCCCCAACATTCTGGTATTTTGTTCTGTCTTTCGTAGTATTTGCCACAATATTCACATTTGACCAGTTCATATCCATAACTGTTACGACAAGCGACGGAACAAAAAAGTCTGTCGTTTTTAGCTTCTTTGTCACAATTTAAACACTTCATCTTTTACCACCATGCATTGTAAATTTCAATGCAGATAAAAATATATCAAAGGGTTGTAATTTTGATTTTTTCTTTTTTTTACGTTTGCCACTAGACGACTTTGAAGATCCTTTTTTTTGGTTGGCTACAGTACGAGCTACAATACGTCTAAACTTATCTCTCCAGAATTCTTCGTTCCCAGTAACCTCTTTGTGACATTCGATACACAACGTTATCCCGTTCATTATAGAGTATCTTAATGCTTTAGAATCACTCCACCTAACTATATGATGAGCTTCGATATTACCCTTTTCGCCACACTTCTGACAAGTCCAGCGATCCCTAGTAAATACATTGGATCTCCAAGCCTTGTATTCGGGCGTGTTTTTTTCTGGACGACTATCGCTCATGTCTTCATAAGTCTCTTAATATCAGTCATAACCATCTCTTGGACTAATTGATCAAACGATATTTCTGGTTCCCACCCTAGTTCGGCTTTAGCTTTAGAAGCATCTCCACAAAGCAGATTAACATCAGCAGGGCGATAAAACTTGGGGTCCACCACCACAAATCTAGACCAATCGGTTACTCCAATAACTGCGAATGCCGCATCCAAGAACTCTCTGATGCTGCGAGTCTTACCGGAAGCCAGAACATAATCACAGGGTTTCTGATTAGGGCTGTGAAGCTGGAGCATCATATGCATACCACGGACCATATCGGCAGCGTGCGACCAATCTCTCTTGGCATCAAGATTGCCTAGCCCAAGTGGTTCGATCTCTATATTAGGAAGAATAAGAGCCACTTGCTCTACATCTGGCTTAGATGTAAATTCATCTTTTTCAACCTGATCACTTAATGAACATAAATATTTTTCTCTTTCTTTACTTATTTCAGCAAAAACACGGGCCACATATTTTGTAATTTTGCGAGTAACAAATTCTTCTCCTCTACGTGGGCTTTCGTGATTCATCAAAATTCCGTAGCAGGCAAATAGACCATAACTCTCACGATATACTTTGACCAAACCTTCAGCAGCAACCTTGGCGGCACCATAAGGCGAGCGTGGGCGACATTCTGTTTTTTCATTCTGAACACTACATAGAACATCGCCAAATCTTTCCGAAGTTGATGCCTGGTAGAATCTTATAGAGGGATCTTCTAACCTAACAGCCTCAAGACAATTTTGAACCCCAGTAGCATTAGTTTCCCAAGTGGATTGGGGTTCTTCCCACGAACGATGGACTTGAGATTGAGCAGCTAAATTATAAAATTCTTTTATAGGCATTCCAATATCTTTATACTTACGTATTATAGAAATAATACTGGTCATGTCTGTTACATCGCCATGTTCAATATGGTATTGTGGATGATCTTTGAGATGCCTATTGTTATCACCAAAATCTCCACGAGTAGACCTACGAACCATAGCGACAACATCATAACCCAAAGAGAGAAGGTAATCAGAAAGATAAGAACCGTCTTGACCGGCAGCCCCGGTTATCAATGCTACTTTATTTTTGTTACTCATTGTTTTTCCTCATTTTTTCTTCAACAACCTGCTCAATTAATATTTTGGCTTTCGAATGTGCGGTCTGATGACATTTTTCGCAAAGTGTCACACCATTACTAACCTCAAACACCAAGTGCTTAAATTCTTCATCGCTCTTATGTTTAATGTGGTGGGCCTGCAACTCTTCCGTATTTCCACAGACTACACATTTGTTGCTGTCTCTAGCTAAAACTGCTTTTCTCCACTTCTTGTATTCTGCCTTTTGAGATATCTCATCAAACCATTTATCATATGTAGAACCATCTTTCCACGATCTATGTAAAGAACCTCTCATTGCTTGCCCCTTACAGTAATTGGAGCAAAAATGATTACTGGCCCTATCGACCTTACTTCGTGGACGGAAGAATGGACTTCCACAGAATAAACAAACTATTAATTCTCCCTTTACCTCTATTCCATTCCGTGGAAACTGGTAACCTATTTCATCAGCAAGTGTTCTCAGATAAACACGACTAAGTCCTAGCACACGAGATATTTCTCTCTGGCCCTTTCCCCCCACCATCATTTCTATAGCAGCCATTCTAAGCTGCGGATCAACGATTCTTGCCATTTGACAACCTCTTTTGTTTGTTTACAACACATCGACAAACCCTTGTATATGGATAACCATTGATAGGAGACATTCTCACTACTCCTCTACCATAACAATATTTACAATTAGGATTAGCCAATGAATAATCCCAGATAAAAATGTCGCTCTCTATTTCATGCATTTATTAATCCTCTTTAAATGTTTTTCTTTGTTTTTAATAATTTTCTCGGTTCCAATTCCAAATTTTTCATAGACTTTACATAACACATCGTGATAAGTATATCGTTCTGACACAATTTTTATTTGTTGCTTAATAATATCCTTACGTTCATCTAAAGATAGATCAATAGCTTTTCTACATAAATAAGAGAAGGAATGTGGGCATTTACCAATCCATTGATCGAATGGACTACCCAAAGACAAAGCAGAACTATTGTTAGTTACAACTATTCCGCCACAAATAGCAGCATTAAAATATGCCTCGCTCAAAACGTCATTATTGTCTACTATAGGACTTACAGAAGAAGATGAAATAACGCGAGACACCTTCTCTTTATCTAACTCGGGCTTCCAGCCAAATCCCAATTGAGCAAAATTATGATTACCACTTACCCAATGCGAATCAGAAAATTCCAACAATAATGGATAAGCATATTTTGCCATGTGACCACTACAATTCCAATGACTTTGAGCAAAAGAAATCTTATACTCTAAATCTGTATCGTAATATTTATAATCTATTATATTAGCACAGTTAAAATTATCTATATATTGAACAATATCAGTTTTTCTAGAAGGAGACCACAAAACACATTTGTTAAGATTCTCTATGTTGTCACGAGACATCTTAGATAAGTGTTCTGTATTATATAGATTGCCCAAAAGCAGAACAGGAACATCGAGTCCATTTATAACATCAACAGGTATATCAGATAAAACTTCATTAACTGAAGAGATAATGAAATCTATCTTACCGTCTTTTATTAACCCGGCAGTGATGCTCTTAGCAGTATGGCGATAGGAAACAAAAGTTTCATTAGTATCTTCAAATATAGATTTAAAGCCGTTAGTAATAGTGTCATTAAAATGTGTCCAAAGATGTAGTATTCTCATTTTCTATCGTTTCCTTAGCCTCCTGTTCTTCCTTCTTTTTGTTTTTATATATTCTTTCAGCACGTTTGTCATCTATCAAAACACCATCCTTTTGGCCATCTGGAAAAACTGTGTCTTTTCTCCATTCGTTTTGAATCTTTTCTTTAGCCAATTTAAGTAATTCTTGATGACGACCTTGTACTTCCCTAACCTTTTTATCTTGAAAAATTTCTATCAAAGTGATAAGACTCACACCCTTTTTCTTAAGGCTGTCAACCCTATCTCTCCTCAAGGCGTTCAAACTACTGAGCAGACTATTTTGTCTCTCAACAAGTTTGTCGTAGTCCCGACTCATACTAGCTACCTGAGACCCCATCATAGATACGGTTTGTTGTGCCATTCCTAATCGCTCATTAAAATCATCAAGAGCACTTAAATACTCACTATTGTCAGAAAAGTCATCCTTTTTAGGAGCATCAATTTTTATTTTATTTATTTCTTTTACATATTTTTCTATTTCATCTGTACCAAATTTTATGTCTCTAAGTGTCCTATTCATAAGAATACGAGTTTTAATTAATTCGTCTATTTGGCGATTTTCAGATTGTAGGATATCTTCAAATTGAAGACATAAAGCACCCCATTCTTCAAGGTAATAATTCATCTCCTCTTTTGAAAACTGGGTTTGCAAAATCTCGTAATACATCGCGTTGCGAAGCTCAGTTTGAAAAAAGTTTTTACGCTCTTCTTCTGTTAATCTGAAACCAGCTTTGTTTCCCCCAGTGGTATTTTTAATAGCATCAGGGGTCATAGTAAGAACCTTGCCCCTATTTCCTTTGCGGACACCAAGCTTACGTCTATTACGAACTACACACTCTATAGTCCTTCCAATTGCTTTAGCTATCTCCTCATCTGTTTGTTTCAAACAATTGGCCTGAATATAAGCCACTTCTTGAGGAGACAACCTCATCCTAGTCTTCTTCTGTTTTTTCGCCATTTAATATCTCTCTTACTGCAATTCTTATATCGGCCTTGCGAAAAGAATTTATACGTTCCCCACTTATCATTCTCATAAAATCTTCTGTGTAATTATCAGGAAGAGAATGAACAATTTCCCAATATAAATCATCGGCCATAAGATTCATGTCAGGAGTGGGATAAAATCCATTCTCACCTTCTGGAATACTTTCATAACTTTTGCACGAGTTGAGTCTTTTTTGCGTTTCTGTTGAAAGACGATATGATTCATATCTTTTGCATTTTTCTTTTTTGCCCAAGGCGGTGCATTCATCCGTGTCCTTATCATAAAAATCACATTTATTACAAGGACATCTACTTATTCTATTTACCGAATTATATATATTACATAAACGATTTTTTACCACACAACGCAAAAAATGTTCCACTTCCCCCCTATCAGACCTAAAAGATGGCAATGCTTCTATACAAATATTCCATACTTGTTGGTAAATATCATCTTTATCGTAATATGAAAATGTTTTATTCTTGTGATTATGGGCTATTTTATCAATAGTCCCACTTACTTCATTTATTGTCAATTTCATTATTTTTTATAGCTGCCTCCGCTTCTTCCTGCTCTAGATCTTCAATTTCTAACTCTTCTTCTTCCACAAAGGCACCGCTCATTGCTATAGCAATTCCTTTTTTGTCATTTTCAATTATCATTATTTGCCCCTCTATACAGATGATTTATTCTCTACTATTATAATATACAGTACGGGCTACTAAAGCAAGTAATTTTTTCTAAAGAAAATCAGCCTCATCGTCGAAAATACAGGCAGAAGGGAGGCTAAAAGCCATGATAGTGTTTACAACAGGTGGAGCAGTATGTTCGGACAGTTGCCAAGAAGATTTGGATAACTTCTTACGCAAAAGCAACTTACAAGCCATAAGATTAGGAGACATAGCTGTTGCAAAACCCAGTTATGATTTTTACAAAAGGTGTGTGAGCAGCGGAGCATTGCTAATAAAAAAAGAAAAGTTCGTGGATGTTCTTATGGGAGCCTGCTGAGTATTATGAAAAAAATATTAAAAATAGTAGAAAGACTTGGGATTGAGGGCAATCCCCGCAAACTGACCAGTCTAGCTTATGAAGCCCAGGATAAAATAAAGCTGGGTGTTTTGGAAACATTGGTTCTGAAAATTCTACAGGCAAGGATAAACACCGATTTGTCCCCAGAATATTTTGAAGCCGATTTTGGCAAAGCAGTTAATTTTCTTGATTCTGAAATAGCAAATGAATTTCGTAAAACCATGAATAATTGGAATGGTGATAATAGTGTCTTTGATGATTTCTTGGCAGAGATTTGGGGTAACATGACAGAAGAATCCCAGAGAAATATTCAGGATGCATTACAACTATCTTTTTTCTTATCTTGACTAGTGGATTATTTTACTGTATAAATAGATGGGGATTTTGTGGAGACTCCATCTATGCGTTTGTGCAATTCTCAATGTCCAAAAGGACGATGCGAAATGTGGCAAAAGATGTTGGAAGATCCAGAGAATAAGATTATTGACGGGTGGCTGCTGAAAGAAATAGAGGAAGATGTTGTTATTATTGGATATGTCCCTAGGTGTTTGCTTCATCATAAAAGGATGATTAGCCTAATGGTAGGGCGGTGATCTGCTACGTCGCTGAGAGTTAATAGTTCGTAGAGGTTCGATTCCTCTATCATCCGAGTTTCCACAGTTAGTTTATTGGCTATAAACGTGGTCCTGATAAGACCAAAATGGATGGTTCGATTCCTCCACTGTGGACTTTTTTTTAAAAAAACTAAAGATTTACTGTGTTTTAGTCGATAAGTATAATAGACGTGATGCGGCTGGAGTTACTTCCGTATAAGAAAACACTCCCGCCAGTTTTAAAAAGTTAAAACATTAGCAACTACTGGTGAGTTACAATGGCTGGTCCCACAGCCACAGAGTGAGGGATAGGACAGGTCGTGCTAGGGTCTTGACTGTTATTGTATTGTCTGGTGATTACTAATCGACCGGTAATCTACACCAAATAATGCATTCTCTAGTGTCCTATATGCCACTCACTAACCTTGACGCGATTTTACTAACAGATGGCGAACACGCTATTTGTTGTGGGCCGAGCAAATCACTGGCACAAGATGCCACCGTGCGGCCCACGCGTGTGAGGATGGGTCAGCGGTTGCCTTGATCAGGCATTGTGGGTTCGATTCCCACCGGGTCTACAGGCCGATGGCGAAACTGGCGAGACGCGACAGACTTAAAATCTGTTGGGGCATAGTCCTCATGATGGGTTCAAATCCCTCTCGGCCTACAGATGCGTGGGTAACCCAACTTGGCAAGAGGTCTTGGTCTTAGAAACCAAGTGTTGTGGATTCGAATTCCACCCCACGTACCGTTGATTAAAATGTATAATTTTGTGTGGTTCATAGAATAATGAAAAAACACGGAAGAACAAAACCTATTTATGATGGAAGCGTAGTCTAATGGTAAGACAGCGGTCTTGAAAACCGCCATAGGTTAATTTAAAAGCCTTTGTGGGTTCAAATCCTACCGCTTCCGCCATCGCGTTCTTAGCTTAGTGGGTTAAAGCTCCGCTCTCATAAAGCGGTGATCCTCGGTCCGAGTCCGAGAGAACGCATAATTTATAGAGTTTTGATATGTAGATTACTATGATTTTGTAGCGGCTATAGTTCAACGGTTCAGAACGCATGACTGTCGATCATGTGATACGGGTTCGATTCCCGTTAGTCGCGTAGTAGACGAGAGGGTTTAAGGTTAGTATTTGGCATGTATTATAGCATGGCAGTTTGCACAAACTACGTCGCACTTATCTAGCTCTTTGATAATTTCATCTGTCATCACCATTCTATTTTTCCTAGAGAAGTTGAATTCTTTATCCGAGCAATCTCTATGGTGCAGATGTAATGCGGCTGGGTGTTTATCAAATCCGCATATAGTACATCTTGCCCCTTTATATTCCAACATATTTTGTTTTTGTATGCGTCTTCTCTCTGTTGTTATTCTTACTGAACAATCCTTACAGTAGCAGGAATATTTATTTCTGTTTTTATAAAAATAAGCGAGGTTCTTTTCTTTACCACACTTTTTACAAAATTTGGTTTGTTTTTGCTCTAAGATTAACGCTATCTCATCTGCTCTTCCTTCACGCCACTTCAGTAGGCATGGCTTGCAGTAGCGTAGACATTTATTAATAGCTATTCCACATGTTTTGCAGTTTCCCTGAGGCTTAACCTTTGGACGTAAATGATTATTATATGTAGCAGAACACGACCTTGAACAAAAATGATTCCCGTGCTTCTTTATCTGACTTGCTTCTTTCATAAACTCAATACCACAATTGAGACATTTTACCGAACTTGTTGCCATTCGAAACCACCCCTGTTTAAAGCAGTATAAGTTATCTCGACTCCCTATAGGTATATACAGTAAAAATAAACACAGTAATTTCGATCTTGGTTCGAGTCCAAGCCCTACTCGCAGCTATTTTTTTTAAAAAACAACGAAAAGGAGTTATTATGAACAAAATACCGTATAGTGTTATGGAAAAAGAAATAGGATTTGGATGGGAATTTGCGGGAGTGGGTGAACGTGAAATAGTAGATAGAAATGGTGTTTCATGTGTTGTTATTTATAATGATGGTGTCAATATTCATTTTGTCAGTAATTTTGATCGTAAAAATGATAGAGTTCGTGAATTTAAATTGACTAACATAGCTTATGTTCGTCGTCCCGGTGAAAACAAATGGCTTAAAGTTGTTGAGTCTCCGGAAATCGGAAGCGTGTGGAAAATAAGGGAAATATATTTAGTAGTTACTAGTGTTAGTAATGAGATTGTATACTATACCTGTTTCAAAAACAGAGAAATGTATGATAATTCTTGGCCTATATCAGAATGGTTTGAAAATGATATCGAACGCGTTTTCTCCGACCACATTATTGAGGGCATGGGTGGTGGACGGCGAAGGAGATTTGTTAAGACGGGAGAAGTACGAATCGTTGAGAAACAAGAAAAGGATGTTTGGTATATGGAGTCGGACGGCCGTCCGACTGGGTGGATGGGAGATGCTGATTCGCTTTATCCAGTTGAAATCCTTATTCCTCTAGACTTTGTAATTGACTCGAATAATATGGAGCATCGTGGATTTTCTCATCCAATAAGAGGCTGCACTTGTGAAAGTTGTTTAATGTGTAAAGCTACGAAAAAAGCGAAAAATTTCATTTAGTAATCCAGTTGGGTTACATTGGCTGGTCCCACAGCCACAGAGTGAGGGATAGGACAGGTCGTGCTAGGGTCTTGACTGTTATTGTATTGTCTGGTGATTACTAATCGACCGGTAATCTATACCAAACAATACATTCTCTAGTGTCCTATATGCCACTCACTAACCTTGACGCGGGATGTTGGTTTTTACTAACAGTATCCTAATACACAATTAAGTGTATTTTTTGGGACACGCGACCACCACATGGCAGTGTTTGTCCCACGCGTGTGAGGATGGGTCGGGTAAAGGGCGGTAGCAAATTCAGAACGCCGGGTTTGTCCCACGCGTGTGAGGATGGGTCTTGTACCTAATGGAGCGACGCATTGAACCTTTTGTTTGTCCCACGCGTGTGAGGATGGGTCGCCGCCCTATACGCTAGTGCGAATGGCACCAGTGTTTGTCCCACGCGTGTGAGGATGGGTCACTTCAGGAAAATCTAGGATAAAAGTTTGTCCCACGCGTGTGAGGATGGGTCGTAATCTCCATCCACTTCTATAAAAAATTTATAGTTTGTCCCACGCGGGTGAGGATGGGTCAATGGGTTCGTAGCGAAAAGGATATCGCGTGCCGCTTCTATCGGTGAGATTGGGGGTTCGAGTCCCTCCGGACCTACAAAAAAGTAGTAACACATGTCAAAACCAACCATCGTATATGTTCTTGGTCAGATTTGTGGTTGCACTTGGGATTTACAAGGTGTGTTTAATAATGAAACCCTTGCTGTGGGATGAGGATGAAGTTATAAGTGAAAGGGAGTTAGGATGAAGTGTGTATTGAGTGTGGCCGGTAAGGTTATGATTGGATGTGGATTTTTCTGTGTCTTTAAAAATATAGAATCTGCAACAGCTATATTTGGTTGGATCGCTGCTTTTATTGGTCTTGA
>JBBAEC010000031.1:0-34069 GCA_041656135.1 Balneolaceae bacterium | reverse complement strand
CGACCTAGAAACCCACCGACGAAGCAATCTCATGGAATCGATTTGGGATTTCAAACAACGAAATTTTCACCTAGAAACACAGCTCTTTTAATTTTATAACTTAAAAGTTCTAGCACAGGAAGTCTCCAACTTCCATTCGGCCCACACACTCATAAATGCTCACAATCCTACGCTCCTAGAATGTGGCAATAAACCCATTCGCTCATTCATTAACTTTCCCAAAGTTCTATAAACTTCTAAACATATTTAAATCCTCAATTTAACTTTGGAAAAGTTAAGATCATCGGCCAGTCATATTCACTTCAACAACCAACAGCAGCCATACCACACCCAGATGCGGTATCTCCCAAATGTGCCACTGAGCGTTGTTTAGAAAATCCCTTTCGTTTGAATCAGGATTTACACGATTAAAGGATGTGCAGGATTTAGAAACTCGTAATTAATAATCTAGCCCAAACCACCGACCTCTCTCAATCTCTCCTTCGCATGGAGAGAGGTTATATTCCAAATATTATTAGTTGTTACCCCTAATAATAACAAGTCATTGCGAGAAGTCCATAATTTATAATTCGACCTAGAAACCCACCGACGAAGCAATCTCATGGAATCGATTTGGGATTTCAAACAACGAAATTTTCACCTAGAAACACAGCTCTTTTAATTTTATAACTTAAAAGTTCTAGCACAGGAAGTCTCCGACTTCCATTCGATCCATACACCAATAAACACCCACAATCCTATCCTCTTAGGATGTGCCTTTAAATCCAATCACACCATTCGCCTAGCCAGTAACTTTTCCAAAGCTTGATAAACTTCTGAACTAATTCAAATCCCCAATTTAACTTTGGAAAAGTTAAGATCATCGGCCAGTCTTATTCATTTCAACAACCAACAGCAGTCATGCCGCACCCAGATGCGGTATCTCCCGAATGTGTCACTGAGCGTTGTTTAGAAAATCCCTTTCGTTTGAACTATGATTTATATGATTAAGTGATTAAACATGATAAATTTTACTATTGCTCAGCAAACAATAAAAAATCATACTAATCCCACGCATCACAAAAATCACAGTTCAAAACGATGAATAAAACCACCTCAAACAAATCCTTAAACCAATCGATGAGATACTCATGTAATTAAAGAGCCATTAAGAAATGAATAGCTTTTAAGTTATAATTTTCGCTTATTTGATAAGAGTTCTATAGCCACTCAAAACATTAAACAATGATAATTTGTCTTTTGAACTATGATTTATATGATTAAGTGATTAACTATGATATGTTTTATTAATAATATACAGGTTTTAAAAAATCACATTAATCCCATCCCGAAACTTCGGGACAAAAATCACAGTTCAAAGCGATGATTAATTTGTAAACCATGAGTGTTAATAAAGAATATAAATATTCAGAAATTACATCCAAGATAATTGGGAGTGCTATGCAAGTGCATTCGGTCTTGGGTAATGGATTTCAAGAGGTAATATATCAGCGGGCTTTAGAGATTGAGATGCAAGAGCAAGGCTTAAATTTTTCGCGCGAGGTTGAAATGCCGGTATTCTATAAGAAGATACCTATTGGTAGAAGAAGGGTTGATTTTATGATTGAAGAGATAGTAGCTGTAGAAATTAAAGCTGTTATTGAAATAAAAGATGTCCATTTAGCACAAGCTATAAATTATCTAGAAGCCTACAATTTAGAAATCGGTTTGTTAGTTAATTTTGGGTCAAAATCTTTACAATTTCATCGGCCGACTAATAAATACTTTAAAACCTCATAAGTTAATTAAAGGGTTGAACTATGATTCATGTGATTAAGTGATTAACTATGATATGTTTTATTAATAATATACAGGTTTTAAAAAATCACATTAATCCCATGCGTCATGAAAATCACAGTTCAAAACAAATACAAGGCAAATTTAAACCCAGGAGTTCGTTTGAACTATGATTTATATGATTAAATGATTAACAATAATGCATTTTATTAATAGCATATAGGTATTGAAAAAAATCACAATTCGTAACACAAATCATAGAAAGTTCAACTCTTTACGTTATATTTAGTATTGATGATGGAATAACAAAATTGGAATGATTATGAGTCTCACAATACAAAAAAAGGATACAGCCAAAGCTATACGTGAAAAAATTAAGAAGGCTGCTGATGAAAAGAAAAGGAAAACTATCAATCTTGACCGCTACTTCGGGAAAGTGAATTTCGGCACAGACGGCCTTGAATATCAAAAAAAAATAAGAAATGAATGGTAATAACATCGTAGCTGATACGTCACTTCTCATAAATTTTTTTAATGGCGTTGAGCCTGCAGGGAAGATATTGCAAAACCAGCATATATGGATATCCGTTATTACCGAAATGGAGTTATTAAGTTATTCACCATTATCAAAACAAGAAACTAGGTTAATCCAGTCATTTTTAGATGAATGTATCCTTATGGATCTTACAAAGCCTATTAGAGACATAGCCATATACACTCGTAAAAAGTATAAGTTAAAACTTCCAGATGCCATAATTGCTGCTACTTCCATTCATCTCGGGTTTCCTGTGGTAAGCATGGATGTTGACTTTAACAAAGTGAAAGAATTGAATGCCATTGTGTTAGAACCCAGAAACTGACTAAACAGCTAATACTTGAATTTGATCATAATATAGTATCTCGGGAGTGAATCAACACGGGATATCAAACAACGAAATTTTGCAAAAGCGATACCCATGACTCTAGTATTTCGCCCATGCAGGGCTTGGTGTCGTGTGGTAATTATAATTAACGAGGGGCTTCACCACCTCGCTAATATCTGCCGCTCTTTCAGAGCTCAATATTATCCATTTACAGGTAATAAAGACGAGATACCATCCATAAGCTTCTTCACATTCACCATTTTTATTAAGCCCCAAAGGGGTGAGATATCATAGCATGGGGTGAAGCCCCATGAAATGACAAAGACATAAAAATCAAAGCCCTGAAAGGGCGAAATACAAGAGAGTGATAATATTTCGAAAGCTCGGGACAGGCGTCTCCCCGAATCAACTTGGGATTTTTAATACAAAGTCTTTGAAAGGGCTAGTAGCCCAGATCGAAGCGCATGCGGAGTCCCGAGCATTCGGGATGAGATTGCTTCGTTACTCGCTCCGCCTCCACCAACCAGAAACAATCATACCGCACCCCGATGCGGTATCTCCCAAATGTGTCACTGAGCGTTGTTCACTCTCGTTGCGTCGCTCCGCCGCACAATGCTGCTTGGAAGCTCCGCTTCCAGTAGCGGGTAAACATTATAGTGCAATTTGAAACTCAATTCAAAGCCCAAACCACCGACCTCTCTCATTCTCTCCGCCAGCCGGCGGAGAGAGGCTTAAATAAAAGTATTATTAATTATATAGCTCTTTAATAAAACCGTCATTGCGAGAAGTTCATAATTTATAATTCGACCTAGAAATCCACCGACGAAGCAATCTCCATGAATCAACTTGGGATTCTAACCAACGCAGCGTTGTTGGGGCTAGTAAGCCGCTACGAAGCGCATGCGGAGTCCCGAGCTCGGGATGAGATTGCTTCGTTACTCGCTCCGCTTCGCGCCTCGCAAAGACAAGTAATTTGGGAAAATCTCAACTACAGCTACAAAGTCCTCATAACTCAAAGCTCATTCCTCACTCCTAATAAATATGTTAATAATTGATAAAAACTTCTTGCCCCCTAAAAATTATATCCCTATCATTGAGTAGTAATATTACTCGGATTGCAATAAACAATGATCAATTAACAATAAAAAAACCAAACCGTAATTGTTCACTGTTCACTGTTAATTGTTAATTGTAAAACTGTTCATTGATTCCTGATTCTTGTACTTTTTAAAATAGAGAATAAAATACGACACAATTCATCGGCATCTTCATACATGCTATTAAAAGTGTTGTCATCAATGAAATCAGTATCGTGGAGTAAGTCCAACCAATATTTAGTTTCGAGAGATTCTTTATAAGAAATGGAGATTTTAGACGAAAAATCAGCTTTAGAAATGGCACCGTTTGCTTCAGCGACATTAGCACCGATGCTTGTGCCACTACGGAGAAGTTGTTTCGATAAAACAAACTCCCGCTTATTTTTACTCAGAAATTGATAGCCTTTAACAATACGAATAGCAAAAGCATAAGATTTATCAGATAGAATATTTTGTCCCATAACCGATTATTAATGAACATTACAGAAAGTAAGACCCACAAAACCCGAAAACCTTACAGTTTTTTCAATTAACAGTTATCAATTAACAATGAACAGGGATTATTGTTTATTGTTAATTGATCATTGCTAATTGTTCAATGTTCATTGTTCACTGCACCAATGTTAGATACTCTCATACAATCCAAAACTCGCTTAAAGCTACTACTACGGTTTTTCCTAAACCCCGATAGCAGTGCGTACCTACGTGGCTTGGCTCAGGAATTTGATGAGAATACCAACTCGGTACGTGTAGAGTTAAATCGCTTTGAAGAAGCGGGGTTGATTGCGGGGCAAAAAGATGGAAATAAAAAAGTGTATAAAGTAAACACAAAATTTCCTATGTTTAAAGAGTTGCAGGGCATAGCCTTTAAGCATTTCGGGATTGATAAAATTATTGAGCAGGTAGTACAAAAATTAGGGGATATAAACGCGGTGTATATTACAGGAGAGTTGGCTAGAGGTTTAGATACACAAATTATTGACGTTACTCTTATAGGAGAGAAAATAGATTTAGCATACTTAGCCAAACTCGTACAAAAAGCGGAACAAATGATAGGAAAACGAATACGCACTCTAGTATATGAGCCAAACACAGAATTTAAAATAGAAGAGCCTAAATTGTTGGTATTTGGTATTCATAAGCTAGGGGGAAAATTAAATGCCTCACACAAAAATAGATCTTGAATAAATTAGTTAATAAGAATTTCTCTAAAGAAGTTAAGAAGTACTTCTTAAATACCTCTTGGATGATGGGTGAGAAAGTGTTTACGATGGGACTTGCAATGGTAGTGAGTGTTTTTGTAACGCGCTATTTAGGTCCTGAAAAATATGGTATTCTATCTTATGCAGTTTCATTAACTGGGTTATTTGCAATTGCTACACATATGGGGTTGAGTGGATTGGCAGTTAGAGAATTTGTTAAATATCCAGAAGATCACCAGGAATTATTAGGTACTATTTTAGGAGTTAAATTTGTTGGAGCTATTTTAGCTATTGTAGCTTATTTAGGTTTTGTGTTTTGGACTGCAGATGATTATGAATTAGAGTTTTGGGTTCTAATTTTAGTCTCCGGAACAATTCTAATTAATCCATTTGAGGTTTTTGATTATTGGTTCCAAGCTAAAGTGATGGCTAAATACTCCTCACTAGTGAGAGGCATATCAACAATTATATTATCTATAATTAAATTGATTTTAGTATATCTCTCAGCAAATTTATTAGCCTTTGCTTCTGTTTACTTAATCCAAGCGGTTCTAATTGTTGGGCTATTTGCATTTTTCTTTTCTAAGAAAGCTAGGATACCTTTCCGTAATTGGAAGTTTAGTTTTAAAAGGGCAAAGATGTTAATGGGTCAAGGATGGATGATTATGGTAGGGGCATTATTTGCTATGATTTATTTAAAAATAGATCAAGTGATGATTAGGTGGTTAGTTGATGTAAAAGAGGTTGGGATATATTCTGTTGCAGTTCAACTATCAGAGGCTTGGTATTTCATACCAGGTGTAATTGTAGCATCACTGTTTCCAAAATTAATAGAGCTAAAAAATGAAGGAAATGGACAATTTGAAAACCGATTCCAGCAACTTTTAGATTTGCTTTTTCTTATTTCATTTTTAATAGCGGTAGTACTTACTTTTATAGCAAGACCATTAATAGAATTCTTATATGGTGTTGAATTTATCGAAACTGCAACAATATTATCAATACATATTTGGGCAGGTATTTTTATTTTTATGAGAGCGGCTTTTAGTAAGTGGATTTTGGTTGAGGACGCAATAGCTTTTTCAATGATTACTCAAGGTGCTGGCGGAGTAGTTAATATTCTTTTAAATCTTATATTAATACCTTTGTATGGAGGAGTAGGGGCAGCGATAGCAACAATTATTTCCTATGCAATGGCGTCCTATCTATCATTGTTGTTTTACAAAAAAAGCAGAGTGATTTTTTGGATGATGACCAAAGCTATTTTTTCACCCGTCAGATACTTAATTAAATTATAAAATGAATTTGAGAAGCATTGTTAGAAAATTTCTAAATAAAATAGATCTTATTATTATAAAGTTTTCGTCTAAAAATATGTTTTTATCAAATCTCTATTATTTGCTGTTTAGTAAAGCATTTAGTAGAGAGCATCAGTCAGTTTTAGTTGGCAAACTAAAGCATATTGATGAAGTAAATAATAAAAAAGGCAATAATTACCAGTTGGTTAGAAATATTCATCGTATTGAAAAAGGTCTCTTGATGAGACCAAGAAGACCTGTCTTCGCAAAAAGCTACATAGCAGAGACAATTGAATTATTTGAAGTTGAATGGATAAATTCTGTTAATTCAAATATTCAGATACAATGGTTCCATGATGTTTTGAATGAATACTTTAAAAACTGTGCATCAGATGAAATTATAGATAAGCAAGCCGATAAATTCTACTCTTTATTAAATGGGAGGCAATTTATACCAAATGAAGAGCATTTTAAAAAACCATATAGACGTGAAACGGTAGAGAAAACCGATATTTCCTTTGATGAACTCTATCAACTTACGAGACAAAGAAGGTCTGTTAGATGGTTTTCAGATAAAGATGTATCAAGAGAACTAATAGATAAAGCAATATTAGCAGCTAACCAATCACCAAGTGCTTGCAACAGACAACCGTTTGAATATAGAATAATTGATGAACCTGAATTGCTATCAAAAGTTGTAAATGTACCAATGGGAACAAGAGGTTATGCTGAAAATATACCAGTTATGATTGTTTGCGTAGGTAATCTTGATGCGTATTTTTCAGAAAGAGATAGGCACTTAATTTATATTGATGCTTCCTTGGCTAATATGTCTCTAATGTTGGCACTTGAAACATTAGGATTAAGTAGTTGCCCAATAAACTGGCCAGATATAGAAGCTAAAGAAAAGGAGATGGCTAAACTTTTGGGGCTAGGTATGCATCAGCGACCAATTATGTGTATTGGTTTAGGTTATGCAGATCCAAAAGGTAAAATTGCTTTTTCAGAGAAGAGAGGTCTAGAGTCAATTAGAACATATAATTAATTATTAAACTAAAGCTTTTTAAGAATGATGAAAATTCAAATAGATGGCACAAATACAGTTAATAAAGGTGCGGAGCTAATGTTGTATGCAGTACTTGAGCAAATTGAGCAAAAATATCCTGAGGCAGAGGTTGTATTTAATACATACTTTGGAAAACCAAATGAAATAAATACGAATCTTAAATTTAAAAAAAGAGCCTTATTAAGTTTGTCCATTTATCCAGATGTTATATTCCGGAAACTAGGTATACCACAAACTAGATTGTCGACTTTTTATCCAGAGAAAGGAATTGATGTGGTTTTTGATGCTAGTGGATTTAGATTTGGAGATCAATGGAAACATTCAGATGATTATCTAGACCGACAAGAGAAGTATTTTAAATCTCTTAAAAAAGAAAAAACTAAAATCATAATGTTACCACAAGCATTAGGACCGTTTAGTACCAGTTCTGCTAAAAGAAGTGCCCAAATAATAAATAAATATGTGGATTATATTTATGCAAGAGAAATAGATTCCTATGACTATTTAATTAAAGCTGGTGTTGATAAAGATAAAGCGTCAGTATGTACGGATTTCACTAATATAGTTGATGGGATTAGTTCAGATGATGTAGCAGGTAAGGTTTGTATTATCCCTAATCAAAAAATGATTTCCGAAACTGATTTAAAATTAGGCGATTATGTTAAATTCATCAATAATGTTATAACATATATTCATAAAAACAATTTAGAGGTTTTTCTTTTAAATCATGAGGGAGAGGGTGATTTAGAAATTTGTAAATTAGTTCAAAATAAGGCAGTAAAAAACGTTCCTATTATCAGCAATAAAAATGCTAAAGAAGTTAAGGGAATAATCGGTGACTCTTATGCAGTTATAGCGTCAAGGTTCCATGGGGTAGCAAGTTCACTTAGTCAATCAGTCCCTTGCTTAGCAACAAGTTGGAGCCATAAATACGAAATGTTGTTTAATGACTATGGACTTAGTGATTATTTGATAGAAGCTAGCGCTGATAATCAGAGCTTAGAAAGCCAAATAGATAAAATAATTAATAAAGATCAAAATCTAAAATTACGAAATTACTTAAATACAAAAGCCCCAATTCTAAAAGATGATGTAAATAAAATGTGGGAATCAATTTGGTCTAGAGTATTAGATAAATAAGCAATCAAAATCTGTATGCGAATATTAAATATATCGACAATAATACCTCTACCTAATTTAAATAGAGAAAATGACATTATACTTAGAATACAGGATCATATGCGTGACAAGTATAAATATGAATTTACTATTGCTAAAGCATTGCCTTATGTTCCTTTAATTTTAGCAAATCTAAGTAGTAAGTGGGCAAAATACAGAGAATACCAAAAAAGGGGTAAAGTCAAAATCCAGGGTTATGATTCGATAGTATATTCAACCCTGATGTTGCCAACAAGTAATTTTTTAGTAAACTATCTGTTAATTCCAATAAATTATTTATGGTACAAATTTGTAGTAAGGAGGAATTTAATATTATTAGCTCAAAAGACTGATGTGATACTTGCCCAAAACTTGTTTCCAGATTTTATAATTGCTTATTGGCTTGCAAAGGAATTAAATAAGCCATTTATAATTAATCTTAGAGCTGATCCAAAAAGATGGTGGTATAGAATGCCGCTTTTGAAAAAAATAATAAATGAGGCATGCTATATAATTACACCTAGCCCTACCTTCTACAACGACTTTAAAGATGATTTTAATGTGAAACTAATTCCTCATCCTATAGATAAGTCATTCATTTATGAGGGGGAAAAAGACTATTCAATTCCTAGATTAATAAGTGTTTGTAGGCTTTTAGATTGGAAAAACATTGATTTGGTAATTAATACATTAGCAGATCTTAAGGTAAAGGGATATTCTTTTGAGTATAAGATTTTGGGCGATGGACCAGAACTAGAGACTCTTAAAAGTTTAGTAAAATATCATAATCTAGATAATAATATAAAGTTCGAAGGCTTTGTTAATTTTAAAGAAGTACCAAAGCATTTGGCGGATGCTAGTATATATATTCAGCCAAGTTACCCCGAAACATTAGGGCGAGCATTTCTTGAAGCAGCAGCAGCAGGTTGTTTGATAATTGGACACGAAAAAACAGGTGTTGACGGTTTGCTTGAACACAACGTGTCAGGATATTTTATTACTAAGCAAGATATTAGTAAATATTTAAAAAAATCATTTGATAATATTGGAAGTGTAGAATTCAACAAAATCATAAAAAAATCGACAAGGGTGTCAAAAGGTTTGACTTGGGAAGTAATTGGAATAAAATATGATGAATTATATAGCACTGCATTAAAGTAATGTATTTAAATAAAAAATTACTCCGAATTGAATGTATTACTATGATATAGTAAAGTGGATAAATAGTAGATGTATAATTCGAAAAGATCTAACTAATAATATGAAATAAGTGCTTTTACAGAGTCTAGTAGTTAATTCTCTCTTGATAGGGATAATGGTGTTTTTATTTTATCTAAATTCTTACACAATAAGGGGGAAATATAAATTTGATAATGCCAATAGTGGTCCTAGTTTTTGGACTATTGAAGTGCTTTTATCGTTATTGTTTTTTTCGATAATGTTTGGCATAAGATATGATGTAGGAACAGATCATATCTCATATTTAGAAAGTTATATTTGGAAGATGCCAATATCAAAGAATGAACCATTATACAATGGGATTGTCGAATTAAGCCATTTATTGAATTTTCATTATACTATCTACTTTGGTATAATTGCCTTTCTTCAAATCAGCTTCTTTTTTTATGCTTTTAAAAAAGAAATGATTTTATTTCCATTACTTATATTTTTCTTGTTTACAAATGGTGAAATACTGTCTTGGATGAATATTATGCGACAATCAGTAGCTATTTGTATTTGGCTATTTTCCTTGAATTATATTATTGAAAAAAGATTTTGGTTATATATATTTTGGTGCTTAGTTGCTTTTTTATTTCATAGAAGTGCAATTATACTGATAGTGTTTTATCCAATTCTTAGAAATGGAATTGATTATTTTAAAAGTATACCATTGCAATTAGGTTTGCTAATAATAGCTTTTATAATGAAGGAAATATTCTTTGATATAGTTATGAATTTTAGTGCAGTAATAGAGTTGTATACTAATTTATTGGGAAATGAGATGTACGAGAATTATTATAATATTGAAGATTTACTTGATAATTATAAACAAAGTGGCGGTACAGGCTTAGCTTATTTATTTGGAATTGCAGTCAATGTGTTGATTATATTATACAGTAATAAGCTTAAAAAATTTTATAATAATAAGCGTTTCAATATTGCTTATTTCCTTTACTTCGTGGGAATCTTGATAGCTTATTTATTTCCCATTGGCTTTATTTCTTTTACAAGACCCTTTAGATATCTATTTATATTTGAAGCTATTATGTTAGCATATTTCTGCTATTATTTATACAAGTCAAATAATGTTAGCAAAAGACTTATAATGACTGTAGTAATTTTAGGGTATCTTGGAATATTTTATTTAAGTCAAATATTTGCAAATGCAGATTCACACATTTGGCATCAATTTTACTTTCAGAGTAAAAATATTTTACATAGTTAAATTCATATCTATGAAATAGTACATAGGAATATATCATTGATTATAAAGACAATTGATATATATCAATAATATAATTTTAATTTTAAAAATTAAACACCGCATGAACATAGATCTAATTGCTGGAGCTCGTCCCAATTTCATGAAAATAGCACCTATTATAGAGGCTATTAAAAATGAACAGAAAAATGGTGTGGATATTAATTTCAGATTAATTCATACTGGTCAGCATTACGATAAAAATATGAGCGGGTCCTTCTTTGAGCAATTAGGTATACCTGATCCTGATGAGAATTTGGGTGCAGGGGGTGGAACTCAAGCCGAACAAACAGCTGCAATTATGATAGGCTATGAAAAGCTTCTTATAGAGAAGCCATCAGACCTCTGCCTGGTTGTAGGAGACGTCACTTCGACCATGGCTTGTGCCATTACTGCTCAAAAGATGCATGTTTCTGTTGCCCATGTTGAGGCTGGCATACGTTCTGGTGACTGGACCATGCCTGAGGAAATTAACAGATTGGCTACTGACGCAGTAACCAATTACTTTTTCACAACTTCGGAAGTGGCTAATGAAAATCTAAGAAAAAGTGGTGTAGAAGAAGAACGCATTTTCTTTGTTGGGAATGTAATGATTGACACATTACTTAAAAACCGCCCAAGATTTTTGCAGCCACCCATTTGGGATGAATTGGGATTGAAGGAGAAAGAATATATTGTAATGACCTTACATCGCCCAGCTAACGTAGATGAGGAGTCGAAGTTGAAAGGATTGATGGATGAGATTATAAATGACACTCAAGATTTACCTTTGGTATTTCCAGTACATCCCCGTACTGCAAAAATATTAGAAGGACTTGGGGTTTCGCATTCAAGATTACACATGGTGGAGCCACTGAGTTATTTGGAGTTTAATTATTTAGTAGAAAAGGCAAAAGCTGTAGTCACTGACTCAGGTGGTATTACAGAGGAAGCTTCTATAATGAATGTACCTTGCATGACATTGAGGGATAACACCGAACGACCAGAAACAATTACTCTGGGAACTAACGAATTATTAGGAACGAATCCAGAAGCAATAGCCCCAGCCATGGAGAAGTTGTTTTCTGGAAATTGGAAGCAAGGTCAGAAAATACCAATGTGGGATGGTAAGGCAGCTCAAAGAATTGTAGAGGTTTTGTTGAGAGTAAAATAGTATGAAACAAAAACCAAAGATTATTTTTTTATTAGCATCAATTTCACAGCCGAGATGTCTAAAACGAATAAGAAGCTTTATTGAGAGAGGTTTTGAAGTAGAAATATATGGTTTTGATAGAGGTACTTATAACATCAACTCTAGTATAGAAAATCATGATATCGTTAATTTAGGATTTGCACCAAGCGGTACAGGTTATTTGAATAAAGTGTTCTTTGCAAGAAAAAAAATAAATGAAATATTTCAAAAGAATAAAAGCTCAAATATAATTTATTATAGTTTTTCGTTTGATATATCTCTTATTTGTAGATTGTATAGAAAAAAATACATTTATGAAATATCAGACTTGGTATATGGATATTTCCACAATAAAACTATAAGAAATATCTTTGCAATGATTGATCGGAAACTGATTTCAAAGTCTTATCTAACAGTGATGACATCAAAAGGCTTTAATGATTATTTATTCCCAAATACAGAGTTGAAAAATATAATCGTACAGCCAAATAGAGTTGATAGTTATTTTAGTAGCATTAAAAGAGCAGTAAATAAAATAAATACTAAGAAATTAGCATTCTCTTATGTGGGGGCATTCAGATATCCAAATACAGTTTTTCGTTTTGCAAAAGTAATTGGAGAAAAATACCCTGAACATACATTTATGTTTTTTGGAGATTCTATATTAACTAACCAAGTTAAAGAGCTTGCAAGCAAATATGATAACGTAAAGTATTTTGGACAGTTTAAAAACCCAGAGGATTTACCTCAAATCTATTCTAAAATAGATATAGTTATAGCATGTTATGATATTAAAACTCTAAATGAAAGAATTGCTGAACCAAATAAATTGTATGAATCAATGTTCTTCAATAAGCCTATAATCGTAAGTAAAGATACTTTTCTTGAGAAACAAGTACTTAAAAGATATAAGTGTGGGTTTGCATTGGACGCAAGTAAAGATGAAAATATCGTAAACCTGATTGATTCTTTAAAAAATGAAACATTGAATCAGTTAATAGAAAGGATTAGTAAAATTGAGATTAAAGAGATTGTAGATGATAAATCTATAAAGATTACTGATTTTATATATGAAAACATATGATGATAAAATGAAAATTAAAAACAAAATCCTCCTAATAACTGGCGGAACAGGCTCCTTTGGGAATGCCGTTTTAAATCGATTCTTACATACAGATCATTTTAAAGAAATTCGCATTTTTAGTAGAGACGAAAAGAAGCAAGACGATATGCGCACTGCTTTAAAAAATGATAAGCTTAGATTCTATATAGGGGATGTAAGAAATTATGACAGTATAGAACGTGCTATGCGAGGTGTAGATTATGTGTTTCATGCGGCGGCTTTAAAGCAGGTTCCTTCTTGTGAGTTTTTTCCTATTGAGGCTACACGTACTAATGTATTTGGCACTCAAAATGTAATAGATGCAGCAGATGCTAATAATGTGCAAAAAGTAATATGTCTCAGTACTGATAAGGCTGCATACCCGATAAATGCTATGGGTATTTCTAAAGCACTAATGGAAAAAGTGGCTGTAGCTGCTTCTAGAAATCTTAATAATACCACTGTTTGTCTTACCCGATATGGGAATGTAATGGCATCTCGTGGTTCAGTCATTCCCTTGTTCCTACAACAAATAAAGGATGGAAGCCCAATCACTATTACAGATCCTAAAATGACACGCTTTTTAATGTCATTGGATGAAGCGGTAGAGTTAGTGTTATTTGCATTTGAAAATGGTAATCCTGGAGACCTTTTTGTGAATAAGGCTCCAGCAGGCACAATTGGGGATTTAGCTCAAGCATTGAAAGAGCTTTGTAAAGCCGATAATGAAATACAAATTATTGGTACTAGGCACGGTGAAAAGTTGTTTGAGACTCTTTGCACCAGAGAGGAAATGGTGAAAGCTGAAGATATGGGGGGATTTTATAGAATTCCTGCTGATAATAGAGATCTTAATTATGCGAGGTACTTCTCGGAAGGGGAATCGGATCTTTCAGAAATAGAAGATTATAATTCTCACAATACCGAACAACAGGATGTCGATGGCATGAAGAAACTGCTAAAGGAACTGCCTATTGTGCAAGAGATGATTAAATAAATTGAATTAACATTGCTATAGCAATAAAATAGAAACTATACTTTATGTTAAAAATAGGAATTACTGGTCAGCAGGGCTTTGTTGGTACACATTTAAATAATACACTTGGGTTACATCACGAAGAATTCGAAAAAATAGAATTTAAAAGAGCGTATTTTCAAAATGATAATGAATTAGATTCATTCGTTTCAAAATGTGATGTTATAGTACACCTTGCGGCAATGAATAGGCATAATGACCCTGAGGTTATATATGAAACAAACATTAAGCTTGTTGATAAACTAATAGCCTCTTTAAAACGTACGGGTAGTAAAGCCCATGTGATTATGTCCTCATCCTCTCAAGAGGAGAGAGATAATTTGTACGGCAAATCCAAAAAAGAAGGACGAGAGTTACTTGTGGAATGGGCGAAAGAGGCTAAAGCATCATTTACAGGCTTGGTAATACCTAATGTTTTTGGTCCCTTTGGACATCCATACTATAATTCAGTGGTTGCAACCTTTTCACACCAAATTGCACATGGTGATACTCCAGAAATCCAAGTTGATGGGGATTTAAAACTTATCTACGTGGGTGAGCTAGTTACAGAAATACTAAAGGTTATTCGAGAAAAGAAAAACGAAGCCATATATGAAGTCGCCCACACCTCAGAGGCTAAAGTATCAGAGATATTAAGCTTATTGCATGGATTTAAAACCCAATACCAAGATAAGGGTGAAATACCAACAATTAATAACACTTTTGAATTAAATCTGTTCAATACCTTTCGTTGTTATATGGATATTGCTAATTATTTTCCTGTAAAATTCACCCAACACACAGACCCACGAGGTTCTTTTGTAGAGGTAATCCGTTTAGGTGTAGGTGGACAAGTATCTTTTTCTACTACCGTTCCGGGTATTACTAGAGGAAACCATTACCATACACGTAAAATTGAGCGCTTTGCTGTAATTAAAGGAAAAGCTTTAATTCAACTCAGAAGGATTGGAACTGATGAAGTTCTAGACTTTTACTTAGATGGAAATGAGCCAGCCTATGTGGATATGCCTATTTGGTACACACATAATATCAAGAATATTGGAGATGAAGTGTTATACACTAACTTCTGGATTAATGAATTTTACGATGAGAATGATAGCGATACTTATTTTGAAGAAGTATAGCTTTGTAACTAAAATATCTCATAAATATGTGTAGATGGTCTTTCTAGATAAATACAGTTAATAATTAGTGAAAACTTTAAAAATTATATGATAAAAATGAAAGTAATGACCGTTGTGGGTACCCGCCCAGAGATTATAAGGCTATCAAGAGTAATAGCCGCTTTAGATGATTCCGATGCTATTGAGCACACCCTAGTCCATACAGGTCAAAATTATGACTACGAGCTAAATGAAGTGTTCTTTGAAGATTTAGGGATTCGAAAGCCTAATCATTTTCTTAATGCAGCAGGTACCAATGCTACCACTACAGCTGGGCAAATACTGATAAACATTGATCCAGTATTAGAGGAAGTAAATCCAGATGCGTTTTTGGTGCTAGGTGATACTAATTCATGTTTATGTGCTATTGCCGCCAAAAAACGTCACATTCCAATATTCCACATGGAAGCTGGAAATAGATGTTTTGACCAACGCGTGCCAGAAGAAACTAATAGAAAAATTGTGGATCATATTAGTGATATAAATTTAACCTATTCAAGTATTGCCCGAGAGTATTTACTACGTGAAGGTCTATCGGCCGATCGTGTTATAAAAACAGGCTCACCGATGTATGAGGTACTACATCATTATTTATCGGATATTACATCCTCAAAGGTGCTTGAAAAGTTAAGCTTAGAGAAAGGCAAGTACTTTGTAATCTCTGCTCATCGCGAAGAAAATATTAGTTCAGAAAAGAATTTTAAAGGTTTAATAGATAGTCTTAACTTAATTGCAGTAAAATACAATTACCCAGTTATTGTTTCTACCCATCCCCGCACTCGAAATATGATAGAGAAGAAACAAATGGATACTCATAAAAATATACAGTTTCTAAAACCTTTAGGTTTCCATGATTATAATGCACTACAGATGAATTCTTATGCGGTGCTATCAGACTCTGGTACAATCAGTGAAGAATCTTCTATTCTAAATTTTAGGGCACTCAATATTCGAGAAGCACACGAGAGACCTGAAGCAATGGAAGAGGCTTCTGTTATGATGGTTGGCTTAAATTCCGAACGAATACTACAAGGATTAACCCAAGTTTTACGCCAAAATATAGGAGATAAAAGAAACTTTAGAGAAGTAGGGGACTACTCTATGCCTAATGTGTCGGAAAAAGTAGTACGTATAATTTTGAGTTATACAGATTATATAAATAGAGTGGTTTGGCAGAAAGGTTGTTAAGAAAATAAGTTATGAATGTTCTGTTTCTTACAATGGTTAGTATAACCACTCTAAAAAAGAGGGGGATTTATCAGGATTTATTAAATCACTTTACCAAGAAAGGTCATAATATTTACGTAGTTGCTCCATTAGAAAGGCGTCATAAGAAAAAAACTACTTTAGCTAAAGAGGGAAGGGCAAATATCCTAAATGTGAAAACTCTAAATCTCACGAAAACAAATGTAATCGAAAAAGGATTAGGTCAGGTTCTTGTAGAAAAACAATATTTATCGGCTATTAAAGCCCATTTTAAAGATGTGATCTTTGATTTGGTTTTATATTCCACACCTCCAATTACATTTATAAAGGTAATTGAATATATCAAAAATCGTGATGGTGCGTATTCATATTTATTGCTTAAAGATATTTTCCCTCAAAACGCAGTGGATATGGGGATGATGAAAAAGAAAAGTGTGCTTCATAAATATTTTAGGAATAAAGAAAAAATACTTTATGATATATCTGATACCATAGGCTGTATGTCTGAAGCCAATAAAAAATTCATCCTACTGCATAATCCAGATATTCAAAAAGAAAAGGTTGAAGTAAATCCGAATACAATTGAACCATTGTATATAGATTATAATCAACATGAAAAAGATAATATTAAGAGACAGTATAATTTACCTTTAGATAAAAGAATATTTGTTTACGGGGGTAATTTAGGAATACCTCAGGGCATTGATTTTTTAATAGAAACTATAAAAAAGTTAAGGGAACCACTGGCTCATATTTTGATAGTAGGTAGTGGTACTCAGTTTAAAAAGTTGGAAACATGGTTTAATACGAACAAACCTAAAAATGCAACCTTACTTTCAGACTTACCAAAGAATAAATATGATGCTTTACTTGCAGCCTGTGATGTGGGTATGATCTTTCTGCATAAAGACTTTACCATACCTAATTTTCCATCTCGACTTCTTGCTTATCTGGAAATGAAAAAACCAGTATTGGCGGCTACAGATATAAATACGGATATTGGAAAAGTAATTGAAGAAGCTAAATGTGGCTATTGGGTCAAAGCAGGAGATATATCTAGCATACTAGATCAAATCACGATTTTATGTAAGTCAGATTTAAACGTAATGGGTGAAAAATCTTGGAATTTACTTAATCAGGAATATCTGGTAGAAAGAAGCTACCAACTTATAATCAGTAAGATAAATGTATAATAAAATACTTAAACGTTTGTTCGATTTAATTTTATCTACAATGGTTATATTGTTTCTATTTCCAGTATTTATTATCACATTTATTTTAGTAAAACTTGATTCTAAAGGCCCATTTTTCTTTTTCCAGGAACGTTTAGGTAAAGAGGGAAGTGTTTTTAAAGTATTTAAAATTCGTACAATGACTGATAAACCACGAGTTGCAAATCGTGAAATATTGAGTGGGGACTCTGAAGTCACTAGAGTTGGAGCCGTATTAAGACGATTAAAAATTGATGAACTGCCACAAATAATAAATATTTGGAAAGGAGATATGTCATTTGTAGGTCCGAGACCATGTTTACCAGAATTAAAAAAAGAATTTGATGAGAATGGAAAGGAAAGGCTTAAAGTGAGACCTGGTCTTTCGGGATTAGCCCAAATTAATGGGAATATTTATTTAAGTTGGTCAGAAAGGTGGGAATATGATGCGGAGTATGTGAAGAATCATTCTTTTTTATTAGACCTAAAAATCATTTTTAAAACCTTTCTAATTGTCATTTTTGGTGAAGAAAAATTTATAAAGAAAACGGATGCATAATATAATAGTTATAGGGGCAGTAAATTCAACAGCTGAAATAATTAAATCTTTAGTAAAACACGATTTAAAACCAAAAGGAGTTTTAGGGTTTCAACCTGTAGAAACAACAAATGTGTCTGGTTGGGCTGATTTAGAAGAAATATCAGAAAAACTTGATATTCCGTTTAAACCATTTCAAAAAATTAACGAGCCCGAGAATCTAGATTGGGCAAAGAGTTTCAAACCTGATATTATATTTGCAGTTGGTTTTTCACAGTTATTAAAAGATGATTGGCTAGAAATGCCAAAATTAGGTTGTGTGGGTTTTCATCCAACCAAACTACCTAAAGGAAGAGGTCGTGCTCCAATAGCATGGTTAATCCTAGAAGAAAATGAAGGAGCCTCAAACTTCTTTCTAATGGGAGAAGGTGCAGATGACGGACCAGTATTTGTTCAAAAACCTTTTTCAATAGATAAAGAAGATGATGCTACTACAGTTGAGGAAAAAATATTAATTTCATTGAATGAAGCATTGGATTCATGGCTACCCAAGTTAAAGAAAGGAGAATGGAATCCCATTCCTCAGGATAATGCAAAAGCAACTTGGTATGGTAAACGAACTCCAGAAGACGGAATTATTGAGTGGCAGCAATCAGCAGAATCTATAGATCGTTTAGTAAAGGCAAGTACCGAACCGCATCCAGGTTCGTACTCTTATTATAATTATGAGAAAATAATTGTTTGGGAATCAGCAGTTGAAAGAGAACTTAATATAAAAGGAGTAGTAGGCAGGGTATTACTTAAGGACAAGAATAAAGGAGTTTTGGTTCAGTGTGGAGAAGGTTTATTATGGCTTCGAAAAGTATCAATAGATATAAATGAGATTAAAATTGGTCAGCAGTTAGGATTTGTACCACAAATAGAGATTGAGAAAATCTGGAAAGAAATAAAGAAATTAAAAAATGAATAAAGTATTAGTTATAGCTCCTCACGCAGATGACGAGGTTTTAGGATGTGGTGCAACCATGTTTCGTCATGCTGAACTTGGAGATGAAGTTCATGTAATTGTAGCAACAAATGCGAGTAAGGGAGCGCCAGAGTTATTCTCTGAAAATTCTATAGATGATGTTCGCAAAGAAGCCCTTGACGCACATAAAATATTAGGAGTTCAAAAGACCTATTTTTTGGATTTCCCTGCACCAGCGCTGAATGCATATCCGTCATTCAAAATATCTATTGAGATTTCTAAAATATTGAATGAGTTTAAAGCAGATACCGTATATTTACCTCATCCAGGTGATTTACATGAAGATCATAACTCTATCTATAGGGCAGCTTTGGTTTCGTGCAGGCCACAAAATGGAAATTCTGTAAAACGAATCTATTGTTATGAGACTTTATCAGAAACTGAATGGGCACCCATGCAAGGGGATCATTATTTTAAACCAAATCATTTTGTTGATGTATCTTCCTATTTTGAAGCAAAATTAGAAGCAATGAAATGCTTTCAGTCCCAGCTTAAGGCATTTCCGCATTCCCGTTCAATTGAGGCCTTGGAAGCCCTAGCAAAATATCGTGGTTCAACAGTTGGTGCCGAAAGAGCGGAAGCATTTGAAGTAGAACGACAAATAGTAAGAAACTAAATTTAAAAAATAAAATATTATGAATATAGCAATATTTGGTGCGGGTGGTTTTGGAAGAGAAGTGAAAATGTTACTTGATCAGATTAATGAAGTTGAGGAACAGTTTAATTTCATTGGTTACTTTGATGATGGTATTGAAAAGGGAACAGAAATAAATGGATTTAGTGTCTTAGGTGGTATTCAAGATCTTAATTCCTTTGATGGTGAATTAGGTATAGTCTTTTCTCTAGCAGACCCAAAATTGAAAAAGAAGATATTATCGAGCATAACGAAAGATGATATTTTATACCCAACTCTAATTCATCCTTCATGTTATATTGGAAAGGATAATGTAGATATTGGAGAGGGGTGTATCATTTGTGCAGGTACTATAATAACTGTGGATATAAATATTGGTAAACATGTAATTCTTAATCTCTCTTGTACTGTTGGTCATGACACAACGATTGGTGATTATTCATCATTTATGCCATCAGTTAATATTTCGGGTGAAATCGAAATGGGTGAGGGAGTTTACTGTGGTACAGGGGCAAAATTGATAAATCAACTTAAAATTGGTGAAGGTACAATCATTGGTGCAGGCGGGGTTGTTTCAAAAGATTTACCCGCAAACTGTACCGCTGTAGGTGTTCCTGCTAAACCAATAAAATTTCATAATGAATAAACAAAAAATATGGCTTTCCTCCCCGCACATGGGTGGAGAAGAATTAGATTACATTCATCAGGCCTTCGAAAAAAACTGGATTGCACCACTTGGGGATAATGTAAATGGCTTTGAGGATGATCTTAAAAACTATGTAGGAACTAAATCTGCGGGTGCATTTACCAGTGGTACAGCTTCCATTCATTTGGCTTTAATTCTATTAGGGGTAGAAACAGGAGATGAAGTATTATGCCAATCCTTTACCTTTTCTGCTAGCGCTAATCCAATTACTTATCAAGGCGCTACCCCTGTATTTATAGATTCAGAGTTAGACACCTGGAATATGGATCCTAAATTGTTGGAGCAGGCTATTATAGAACGTAAAGATAAGTTGCCCAAAGCAATCATTGTGGTTCATTTATATGGCATGCCAGCAAACATGGATAAAATAAATGAGATTGGGGAGAAATATGGGATTCCAATCATAGAAGATGCCGCTGAAGCTTTGGGTTCTCATATAAATAAAAAGAATTGTGGTTCTTTTGGGAAGTTGAATATTCTTTCCTTTAATGGGAATAAAATAATTACAACCTCAGGCGGTGGAGCTCTGTTAAGCGATGATGAAGAACTTATTAAAAAAGCTCGATTTTTAGCCACTCAAGCACGTGACGATGCTCCTCACTATCAGCATTCTCATATCGGTTACAATTACAGAATGAGTAATATTGTAGCTGGTATTGGTCGCGGACAGATGAAAGTAATCGATACTCGAGTATCGCAACGAAGAGCCGTGCACGATAGATATTTTGAGTCACTTGGTAAAACTTGGTTAGAGGGAGAAATTCAAAATTCAAAACCAAAAATTTTTAATTTATCCCCAACCGGTATATACTTTATGAAGGAGCCGGAAGGTTATTTCAGCAATCGTTGGTTAACTACCATAATTGTAAATCCAGATGAAACTGGTGGCATAACTAGAGAGGACCTCCGATTAGCCTTAGAAAAAGAAAACATTGAAGCCCGTCCACTTTGGAAACCCATGCACGCACAACCCGTGTTTGCAAATGCTCCTGCTTACATCAATGGAGTCTCCGATTGGCTCTTTGAATATGGCCTCTGCCTACCAAGCGGAAGTAATATGAGTGAAGAAGACCAAGAAAGAGTGATTGGGGTTATAAAAGAAACTATTGCTTAAAAGACAATACCGACCGTAGGGAGGCAAGGAAGTATAGAAAGGTGCCCATGTCATCTCGAACGTAACCGCCAGCCGGCGGAGAGAGAGGGATCTCCAAGAGTCGATTTGGGATTTTTAAACAATGAGTTTTCTAAAAGGATTGGTAGCCATATTCTGGAGACCCTTCGTACATTCGCTTTGCTCATTTCTCAGGGTGACAAGGACGTATGGTTGTTTTCTAATGCCGCCGTTGGCGTCAATGACGAGTACGTCATGATGTTGTAATATTACAATCAAAGGTAGCACCGACCGCAGGGAGGTTAGGTTGTTACCAATAATGTCTGTCATCCCGAACGTAACCGCCAGCCGGCGGTGAGAGAGGGATCTCCAAGAGTCGATTTGGGATTTTCAAAAACGAGTCTTCTAAAAGGGCTGGTAGCCATATTCTGGAGACCCTTCGTACATTCGCTTTGCTCATTTCTCAGGGTGACAAGGACGTATGGTTGTTTTCTAATGCCGCCGTTGGCGTCAATGACGAGTACGTCATGATTATTCTATTACAATCAAAGCCAATTCCCGACCGCAGGGAGGTTAGAACTACACCCCAAGCCCCTGTCATCCTGAACAAGACGACCGATAGGGAGTCGCTGTGAAGGATCTCCATATAATTTTTGGGATCCTAAACGAATAAGCGTTGTTGAAGCTAGTAATCCTTAATCAGGAGACCCTTCGTTCATTCGCTTTGCTCATTTCTCAGGGTGACAAGGACGTGTAGTTGTATTCTAATGCCGCCGTTGGCGTCAATGACGAGTACGACATGTATTCAAAATAGAACTGTAAGGGTTAGAGGTTTCGCTGCTCTTACTATATATGAAAACGTACTATGTATATATGACTACAAACAGAAAGGGTGGAGTAATTTACACTGGGGTCACGAATGATGTAGAGTTTCGAACGTGGCAACACAAAAATAAGGTAAACAAAGGCTTCACCAGCAAGTACAACGCAGACAAGTTAATATGGTTCGAGGAATATAAATATGTCTGGGATGCAATTGCCCGCGAAAAAGAAATAAAAGGTTGGCGACGGTCTAAAAAAGTAAGTCTCATCGAAGAAAAGAATCCAAACTGGATTGACTTGCTTTCAAAATAATTGTTTCGTTAAAAATGGAGCAATTCCCGACCGTAGGGAGGTTAGAGTGTTACCCCAAAAACCCTGTCATCCTGAACGTAGCGTATGCGGAGTGAAGGATCTCCATATAATTTTTTGGGATCCTAAACGAAGAAGCGTTGTTGAAGCTAGTAATCCTTAATCGGGAGACCCTTCGTTCATTCACTTCTTCCGACAATAGTCGGAATCCGTTCATTCCTCAGGGTGACAGGGACGTGTAGTTGTATTCTAATGCCGCCTTTGGCGTCAATAACGAGTACGTCATGATTTTTTAATATTACAAATAGTTAATCCCGACCGACAGGGAGGTTAGAGTGTCATCCCAAAACCCTGTCATCCTGAACGAAGCGCATGCGGAGTGAAGGATCTCCAATGATTGCCCATAATTGTAAAACAAAGATATTCTAGCAAAACCATTGCCCATAATCAGGAGACCCTTCGTTCATTCACTTCTTCCGACAATAGTCGGAATCCGTTCATTCCTCAGGGTGACAAGGACAGTCGGTCATTTACTAATGCCGCCGTTGGCGTCAATGATGAGTACGTCATGATTATTCTATTACAATCAAAGCCAATTCCCGACCGCAGGGAGGTTAGAGTGTCATCCCAAAACCCTGTCATCCTGAACAAGACGACCGATAGGGAGTCGCCGTGAATCCCGAAGCTTCGGGACAGAATCGATTTGGGATTCTAACCGACGAACGTTGTTGGGGCTAGTAAGTCGTTAACCTGAGATTGCTTCGTTGCTTGCTCCGCAGCGCGCCTCGCAAAGACGGCGAAAAATAGATTGTCTCTGTGTGCTACCGCAGAAGGCCTCACAAAGCTGGTTATAAAAGCAGCTAGCATTTTATTTTTAAAATAATATTACACTTTGAATATTTTCAGTAATATTTGAAATAATTTGCTTACATTATTTAACTTACATTTTTGGGTAGGGAAGAGAGAGAAAATTTATTAATAGAATTACTACATAATGAAAGATTTGCTATTTAAATACAAAAGTGTTTTTAAAGGGGTTGCAGATGTATCTACGTGGTCAAGCATTACGCTACTTGCCTTTATGTTACGTCTAGACGGGGATATTAGTGGATATGGTACACTGATTTTACAAATTACAGGTATTTTATTTGTACTGAAGTTAGCTTTAGTGTATTACATGGGGAGCTACTATCAATCGTGGCGGAATACGGGATTCAATGATTTATTCCACGTAGTTGCTATGGTTTCTATTCTTACAGTCCCATACACATTCGTTGTTATAGTTGGAAAGAACGTGGTAGGTGTGCCGGTTTCAGTACCTATCATTGAATTTTTCTTATCCATTCTGGCTTTAACCTCATTGAGAGCTGGAACTCGATTTTTAATAAAATATAGAATACCACGTATTAGGAAGGGTGAAAAATCTCGACGGATATTGATTGCAGGTGCAGGTGAAAGTGGGGTTATGGTTGCCAAAGAAATGCTTAAAAATAAAGAGGCGAATTTGCAGCCTGTAGCATTTGTTGATGATGACTTATCAAAGCGGAAACAAAAGTATGCGGGAGTACCTGTTAAAGGCACTATCTTTGATATTCCTGCTATAGTTCGCAAAATGAATATAGATGAAATTATTATTTCTATGCCTTCCGAGAGTGGCAAAGTTATCCGGCGTGTAGTTGAAAAAGCTCGGCTAACGGAAGCTAAATATAGGATTATCCCTGGAATTTATGATTTACTAAGTGGTAAGGTATCCATCAATCAAATTAGGAATGTGGACGTTGAGGATTTGCTACGCCGTAAACCTATCCAGCTTGAAACGGGTACTATTAGATCTTATATCGAAAATAAAAGAATTCTAGTTACAGGTGCTGGTGGCTCTATTGGATCAGAAATTGTTCGACAAATTTCACGTTACAATCCCAAACACGTTATTTTAGTTGGTAGAGGTGAAAATAGTATTCACCAATTGGTTCGTGAAATCAATCAAAGTTTGCCAGAGCTAGATTATAGTATTCGTATATGTGATGTTAGAGATAAAATCACTTTAAGTAAGGTTTTTAAGGATGATAAACCAGAGGTAGTGTTTCATGCTGCTGCGCATAAACATGTACCTCTTATGGAAGAAAACCCAGCTCAAGCAATTTTTAATAATGTTATGGGGACTCAAAATCTAGTCAATTTAGCTATTGAGCATCATATTTCACATTTTGTGAATATATCTACCGATAAAGCGGTGAATCCTACTTCTGTAATGGGCGCTAGTAAACGTATTGCAGAACATATTGTTGAATGGGGTGCCTCTAAAGCTGAAAGTGGAGAAGCTTTTGTCTCTGTTCGTTTCGGTAATGTTTTGGGGAGTCGTGGCAGTGTAATTCCTATTTTTAAAGATCAAATTAAAAAAGGTGGACCAGTAACGGTTACTCATCCTGATATGGTGCGTTATTTCATGACTATTCCTGAAGCTTCACAGTTGGTGTTGCAAGCAGGTGCACTTAACAATAACGGTGCCGTATATGTGCTAGATATGGGCGATCCTGTGAACATTGAACAAATGGCTCGTGAACTTATTCGCTTAAGTGGTTTTGAACCAGATGTAGATATTAAAGTAGAGCATTCAGGTATCCGGCCTGGTGAAAAGCTATTTGAAGAATTACTTACTGCCGAAGAAGGTACAGATATGACCTGTCATGAGAAAATATTTATGGCTCGTAAAACAGGGGTGCTTAATGGACTAGAAAAAAATCTAGTTCGTTTAATAGAAGTAGCAAAAGTTGGTAATAGCGAAGCCATCAAAAAAGAAATATTCAACATTGTACCCACTTTCTCAGGCTACAAAAATATTGAAGAAGAAGTAGAGGATTTAGCAATCTAGTTTTTCTAAATTGTTAATTTATATCAAGTTGAAAATTAAAATAATATAAAAGAATAGTAATAGTTGATGTCCATAGAGAATTTAATCCAAAAGATTGATAATAAAGAATATAAAATTGGAATTGTCGGGCTTGGATATGTGGGCCTTCCACTAATGTGGACTTTCCATCAGCGTGGGATGACCGTTATCGGTTACGATATTGATGAGAGTAAAATTGAGCATATAAATAAAGGCATTCCATACATCAAGCATTTGGGAAATGAGATGATGGAAGTTTTATCAAAGTCAGACCGTTGCGATGCTACTACCGATTTCTCTCGTTTAGTAGAAGCTGATGCTATTTTGATGTGTGTGCCTACGCCCCTGAGTAAATACCGCGAACCAGATATGAGTTATGTAGAAAAAACTACAGAAACCATATCAAAACATTTGCGAAAAGGTCAATTAGTGATTTTAGAATCTACCACTTGGCCAGGAACGACTGAAGAATTGATGATTCCAATATTGGAGAAAAATTCTGGATTAAAAGCAGGAAAAGATTTTTATGTAGCCTATAGCCCAGAACGTGAAGATCCAGGTAATGTGAATTTCAATACAGCTAAAATTCCTAAAGTTGTGGGTGGTCATGGCGAAGAAGCTTTACAGTTAGCACTAGCTATGTACAATACAGCTATTGTACAAACGGTTCCTGTTACCGATTGCAAAACAGCCGAAGCGGTTAAACTTACCGAAAACATTTTTAGATCGGTAAATATTGCCTTAGTCAATGAGCTGAAAGTGGTGTACAAAAAGATGGGTATTGATGTGCATGAAGTATTAGATGCCGCAGACACCAAACCATTTGGGTTTATGAAGTTTACCCCTGGTCCGGGTTTAGGGGGGCATTGTATTCCTATCGATCCATTTTACTTAACATGGAAAGCCCGTGAGTTTGGTATTAATACTCGTTTCATAGAGTTGGCAGGAGAAGTAAATACCGACATGCCTCACTATGTTTTGGAACGAACTATATTGGCATTAAATGCGCATAAAAAAGCCATAAACGGGGCAAAAGTACTTGTTGTTGGTCTTGCCTACAAACCTAATGTAGATGATATGCGTGAATCTCCAAGTTTTGTTATTTTCGATTTGCTAGAAGAGGTGGGTGCAGAAATTGCATACTATGATTCATATATCCCCGAAATATTACCAACCCGCGAACATCCTCACTGGACGGGCTACAAATCAACAGGATGGTCAAAGGAAATCGTTTCCAGCTATGATGCAGTTATCATTTCAACCGACCATGCTAACATCGATTATGCCGAGCTTGCCGAATGGAACGACTGCATCATTGACACCCGCAACGCCATGAAAGACATCGCCCCCAAAACAGACATACACATCTGGAAGGCTTAGGGATAGTATTTAGTATTTGGTAGTTAGTACTAAGTATTTAGAAAATTATCCTCGTAAAACACCCGTCTTTGCGAGGAGATTATGATTTTTAATGCAGGGCTGAGGATTGTGCCGACGCAGTCCCGAATGCTCGGGACAGGCATGTATCCCCGAAACGACTTGGGATTCCTAACCAGAGAGCGTTGTTGGGGTTAGTAACTCGCCATCAACAGATTGCTTCGTTACTTGCTCCGCTGCGTGCCTCGCAAAGACGTGTTGTTAATTAAAAAAAAGGCTGTCTTTGCGAGGAGATTATGATTTCTAATGAAAGGCTTGGAAACCACCCGACGAAGCAATCTCCCCGAAACGACTTGGGATCCTAACCAGAGAGCGTTGTTGGAGCTAGTAAGTCGTTAACCTGAGATTGCTTCTGCCTTTGCTATCGCAGAAGGCCTCGCAAAGACGGTGAGTTATGTTATTCATCACTCTCATTATCTTTATCTATCTTCTTAAATCCATCAGGAACCAAATCCTCATATAAATCTCGCCATTCGGGATTCATGGAATTAATTAAATCAATCTTTTTCTGTCTAGAACCAGCCTTTATTTGCTTCTCTCTTTCAATAGCATAAATAGGATCACCAGGACCTTCATAGTATACTAATATATCAACATTATACTTTTTGGTAAAACCATCATAAACCTTGTTCTTATGTTGCCAAACACGATTTAATAAATCACTACTTACACCGGTGTAAATTACCGTTCGGTTTTTATTGGTAAGCAAGTAAACGTAAAGGTCTTTTGAACTAGCCATGGTTTATTATAATAAAAATCAATAAAAAAAGGCTGTCTTTGCGAGGAGATTATGATGTCTAATGAATGGCTAAGAACCCACCCGACGAAGCAATCTCCCCGAAACGACTTGGGATCCTAACCAGAGAGCGTTGTTGGAGCTAGTAAGTCGTTAACCTGAGATTGCTTCGTTGCTTGCTCTGCAGCGCGCCTCGCAAAGTCGGCTTGTTATTAAAAAAAAAGCTGTCGTTGCGAGGAGTCCATAATTTCTAACATAGGGCTAGGAAATCCACCGACGCAGCAATCTCCCCGAAACGACTTGGGATTCCTAACCAGTGAGCGTTGTTTGGGCTAGTAAGTCGTTAACCTGAGATTGCTTCGTTGCTAGCTCTGCAGCGCGCCTCGCAAAGACGTGTTGTTAATTAAAAAAATGTCTTTGTCCCGAGAAATCGGGATAAAGACATTCCTTCGCAATGAAGGGTCTTAAAAAAATGACTATTACTTAATAGTTTTTATGCTTGTATCCATAAAAACTAAATATATTTTACTATATTTAGGGTCACAGCCATAAAGATATGATTTTAAGACAGACCTATATTGATGCAATAATACCCTTTATCGATAAACCTCAGATAAAGATTTTAACTGGAATACGCAGATCTGGGAAATCGACGATATTAAAATTACTTAGAGAGGTACTGCTATCTAAAAAAGACATAGTATCTGAAAACATAATTTCTATTAATTTCGAAAGTTTTACCCATCAAGATATACTGGAGGCTTCAAGATTACATCAATACATACGTGGTAAGATAGTAACAAATCAAAAATATTATCTACTGTTAGACGAAATTCAAGAGGTAGAAAATTGGGAGAGGGCTGTTAATTCCTTTTTAGTAGATTTCAATGTAGATATATATCTGACAGGGTCTAATTCACATTTATTATCATCAGAATTGGCCACTTATCTTGCAGGCAGATATATAGAAATACCTGTTTACACTCTGTCATATAAAGAATATCTGAAGTTTAAAACAGCTTATCCAGTAACCCGACAGAAGCAAAGAGACTTATTTACAATGTATTTAAGGCAAGGTGGTTTTCCAGGAATACATATTGCCGATTATGCCGATGAGTCTGCCTACAAAATAGTTTATGATATTTATTCATCTGTAATTTTACGTGATACAGTACAACGTTATAACATTCGTAATGTAGAATTATTAGAACGGGTCATAAAATTCACATTAGATAACATAGGGAATACTTTTTCTGGAAAAAACGTAGCGGATTATTTCAAAAGTCAACAAAGAAAAATTGATATTAATACCGTTTACAATTATCTGAATGCTTTGGAAGGGGCTTTTATCTTGTATAGAGTTTCACGTTACGATATTAAGGGTAAAGAGATTCTTAAAACACAAGAAAAATTTTACGTAAGCGATACCTCTATTATTTATGCTACTATGGGCTACAGAGACCGGATGATATCGGGAATACTCGAAAACATGGTGTTTTTGGAATTAAAAAGGAGAGGATACGAAGTGTATGTTGGAAAGTTGGATAATACCGAAATCGATTTTGTTGCCGAAAAGCAAGGGCAGAAAATATATATCCAAGTTGCTTATAAATTAGAAAGTGAGAAAACGATTAAACGCGAGTTTGGTAATTTGATATCCATCCACGACCAATTCCCAAAATACGTGGTAACAATGGATGATTTTTGGCAAGATTCGATTGAAGGAGTAGAGCACTTGCACTTAAAAGATTTTTTATTATCTGATAAATTTTAAAGTTGTAACGAGTACGTCATAATTTATTATAATAAAAAACAATAACTAAAGGCTGTCTAAAAGAGAAGTTCATAATCTCTAATGCAGGTTTAAAAACCAACCCGACGCGGTCCCGAATGCTCGGGACAGGCATGTATCCCCGAAACGACTTGGGATTCTAACCAACGGCCGTTGTTGGAGCTAGTAACCCGCTACCATGAGATTGCTTCGTTACTTGCTCCGCTGCGTTCCTCGCAAGGACGAGTAATTTTAATTTCTCCCCGAAACGATTTGGGATATTAAGCAACACTAAGTGCCACATTCAGGAGATACCGCAACCGGGTGCGGTATGACTGACTTTGTTTTAGGTGGAAATGTCTAAATTCTAAAAACTGTTCATTGTAAATTGAAAAATGAACATAGTTTCTCAAAAAGGAGAGATTCATATTACTTATATTTGTTCATCTTTAAAATCAAATAAATACCACATGTACATAGACTTAATTGCGGGGGCTAGACCCAATTTCATGAAAATAGCGCCTATTATTGACGCTATTAAAAATGAACAGAAAAATGGAGTAAATATTAATTTTAGATTAATCCATACTGGTCAGCATTATGATAAAAACATGAGTGGATCGTTCTTCGAGCAACTAGGCATCCCAACCCCTGATGTGAACTTAGGTGCTGGTGGGGGAACCCAGGCCGAGCAAACGGCTGCAATTATGATTGGTTACGAGAAACTTCTTCTAGAGAATCCATCGGACCTTTGTTTGGTAGTAGGGGATGTTACTTCTACTATGGCATGTGCTATCACTGCCCAGAAAATGCATATTTCAGTAGTTCATGTGGAAGCAGGTATTCGTTCTGGAGATTGGTCTATGCCAGAGGAGATTAACCGGCTAGCTACAGATGCCGTGACCAACTACTTTTTTACAACTTCAGATGTGGCAAATGAGAATCTTAGAAAAAGTGGTGTAGAAGACGAGCGTATATTCTTTGTCGGAAACGTGATGATTGACACTTTGCTAAAAAATCGAGCAAGATTTATTAAACCACCTGTCTGGGATGACTTGGATTTAAAAGAGAAGGAATATATTGTAATGACCTTGCATCGACCGGCTAATGTAGATGAAGAATCGAAATTAAAAAGCTTGATGGATGAGATTGTAAATAATACTCAAGATTTACCATTGGTTTTTCCAGTTCATCCACGTACTGCAAAAATATTAGAAGGACTTGGGGTTTCGCATCCAAGATTACACATGGTAGAACCCTTAAGTTACTTAGAGTTTAATTACCTAGTAGAAAGAGCAAAAGCAGTGGTTACAGACTCTGGTGGTATTACGGAGGAGGCTTCAATAATGAACGTGCCTTGCATGACACTGAGAGATAACACCGAACGACCAGAAACCATGACACTGGGAACTAATGAGTTGTTAGGAACGGATCCTAGGGCTATAGCACCAGCAATGGAAAAATTATTTTCTGATAACTGGAAACAAGGTCAAGAAATACCGATGTGGGATGGAAAAGCTTCAGAACGAATAGTTAAGCATTTAATAGAGCTGTTGGGGTGAGAGGGTAAAAAAGGCTGTCTTTGCAAGGAGATTATGATTTTTAAAGTAGGGCTGGGAATTGTGCCGACGCGGTCCCGAATGCTCGGGACAGGCATGTATCCCCGAAACGATTTGGAATCCTAAACCAGTGAGCGTTGTTGGGGCTAGTAACCCAGTACGAAGCGCATGCGGAGGTAGTATCCATGCGGAGTCCCGAGAAATCGGGATTCATTCATTTCTACCGACTGCCGTCGAAATTCACTCTGTCGTCAGGGTAACAGGGGCGACGCTGGTTACCGAATGCCGCCGTTGGCGTCAATGACGAGTACGTCATGACACCTTTCAGTGATCAATCCAATTGGCATTATTCTGGAGAGTAAGACATCGCTTTCAATATTAATCAACTGTCTATTCTAAGGAAATTTTAGATTAATGTTTATAATAGCTGGCTGACCATGATGAAATTGATGGATAAAATTAGTACTATTATATAATCTAAACAGTAGGTGTTTACTCATGAATAAAAAAAAGATCATATCAGTCAGTTCCTTAAATCAAGCAATGAAAAGCTCCAATCAGCGAGCCATTCGTACGAATAAAGCACTGGGATTAGACACAGTGTATGTAAAAGGCAGACGTGTTATTCGGGAACATGTAGATGGAAGTACATCTATTATTAAAAAATTAAATAAACCTTTATCTAAGCCTCATACGGTCAAAGGACCAATAAAATTAGGTTGATATGGGCAAAAAACGTCTCCGGATGTTCGCTGGTCCAAATGGATCAGGTAAAAGCGAATTAATAAATGAGCTTGAAGGAAAGGAGATTCCGCTTGGCCCGCTAGTAAATGCAGATAACATCGCCAAAAACTTGAAAGAAACAGGATTTATCGACCTTAGTAGTTATAAACTTAAAAATATAACACAATCAGATTGGGATAATGCAATAATATCCATAGCAGAACTTATCTCGCGAATTGAACTAATTGGAAAAGCACCTAGAATTCAAATAAAAGAGAACACTTTAGTTTATAAAACAGAAAACAGAGTGAGCTATGTGAGTGCATTGGTAGCTGATTTTTTACGTTATATGTTAGTGAATCAAGGCATAAGCTTTAGCTTTGAAACTGTAATGTCTCATGAAGCAAAAATATCTTTTTTAGAATTTGCAAAAGAGAAAGAATTCACTACTTATTTATATTTTATATCTACTGAATCTCCTGATATAAATATTGCCCGTGTAGAAAACAGGGTGGCTAAAGGTGGGCATGATGTTCAGGAACAAAAAATAGTTAGTCGTTATTATAAAAGTTTGGGATTACTATTTGATGCCTTGAAAACAGCAGACCGTGCCTTCCTAATTGACAACTCAAAAATGAATAACTTTGTAATATTTGAGAAAAAATATGACGGTATGGGGTATCCTCAGGTTGATAAAATGCCCAACTGGTTTATAGAATATGTATTAAAGAGGTTAGAATCTGATTAATTATCTATGAACTGTGTTCATATTAAATCAAAGGCTGGCGTCGGTCTAAAAAAGTATGTCTCATCGAAGAAAGGAACCCAAATTGGATTGATTTACTTTCAAAATAATTGTTTCATTAAAAATGGAACAATTACCGACCGTAGGGAGGTTAGGGATATGATAAAATGCCTCTGTCATCCTGAACAAGGCGACCGATAGGGAGTCGCAGTGAATCCCGAAGCTTCGGGACAGAATCGGCTTGGAATCCTAAACCTATAAGCGTTGTTGAGACTAGTAACCCGTTATCGTGAGATTGCTTCGTTACTTGCTCCGCTGCGTGCCTCGCAATGACGATCTTTTATTTTTCATTACAGCAAATTGCTCATTGCTAATTGATCACTGACTTCCCTCACTCCTAGTTTTTGTCATTAATGCAAGGGGAATAACTCCAAGGGCGGATAATGGAGCTATGTATCTGGATAGGAAATCGGGGATGTTGAGTAGATATGGATTTGATAAAAGGTCGGTGGCAAAAACCAGCCATGTTATTAGGAATATGAGTGTGTGTGCAAGAATTAGGATTAAGAACATATTTTTGTGGGCGCCCATTAGAATCAAGCCCACCATCCCAAATAGAAAAAAGGAACCAAAAGGAACCGTATAACGCCAAATATTTTGAATATTCTGATCTATGTACTCAATATAAAAGTAGCGAGGGCCTAGTTGTGGAAAAGAGAATGATGGGTGTTGCTCCACTTTCTCTACTAGGCTAGGTGTGATCTGTAATGAGAAAATAGTAGTACGAACTGGTCGTGATACTAGAATGTGGAAGACAATATATAACAGAACTAAACTCAACTTAAAAAGAAGAGGGCAGTTTTTTCTAAGGCGTGTTATTTTACTTTTCATTGTGTGAATATAAGAAAGAGTGGTTAATGGGCAAGGAATGTTTTTGAAGCCAGATGGGTGAATGTAGGTTTTAGGTTACTCGTTACTGAGAAATTCCGTCAACGAATTATCTAACATGTACAAGGATGACCCTATTTAGTTATTACTTTTCAAATCCCTCACCGAAATATCTAGCATCTACAATCCATGCAAGCCCCATCCTGCGCATCCTCTAATCCTGAAAATCCTGATTCTAACAAACAAGATTCGCTTGGAGCCCATGACTTTTACTCATAAAGATAAAGATGGGTAGTTTGAAAAAATGGAATGCTACTAGCCGCAGAGCGGCGAAATCTTAAT
>JBBAEC010000030.1:0-36437 GCA_041656135.1 Balneolaceae bacterium | reverse complement strand
CAAGGTGAGCGTCCATCTCGGCTTCCAGGGCGGCTTCCAAAAAGCCCTTGAGCATCGGAGCAAAAGCGCCTCCTTCTCCAAATAGTGGCTTCCCACTTTTAAACTGCTCTAAGGCTTTGGCTTGTAAATCGTCTAATTCTTGTTGTGTCATGATCGTCTAAGTTAACGTTATTTGTTGTTACTTAGACAGAGTTTGATTTACACTCTCTAAATTGATCCTCAACTCTTCTTTCAAGTTCATTTCGTTTAAAATCGAACCAAGCTTGCCTATGCTCTGATTCGTCGATGGCCTGTTTAAAATACCGGAATGGTTTTTCTCGTTGCAAAATATAGTCCAGTTTATCTTGAAAGTGTGGGTCAGTCATTTGTCCAACAAAGCGTTCCATAATTTTGAAGGCTTCAAAACTATCTAAGATTTCAAATATTATATAATCATCTTCATTACCCTCAACCTTCTCAATATCTGCTTTGAACTCCTCACGCATAAAATCTTCATCAAAAGAATCATCAAAATTTGGAAGCTTAACAATTTCTTTCGTTTTTAAATTGTAATAGCAGTTAAATCCAATATCAAGATCACCTGCAATTTCTTCTATTACTTTTCTGTCATAATTAGCCATAAAAACAACCTTGTGCGTCTTCATTTATAATTTCAATCAATTTTTCTAAATGCGTTGCTTCTGGAAATGGTTCATAAAGCTCCCATTTCCCACTTGCCCTCCTCCAGTATAACTTCCATATTTTTTTAGATTTTACAAACTGTATTTTTGCATATTCAATATTTAAAATTCTTTCTGGATTTTCGAAAAAAGGTCGGATTTCATAAAAAATAACAGTTTTACCATCATATGAATATCCAAAATCGAGTTGTGCAAGAATTTTAGGATCGTCAGGACGTATTGAATTCACATATTTTTGTATGGTAAATTCGTTAATGTCAGTAGTTTTGTTTTTCATTCAAACTATATTGTTTCAGCCAAACTTAAAAGTATTAGCATTGATTGATACAGATATTAAATATAAATATTAAATACTCTAAGCTAAATCTACTTTTATTAGCTTATCGAATAAATCTGTCTTTGTAATGTATATATCTTTAAAATATCCATTTCCTACTCTTTCTATTTCTATAAGCCCGAAATAATCTATAAATCTTTCAAAAGTTCGAATGGAATAACAACGTGTTGAATATTCTTCTACAGTGCTATAACCAGGCTCAAATGAATCTAATAGTGCTGGATAAGCATTGAAGTATTTCTTAGCATAGAAGGAATCTGGCTGTTTTTCATGTCCATATTTTGCCAAAAGAACTAGTGTAAATCCAAATCCAAGCCTGCCAATTTCTGGGGCTTCATAACCATCGAAATAACCCCAATTAAATTTAAGTGTAAATGCATCTATTATAGCTTCAAGTAACTTCTGGTCATCGGAAAGAATTTTCTCCCCTTTTTTTGTGAGGCTAAACTTACCCAGTCTTTTCTTAGCCAAACCAGCAATTTCGATTAATATCTTTGAAAGGTGAAGGGTATTAGAATCCGTCTCCTTGTAGAGTTTCGATATTCCACTTTCAATATCATCATCTTTCAAAAATCCTTGTTGATAAATATCTGCAACTACTTTTGTAGGTAGAAAACCCAGTTTAGTGAGTTTGATTTCCCCACTTTCAGCAATCAGATTCATTATGTACTTAACCTGATTGAGTATTGGAATAGATTTATAGTCAGCCTCAGAGAGTTTCTGCAGCGTAATGGGGCTATCTGGGCCAAATGTGAAATATAATATCTGTTGCATTTCATTAGGCGAATAACCCTCAAAATCAGGAGTCAGCCTGCGGTTATATTCATTAATTACATTTCCAATGTGTTTTTCTATGTCTTTAAAATCCATGATTTATAATGATTTTAGTTATCTATCTACGTTGTGCAACAAAGAGAATATCGACTAATTTACAGCCTATATATTTGCGGTCAAAAAGAGCAAAATTAATCTGCTTTTTAAACTAACTAAAAGATAAGACTATCAATAATTATAAAATTAGACTAGCCTAAACCAAATCTTCAATAAGAGATTTCTAAAACCTCAAAAATTCGTTCTTCTCTAGCAAGTTTTAGCACAGCTTTTTCACCCACTTTCTTACCTATTAATACTTTTGCAATGGGGGAGAGGAATGAGATCTTCTTTTTTGTGAAATTGGCCTCATCAACGCCCACAATTTGATAACGATGTTGTTTTGGATCGTTGCCTATTTTTAAAGTAACTTTGGCTCCAAAACGTACTTCATCTTGTTTTTGAGTGGCCAAATCCACCACCTGAGCGGTAGCAAGCCGCTTACTCAATAAGTTGAGTTTAGCATTGAGATGATTAATCGCTATTCGTTTTTCGTTTTCATTGCTAGTATCTACCTGCTCCTTTCGGTTTATAAGCTCTTGTTGTTCGGCTAAAAGTTCATCCAAGCCAGCTTGAGTGACGTAGTTGGTTACACCAGTCGGTAAATCAGCCCGAGGCGGTACAAGAGGAATTTCTTCCTGATCATCTTCGTTTACAAATCCTCTACTCATGGATGCTTTCTTTTAATATTAGTTTCTTTCTTTAACTCAAAAATCATCAACATAAATAACAGCATTTACGTTGGTTTTAAAACAGAATACAGACTTAATTCCCGCTAATATTATAGCTAATTCCAATCAGAAAGTTTGTAGAGTTGGTTTTAACAGTACCATCGTTATAAACTTCAACTGAGCTAGTATTAATAAGTCCAAGATTATTCCTAACTTCAAATGACAATGAAACATTAGATAAGATAGGAACTGAAGCTCCTAAACCAGTTGAGATGCCTATGTCATATCGTTTTGACATAGAAGTACCGTCTTCATTTCTAGTTGGTGCAATACTACTTTTTATCACCATGTTTTGTTTCAGTAAATATCCAAAATAAGGTCCAGCATTAACAAAGTATTTCACTCTTTTGCCAAAGGTTACTCGAGCAAGAATAGGCATAGTTAAATAATCATAATTAACTTTAACATCCTCTTCGTCTACCCAATTCCCAAAGAAGTCGAATCCTCGTATTGTTGCTTCTGAGCCTTTATGCTCAAATGCTATATTGGTGCGAAGTGATAGGTTTTTGCTGAAATTATATTGGAGAAAAAGCCCACCAGAAAACCTAGTAGTTGTTTCATGGAGACTGTCTATTGCCTCATTACCTCTCAATGACATGATGCTAGGACCGCCTTCTATGCCAACTTCAAATTTGCTTGTCTGCCCATAAGCCGTCCCTATCAACAAAAACAGCAATCCAATAAAAAGTGGTTTTATATACATCATGATATTTTATGTTAAACAATAAGAATTTAAAAATTTCTTCTTAGTTATTTTCAACTAATTATATTACTTAAGCACAAACATACTTGTTTTCTAAGTCAAAATCTTTTGTGAAGAAACTCTTTCCAAACATGATTCATAAACTGGTTTATTCACGGGGAGTAGGGTAGAAAGTGGGCCTCTAATTATTCGGGATGCAGCACTCGGAAATGGGGTGGAGAGGAATCAGACTAAAATTTTAATCACTAATAGTCTTCATCAGGCAACATTCTCTTCAGTGAATTCCTGAATATCATCGAATTCCTTTTCCTTGTTTTCCCTTTCATATTCGATGTCAAAATCATTTTGAAGTCCAAGCCAGAATTTTGCAGAATTCCCAAAATATTTACTCAGCCGTAAAGCAGTATCTGCTGTAATTCTACGTTTGTCCTTTAATATTTGTGAAATACGCGTTTGGGGAATATTCAAATCCTTAGAAAGCCTATACGCAGTTATATCGAGTGGCTCAAGAAATTAGTAGAGCAGAATTTCGCCAGGATGTATGTTAGATGGTTTTTCCATTTTAGTGATTGCTTAGATAAAATTAGTCCATACAATTAAAATTATAGGGATAATTGCAGGCAAGGCTTGCACGTAGAATATCTTTTTATCTGCTGTAAATGCCCCATAAATACCGGCAATAGCAACACAACTCAAGAAAAATAAAGAGACATTTACATTCCATTCCGCGTTTTGAATGAAAAAAGTCCAAATTAAGCCTGCAGCTAAAAACCCATTGTAAAGTCCCTGATTTGCAGCAAATACTTTCGTTTGTGCAAACTGATCACGGGGAATACTTTTAAAAACCTTTTTAGCCCTCGTTTCCCATGCAAACATTTCAAGCCACAAAATGTAGCAATGAATTAGTGCCACCAAGCCAATAAACAATTTAATTAGTAAATCCATTATTCTGTCTCCTTTGAATTATCTGTTTACTTGGTTTTATTTGCAATGAATTTGGCCTTATTTACTAACTTTTCTCGTAGCGTTAAAAGGGGATTAGTTAGGCAAAGGATAATAATTTCAACAATTATGGTAATTATTCATAATGCTAAAACGATACTTCAATTGAGGTTAAAAAATGGTTGTATAATTTATCAATAGGCACCAAAGGATTAGGATCGTATATATTCTGATACTGCAATAGTAACCCTAAGTGTTCAGTGAAGTTATATTTCACACTCGAACTACTAGCTAATCTTGGAAAACGTATTAAGCTATTAAATGTACTCTGATGGTAAATGCTAACATCGAAATCTAAGTTAAAATCGGTTTTTAATTTAAAGCTTAAATAGCTTCCTAATTTGATTTCATCACTTACAATATCTGTAGGATTTGCTGGGACAAGATGATCCTTTACACCATCATAATTCCATTTTTCGTGTTCATAAAAAAGGCCCTGTTCCAACAAAGAAACCAGCTTTTTCTGAGGAATAAACTCTATATCTAAGATTAATACCACCAGCGTATTTAAATGCTAACCCTCTAGCTTCTGCCCAATGTACTTGTGAAAATGGCTCGATAACAAATTTGTTATCAAAGATTCTACGGTATTCTAAATACATAAATCCACCACTTAAAAGCACCTCATCACCATATTTAGACAACTCAATTTTATTCGCAAGTGTGATGGCGTTGTTCTTTAATCGAAAAGAAATATCTGTAGTGTTTTCAAACTCAATTAAATCCTCTTTTAGATTCTGAAACTTGAAGTCAGGCACAATATTCCCTTTAATTACATTGCTAGTATCAAGTATTACTGCAAAGCTTTCGGTATGTAATATTTGGCCCATTGCAATTATACTATTCGTAATAAATAAGAATAGGATGAATAGTAAGCGTAATTTCATATAAACAAGGATTAGTTATGTTAATATTACGCATAAATTCTATAAACAAACGGATGCTATCCCAAAAGCGTGTAGGAATTATTTTTATTTACTTGATGTAATCTGAGTTGTTAACAAGGCTCATGAGTCCGTCATAATGAACGGGACGTTAGTGACGAGGGGAAGCCAGAGATTAGCTACTCTAGCTCCCTATAATTACTTTAATGTTCACCGCTTCTAATTTCATGATGTGTATTCCTTTGTATTTCAAATTTATTCTAACTTTTCAACTAAGATAGCAATCATTGTTTTAATGCCTTCTCTGTAATTTCCCAACCTAAGGTTTTCGTTAGGACTATGTTGATTATTGTCTCTATTAACGGTGGGAACCGTAACAGCTGGAATATTAAGTTCAAGCACAAATGGTGAAATTGGAATGGAGCCACCGCTCATACGTATCATAATTGGGTCGGATCCAAAAGCTCTTCTCATGGCTTTTTGTAGCCAAATACCAGGCTCTGAGTCAAAATTTGTTCTAAAAGATTGATAGGAGGTTTCGTAGGTGAAAGATGCGACCTTTTCGTTATTCATTCGTTGCTGCTTGGTTGGAACATCATCAGTAATAAAATAGCCTAGATCTTTTATGTGCTTCTTAACCAAACCAATTAAGCGATCAGGGTCTGACTCTAAAACTAGTCTAATATCTATTTCAGCCCTAGCCCAAGCAGGAACAATTGTTCGGGTTTGGGCATCAATCCACCCCGACTGCATCCCACGTATATTTAATGAGGGATATTGTATAGCTTCCTGATAATTATCACCCACTTTATCTATACTTCCCAATTGCAATCTATCCCTAATTTCATCTTCATCGTCTGGAACAGATTGAAGTATTTTCTTCACATTGGGTTCTAATGAAATACCGTCATAAAAGCCAGGAATTATAACCCGTCCATCATCATCTTTCATAGATGCCAGAATCTTGGATAATCTAAGCGCAGGGTTAGGTGCGTAGTTTCCAAAGTGGCCACTGTGTTGAGGGGTAATTGGTCCGTAGGTTGTTAATGTTATTGTTGAAATACCTCTAGCTCCAAATGTTAAGGTTGGTTTGTTGGTAATGTGTCGCGGGCCGTCAAATATGATGAGCATATCGGCTTCTAATAGCTCGGTATTTTTTGAGACTGTTTTAGGTAAACGTGGTGAACCTAATTCCTCCTCAAAATCCATTATAACCTTAATATTATAATTAGGACCAATATTTTCTTCTTCAATAGCATCTAGAGCGGTCAAAAACATTGCTATTGGACCTTTTGCATCGGAAGCTGACCTTGCAAAAATTCTCCATTCATCATCGTAATTCTCAATTGAGTCCCATGGTATTTCTTCCCAATCCCCATTATTTGCTTGCTTTTTTAAAGCAGGTTCATAAGGATTTTTCTGAAACCATCTTGAAGGATCTACGGGCTGGCCATCTACTTGAAGATAGATAAGAACCGTTTTTTCCGCATTTATCACTTTCCTTTCTGCCAGTAAAAGTGGCACCGTTTCGGTTTCAAGCCTTAAGGTGCTAAAATTTCTTTTTTGGAAAGCATTTTCACACCAAACTATATTTTTTTCAATATCATCAGGAAATAATGCATCATTTGGAATGCTCAATAAATCTTTGAGTAAGGAAAATGATTTTTGAGCATGAGTAGCAGATAATTTATCAAAATATTCTTGATTTAATTCTTGTGCCTGAATGCCCCTTACAAAAAGGAGTATGCAAAAAATGAGGAAGTACTTTTTCATAAAATGAGTTTTATTGGTATTTAGATATATATAAAGAATTTTTGCTAAAAAATAAGGGCTGCTTTATTTAACAATAATTTTGGAATAAATGTAAGTAAGAGGGATTAGATTGACAGCTAAAACCCTAGTTTCACCAGTAATTAAGATATCTAAAAGTATGGCATTGAGGAATAGATAGTACTGAGCACAAGGTTTTAGTTAGAGTGCATAATTGTTTATAATAGCATTCAGCTACTGATTAAATTTCGAAATATTTTAAACATACAAGTAATGGGAAATGTTGTTAATCCAACCGTAAAATTATTGGCTAAAGGAGAAATGCTTTCTGCAAAGCAGATGAGTGCCAAAGCGGGAGACCTCTTGCCAAAACACACTGCCAATACAGAGTCTGTGGTACTTATGATGGAAGGAGAGTGCGTTATAGATTTAGACGGCACCAATCATATTTTGAAACCAGGTGATAGCATTATAATACCTCCAGCGGTAATGCACCAAATTCGAGCTGTTGAAGACTTTAAGGCCATTCATGTTATGACCAACGATATTAAGTTCGAATTCTTCAAATAAAGCCGGTTGAACTCAATATTTCAGGCTACGATTTACTAGAAGATGTACCCACAATAAATGAATCCATTTATGCCAAATCTCCGATTTTATGGAACTGGCTGACCTTGACTTTCCACTAATAACATAAACCAATCTTCCAAATCTAGTTGAATTTCTAAGGCTTTATTAGCGTTTAGAATTCGATCTTTATTCGTCGTACCAATAACAGGGGAGATGTTCGCAGGATGTTTTAAAATCCAACTTAAAAGAAGAGCATCTTCTGTTTGATTATACTTTTCTGTTAATGTATCTAGAGCTTTTGTTATTCGATAAGTTCGGTCGTTTACTTCTTTAAAATAACTTCCCAAAGGACTCCAACTCATAGCATGTATATTCTTTTGCATCATCTGATCTAAAACCCCATTATGCATTGCCTCATGTTGCGTGAGTGAAAACTCCACCTGATTTACGGATACTTCAATTTTATCTGAAATTAAATCAACTTGAGATGGTGTGAAATTAGATACTCCAAATTGGATGATTTTACCACTTTCTTGTAGATGGGTGATTGCTTCAGCAATTTCATTTGGCTCCATCAAAGGGCTTGGTCTATGCAATAGAAACGTATCTAAATAATCTGTTTTTAAATTCCTTAAAGACTCTTCTGCACTCCAAATAATATATTCTTTAGAATAATTATAGTGACCTATTTTGTTATTTCTTGTTTCACCTACATATTGAATTCCACATTTGGAAATAAGCTGTATTTCCTCTCTTTGAACATCGCTTTCAATGAGCGCTTTTCCAAAATCTGCTTCTGTTGTATAATCCCCGTAGATATCTGCGTGATCGAAAGTAGTATTTCCATTTTCCGTGCAAAACTGAATTAAAGCTGCCTGTTCTTTAGTTGATAATTGCTTCCCCCAAGCTCCCCAACTCATGCACCCAATAATTATTCTCGGCTTATTTTCCATATCAGTTTTTATTTATAATTCTTGTAATCTCACTGTTCACTTAAGTCTATGATTTAAAAATGGTAGCCCATCAAGCCTGCCTGCGGTAGGCAGGTTAGTAACTTTCATTAAGGATGATAATTATTTTTCAGTTCAATCTTATAGATGATAGCTAATTCGGTGGCATAATTTCTAAGAACTCCATCTTCATTGTGTCGATTCTACAAACAGTTCTTTGGATAATTCGAGGGGTGTTTGTGATAACGGCAATCATCGTTTATGGATCACAGATTTAAGTGATTACACTGATTGTTTGGATTTTAATATTTTCCGAATCTAATCCTGTGTATGTAAAAATCCTGTTCCCCAAAAAACAAAGATTTCTCAATACCGCCCATCCACTTGAACCGAGAGTAAAAGTATTAATTCTAATTGGATGCTTATTCAGAAACATCTGTATCTTCAACATAACAAGGGGTTGCAACCCCTTGCCCCGTTGGTGGACTTTTCCTTGGCAAATCCGCTGGTTCTAACGAAAATTGCCAATGTCCCATCCTTTCAAAAAACCAAAGCTGCCAAAGTCTCTCTCGCCAGAACGGGTACTCGTACTAGCCCAATAATTTGGCTTTTAAAATACGGGCATTCATTTCCGCAATATTGATTATAGAAATTCCTTCTGGACATTCGACCTCGCATGCCCCCGTAAACGAACAACTTCCAAAACCTTCTGCTTCCATTTGATGAGTCATTGCAGCTACACGTTTGTGTTCTTCTGCTTTACCTTGGGGCAAGCTATTTAAGTGATTAATTTTTGCCGATGTAAATAGGGCGGCGGAAGAATTCTTGCAAGCGGCCACACAAGCTCCACAGCCAATACAGGCCGCAGAATCCATAGATCTTTCCGATATTTCTTTGGAAATGGGAATGGCATTCGCCTCGGGTGCAGTACCAGTTTTAGAACTGATGAAAGCTCCTTGTTCTATAATTCTATCAAAGGAGGAGCGATCTACTATCAAATCCTTAATCACAGGAAAGGAAGTGGCGCGCAAAGGTTCAACTACAATGGTGTCGCCATCACTGAAACTACGCATGTGCAATTGACAAGTGGTTATATTGTCATGAGGCCCGTGTGCACGTCCATTTATAAACACCCCACACTGGCCACAAATCCCTTCACGGCAATCATGCTCATAAGCTATGACCTTTTCATCTTTAAGCACTAACAACTCATTTAAATGATCTAGCGCTTCTAAAAAAGACATTTCTTCGGTTAAACCATCAACTTCATAATCTTTTATGGAGCCTTTTGTATTAGGACCTTCCTGCCTCCAAATTTTGAATGTAACTTTCATAATATCCTATTTATAGCTTCTAACAGTAGGTTTAACATATTCGAACTCTAATGTTTCCTTGTGTAATTTAAAATCGCCATCGACGTATTCCCAAGCAGATACATAAGCATATTCTGCATCGTTACGAACAGCTTCGCCTTCTTCAGTTTGATACTCTTCTCTAAAATGTGCTCCACACGATTCAGATCGTTCTAGTGCGTCAATGCACATCAAAATCCCTAGTTCAATAAAATCTGCAAGTCGTAGAGCTTTTTCCAGTTCAGTATTCAATTCATTCTGATGTCCAGTAACTTTTACATCGCTCCAAAATTCCTCTCTAATCACTTTAATCTGCTCGATTGCTTTTTCTAAGCCAGATTTATTGCGACTCATGGCACATTCTTGCCACATCACTTTACCGAGCTCTCTATGGAAATGATCCACTGTTTTAGTGCCATTTATGGCAAGGACGCGTTCAATAAACTCCTTTGTTTCCTGTTCAGATTTTTCAAACTCCGGATGATCTGTACTAGGGCAATCTGTTTTAATTTCGGTAGCCAAATAATTGTTTATGGTATTCGGCAATATGAAATATCCATCAACACTGGCTTGCAATAGGGAGTTAGCACCCAATCTGTTTGCGCCGTGATCGGAGAAATTACATTCCCCAATAGCATATAATCCGGGAATGGTGGTCATTAACTCATAATCGACCCAAAGGCCACCCATCGAGAAATGCGCTGCGGGCGAAATTTGCATTGGTTCTTTATATGCGTCTATTCCAGTAATCTTTTTATACATAGTGAATAGGTTGCCATAGCGATCTTGGATGGTTTCTAAGCCATTCTTTTCAATTGCTGATTTAAAATCGAGATACACGGCATTTTTCAGTTTACCTACTCCATAACCAGCGTCAATACGTTCTTTTGCAGCCCGGGACGAAATATCTCGTGGAGCTAAATTCCCAAAACTAGGATAGCGTCGCTCTAAATAATAATCGCGTTCTTCTTCAGGGATATCCTTCGCTTTTCGGGGGTCATCTTTTTGTTTAGGAACCCAAATCCGGCCATCATTACGGAGAGATTCCGACATCAAGGTAAGCTTAGATTGTGCTTCGCTTGTTTGAGGTAGGGCAGTAGGGTGAATTTGAGTGAAACTTGGAGCTCCAAATAAAGCTCCCTTTTTATGCGCTTTCCATAATGCACTTCCATTACATCCAATGGCTAAAGTGGAGAGCCTAAAAACGCGAGAATAACCGCCCGTTGCCAATACAACTGCATCAGCAGCAAATCGTTTTAGCTCTCCCGTCACTAAATCTCTAACAATAATTCCTTTCGCCTTTCCATCAATAACCACCAAATCTACCATTTCGCTTCGTACAAACATTTCTACTTTTTTAGCCTGAACCATTTTGTATAGTTGAGAATAAGCAGCTAAAAGCAACTGTTGACCTGTTTGTCCACGGGCATAAAATGTACGTTGAACTTGCACTCCGCCAAAACTACGGTTGGCTAAAGTGCCACCATATTCTCGTGCAAAAGGAACTCCTTGCTGTACAAAATGATCGATAAGTGGAGCTGATAATTCTGCTAACCTATAAGTGTTGGCTTCACGTGATCGGAAGTCGCCACCTTTCAAAGCATCGTAAAACATACGATACACACTATCCCCATCGTGCTGATAATTCTTGGCGGCATTAATTCCACCTTGGGCAGCAACAGAGTGTGCACGTCGAGCAGAATCTTGATAACAAAAGCATTTAACATCGTAGCCCGATTCAGCTAGGGTAGCAGCGGCACTAGCGCCCGCCAAGCCAGAGCCCACCACAATAATGTTGAGTTTTTTCTTATTAGCAGGATTTATTAACTGCGATTTAAACTGGTAGTTACGCCACTTATCCTCGAGTTTCCCTTCTGGTATTTTTGAATCTAATTTCATTTTCTAATTATTTGAAATAAACGATAAAGGGGATAATTCCAAAGCCAACAGCCATTATAACTGCAAATATTACAGATACTTTGGCTACAATATTCAATCCCTTTTTATGATAAAAGCCTAAGGTTTTAAAAGCACTTTTTAAGCCGTGATGTATATGCAAGGCAAGCGGAATAGCTATGACGGTATAAAAAATCACATAATAGATATTTTGGAATAAGCTGTAGGTCACCTCATACACATCTTTATTCCCCAGGCTATCCAAACGAACTTCTTCGCCCATACCTAATTTTATGCGTGCCCAGAAATTTGCTAAATGCACTACAATAAATAGCAAAATGACTATGCCAATCAGCCCCATATTTTGAGAAGTCCAAGTGCTATTCTCTTTTGAGTGATTAACCACATACTTCTCTGCTTTAGCCTTTCGATTTTTAAGCGTCACTAATAACGCATAAAACGCATGCAGAATAATGGAGAGGTACAATAAATACGCTATTATTTTTATAAATGGACTTTCACGCAAGGTAGTTGAATAGGAGTTATATAAATCTCTAGCAATACTTTCTGGTAATAAAAGAATGGAATTTGCAGACAGATGTACCAATAAAAACGCGCAAAGAAAAAGACCAGTGAGCGCAATAATCGTTTTTCTAAAAAATTGTGAATCCATTAAAGCTACTTTTGAATGTTTCGTTTATAAATCTGCATTCTAACTAAGAAGAATAATGACTTAATTTTTCTTCATGTATTCTAAATGCCATGATATTTAATCCTCATAGCATTACAAAATTGTAATCAATCTATATGTATTTATAATGAAGGGAGGAGGGAGATGTTTAGATGGAAGTACACATCTAGAACCCTGAACTTAAAGGAGATCGAAGTTTTTAATTCATTATTTCAAAAGCAACGATCTGCCAAATACATACCCTAACTAGTAATATGGTGCAAATTATACAGTAACTTTATTTGATAAAACAAACTGTTACCTAACAATGCTGGAGTTTAAAAAAATATTATTTTGCAACATTCTTGCTATTCTTACCTCCTTATAAGTAGCCAAGCTTTTTAATTCAAAATATAAAAGTAAGGTTCATGTGTGGTAAGTATGAATCTATATGTTAAACTGTTTTAATAATTCATTGGATTAAATAAACTTAATAGCAATTAGTGTCAATAATCATTAGTCTTATTATTAATAAATTGAGGTAAAGATATGTCAGGTTATACTGAGGTTTTATACGTCACCTTTGCAATGATCATTATTTCGACTATGGCGCTTAATGCAAATCGCTTAATCAAAGTAAATAATATAGTGATGATTGAAGGGCAACTAGAAGCACAAGTGATTGCTTATGCTCAGGATATTATAGAGGAGTCACGTGCCCTCGCTTTTGATGAAAATGCCTCTTATGGAGCTAGTGGAAACAGTATTGTACCAGTTAATATACCCAATGGATTTTCTACTCTAGGTCCAGATTTTGGCGAAAGCACTCGCACATCGTTTAACGATTTCGATGATTTTGACGGATATTCAGAAACCGTGACTATCTCAGGGGTAGAATATCAGGTGAATGTAGAAGTTAACTACGTACGCACCAATGATTATGCCACTTATACTGTTAGTGGTAGTAAATCAACGCTGAAGCGAATTACTGTTAACATACAAACCGCCTACTTAAAGAGAAATCAATCTGCTGACAATACGAACTATAATTTCAGTTTTATAAGAAGCTATTACGCTGACTAACTTAATACTGAGCTATGAATTTTGGAATAACAATAAGTTACATAATTGCGGGATTCTTGATACTTATCATACTATCTGTAAATAACAGTGTAAATAGTAGTAATCAAGAACTTACCATTTCCCTCGTCAAAAGCACGCACTCCAAAGTAATCAATGAGGTGCTAGAAAGTGATGTGTTAAAAATAGGGTATAAACAAAATGGTTTTATTGCTCCCTCCGATATTTTCATAAGCGCAACCAACCGTAAAATATCCTACCGTAGTGACCTTGATAATGACGGGAACATTGACATTATAACGTGGGAGTTTAAACCAGATATGACTCCAGAGCATGCAAATAATCCAAATGTTCATACATTAACTCGAACGGTTAAGGATGAAGTTACAGGCACCACAGATGTTACAGATATCCAAATGGGGGTAGCTGATTTTAAGATTTTCTACTATGACGAGTACGGAAGTGCCACGCCAATGAGTCACCCGGTAAATGGTAGAGATGTTCGGCAAATTGAGTTCAGAATTGAGCTGCAAAGTGATTTTCAGCTAAACTCTCGTTCAAGCGGGGGTGGTGACTATATGGTTACTAAATGGCAAAAAAGATTTTCCCCTCCAAACCTAAGATCAAAATAGAGGATTTATATTATGGGACGAGCCATGTTAATATTTAGTGCCGGAGCTGTAATAGTTCTAGGAATTATTCAAGTTGGAATTCAGTCTCAACGCAGTGCTATTTCTCAAAATTCTATCGTTGCAGCTAACAATGTGGAAATTCGCAATAAAGCTTACACAGCGGTTCAGCTTGCCATGGAGCGTATCAACACGAGCAACGGAAGCTGGCATCCCCAGAAAAATTCGCCATGGATAGAAGCCATTGCAGGCGATTCAATATCACTTTATTATACCGTTCATCCACCTTCCACACCGGGCGTGGGTGCATTCGCTTATCTTGACGAAGACACTGTTGTTATCCATGCCAAATCTTGGTACTCAAGTAATAATAATCAGCGTAAAGAAATTGAAATCATTACTTCTTACAAGAAGTCTGCGATGCATTTTGTGCCAGAATTTAAATCAGCGATGAGTTTTGCTACCGATGATTTTACATTAAGTGCAGGGGGGAATTCTCATATTTCTGGAAATGATGCAAGCGGCCAATGTGGTGGAGACCGGCCAGCCGTCACAACTATCAGCGAGAGAAAAGCCATAGAGGTTGCAGGTAGCGTTGGTTCTAAACACCTGAGCAGCGATAGTGTCAATGTGGCGTTTGATTCAAATCTGTCTTACCAACCCGTAGATGAATTAATTGCTCGTTTAGCTGAATCTCAAAATACTAGGTATATACAAGGGAATTACAAAGGAGATCTTGGGTCAGAAACAAACCCGGGTGTATTTTTTGTAGAAAATAATGCTAAACTCACCGGTGGAATTTCAGAGGGCTTTGGCATTCTTGTTGTTAGAAATAATGGCTTTCTTGGCTATGAACTAGAAGGGGTTGAATTAGACATTGGCGGTAATTTCAAATTTAACGGACTGGTTGTTTTTGAAGATGCCTACAACCTCAAAGGTAGAGGAACACCAAGAATAAATGGCTCTGTTTTGGTTGGTAAAAAGGATGAAAATACTAGTAATATTATAGATGTAGATCTTTCTGGTAATCTGCGTATTCAATATAACTGTGATGCCGAAAAATATGCACAGGTAGCATCAGCCAAAGAGCTTAAACAAAACCGATACAAACACGTTAGCACTTACGAGTAATATCAACTTTGCAGAGATTTGAGGAATATTAGCCTATCTAAGATTTTATTTTCTCTTCAATTTCTGCAAAATGCCCGATGTTCTCTTAAATCTATGACTTAATAGCGGAAGCCCAGTAAGCCTGCCTGCGGCAGACAGGTTTGCAATTTGCATTACGGGTAACAACTTCTAAATTACAGAGTGCCTTTCATAATTTACACTCATTAAATATGGATTGATTCTTGGTGTTTGGAATTTATTATGATTTCCTTTTTAGAACCCAAACTATAGGCTTTCCCATCTATAAAACTAGATTGTATCTAAACCTAACTCTTCCACAAACCCAGGAAACCGCAACTCAGGTATTAACTTTATTTCATTACCCATTGCCAATTTCCATTAATATGTTCTTCACTGAATTCTTATCTAATTTTGAAAAAGCAAACCACTTTTTACCCAAGTCTTTTAAGGAAGCCCCCAAATGATAAACTTTTTCGTGGTCAATAATTAAAAAACGGTCGTGACTTTTATGAAATGCTTTAATCTCAAAATTCCCATACTGTTCATTGGCTTTTTTAACATCCAAATTTAGTTGTTTAGAAATGATTTTGCTCAATAAAACAACTTTCACTTGTTTGTTCTTTTTGCTTAGCTGAACCAGTGTATCCTCGTTGATGTAATTATCAATAAGAACCACACTTTTTTGGGCTGAGCGAATAATTTTTGAAACCAGCTCATAGGCATCAAACACTTGCCCATCAAAAAATACACCTTGATTTGGAATCTCTGAAGATTGAATTTGTAAGGAAATGGCATCCACCTTTTCCACAAGGTGCTCCATACTATTTTCCACTCTATTCATACGTTGGTTAAGAGCATATCCTTTTAATAGATAATTTCTTAAAACATTGGTTGCCCAAATTCTAAACTGTGTACCTTGTTTTGATTTCACCCTATAACCTACTGATATAATAACATCTAGATTGTAAAAGGCTACAGGTTTATCGGAATTTGCAATATGCATTTTTTGCATAGTGCTTTTTTCTTCCAATTCACCTTCTTTGTAAATATTGCGGATATGACGAGAAATAACAGACTGGTCGCGATTAAAAAGCTGAACCATTTGGTCTTGGCTCAACCATACCGTGTCTTCATCTACTCTAACTTCAATTCGTTCAGGCAGCTCATTGGTTTGGTATAAAACAATTTCGTTATTCATAAGCAGCCAATCCGTTTATTTCTCTGCCCTCTGCCAACTTTTTTAATAGTTGTCTGAACATGATTTGTAAGATTTTTAAGATGGTCAAGATTTGTTGTTTTTTAGCTTCTTATTGAAGACTCGATGATATTGTAATCTTTTCCCAATGTTCTCTTAAGTCTGTGCCTTAAGAGTTGTAGCCTAGCAAGCCCGCCTGCGGTAGACAGGCTTGTAACATGCATTAAGGGCAACAACTTCTAAATTACAGAGTGCCTTTCATAATCCACACTCATTAAATCTGAACTGTTTATTGATGTTTGAGCCCTCATGGAAGTCGGAGACTTCCTACGCTAGAACTTTTAAGTTTCAAGCTTAAAAGAATTCTGAGTGTTCTGAAGCAGTCTTTCTTAGAAACATTTCAAGTAAGACGCGCTTTTTAGGTAATGTTCTCAAAATATTTCTAAGTTAATTATTTCTATAAATAAAAAAATCAAATACGCTTATGAATCCCTTCCTAAAGTAAAGCCATTCCAATCATTAAAGGATTAAGAGTGTGGTTTTGGATGGGAAGAGTGGGTTAGCTTTCGATCAGAATGATTTTATGGTAGGAGTTATTTAAAAATCACAAAATTAAATCTGTTGCATATTCGGATACTGGTTCATTTGCTAGAAACAAATCAAGTTCCTTTTGATTATTAAATCCTCGCAACTTCTTGCGGTAATTGGCAGCGATTTTAGGATCTACTATTTCTAATTTTCGATTCTTGCTTATTTCTAAATACTCTGCCTCTTGGTCTATTCCAAGCAATTTACCTCCTCGCTATTATTCGGTTAATGCATCAATTTCAAATGAAATAAAATCTTCGCTTCCTAAAATTATCTCTTCTTTTTCATACATTTTACTTGCTTTTGAAATAGCTTCTTCAATGTCCATAGCCTTAATTTCAATAATCATTGAAAGCAGTTCTTTGATTTCGATTTTATAAGTTTTTTCCATCATTGTGTTTCCATAGTTTTTTATACTGTCCATTCCCCAAAAACTCTATTAAACTTATATCTCGTAAAAATTGAAGTTGTTGTCTTATTTTGTCTTTTATATTTTTATTTTTTGGATAAATATGAGATAAATGGTTCTCAAGTGAATAAATTTGTTGCAGGTTAAAATTTTGGGATTCTATTTTATTAGCAATAAGAAAGACTTCTTTTTTCCATCCTGATAAACTACTAGAAATATTAGTGATGTCGGTGGAGACTACTTCAAATTCAACATTATTTTGTAAAGAGTATTTTGGAATATTTAAGGTTAAATGTATTGGAATTTTTGCAAGAATTTTACGAACAGTTATTAAGTCTGATTTTTTTATCGTACCTGTATCTTCGTGTTCAAGTAGCAACTCAAAATCGCTAATAACATCATAAACTACTTTTTTATCATCTATTAAAATTCCATATTCATAATTATTCACCAAGCCTCCATTATTTAGATTACTTGATGTTATAACCGCTTTTTTATCGTCAAAAATATAAATTTTAGAATGAAGTTTTGAATGATTACTAACATTAGATGCGTTATCAATTAGTTTCTCAATACCATTAATATCTAACGAACCAGAATAAAGATTTATCAGCTTGAAAGAAGTAATTAATTCAATAGAGCTACTTCTTTTTTTAATAGATAATATATCGTCACAAATGTTTTCTTTTATAAAAGGAGATGTGATTCTGATTTTATTTTTTGAATCTTTTATGAGATTCAAAAAATCGGACCTCCAAGGTGTTTTTATTAGCTTCATTACACTTATAAAATATATTTATTCATCATCGTTCAATTATTACAGGGTATTCTAAATATTCCATTCAATCAGGTTCTAATAAACTAAATAACCATTGTGTTTTCAACAGTTTGATTAGATGTTTTAATATTAAAAATCGCAATAATAAAGCCTAATTAATTATAAGTTACAACAAGTAACTTATTGCTAGGTATGATTTTATTGAAGTAGCTTCCAGAAAAATACCACATCCCACCATCCACCCACCCAAAACATCCCCTTAAATTCATACTAAAATTACGTTATCTTCAGGGCTATGGGCGATGAGAAAAACATAGTTTCACTTTCAGAAAAGGTTGCAAATTTACCGCTTGCACCAGGTGTGTATATATATAAGGACGCTGCAGGTAGCATTCTATATGTGGGTAAAGCAAAAAGATTAAGAAATAGAGTGCAATCCTATTTCCATGAATCGCGGCCAACAGATGGGCGTATAAAAACGATGGTTAACAGAATTGCCGACATAGAGGTAATGGTAACCGACTCGGAGGCAGAAGCCCTCATCTTAGAGAATAACTTCATTAAGCAGTACGAGCCTCGCTACAATATTATGTATCGCGACGATAAGTCGTATCCATATATCTGTGTAACGGCCGATTCCAAACCACGAGTTTTCCCTACACGCACCGTACTAAAGGATGGAAGTAAATATTACGGTCCCTACGATAGTGTGGTAAATATGAGACGGATGTTGGAAACTATCCGGAAAGCATTTGGGCTGTGTACCTGCGCTGTATCCATAAAAAATTTAGATCGAACTCGAGGCATCCCCAAATGGCATTCGTGTTTTGATGATTATCTACAAAATTGTTCGGGTGATTTAGACAATGAATACTATCAAGAGATTATCAAAAAAGTAGAGCGATTGCTGCACGGTAAAACGGATGGTTTGCTTAGAGATATAAAAGACGAAATGCAGATTGCCTCGGAAGCCTTAGCTTTTGAAGAAGCCGCCAAATTACGAGACAGCTACATTGCCGTTGAGCGGTACAGCCATAAAATGAAAATTGTAGCCGATAAAAAAGTAGATCGCGATATCTTTGCCCTCGGCGTAGATGAGGAGATAGGCGAGGCGTGTGGAGTGCTATTCAAAGTACGCGAAGGTAAGTTGATGAGTAAATTCCGCAAATTCCTGAGAAATATTGAGGGATTAAGTGTAAATCAGATGCTTCAATCTTTTGTGGAAGAATATTACACCGGCCAATATATGGCGGCCATACCCGACGAGGTGTATCTAAGCCATGAGTTGGATGATGAAGAGCCTTTGCTCGAATATCTAGCCCAAGAAAGAGGGAAGAAGGTGCCCATTCATGTGCCTCAGATTGGCGAAAAAGCTCAACTTATTCAGATGGCTTTAACAAATACCAAACTGCATTTGAATGAACGAAGGCTGGAGAAAGCTAAATATGAAAAGGATCGCATTCCGCATGCCCTCAAAGAATTAAAGGAGCATCTAAGACTCAAAACCTTGCCCCGTAGAATCGAGTGTTTTGATATCTCAAATCTACAAGGAACCGATACCGTGGCATCTATGGTGTGCTTTGTGGATGCCAAACCTCGCAAGAGTGAATACAAGCGCTTCCATATTAAAACAGTGGAAGGACCAGACGATTTTGCATCCATGCAAGAAGTATTGGGACGTAGATATTCCCAAGTGATGAAAGACAAAGAACAAATACCTGACCTCATTGTTGTAGATGGGGGAAAGGGACAGTTGAGTTCAGCCGTGGCTACACTCAAAGAGATTGGCTTTTATGGTCAATGTGAAATCATTGGTTTGGCTAAGCGACTAGAGGAAGTATTTTTCCCAGGAAACTCAGAACCTGTAATGATTCCAAAAACATCCAGTGCTCTAAAATTATTGCAACAAGTCCGCGATGAGGCACATCGCTTTGCAATCACCTTCCATCGCCAAAAAAGAGCCAAACGAACCTTCGTAACCGAACTCAACGACATCCCAGGAATAGGCGCTAAAAAAGCCCAACAACTCCTCAAAGAACTAGGTTCCGTCGCCAACATTAAAAACACCCCCCTCGAAGATCTCCAAAAAATCGTAGGCCAAAAACTCGGCGAAAGAGTCTATTTACACTTCCTAGAAGCGGAGTAGTAGTTAGTAATTAGTACAGAGTATTTAGTAGTTAGTATTGGGAATAAAACCTATTTAGTCTAATATTTAATAATCACTTAGAACCTGTACCACCTAGGGGAGGGACAGGTTTCTTCCCGAGTATTCGGGACGAGAAATCAGGGAGAGGACGCTGGGGCTCAAATTGACGAAAGACTAGCTTTGAGCTGTGAGAAGTGCGGTTTAAGCTAAGGAACCTCTTTCTTACATCTTATGTCCTGCTACTTAGTACTAATCCTTCAATGCTAGCCCCTAGCATCAATATGTTATTTGTAGCATCGAATCATATAGTTACAATAGTACAAGCTGATTACGATAATGTTTCAGTGTTCAAAACTGTGATATAAAATATCGCGCTTTGTAAAAGGATGTTTTACCTTGAATCAAATAGAAGATTTTGTGGTAAAAAAATAGCATTCTACCAAAGAGCAAAACCCCAAAAATAGGGTGAATAAAATGAAACTAATTAGAAGAAGTACTAAGGCAACATACAAAGACTTAAGAGATCAAGACTTGGTTAGGCTATTCAGACGCAAAGCTGATAACGACGCGTTTAACGAATTATTGAATCGCCACCAGACAAAAATATACTCCTATATTTATAGTATGGTTAATAATGCCGAAACAGCTAACGACATTTTTCAGGAGACTTTTACTAAGGTTGTTACTAAGATGGATGACACCTATAATGAGCAAGGTAAATGGATTGCTTGGGTAATGAGAATTGCACATAATGCAACAATTGATTATTTAAGAAAACAAAAGCGGTACACTGACGTTAACTCATGGTACGACGACGATAGCTCAACCGATTATTTTGGAAGATTGAGTGACGAGAGTTGGGTAGATGCTGATGAAAAGATGATAACCAGCGAAACTAATTCTAGCTTAATGTCGCATATTGCGAAATTGCCGGAAGAGCAAAGAAGCGTTGTACTTTTGAGGCATTATTATGAGATGCCCTTTAAAGAAATTGCTGAATTAACGAATGTGTCTATAAATACTGCTTTAGGCCGTATGAGATACGCTCTTATTAATTTGCGCAAGCACTTTGAAGAAGAAAGACAACATGAGATAAAACATGCAAATAAATGAAGTAAATAGTATTCGATATCTGATGAGGGAAATGGATCCCTCTGAAGAAATTGAGTTCGAACGTGAAATGATGAGCGATGAAAACTTGCTCATTGAAGTTGAGAGCTTGCGATGTACTTTACAGAAGGTAGGTAAATTGCCAGCTCGCTCAGCTCCCAAACTGGTGTTAGATAATGTGGTTGCAGATGCTATTAAAGCACAGCAGCAAAATATAAAAGAATCTCAACGGTTTGCAGGCTGGTTAACTAGAAGTGTAGCCGCCGCAGCCGTTGTTATACTTACTGTTTCTACCGGGTATTATGTGATGAATGATACTCCCACAAATAGTGCAGAAACACCCTCCACTGTATCAACAAGCTCTATGAGCCCACAAATTAAGACCAAAAATATTCAACCATGGGTAGATAGAAATGAGGTTATTAGCGTAACCGATCAAACCAATGCTATCCGCTCACAAAAACTGGATCAAGATTATACCGAAAGCTACAATAAATTAATATTAGTAAGAGATTCACAGCAAAGCTCGTCTCCAAATAGAGAAATTCTATATACTAATTCACCCATTAAATAATGCGTAAAGTCTCAAAATTGTGGATAACTTTGCGCACTTGTGTGTATAAGTATTTTTGTAATGAACGACGTCTCGCATTATATTAATGTTTATGCCAACAATTAAAGTATAAAGCAGGAAATTAATGGGTAAAGTGATCTCTATAGCCAATCAAAAGGGTGGGGTTGGTAAAACAACCACATCAATAAATCTGGCAGCTAGTTTGGCGGCAATCGAACACCCAACGTTGGTGATAGACATTGATCCTCAAAGCAATACCACCAGTGGGTTGGGTATTGATGTGAAAACAGTGACGAACTCGATTTACGAGGTAATGATTGGAAGCGCAGACATTAACGATGCTATTCGCAAAACTGAACTTGAGTTTCTAGATCTAGTACCTTCGCATATAAATTTAGTGGGCGCAGAAATTGAGATGATTGATCGCGATGAGCGAGAACGCATCCTACAAAAAGCTGTGGCTGATGTACGTGAAAAATATGACTTTGTAATAATTGACTGTCCACCTTCGCTGGGCCTGTTAACTATAAATGCGTTAACGGCTTCCGATTCTATTGTTATTCCCGTTCAGTGCGAATATTTTGCACTCGAAGGTCTAGGCCAGTTATTGAACACCATTAAGATTGTACGCCAACACTTAAACCCATCACTTGATATTGAAGGCGTTTTATTAACCATGTACGACACTCGTACTCGACTTTCAAATCAGGTTGCCGACGAGGTAAAGCGTTACTTCGACGAAAGAGTTTTTAAATCGGTAATTACAAGAAATATTAGGCTAGCTGAAGCGCCAAGTTTTGGTAAACCTGCTTTACTGTACGACTCAACAAGTGCGGGCTCAAAAAATTATCTTTCGCTAGCGCGTGAAATCATTAAGAAGAACAGGAAAATGTTTAAAGATAGTCCGGTTCTATCTAAATAGGAGTTTTAAAAATGGCTGCAAAGAAAGTGCTAGGAAGAGGCTTAGGAGTTTATTTCCCTGAGTATGATGTAGATAATAAAGACAAAGGTACGACCAAAGAAAGTACCGACAAAACTAGCACAGATGAACAAGAAAAGAAGAAAATAACCCCTTCTGAAAGAGTAAACGTAGTGCTTCATGTACCCGTAAATCACATCCGTGCGAACCCTCATCAACCACGAACAGAGTTTGATGAAGAACGTTTGCAAGAATTAGCCGATTCGATTAAAACTCATGGGCTTATTCAACCGCTTACAGTTCGTTACATTGGCGAAAAGCGCTTTGAACTTATTAGTGGAGAGCGACGCTTAAGAGCTGCAAAGCTAGCTGGCTTAGAGGAGATACCAGCATACATTCGCGAAGCTGACGATGAGCAAAGCATGGCGTTTGCGCTCATCGAGAATATTCAACGAGAAGATCTTAGTGCGCTTGAAGTTGCATTGGCTTACAAAAGATTGCTAGAAGAGTTCGACTATACCCAAGCACAAGTTGCTGAAAGAGTAGGTAAGAATAGAACTACCGTAACCAATATGCTAAGGTTACTTACTCTGCCCGACTTTATACAAAGTGCTCTCAGAGATAACTTGATATCGATGGGGCATGCACGAACGCTTATTACTGTTGAGGCTGAAAACGACCAACGAACTTTACTAAAAAAAGCCATTCAAAATGAGTGGTCGGTAAGGCAAATGGAAGATGCCGTTCGTACCGTTGGCACACCAGCTATTAATAAAAAGGCTGTAAAAGAATCGCCAGACCCATTTTTTGCAGATATATCTACAAGATTAAGAAAAACATTTAGTACAAAAGTAGAAGTGAAACCTAAAAAGAATGGTGGCGAGATTAAAATCGAATACTATTCTGACGATGATTTGGAGCGAATACTTGGTATCATCGATTCGTTATAGCAGTATTGTTATTGCGATATCATTGCTTTCTACTATTGTGGTAGAAGCTCAAAACCTTTCAATGAACGAGAGGTTTATGCCAAGGAATACGACTTTTTTAGAGATGAAATTGCAACAGCACGAAAAGGAAACTTTTCCTAACCCTAAAACTGTTATGAGGCAGTCTCTAATTATTCCAGGCTGGGGGCAAGTAACCAATGGGCAAATTTGGAAAGTGCCTATTATATATGGTTTAATAGGAGGGTTAAGCTATTATAGTGTAACTCTAACAAAAGATTATCACGACTATAGAGCTGCTTATTACAATTCATTTCCAGAAAATACAGATTTAAGGTTTGGAGCAACACCGGAGGTATTAGTTGGTTCTTCACCTAATTTTTTGAAAGACCAACGCAATTTTTTAAGAAATAGAAGAGATTTTATATATATCACCATTGCCCTAGCTCATATACTTAATGTGGTAGATGCCTACGTGTTTGCGCATCTACGATCATTTGATGTGTCGGACGATTTATCTATGAGCCCATCAATAAACCCAAGCACAATACATACAAATACTTTTGGCAGTGTACCTGCTATTACTTTTAGTTTACAATTATATAAATAAAGATTGAATGAATAATAATAACAACGATACTTTAGAGGTTCCAAGAACCTATAAAGACGACAATAATAAAGACATCTGGCGCGTTTTTAAAATTATGGGCGAGCTTGTAGAAGGTTTTGATATGCTCCATAAAGTTGGGCCATGTATATCTATTTTTGGTTCTGCTCGCACTAATCCAGATGATGAATATTATGAGTTAGCAGTTAAAACCTCTGCACTAATTACCAAAAAAGGATTTGGCATCATTACTGGTGGTGGCCCAGGCATTATGGAGGCCGGCAACAAAGGAGCCATGCAGGCTAATGGTAAATCGGTTGGACTCGGTATAGATTTACCCTTTGAACAAGGCATAAACCAATATGTGGCACGCGAATATGAGATTAACTTTCACTATTTCTTTGTTAGAAAGCTTATGTTTGTAAAATATGCGCAGGGTTTTGTGGTTTTTCCAGGAGGATTTGGTACACTTGATGAACTATTTGAAAGCCTAACTTTGATACAAACCCATAAGATTTCTAAATTCCCTATTGTACTATTTGGTAGTGAGTATTGGAAAGGACTAGTGGACTGGATAAAGGGCACTATGGTAGAGTCTGGAGCTATTTCTGCGGGAGATGTAGACCTGTTTAAGATAACCGATAGCCCAGAAGAAGTGGTCGATATTATTTGTGAATTCTACAAAGAAGAAGACCTAAAACCCAACTTTTCAATATAAATAGAAACAAAAAACACTTTATAAAATAAAAAAAGCAATAAATTTTAACATTAAATAGTTTATAGCTTTAGATTATGAAGCAATTTTACTTAAATTCCACGCTTTATCAGTATGAACAAAATAAAAAATAATAATATGAAGGTTTTCTACAAAAGTTTTTTAGTGCTCTTAGTGGGCTTAATTAGTCTAAATGTGACGGCTCAAGAGTACTCTGATGCTGTTAAGTTATATAATGAAGGTCTAGTTCAAGCTAAGGCTAAGCATTATGATGAAGCCATCAGCGCTTTTACCCAAACCATTAGTATTGGTGAACAATTGGGAACTGAACAAGGCGTTAGCATTAAGACTCAAGCTGAAAGACAAATTCCAAAAATGTATTACCAAAAAGCGGTAATAGCATTTAATACATTCAAGACATCTAAGTCTACAAGTGATTTAGATGCAGCTATTATCAGTTTTGACGAGACTGCAGACATTGCCAAAGAATATGGCGATAGTGATATTTCTAGAAGAGCAGTTGGTATTATACCTCAGCTATACTATCAGAAAGCTACATTATTGTATAACAGAGACGATTTTGAAGGCGCTAATAAAGCTTTAGATAAAGCAATTAATGCTAACTCTAATTATGCAGTAGCTTATTATCAAAAAGGGCTTGTTGCAAAAAAAGTTAACCCAGATGATATTGATACTATTCTAAACTGGTACAACCAAGCTATTACTGTTGCTGAGAAAGTTAATGATTCACGTGTTTTACGTTCTGCTAATAACTCAGCACATGACGAGTTACTATTTAGAGGTGCTAAATCAACCGAAGCTAAGCATTATTCTGAAGCAATAGAGCTACTTGAGCTTGCTACTACCTACAATGATGAGTCTGCTGATGTACATTACCGCCTAGCGGAAGTGTTCAATAAACAAGGTAAATCTGACGACGCTATTAAGCATGCAAATGAAGCTTTGAAATACGAAAAAGGTGGAAAAACCGACAAAGCTAAAATTTACTTTGAGATTGGATTAGCCCAACAAAGAAAAGGCAATGTAGGCGCTGCCTGCCAAGCTTTCGGAAATGCACTTTATGGTTCATTTAAAGCCCCAGCTTCACATATTATGGAGTTTGAACTAAAGTGTAAAACAAGCTAAGTAAACACTAGTTTTTTAAAGCCCTGATTTTTAATCAGGGCTTTATTTTTTGCCTCAATTATTTGGGTATTTACGTTTAATCTGAAGGTGGCTTTCGTTATATTGTGAGTTGACAAAATTTTGATTATTAAACTAACCTCTTTTAAATGTCTTCCTCGCTCGATCAACTCTGCGTAAACACCATAAGAACCCTTTCAATTGACGCTGTTCAAAAAGCAAATTCTGGCCACCCAGGTATGCCTATGGGAATTGCTGATGTAGCCTACGTACTATGGACAAAATATCTAAAGCATAACCCAAAAAATCCTGATTGGGCGAATAGAGATAGATTTATACTCTCTGCTGGGCACGGTTCAATGCTAATTTATAGCTTGCTGCACCTTACGGGATATGATCTCAGTTTAGATGAGATTAAAAACTTCCGCCAAATGGGAAGTAAAACTCCAGGTCACCCCGAGTATGGTGTAACGCCAGGTGTGGAAACTACAACAGGACCACTAGGACAAGGTTTTGCAACAGGTGTAGGAATGGCAATGGCAGAAAAGTATTTATCTAGCCATTTCAACTATGAAGCTCATAAAGTTGTGGATCATTTCACCTATGCTATAGTTAGTGATGGTGATTTGATGGAAGGTATCTCGCACGAATCTGCTTCGTTAGCGGGGCATTTAGGGCTCGGCAAGCTTATTTACTTGTACGACTCAAACCGTATTTCTATTGAAGGTTCTACTGATTTAGCTTACACTGAAGATGCTGCTAAAAGATTTGAATCGTACGGCTGGCATGTAGTAGATATTGACGGACATAATCATGAACAAATTAGTTCTGCTATTGAAGAGTCGCAAAAAGTAACAGATAAGCCTTCGCTTATAATTTGTAATACCCACATTGGTTATGGCTCACCGAACAAACAAGATAGTGAGACCTCTCATGGTTCGCCTTTAGGTGAAGAAGAAATCCGATTAACAAAAGAGTTTTATAATTGGCCATCAGAAGAACCATTTTTTATTCCTGAAGAAGCACTTGCTCATTTCAGAAACGAAGTAGTGAAAGGAGAAGAGGCTGAAAAAGAATGGCAAGCTGGATTCGAAGAATATGAAAATTCAGATCCTGAATTAGCTGAAGAATATGAAAGCTGGATGAAAAGAGAGCTTCCTACTAATTTAGAAAAGTTATTACCTGAATTCCCTGTCTCAGAAAAAGGGGAAGCAAGTAGAAATGCTTCAGGAAAAGTAATTCAAGCACTAAAAGGAGCAATCCCGAATTTATTTGGGGGATCTGCTGACCTTGCGGGAAGCAACAAAACCGATATTGATGGTGGCAAATCCTTCATCGTAGAAAGTCCTACGGGTAGAATTGTACATTATGGCGTTCGCGAGCATGCAATGGGTGCCGCAATAAATGGTATTAACCTACATGGCGGCTTGATTCCTTACGGTGGAACATTCTTCGTATTTACAGATTATATGCGCCCAGCTATTCGCTTAGCAGCGCTCATGAAAACTCCTTCCATATTTGTTATGACTCACGATAGTATTGGTCTCGGTGAAGATGGACCAACGCATCAGCCAGTAGAGCATTTAGCAAGCTTAAGAGCTATGCCAAACGTGTTAGTTCTACGTCCAGGTGATGCTAATGAAGTCTCGTACGCTTGGAAAGCTGCCCTAGAAAATACAACAGGACCAAGCTTACTTGTTCTTACTCGCCAGAATATGCCAACTTATGCAAGAGATTCAAAAAATCCTGCGTCATTGGTACAGAAAGGAGCATACGTCTTCTCTGATTCAGAGAAAGAAACTCCAGATGCTATTTTAATTGGAACGGGTTCTGAGCTTCATCTTGCAGTAAATGCCAAAGAAGTATTAAAAGCGATTGGCATCGACGCACGTGTGGTAAGTATGCCGAGTTGGGAACTGTTTGCTGCACAAAGTGATGAGTACAAAGAGAAAGTACTTCCAAAAGTGGTAACTAATCGTGTTTCTGTTGAAGCAGGCTCTACCTTTGGTTGGGAGCGCTGGATTGGTGACAAAGGTACAGCAGTTGGAATGGATAGCTTTGGCGACTCAGCGCCGTTTGAAGTGCTTTACGAGCATTTCGGCATTACAACCAAAAATGTTGTAGAAGCTGCATCAAAGAAATAATATAATGAGTTTACTCCGGTCGATGTACACACGTAAAAGTGATGTCATCGAGCGGAGATTCTTGTCCTATAAATTCTTCAAGTGAGGTTTGTACTTTAAGTACTATAGTTTTGGCATATAAAGAGCCATAAATATCCATCAGTGATTGAATACGATCTTCGCCATACTCTTCTCCTCTAGCATTTCTAGCCTCGCTTAGGCCATCGGTATAAAAGAGCACAGAATCACCGGGTTTAAAGTGAAACTTTTTTACTTCAAGGTGTTTTTCAAGCATTGCGCTAGTAGTCATGCCCAAAGCAAAACCGTCTGATTTCAAATTAAAAGTCGAATCACTCGCACGGCTGTAGTACACGGGTATATTATGCCCAGCACGTACATATTCAAACTCTTCCTTATCTTTTGGAAAGAAGGCGACGCATCCTGTAACAAATGTTTTGTCTTTGCTATTACTTTTAACGTAATCGTTAAGCTGAATAAATAAATCTTTAGGGGAGGGATGTTCTTTGGCAACAAGCATTTTTACTAAGGCTTGCATTCTAACCATGTATAGAGCGGCAGATAAGCCTTTACCCGATACATCTGCAATTACAACATAAGTTCCGCTATTGGTTTCAATTACATCTAAATAATCGCCACCAACTTCTAAAGCGGTGTGGGCAAAAGAATAAATCTCAAGATTTTCTTTATTTATAGCAGTGCTCGGAAGTAAACTAAGCTGAATTTCACGCGCTAAGTCAATTTCTTTTTGAACATCCGATTTCTCCAATAATTCCACTAAAAGGAGAAAAAACATAGATAAGAAACCTATAGGTAGTAATAGGTTAGAGAAGAATAGGAAGTTTAATCCAATAAAATTGAAAAGATAATAACCCACAAAACTTATAGCCCCGACTCCAAAGGCAAGCCTGCGCGTTGGATTAAGGCGTTGGGTTAAATCGGAAAATAAGCGCAGAAATTTAACATGACCGGGTAACTGTTCGCCTTGTTGGCGTTCAATATCTTCAACGGCTTCTTTATAGAGTAATTTTAATCGATCTGTATCGGCTGAAAGTTCTTTTGAAAATCGGTCTTTACTCATGCCAGACACATATTCTTTGTAGAACTTCTTAGTGCCGTAACCTGATTGTGCTTCGTTTTTTAAACCCAAAATAGAAAGATTGTTTTAGTTTGAAGATGTGTCTTCGTAATTAGCTACAAAAAGTTTAGTTTCCAAGTCATATTGTACGGAAATTAACGGAATTCATGTCAAAGAAACTTCTTTTTTTACTCGATGGGATGGCATTAGCCTATAGAGCCCATTTCGCTTTTGTAAACTCTCGCCTTAAAAACTCAGAAGGCGTAGCAACGGGCCCGGTTTTAGGCTTTGCCAACACCTTACAGCGTATGCTAGATGTAGATAAACCTACGCACATTGCCGTAGCTTGGGATACGCAAGCACCCACATTTAGGCATATAATGGACGAAAGTTATAAGGCTCAACGTCCACCAATGCCCGATGAGTTACGCTCTGGAATTCCATTAATTAAAGAAATGGTTGAGAAATGGGGTATAAAAAACATTGAGAAAGATGGTTTTGAGGCCGATGATTTAATTGGAACTATAGCCGACGGGGCAAATGCAGATGACGTTGATGTATATCTGGTAACGCCCGACAAAGATTTTATGCAGTTGATACACGACCATGTGAAGATGCTGAAACCAGATAATAAAAATGGTGGTTTTGATATTATTGATCGCGAAGGCGTGATGGAATATTTTGGAGTATATCCTGAGCAAGTCATTGATGTGTTGGCAATTATTGGGGATGCCTCCGATAATATCCCTGGCGTTCCTGGAATAGGTAAAAAAGGAGCCCCAAAACTTATCAACGAATATGGTACTCTCGAAAATTTACTCGAAAAAGCAGGGGAGATCAAAGCTAAGCGTCAACGCGAAACACTGCTTGAAAATGCGGATATGGCCAAGCATGCTAAAACCATGGTTACTATAAAAGTGGATATTCCAGATGTAGTGGAATGGGAGGAGCTAGAGTGGAACGGTCCTGTAGATGAAGAGTTGGGTGAGTTTTTTAAACGAATGGAATTTAGAACGCTCACTAAAAAGTTTACGGGCGAAGATTCTGTAGCTCCAGCCGCAACACCTAAAAAAACTGCAAAAAAGATTGAAGGCCAAGGAGATTTATTTAGCGCAGCTCCAGTAAAAGAGGAGCCAAAAGAGCAGCTCAACGAAAATAATAACGGCTATAAATTAGTAAACACAAAAGAAGGTGTAGCTGATTTAGTTAAAAAATTAAGTCCTTCCAATGTGCTTTGTTTCGATACAGAGACAAATAGCCCTGATCCTGTATCAGCAAAATTAGTTGGTATTTCTTTTAGTATTGAAAGTGGTACAGGTTTTTATATTCCTATATATGTAGAAGGTGGATTGGATGAGCAGGGAGTGATAGAGCAAATTCGTCCTTTATTCGAGAACGAAAAAACCACTATTGTCGCTCATAACTACAAATTCGATTATTTGATGTTAAGTCGCTCTGGATTGGTGATAAAGGGGAAGCCATTCGATACTATGATTGCGGCTTATTTGGTTGATTCAGATCAGAGACTTAGGATGGATGATTTATCCAAAACTTATCTGAATTACGAGCCTGTTCCCATTGAGCAGCTGATTGGCAAAGGCAAAAAGCAGATTTCTATGGCAGATTTAAAGCCTGAAGAAGTGTATTTATATGCTTGTGAAGATGCCGATATCACTTTACGATTATACGAAATTCTAAAAGAGGCGCTTAAAAAAGATAAGCTCGAAGAAGTTGCTGATACCATAGAATTCCCATTGATGGCTGTACTTGCCGAAATGGAATACGCGGGCATTAAGCTTGATACAGAAATGCTGGCTGGCTTCTCTAGAGATTTAACGGATGATTTGCTAAAACTTCAAACTCAGATTTATGAAAAAGCGGGAGAGGAATTTAATATTAACTCTCCACAGCAGTTGGGTACTATTTTATTTGATAAACTAGGGCTGCCCGCGGGCAAGAAAACCAAAACTGGGCAGTATTCGACCAATGAGTCGGTGTTGACAAAACTGGCAGCTAAATATGAAATCCCCAGCTTAATACTAGAATTTCGTCAGCTAGCTAAATTAAAATCTACGTATGTAGATGCTATGCCTTTGTTGATTGATAAAGTTACGGGCCGAGTTCATACCGACTTCAACCAAAGTGTAGCCGCTACGGGCAGATTATCCTCATCAAAACCGAATCTTCAGAACATCCCCATTCGAACTACAAGAGGGCGCGAAATCAGAAAGGCTTTTATTGCTGATGAGGGTTTTAAAATATATTCAGCGGATTATTCTCAAGTCGAGCTTCGCATCATTGCGCACATGTCGAAGGATGAAGCTATGCTTACGGCTTTTAAGAATGGCGAGGATATTCATGCTAGAACTGCGAAGGAGATTTTTGGTTTAGAATCGCTAGAGGATGTAACTCAAGATCATCGTCGAAAGGCTAAAGAAGTGAACTTTGGTATTCCTTATGGATTGAGCGCTTTTGGTTTAGCTCAAAATTTAGGAATAGGGAATAATGAAGGGAAGGAAATGATTGATGAGTATTTCGTACGCTTTCCTAAGATTCTAGATTACATCAATGAAACTAAAGAATTTGCCAAAGAGCATGAGTACGTACAAACGCTTTTAGGGCGACGACGTTACGTACCTGAGATAAATGCTAGCAATTGGAACGTGCGTGGCTTTGCGGAGCGTGTAGCCATTAACATGCCCATTCAAGGCACTGCCGCCGATATTATTAAGCTCGCTATGATTAATATTCATAACTGGCTGAAAACCAATCAGAAGAAAAGCAGAATGTTGCTTCAGGTGCATGATGAGTTGGTATTCGAAATTCACGAAAGCGAGATTAAAGAAGTCCCCGCTAAAATTATAGAACTTATGGAAGGTGCCGTCACTTTAGATGTCCCACTGAGTGTGGAAGCAGGAATTGGAGATAATTGGCTAGAGGCGCATTAAGCTGAATTAGCACGTTTATACATGAAGGAGAATGGTACTAAAGCCTTCTCCTATTTATTGCAGTTAATACATTGTCATTCAAATAAAGATACAGTTCCCAAAAGCATATAAAGAGGCTGTGGAATTTTTGGTTTTTGATGTGGACTTCATCATAAAAGAGGTCACATAGTACGCTCAAGAGCCCTCCCTCTGAAATCTGACAAGTCATATTTCAGAGGGCTAGTCCTTACACACATCTTTTTATGTTTATAAATTTTTTTTAAAACAGTATGACGTACTCGTCATTGACGCCAACGGCGACACTAGAAAATTACCATTTGGCTCTGTCACCCTGAGGAATGAGTAAACTCCGATGGATATCGGAGGATACGAATGAATGCCGAATGCTCGGGACAGGCACCCGTCTTGAATATGGATTACTAGTTCGTTGCTTTAATATCCCAAGTTGATTCGGGGAGATTGCTTCGTCGGGTAGCTCCTAGACCTGCATTGGAAATCATAAACTTCTCGCAAAGACAGCCTTTTTTATAACTTCACTTGCTCCTCCAGCCAGCTGATACGTTCAGGATGACAGGGCTGTTGGGTAACACTCTAACCTCCCTGCGGTCGGTCATTGTCTATTATAATGTAGTAATTCCAGTTATACGACAGAGAAAGATATGTATAAGGATTAGCGCCAAAGGGAGAAAGTATTTGAATTCCGATATTTCAGGAAAGGTTCAAGACGTAATTTCTAAGGTTTTGCCTCTAAAATTTAGAATGTAGATATACTATAATTGAAAAACCACTGTCATTCATTTCTTATAATTTTAGAAATAAATAACAGCGGTAAATATATTCTAAATAGTAGAATAATGGGAATTATCCTATTTCATCGGCACTTGGGCCGTAGCTTCCAGGAATTGGGATATCCAATAAGCGAAGATAGACGCCTAACTGAGATCTGTGGTGGGCAACATGACCAATTGAATGTCGGATTACTTCGTACTTGGTAAATTCTTGAATTACATGCCCGTCGTTTTTTAAAGTCCAAGTAGGCAATAAGTCTTCTTCTTTTGCATTTTCAAGTGCACTCTTTGCAGCGGCATACGAGCTATCTAATATTTTAAGTAAATCTTTCGTAGAGTTAACAGATTTTGGCTCGTTGGGAGCAGTCGCAAAATCAAGTTCAGAGGTAGTTAATGCCATTGCAACCCAGCTAGGTAATTCAGCAATATGAACAGATAAATCTTTCATATTCATACTTTTTGCATGTGGCTTCCAATCAAAATTATCAGGAGTAACTAGTTTAAGAAACTTGCGTGTTATTTGAGCTTCTTGGTCTATTTCTTTAAGTAATAATGGGAGAACTTTCATAAATGTATTCTTTAAAATATATGAGTTAAATACTATGGTTATAACTGATGATTAGAGAGAACACAAATGACTATTTTATAATTCGTTGTAGAATTGAACAATATATGAAATAAGAATTTTCATCTTGGAGCGATTCAATCAATCCTTCAACTTGTAGAATCATTTTGGGAAACCACATAGTAGCCAGCAGTCATAAAGAAATTTCTAACAAACGGGATGGATGAAAAAAGCTTCCAACTAGTTCTTGGCTTTAAGCCAAATTTCACTTCATAATTGGGATTTATAAAGTAAAACAGCCTTTTGTCTTTCCTGTAATTATTCTCTCTTAAAATCCTTTCAAACCGTTCAATTGTTATGCCTGTTTCTTTGATTTCTAATAAGCCTTCAATTTTAGAATCAGTTTCACCAAACGATTTCAAAATAAATTTATATAGTGGGTTTGGTAAAATGTGGAAAAAGGGGAGGTGTGACAAAACCTTGCTTTCACATACTTGTTGATGTCCCCCAAAAGGATTGAACCATGGCGGGAAACCAAGAAAAAACTTAGCATCCGATTTCATAAACTTCTTAACAAAATTCATGAATTTCTCCTGATTATGGATGTGTTCGATTACATCACGAGTTATAATAATATCAAACTGACCAATATCTTCTACGCTAATATTGTAGATGTCGTCACAAATAAATTTGACATCATTGTCAATCTCCATTTCGCCGAAAAAGTTTTTGGCATTTTCAATTTTAACTTCTTCAATATCAATACCTACGATATTCTTACATCCTAGATTGAGAAAAGGAATTAAATTACCACCTTCGCCGCAACCAATTTCAAGCACAGCAGTAGATTCATCTATAGATTTCAATTCTTGTAGTAAAGGGAGTACATATTTTTGAGTAGTAATTTCTTGCTCCTCAAAATATTGATATCTATTTATGTGTCTTTCCTGCATAGTTTATTTAATTACTATTGCCTAGTTGTTGCTGATAATTAGTCGATTAAAGTAATGAATAAAAGCAGAATAGAAAATTTGAATGTTTGGATACTTTGGTAATTCTGAGGTGTGCATGCCTAGTAATTTATTGGCACTTGTAGATGTTTTGTCAACGAATTAGCTGACATCAACCCAACTAAAAGCCATGCAAATCGATATCACTCGCATCAACTCTGGTAACAGGGCGATCCATTTTCTTCTCAATCACGCTAAAGTGATGCTCTTCGCTGGGCGTAACCAAAGAGATAGCCACACCGGTAGACTCACTTCGTCCCGTTCTACCAATACGATGTATATAATCTTTAGGCGAGCGTGGTAGTTCGTAATTGACAACGTAGGGGAGATGTTGAACATCTATCCCACGGGAAAGTAAATCAGTTGTGACCAAGACACGAAGATGACCTATTTTAAATGAATTTAGTGCGCCTGTGCGGTATTCCATGCTTTTTTTACTGTGAATGGCTTTGGCATCAATTCCATTTTTGGCGAGTTTATTTGCCACAGCATCTGCTCTTTTGGCGGAAGAAGTAAAAACTAAAACCTGCTTCATCTTTTGCTCTGTAATGAGATAACGGAGTAGCGGTCCTTTCTTTTCTTCGCTGATAAAGTAAGCGCGTTGCTCTATCAAATCTATCTCATCTTTGCCCTCTTCTTGTGCGATTTGAATTACTACAGGCTGATGCAGTAGAATCTGATTGATAGCCTCGACATCTTGATTAAGAGTTGCTGAGAACAATAAGTTTTGTCGTTTTTTAGGAAGCAGTGCAAAGATTTGATTCATTTCATCAGCAAATCCCATATTCAGCATTTTATCTGCTTCATCCAGCACTAGCGTATGGATATCGGATAGATGAACCGCTTTTGAATTTACTAGGTCTAAAAGTCGACCAGGAGTAGCTACAAGAACATCAACACCTTGCATAGCCATCATTTGTGGATTGATAGACACACCGCCAAATACGGCTTGAGTTTTCACTCTTTGGGGAAGTTTGTTTAGGAATCCCCGAAATACTTCATTGACCTGTACCGCTAGTTCGCGAGTGGGAACCATCACCAAAGCTGTGATATGTCTGTTCTTTGATGAACGCTTAGTTTGAAGCTTGGTGAGAATAGGAAGTACATAACTTGCCGTTTTACCTGAGCCTGTTTTGGCAATTCCCAACACATCCTTATTGGCTAAAACAGCAGGAATTGCCTGCTCTTGGATGGGAGTAGGCTTAATGTGCTTTTGAGATACTAAAGTGCTTAATAATGGCTCTGATAAACCAAGTGATGAAAACGGCATAAATATGTACAAAGAAAGTTAGAACTAATACTAAACTCAATATACTTAGATTTAGAGTTTACTATGGAATCTAAATAGTGCTCTTTATGGGTGCCTAGTTTGTGGTTTGATAGAACCCTTGTAGCTAGGGAGTGTTCATTAAAGTGTGTCATCGGTTAAAAATCTATTCCCAAAGTAATCAACAAGGTCTCTTCTTACTGATGCCCATGCAAACATAGTTCCGTTCCATTTAGTTTGCACGTTTATTGTTG
>JBBAEC010000029.1:0-38749 GCA_041656135.1 Balneolaceae bacterium | reverse complement strand
TCGATAAATCCTACAAGCCGGCAGGCGGGATTGAATCTGTCATCAACGACGATTTTACGTTGGCAATACAGATCGAAATTAACGGTGCGGCCAGTCGAGCGAGGCTGTATGTGAACGGTGCAGTGGTTATTGACCACACCTTCACGGCCGCCGGGTTTGATGCCGGGGCGGGACTCTTCCGCTTGGGCTGGAATACGGTGGCCTGGAACGGCCTGATTTCTGACGTGCGGATAAGTGATATTTCTAGGTATGATGGAGATTATATTACACCTATTCGTGGTATAGAACCATTTCTTGAAACATACATAAGTTCTAAGTCTCCTTCCGGTGCTTTAGATAGTTTTGAAGAAGTATGGACTTATGAAGAAACAGAAGATGAAATATATACCATAAGTCATACTGCTTCTGCAAAGGGTAACTCTATATTTGATGGACATGGTGGAATAAGTCTGTCTGGTCATGTTGCTGCACAGGAAGCATGTCACGCAGCAATGAAATTTTCAGACTTGAGAAATGGTACTGACTCTATATCAACATTTTTTCCTCTTATAAGTGTTTCTGGACAACATTATAATCTGGTCAAATCAGAACAAATAGATGAATCTCAGGGTAGATGTACCTCAAGCGAAAAATGGGTATTTCAATCTGGGGCATCTAGTTTTATAGAGACATATACTATAGCTTCTAGAGAAAGATATGATGATCCAAATACAGAAATTTCTATAAATGGTAATATAGTTGGATTATCAGAGAGTTATAATAACCATACGGATAGATATAATGCAGCATATAATGTTTTTCCAACAATAATTGGGATGGCGAGAGATCGTATATTAGAAGAAACTAATGTAGATTCTCTTAAAACCTACCCATTGTCTAAAATGGTTTCATATGACAAAAAGGGCGGAACTATATCGTATGAATTATCTTACGAGGCTGGACCGGAACCTTCTATAAGTGGTGCTGTAGAGGAAGAAATTTCTATAGTGGATGTTGGATCACAGAATATAGTAGCGTCTATTGATATTCCTGGTAGAGCACTTGGTCCAATAATACAAGATATGTATACTTATAGTAGTCCAGAGAGAGAAGTATCAATAAGCTGTATAATGGGGAGTGGTTGGCATACTGATAATGGAGTTACATCTTTTCGTGATAAATATCTAAATAAACCTGATATTTCTGGTATTGTCATAGCCTGCAAGCCTGACTATAATTGTTATGTTAAGAGTTGTCAAGAAAACTGGGATCCTATAAATCTGCGTTACAATTATTCTATTTCGTGGATAAAGAAGGTGCGTACAGATGGTTCTCCATTCAGCTATAGTTATAGGTAAAACAAAATGACTTATTATCCAACGCCAAAGGCATCAGAAAACTTTATAAAAGAAGATTATGCACTTACTGACATAAAATATCATAATCGTATGTACATGTTCTTGAATGCTCCTATTATCTCTACCAATATGAGTTTTGGCCTGAACAACCAGGCATCTACTGTAGAGATAACAGTGGCCCAAGATCCGGATATGGGAAACACCATAGATGAGCCTGATGATTCTTACTCTAATTTATTCGGAACTCTTGAAAATGATGAAAATAATACTCTGGGTGTGGCTAAATTATATGGATTTAGTTTACCGAGAGAGTCTGATATCGTAGACAACAATTATTTTCCGTTAATGGCTTTAAATTGGTGTGATCCCGGCTCTAATTACGAACAATATCCGACTTATTTCGCTGGTATATGCACTAGTTTCAAAAAGGATACGATAAATATTTCCGGAAGAACTATAACAATAAATATATCTGATCCCAGAGAGATTTTAAATGGTGTCCATGTACTTTGTAATAGCTTATCTATGACTGCCGAAATTGGTGTGGGTAGTACATCCATAGGCGATAATGTCATAGACGCTTATGGTTATCACGACCTTGGTATGACCTCTGGGAAAAATGAGTATGGAATATCTTGGGAAAAAATAAAGGAAGCTATACTTGCTGCTCAAGTAAAAATTTACAATATTGAATTTGAATTTGCTTTTGAAGATTTTATACCTCGTACAAATTCTATGTATCTTCCGTCTAAGGAGGTAGTAGATAAAAATAAGGTATTCAATAATATTCCAGATTGGTACAGAATAGATGTACAAAATATAGATTTATTGTCATTAGTATCTAAGGTGGCTAATGATGCTGGGGCAGATTTCTATGTCAAATCTAGAAAAATAGCTGAAGACAAATGTTTGGTTACCTTTGTTGGTATTAAGCATAATTTAGAAGACACCACATCTTCTGATATTGCAAGCTGGATAAGTTCTAGGTATGGCGATAATTTATTAAGCTATGGAGGTGGGGAAGAATTACGTAATGAGCCTAACAGCAAGGTGATAATAGGTGATTATAAAAATAAAATGTATATGGCCACTTCCCCTAAGAAAAGGTTTTGGGTGACCTCTGGCGTGCAAATTTATGATAAAACAATAGAAATTCCGCATAGCCCAGATGATAGTGTTGATTTAGATGATTATCATGAGCTAATGGATAAGCTAGAAGAAGAAGAATTGGATAATCCCGGAGATGGGAATGTAGGTAATTTGTATCCATTTTGGGGCGTATATCAAAAAGATGGTGTACAACAACCTCTTCGTGAGCCGTTCTTGGATCTAGGCAATTTTATTGAGAGTTTTCAATTTCGTGTTCCTAGTGAACGTATATCTCTAAGAAATACACTCTGTAGTGCCAGTGGGGGTATAGACGATACAGACACATTTACTTTTATTAAAGATGATGAACAAAATTCTCTAAGACCTTATTTTTCTCGGGGTACATATCGTGACGATATGGTGGATGGTGTTTTTCTTACTATACCTTTAATGCAAGCGGCACTTCAGGGAGAAGAACAATTTTATATGGAGATGAAGTTTTCAAAACCAGATATTGCGAGGGAGTTGGGGTATGGAGCTATCAATCTTTCTGGATTAAAAGATCATCCCAGTATGTCTCTTGAAAAATATATTACTGCCTCTAGAACTTTTCCAGAAGGTTGGAGTAAGAGAAAAAGGGAATATGCTGAACGCTTTGGAAAATATTTTTACGAAGAAACACGAAAATATGCAGAAGAATACCTTGGTAGAAAATTTATAGTTACCCTTCCGAGAAGTGCTATCATGGAAAGAATATGGGACGATTTAGAGGTACCTACTAAAGAATTCGCTCCAGAAATTGAATATGGTGTGACAAATAGAGGCTTTTTCGATTGTGAGGGGAGTGGTTTTCCTTCTGGAATAGCTTATCCATATCGTGAATATTTCGATTCATTACATGATGAGGTATTTGAAAGAGATTTAAATAATGTAAATTATGCTTTAGCTGATAATCTAGATCTTTTTAATCCTATCATTTTGTGCAAGAATTATCCTAGTGGTAGTTTTGGTATGTATGCAGATGGTACAAAAAAGGTTTTGTTTGAAGACATTAACTCCCCTTGTCTGACATATTGTGACACAGCGGTATTAATATCTTGTGAGGTAGAACAACTTAAAGGAAGACCAGATATGGCAATATTAACCTTGCCATTTCCAACATATCTTGATTTTGAAGAGTATAGGGTATCAGACTTATATAATATTTTGAGACTTTTGTTTGATTTGGGTATTTATGATGAATATGGCTACGATGCGACAAGATCTCTCGCAAAAGAAATACAAAAAAGTGCTCGTAGTTCTAATTCCGATATTTTTCATTATGAAAAACCATTAGTTAACCTTGATTATGAGATGGCTTTTGTCCCATTGGTTAGCAAAGTTATGCGTTATGGACCATGGTATTTAACAAGAAGCGATGGTTTTGTTGGTAAATCAGAAATAGTTTCTGACACATCATTGGCCCCATGGAACTTTGCGGACAAAGAGGTTGGTCTTCAATCTGCTGCCGAAGACAGATTGCTCCAATCTTATTCTCCTGATTATAAATTGACTGCGGCAGACTTTGTTGTCACTGGATTTCCAGAATTGTATCCGTTACAAAAGATCGGTAAAAATAGCTATATTACTTCTATAAGATGTAATTTTGGAGAGGATGGCATAACAACAAATTATGTTGTAAGCACTTATATGAAATTACCTGGAACTTTTGGCAAAAGTGAATTTGATGATATCAGTAAATTGAAGTATAGAGAAAAAGAAATAGAACAAAAAACTATGATTCCTGCAATTGAGGGTGAAAACTGGTGGGAAAATGTTTACCCATGGTATTATAGACATCATGGATTTAACCGCAGTAGTTTTTTTTAAGGAGAACACTGACTGATGGCTAAAGATTCTATAACAAGTATATTCGCTGTATGGACACCTAGTGGTATGGAACCCGGTTTCCCAATGAGCGACGAGGATAAACAAGACTCTCGGTTTACTATGTCTATTGACACTCGGAATGATTATAGGAACCATCTAAGGGTTTATGACGAAGATGATGAATATAACAGAACAGCAGGTTGTGATATATCCAGCATATTTCTGCCATTTTCTACGGTTTCTACCGATGAAATGCCCACTGTGAGTCTTTTTAAGACAGGGTCTATTATAAATAGAGAACCATATGATAGTTCATCTGGTGTTTTAAGCAATAATATTTTCCCATTTGGCATTTTTACTGGAGCAAACGACACCTCTTCAGAAACTATGCATCATGCTCCGTTGGGTAGTGGGTGGCACAGGAATGTTGTAAGTAGCGACAGTTTTGCCTGTGAACTGGAAGATGATCTAGGTGATTTTCTAGATATTAGAGATACTAGAAGTTTTAGTCACATAAGATCAATCGGTTTAAGACTTCCTATTATAGCTGTAGGATGGGGATATAGTGTAGACGGGAATCCTATTCCTAATGAAAATGAAGGATGTTCAGGAACGAAATTTTTCGGTGGGGTCGATTATGGATGGGAGGTTGACCCAGAGAAGTATGTTGCCGCCCCAATAGATCTACGTTATGATAATGACAGAAAGGTGTGGACGGTACCGCAGGGTACCAGTATGAAATATGCATCTGGGACTGACGTAGTCCTTAATGAGGGTTGGAATGTTGTCGAAATGATGGAGTGTGATTATGCTCTTTCTGAAGAAAAAGAAGAAATAGATGTTTACATTTATGAACAAGGTGATCAGCGTAGAATAAACAGTTCAGGTGAATTTATAGTAGGTTTTATCAAAGATGAATCAAATAACAATATAGCTATCCATTTTAAACAGATCGATATATATTATGGGAATTAATAATGCCATACGATAGAATACCAGTAGATTCTAGCATGAAACCTATGCCAGATGAAATAAATGAACTCATCTCAGCTTTTATAGAAAGAAGAGATCATGTCGAATATAATTTATTCACCCCATATGCGGATCGTGTTTATATAGATGCTCCAGACACACTGAATGGTGGAGAAAAAATTTCTATAATACCAATAGATAATTTACGCTATGCTTGCACCAATTTATTAAACGCTGCATGGTGGGTTAATGAATCTAATCTAAGCAGACTTGATGTAACAAATATTATTAGTGTTGCTGGTATAAATGAAGATAATTGGAGTTATCCTAATAATCAGAAATTAGCTGTTTGGGTTCCTAATGATATAGCCAGATTTTTAGACACGATGTCCATGTTGGGAACTAATTTTTGGGACCCATTTTACGATTTTGAGTCTATGGTTGAAACCGCTTATGGGTATATAGATTTCGAAACCGCTAGAGCGAATGCTTTTTCTGGCTTATCTACTATTGATTGGCCATATTTGACCCAAGATATGTTTTTGGGCAGATCTGGATATGCATACGAACTAGATTATCCTCCGATAGTCTATGATGTAGAGGCTCTCTGTACCAAAACTTTTACCCTAACATGGGATTATTGGCCGGTAAATGAAGAATATAGTCGTGTTGTAATACAAATAATAGAGGCATCTACCGTCGATTCACCTCCATTTAATGTGAATGTTAAGGTTCATGGTATAACCGTTGGTTCTTTTGTTGGTGGAACTGCTAACGCAGTTCATAATATTGAAATGGTATCACCAGGAGATTTTCAGTTTTCTGATGGTACTGCGGTTGTGGAATTAGAATTCGCTGAAGATGAAACTGCTGATCCTACCGAATGGAGTGCTCCACCTGATGGATGGAGTGGATTACCTCTCCAAAGCGAGTGGCACCAGGGATGGAGGGCATCGGTCACCAATTGGGAACTACCTGAAGTCTATGTGTACGTGAAAAAGAATTTCGAATATGTGAGTGGTCAATAAAAAAGACCCCTTTCGGGGCCTATCTTTTATCAAAAACCTTTTATAATACTTGATACCATTTATATAGTTTAGTTATATAAGTATTTAACAAATTTGACATGATACATCCTTCCCCCAGTGTAAGTCGCATAGAGATTCTGTTCACTGCACCACCCTTTTCCTTTTGGGAAGATACAGACAGATAATATCCTTGTTTTATTACTGTTCCATCATTATTTTTGGCGGTAGCTAATTTGAGATCAAGGCTTTTGTTCTCTGTCGAGTTAGGAATTTGATGATAAAGCCCCTTACCTTGACCTAAAGATTCTTTAAGACCACTAAGTACAGCTAGGAGTTCACCGACATCTGTCTCTCCCAACTTTACCGTTATTGTTGAATCCTTATTCCAGTCGAATTTAAAATTTCCATTGTTATCTTTCCCATCCACTTGTTTGGCAAAGACCATAAATAACTGAGGACCACTTTCCTTATCGGATATTTCCAGTTGTGCTGCTGATCCTTTAAAATTATTGGTGGGTTTGTAAATAGCAAACTTCGGATGATATTTTTTTTCAGCCATCACTTATGCTCCCTTTTGATTTCCTTTGGAATACTTTCGACCTTCTTTATATAAGACATCAGTTTCTGCATGATATCTTGCCCTTGTTTATCTGTAATATTTTCAAACACTACATCATTTCCATGTAGCATTTTGGCTAATTTATCTGGATCAATATTTTGTTGTAAGCATGTAGTTTTAATACCACCAATTATATTACTATTAGCTCTGTTATCTGTACCATCAGGCTCGTCTATTTCTGGCTTACTAAGTTCTTCTGAAGATATTATGTTTATTCGTAGGGCGTCACGGAGGGCACGAGCTTTAGCTCTAGTTTCAGCAGTTGCTACCGGATGAGCAGCAAATGTTTGCTCTGCATTTCCTCTGTGTACATCTGCACACCCAGTGTACATTTCTTTATTAGCAAGATGAATAACAACTTTAACTGTAGCTCTGTATGCATTGTTTATATCTGGTGTTTGTTCAACATAAGATTCAGTACACACTATTTTACCGATAACTTTTTCGCATACCCTTCGTAAACCATTGCATGTTGGTGAACCGTCTACTAATTCTGAATTCACAAAAAGCTTCATAATTATATCGGTCCACTCCGGATCTGAAGAAGAAATTTCCTTTACTACTTCTTCCTGTGTAGTTGTGTCCTTTTCTTTGAGAAGTTTTTCTAAAGCTGGTTTTCTAAGGGATTTTAGATCTTCCTTTTTTATCCCCAGTTCCATCAACCTTGCCTTGATTTCAACAACCTTCATTACATGACTCCTAAAAATTTTTCTATATCCCAGTTATCAGAGACTCCCACTATTTCTCTGCCTATTTCAGTTTTTATTAACTTTGCTATGTCATTTGTTCTTGCTATAAATTTAATATCATTATTGTACCACATACTATCCATCGGTTTTGTAAAAATAAATTCTGGATACCAAACATACAGAAATCTTTTTCCATTTACAAAACTAGCTGATAAGGCGGACGTGCAAACAATAGGAGACTTCGTGTGTTTTGTCATAAAGATGGGGTATGTTGCAACCGGAACATTATATCTCTCTTTTCCAAGATTGACATAAAATACAGAAACAGGATTTGTTGTGCCTTTGCTTATCCTGCGTATAAAAGTTTTTAATATTTGATTAGCTCCAAGATCATCAAATACAACTGCATAGTTTCCGGGAGCACCATCTATTAAGAGTTTTCGTCTATTTTTTAGTTTTTCTTTAGTTTTTCTTTTCTGAATTTTTTTTAAATTAGCCATTTTTGTATCGCTCCATAGCAGCCCCCTGAACTATATTATTGGCTTCTAGAATTTCATTAATAGTGTGTCTAGATGTTGTGTTTGAGCCAGTTATTCGGTATGTGAATAGTGCTTCCGGAATATGGAATATGTCACTCACATGAGCAATCCTGAGCCACATATCATAATCCTCAGACATTGTAAGTGACTCATTAAATAAACCAACCTCTTGGAATATAACTGTCTTAAACACAGAATTAGAATTAACATGATTATCCAATATTAACTTTTGGTAATCAAATGGTCTCTTAAACTCTCTAACTCTAACATCAATAGATTCATAATAAGTATAAAAATCACTATAAACCATAGCGACATAGGGATCTTTTTTTAATTCAACTAAAGATTTCTCTATTTTGGTAGGTTCATACCAATCGTCTCCATCTAGAAAGCATATTATTTCACTTCCAGAAGCCATTTTAATACCTAGATTTCTTGCTGCTGAAACGCCCCTGTTTTTAGTCCTAACTATATATATATTTACTCCATTGACACTACCACTTATCGTGTCTCCTGACACTTTACCAAGAGAAGACAAAATTTCAAAAGTGTTATCTGTAGAGCCATCATCTATGACAATCAAAGAGTCTGGTTTTACAGTTTGTCCCACAATACTATTAATGGCACCATTTATATATTTTTGATTATTATATGTTGGTATTATTGCTGTAATCATATATTAGCTCACTAGCATTGTCTGCCCGTTTTACAAACTTATAAGCACTAAGATTTTCTAACCCAAAGGTGACAAGTGATCCTAATGTGTCAGCTTCACTATCTTTAAAAACAAGTTCTTTAATTATTCTCATAGATATAAATGTTTCTCCGTTGTGTTTAACAAAAAGGGCGGGAGGAAGTCTATCTATAAAATCTTTTCTGAATGCTTCCGTATCTATTCTGCGTTTACCACCAATCACTAACCATGCGTTAGGACCGCTTATCTTGCTAATTTCATCGTATATAAAACTATCGAATGTTCTATCAGATCTCATATTTACAACATACCATTTTCTACTGTTTTTTCTTTTAGGCATCTTACAAACAGTATCTGATGTGGTTTTTATTATATCATCAAGTATATCTCCACCTTTACTAACGATAACATAAATATCATTATCAGGAGAATTATTTATTGCCGATTCTACATCTTTCACGGTATTATTTCTAGCATCAAAGAGAAATATAACTTTTGGTTCTAGCCCTATTTTAACCTTTTGTTTAATATTAACTTTATCTTGTATTGATGCAAGCCAATGTGACGAACGCTTGCAGTGGCAATAACCATGAGCATACATACCATGATCATCATACACAGAGACAACCATACCCATTGTACAGTGAGTAGTTGCATTAAAAATACACCCTTTGCAAGACGTTTGTAATTTCACTGTTTCTTGATCTCCACAATAACCAAAACACCCTCTAATCTAAGAGACGTTATTTTAGCACCCACAAGCTCTATCACAGATTTTAATGATTCAACATCCCATATAGATTTATTCCTTGTATTGTTATTAAATACGTTACCGAAAATCTCAGTATTAAGCTGATTATGAGATATTCTTCTGTCTGCATATAGTGTTTGCAAATTTACAAAGTCTACAGTTGTAATGATTAAACAGCCATCCTCAGAAAGTCTACTAAGCCAATATTTTATAACATCTGGAGCATCAGATACTGTAAATCTAGATAGAACATTATCTGCTATTATTTCTTCAGCAAGTTCAAAATTATCTAAACACCCTTCTCCAAAATGGCTATCTATCACTTCTGGCGGATATGACATTCCTGCTTCATGTGTGTCTATATTTGTATAACCATTTCTGGGTCTATTTTCGCAACCAAAATAAAATTTCATGCATTCACTCCAATAGCTGTACCGACTGTTCCAGAAAAAATCTCATTCCAATTTTTTACAAATCTTTCTAATTCAAATTTTTCTATTATGGTCTTTCTTCCTTCTTCACCTATTTTTTTAGCCCTATCTTTATTTTGAGGGTCCAATAACCATTTCAGAGCACGAGTCATTGTAGCTGGGTCATCGGCTATAAATCCATTTTCTGTATCCTTGACAAAATCTTTTATACCACACCCTCCAGTTGTTACAACAGGACAACCAACAGACATTGCCTCTAGTAGCCCCATAGGCAAAGTAGACATAGTTGTAGTATTCAAATATACTCCACAGCCTCTATACATTTCTAGCAAAATATCTAAACTTGGGGCTGGTTTACTAAAACCCGGAGTGTCTCCAACGGGGAGAATAGGTAGTCCATTGGTAGCAGATTTATACAATTCCCACCCAGTCTCTTTTGCCCTCTGGTAATAGCCATTGACCACAGTTAATATGCGACCGTCTTCACCATTCCATCCAGAAAAATAATTAGTATCTATTCCGGTGGGAATGATTGGACCATTTTGTCCCCATGCCTTTTGTTGGTACTCAGTTAAAAAAACGTGCAAATCTCCCCTTATATTACCATCTAAACCCTCTCTTGGCAATACATGTTCAAGATGTATAATGGGAACTTGCAGCATAGATCTCAACTCTAAGGATTGTTGTAGTTGTCCCCATCTGGATTGACTAAGTATCAAATCTATTGTTATATCTGCTGGTATTTTACTAGTACCATCAATTATAAAATAGTTAGATGGTAGGTCCCTGTACCTATAGTCCCACATTTTAATCCTGGGATGATAGAATAAAAAGAAATTGTGTCCGGTCTTTGCCAAATTAGTTTGAAATGATTCATGGGTAGCAAAACACAATATATTCAGTTTTCTATTATTATCTGCATTTACAGATTTTAATAAACCAGTAAGATATCCCGGCATATTAAACGCTCTCCTTCATTTTGGCTCTCATCTCATTCATTCTTTTTAGTCTTAGATCCTTGTATTGGTCAACGAATAATCTGCTTATCGAAGTGATACTAGACACATAAGATGGGTTAAAAACAAAAGACATTCCTGTAGGAGGATCATTTACTTGTATAGGAACTTTGGCTGCAAGAGTATCCTTTATAACATTTTGCTCATTGGTGTTTACTTCTACACTGATAAACCCGACTCCACTGTTAGGGACCCTCAAACTTATTTCTACCAAATCGGTTTGTGGTAATTCAATTTTTTTACCATGTTTAGCTATCATAATAATATCTTTTACAAAAAATGTTATATTCTTAGAGATATTATCTTTGTTATCTTTGAACTCTATGACATCATTTTCTGCTAAATAGCCTTCTTTAAAAATTGCAATAATATCTTCTTTAGCGATAATTTCTATAGGCAGTCCTGAATATGTAATAATCTCAAATCGTTCCATTTATTTTTCCTTCAAAAAGTTTTATTAGTTTATCACCAATGGTAGCATATGAATATGTATTTAAGTAATTGTTTATTTGCTCTCTACTTCTGTGTGTCAAAGTTCCATCTTCATAATCACTATACATTTTCTTCATTAAACAGCCAAGATAATTTACATCGCACTGGTACCAATATTCATCCCCACAATAAAGATCAGAAATGCCTTTAGTATTTTCGTCTACATTAACCATAACGCTAGGAACCTTTACACAATCATATTCTCTAAATGCAGTATGGTCAGGAGCTATAACATGATTTCCAAAGGCCATGGCGTCAAATGCTGGTAAACACCATCCCTCACCTTTAGAAGCAGTAACAAATACATCACAACTGTTGTGTATTCTATTTATTTTTTCTTCTGGTATGGTTCCTGGAATCACAACCACCTTTGGAAAAAGATATTTGGGTCCGCTTGTGCATGATTTTCTAACCGTATCCACAAAACTAGATATGGCATTAAGTTGTTGTTCGTCACTTCCGGAAGCAGAAGATTTAATAACAAGAAGAACATTATCTCTTGAGGTAAAAAAGGTATAATAAGCCTTCAATAAATCTTCGAAATTTTTACGCTTACGAAATTCTCCTATTGTGTAAAATATAAATTTGTTTTTAAACAAATCACTATCTATTTTGCCATAATCTTTATTATATTTTGATATATCACATGGCACATTGATTTTGTTAATTTTTGATGATTCTACTCCACTTTGTTCACAAGCAGTTACATTACTCGAAGTAGGGACAATAATAATATCTATGAGATCCATTTTTCTGGCCCAATTACTATGCCGAAAATGGGATGTCTCCCAAAAAAAACTACCTACATTGAGTATTCCTTCTTTTCTCTCAAATGTGTGAGGCAGGTTACACTGAAAAAAAACATCCACATTATTTAAATTTTTATTTTCTGAGGCAACTATTATTGGTTCTATGTCTGTAGAGCCATTACTCATCTTAATTGGCCTACAAACCACATCTGCCCCCGCTGTGATTAAAGCCATAATGTATTCACGGAGAGCTTTACTATATCCAGTTCCGTCTCTATACGGTCCCGCCACTAAAATTTTCACTATATCACTCCCACTGTTATATCTTTACTCTTTTTTGGGGGATTCATCATGTTCGTTCTTCTTTGTTCCCACCTGTTATAATTATCGACATATTCTTCTACTTGTTTCCACCAATCTTTTTTACTCATTCTTGTTGCTTTACCTCTATCTCCAACTTTGTGACCACCCTGAAGAACGTTTAGCTCTTGCTGATAACAATATCCACCTATCCATAGCTCTTTACCTAAAATATCCTTATACGCCATTTTGACCAAATCTGTATACATAGTTTTTTCAGGGTTTATTTTTGGCAAATTAAGAAATTTGGGCTGGTCATCCCACTTTCTTTTAGGGGGAGGTAGATTATCTATAGCTTTTTCCCACATATTAGCGGTTTGTTCCCATGTATAGTTTTCTTCTACGACTTTGCGAACTGCCTTGCTAAGTTTCTTTCGGTCTTCTTTTGGTAGAGTGGCAAATTTGAATAATAACTTAGCCAAATGTTGGTTATCCGGCAATGCTCTTCTTTGCTCTGTCTCCATTACAGATTCATCAAAATATCTTTCTATTCTGATAGGGAACCCGCCTGGTTCGTGAACCTGTTCACTCATTGCACTATAATCTGTTGCCATAACAGGGACACCACAAGCTCGGGCTTCGTTGATGGGCAGCCCAAAACCCTCGCAAGTGCTATATTGCACATAGACATCAAATAAATTGATAATTTGTCCAAGAACATTTCTTGATACTCCGGTACTAGGAGAAGTTGTTCTAGCGGTCAATTTACCACATCTGTTACACTTTGTTGTCTCTCCCGAAAACATAGCTATAGATATATGACCACATTCTTCGCATTTGAAAGTAGTAATAACTTTGTCCTGTAATCCATTTTCAAGAACATGACGAGGAATATCAAAACCCACATCAGGATAGCTTGTGTGTAAATAAAGAACTGATTTTTTAGCCAGATCATACTTTCCTTTTTTATTACACGTATCTATAAAAAGCTTAAACGAACGTATAAGATCTGGAAATAGCTTTCTTTTTTGATTCCTCATAATAGTTCCTACAACAAATGCATCATGAGGAATACCTAGTTTTTTACGGTGTTCTTCTTTGTTTTCAACGGGATACATATTCTCTAAATCTGCTCCCGGAGAAGCCTTCCCAATAACATTTTTACATCCACCTTGCTCTAGTAAGCGTAATCCATATTTACTATATGTTAACAAACCATCTGCATTTTTATAATAATCTAGCCATTCTTGCCGCTGTGGTTCTCCGTCAACTGTAGGCATCCACAGTAAGCTAAAAAAATCACGAAGTGGACTATCTGCCTGAAAGCTACACATCCACATATCTCTTATGTCAGCTACAATATCAGGTTTAAAATCTAACAGGGCTGATTCGAATATAGCTTTTCCAAACTGATTGGTATTATCAGACCTATATATATTCCATGCCGTTTTATCATTATTTGATGGCATAACAGGATAGATTTTCCATGGGACAGAAGTCAACCGTGGATCGTCGCCAGAAATATAAGAACCTAGTTCTGCTATTTCATATTTGCCAGATGCATATAATCTTTTGAGCAATTCATGATAATAGGTTGAAAAACCTGTATTTAATGGGCTGGCTTCACCACAAAAGAGTATTCTTTTTTTATTCAAGTCCAAAGATTCCTCAATAGTATTGATGTGTATTTTAAGAATGTGGCATCATCTTTTATGCGATATAATCCTTTTACAAGTTCCCTACGTTTTGTTGCATCGTTTTTACTGAGTAATTTAACAAATTTTCTAACATTCTTTATTTTTTCCTCTTGCCCTTCGCTTATATAAGATAACTCAGCAAGCTTTGTTTTTATTTTCTCTGATATATCATCTTCATATTCACTTAAAAGCATGTCTTCTGGCGGTTCGTATTTTATACCCAATAGAGGCTCCGTCAATTCCGCCCAATCATATCCAATAATTTTATACATGGTTATATCCATTTTCAATCATTTTTCAAAAATTTATATTTTCCTGTTACAAATTCTACAATACCAGTAGCATATTTATCAAGTTCGGAAGTTTCATTTGCTGTGCCTTCTATTGATTTCGCAACTGCTCCCACAAGCATAGATTCTTTTTTCTTTATTTTATCGTCATCATCATTAAAAACTATTCTGAAGTTACTGTCTTTTACCGATTTACCATCTACATACCAATTTATAAGATCTACTGGATATCCATTGCCGGTTGCAGATGTTATTATTTCAACTGAAATGAATGGATTTATGCAATATTTTCCAAGACTAACTAATAACTCATACTCTCGTCCATATCTGTCTGTGTATTGAGTTTTAGCTACTAGTCCATTATCCACACGAGTAATACAAACAACTCCACCAAAGATACTATCGCATCCATAAGTAATAACCTTTTCTTTGGTGTCAATATTAGCATCACATGAAAGATTAGAATTACGTATTATTTTTTTTACTGCCCTTAGTGACTTTAGTAACGACAAGTTGATTTTTCCCCTTATAGTGATCAATTTTACATGTTAAAACCAGCACCTCGTCTTCTGCCAGTTTATCTCTATTCTTTTGAAATACTTCTGGCCAAACGACCAACCTGTTGCAAGATCCAGTAGAATCACTTATCCGTAAATATGCATATTCCTTATCTTCTCTCGTTTTCATGAGTTTTAATTGCTCAATCAAACATGCCACTTTAACTGTGGCACCTTTTCTTTTATAAATTAACTCAGAACATTTTGTATCACTAAGTTCGCTAGATATATCATCGGCCGCACTACAAGATAATGGGAGTCCTAACAAATCCCTTTCCCAAAATGCTTTATCTGTATTTGTTTCCGGATGGATTTCTAATATTTTATTATATAGATTTTCTACTAGTGGTTTACGTTTTTTCATTGCGGCATCAATAGCTACAGTAAAAGATCTTTCTAGGGAGGGGATCTCGTTTGACGTTTCCATTTGAGTGCTAAGATCATCACTAAAAGCTTTTAACTCTTTGTTGGACAAACCGCTCTTGTTTTTTATTTTACCTTCGGTGTCTCTTTCGGTGGTACCATAAACACTATAAACACATTGAAGCATAAATGATCTATTATACTCGAATTTATCACAGGCACCACTTTTTATAAGAGCTTCAGCAACATTACGTTTTATTTTGTGGATATCTAACAATAGATTATAAAAATATCTTTTGCCAGGTTTGTATCTTTCTTTCAAGGCAGAAAGAATTTCTGTCGCACTGGTACCCACCCCCCTAATGCTCATTAGACCAAATACTATATCGTTACCATTCGATTTAAAACTTACATTTCCTATTGTTATGTCCGGTTGGCGAACCGTAGCCGCTCCGGTTATTCTACACGAATCAACCAATTCGACAATTTCATCCTTTGGAATCTGCTTCCACAAAGAATAGGTTAGCCACGAAGTAAAGAAATGGATTGGAAAATGAACCTTTAACCATGCAGTCCAATAAGCTAAATAACCACCGTAGCATACTGAATGACTATTTGAGGTGGCTATACCATTACCGTAGAAAATATGATCGTCACTGTCGATCTCAATATCCATGGTGGGCATCATGCCTAAATGTTCCACCCTCACCACCTTACTTACATTCATCTCTTATCCTTTGAATAACAACGCATTTATCGTGTAAGATATCATCTTCCCAAAATCTAAGTAACTTGATCTCTCTGTCGAGACAAAATCTGTTCTTGCTCGCGTCTCTCGTGGCATTTATTTTTTGAGTCTTGGATTCGGGGCCATCTTTTTATTCCACGACAAGAGCGATGTTTTTTTTAAGAATTTCGTACAGTGGCCTGATTATCCCGTCTTCGCACATAAACTTATGATCTATAGTACACTCAATAAACTTGCCGTCTTCTAGAGTCACCCTAAAAACATCGCGGTGTCCATTGTAGCACTTATCTACTACTGGGGCATATCCACTAGGGGTCTTAACTAAATCCCCGACAGATACGTCTTCTAGCACTTTAAAGCCGCCTGTTGTTTCTACAACAGTGGCTGGCGACAAGCACTTGTTGAACCCGTATCGCTGGAACTTTTCAATCCAACCAAAAATTTCTTCCGCTTCGTTAGCAGTAAGAGGCGGGAATACCTTATCCCCTACCTTGATTTCTTTTAGAGATACAGCACCTTCCACAAAATCTTTTTTCAAAGCAGGAAAAGCGGAGGATGTTTTCTTTCCTATCCCCTTTCTAAGATCATCGGCCCTTGTATCAGAAAAACCCGCCAAAATAACAGCAATAGCCATTGCTTGTTCTTGAAAGATTAATTGACCATATGTTTGCCCAAGAATATATTCTAGTGCAGGATGGATGTAAGTGGGTTTTTCTTCCCCATTTTTTACTTTAACATACTGTTCGGCCATCCCGCTTTCAAGGCAGCCGGGTCTTAACAAAGCGGTTAGTGCAGATAGTTCTTCAACATTTTGCGGTGAAACTTTCATAGCCCACTGTTTACCAAGATTGGATTCAAGTTGAAACACACCCTTGGTGTCACCACGAGCTAACAGATCCCAAACTGCCCTACAATTAGTGGGAACCTTTTCTACCTCAAAATTATCCGTATCAACTTCACATCCGCATAATGTAAATTTAATCTTAGGCAAAAAATCTTTCCTTTATATCCTTGAAAATAGCAAGATTACGTAGATATGGTTTATTGGGGTCTTTACGAGAAGGATTACGTAAAATATAAGCTGGATGAAAGGCCGGGATAACAGTATACCCATAATACTGTTCTTTTTCTTGACCCACCAATTTGCCTATCTTCTCTTTAGACTGCATGAACAGACTGGCTGCGGTCTGCCCTAACGCTATTACTATTATCGGCTTAATCAACCATAATTCTTCAGCTAAAAATCTTTTACAAGCATCGATTTCGTCACGTTTAGGTTTCCTATTATTAGGTGGAGAACATTTTACTATATTTGTAATATATAGATCATCTTCATCTATTCCTGCCTCGACCAACATTCTGCTTAAAAGCATACCACATCTGCCAACGAATGGTTTTCCAACTTGATTTTCACTCACGCCTCCGGACTCACCACAGAGCATCACTTGAGCATTGGGATTTCCACGACCAACAACCGCCCTTACGCGATTCTTACACAACACACATTTATTACATGCAGCGATTTTATTTTTGATGTTTGTTAATATTAACGATTTCTGTTTTTCTTCCATTTATTAAATCTTCCGTAAATTTAATTTTGTCTAGAACAGTTACCCCCAAGATATCGAATTTTACCCCTCCGCACTTTTCAGTATCGTTCATCTCAAAACCGACAATCCTTGATTTAGTCTTAGGGTCAAAAACCACTGGTAAAAACTTGGACAGTGGTTCTTTAGAGACAATGATTCCGCTTGCATGACGACCTTGATTGCGTTTTACCCCCTCTAGTCTCATAGCCAAATCGAACAATGGCCTTAGGTGAGAATTATAACTTTCTGCCACAGTATCGGAGTTGTCTACAGCCCATCTTAAAATCCCATAATCTGGATCACTTTTTCGTATTTCGTTTAGTTCGTCTGATATTTGAGATTCGTCAGGTATATATTTGGATAATTCATTAACTATTGTATATCCATTCTTTATACCCTTTATTCTAAAAACATCTTTTACTGCTGCTTTCCCCATAATACGTCCAAAGGTTACCATATAACCAACATGATCTTCTCCATATTTGTGTCTTAAATAGTTAATAACCCAATCTCTGTCTGTTACAGCAAAGTCACAATCAATATCTGGCAACGAAATGTGACCCGGTTTATTACGACCACTATTATAAAAACGACTAAACCATAGCCCATGCATGAGCGGGTCTACTTTTGTAATTCCAATCAAATATGATATTAGACATCCTGCGGCAGAACCTCTGCCCGGACCTCTTTTGATGGGGTCTATTTCTCCCCTCCATTTCTGCCAATCAAAAGAGTGATCTGATGGTCTATTATCAGCAGCCATACATAAATCTCTTACTATCAGAAAATAATCAGATAATTTAGCATTTTCAATAACGCTTATTTCATATTTTATCTGATCCCAATACTCCCTTTTGGTTTTTCCAGTTTTAATCCAAGGTTGAAGCTCTTGAGCACCGATAATACACAGATGCATAAGATATTTATCTGCATCTGATTTATATTTAGATAGAATTTTATTATCTTTTGGAAAATCGGGGACATCAAATGAAGGAAGCAACGGGTCAGAGGTAAGATCATAAATATCACACATATCGGCAATTTTAATACTGTTTTTCAATTCCTCTTGCGTGAAACCAGAACTTAACATTTCACCATTGCTATGAATATAAAAATTTTCACTACCGAGGAATGATCCTATTAAATCATCATCTTCTCTTTCTATCTTGTCTTCGGCTTCTTGTTCTGTCAGTTTTTGTTGAATTAGAATAAGAGTTCTCTGTCCTTCAGCATCATTTTTATCAGCATAATGACTATCGCAGGTTGGGCAAACGGGAATCCCAGTTTTTAAGCTCACTTCACGCAAACAATCTCTTATCAAGGGGTGTATGTATAGGGCCAGCGAGTCATTTTCGTTAAGTTCATTCTGAATCTCAATGAAAAAATTGCCTTTACCAAAAATCTTTTCGAGACGCAGGGCAAAACATGATGTTTGTTCTAACCAGTTGGGTATAAGGAATTGTTTAAAATGCTCTGTAGTTTTGGTATTTTTGTTTGACCTATATGCTTCACGAAGTGTTTCCCTTATTTCTTCTTGCGGTAATGATAAATCGACAAACAATGAATTAGACAATATAGAGCCTTGGTGTCCATTTAGACCTATAAGATTTCCTCTTTGGGCAAATTTTTCTAGTCCGTCGTTGCCAAAAAAATGAATTCTGGGCTTGTAATAAAAAAACTTTTCACTAGAAGAAGCTTCTATCAATTCTATAAGATCATGCCACCCGTCTATGTTTTTTGCTAAAACAACCATGTGACTCAAAAGTTTGTGAGCCTTGTCTTTGATAGTTGCGTGGTCGTGACTGATATATAGTTCCGAACCAGCTATGGGTTTTATGCCAAACTCTTTACACGCCTCAAAGAAACGAGCAACTCCAGAAACACTTCCGTGATCTGTTATAGCCAAAGCAGACATACCTAAATCGCTAGCTCTTTTGGCCATTTCATCAGGTGATGCAAAGCCGTCTAGAACAGAATAAAAAGAATGATTATGTAAACTGGTCCAACTATTCATTTATTAACCCCGTCTGTAGGATGCTGGTTTTGCCCACATCATCGTGGCATATTCAATACCATACTTATTGAAGTCACTAAACACTTTATCGCAAATACCATTTTTACCATGGGAACAAAAGGATTTGCATTTCCAAGATTGATTTCTTTTAGGATTATTATTGGTTAAAATAGTCCTGAACCTCTTTTGAAGCATATTATCAGTAACTTTTATATCTTCATCATTATAAGAGATAGTAAATGGACCACCGTCATTTGGATACAACATAGTGACCAAGAAATTACTATACCTCTCTCCATAAATATGTTTGAGTGCCTTATGATACATACGTGGTTGAATATCCATGAAAATATCTTGGCTTGTTTTTACTGTAGGCTTAGGTTTGCTAAAATCTTTTCTAGCACCAGTCTTATAATCTATTATGTGTAACCAATCTGGTCCTATTTCATCGGTTCTGTCTACTGTACCGGTAATAACAAGTTGACATTCTTTGCCACTTTCGTCTACCGTTCTCCATTTTTCTCCCTCTAACTCTATCTCGAATTTTGTTTCTACTCCTATTATCGACTTGGAGTATGGGTCCCATTCACTATTTTTTTGAAACCACTCTAAACACCTAGTTCCTTTTTTTACATCATCAGGTCTTAAGTCGCCATCTTTGGCCACTAATTCTGCCAATAGTTTGAATCTGTCTATGTCAGGAAGTCCTTTTAGGCGAGCTATAGATGATTCTTCCAAAACTCCATGGATTATCGTCCCTATTCGTGCCGCTCTACCTGATTCTGAAGGTATATTGCAAACATACTCTAAAAAATATAGCCAAGGACACATTTCGTATGTTTTATAACTTGACGATCTCATTCTTGTTACAATCAATGTTTTACCTTTTCAAGTGATTCTTGGGCTTCTTTGTTCAAATTTTCGAAACAACTGAGTTTACGACTAGAACAATAATCAGCAAGATGGACTAATTTGGCCACTTCCATACAATCTTGATTCGGAGCATTTTGCCATTTTGCAGCATCTTTATCCCCCCATTTCCCCATATGAGCAGATATACCCCACATTACCTTTTCAAACCATGGCTCATTTTTTAGCGATTGATATTTAACTCTCAGAAGATCAGCTAGACGCCAACCATGACAAGGGGTCCAGTTCATTCCCTTCTTAAACGAACCATCATAGTCGAAGCCATTTTTTATAAGATCGTGTAATATAGCGGCAGCTATTACTTCGTCTTCGTGCTTAAACCCATCCTGTGGCTTAAAACCACATGCCCTGACCAGTTCCTTGCACCAGTACACACAGTATTTCACATGTCTTATCAGACCACCCGGTCCTAACGATAGATGAGGATGATATTTTCCGCTCGTGCTTGCTGCTGTCCACCAAAAATAACCTGGAACAATATCGCTATCTAAAACTTCAGTAACCCAATTACGAATTTTTACATTTTTTATACAACTAAGTTCAGCGGTAAATACTTTTGAGCCAATCGGACATCCTACATTTGCATATGCAGTGGTTGTTTTAGCCATTTTTGTTTTCCTCTGTGTAATGAATTGGGTTTCTGTCCTTATATTTATCTATAATTTCCGCAGCCAATTTGTTGAGCTTGTCATAAAACGGTTCTGATCGTGGTGGACGATCATCAGTCATTTTGTTTTGTATCATAGCATCCCGAAGAACAACTAACGATGTGATAGCCTTCACTATATGATTTAATCCGCTGTCAGGATCAATGTCTTCGCCTTCCCACCAAGCTTGAATATGTCTTTTTGCAGCATCATAATAAGAACTAGCCCTAACACCAACAACTCTGTAATTATGCCTTCCGTATTTAACCGCTCCCTCTAGCATCCCCACACCTATTTCTGCCATTACTGCTGCTGATACTGTTGACATTGGAGCTTTTCTAACTCCAACAATATCTTTAGGGTTTGAAGGTTTTAACTCTGACATTTTCTCACGTCCTCTATTTCTTTAATGAGTGGGGCGATATCCTTAGTTATTTGATCTGTAGACAGGTCGCCCGGATCTTTCCCGTCTGCTATCTTGTCAGTTAAAAAATACAATCTAAAGCTTTTTCCAAATTCTTTCTTTATCCGCTCTATTGATGCAAATCCTGCTGGGTCTGCATCGACAAGAATGATTAACGACAATGCTCCGTTTTTTTGAAGAAGCTGTTTATGTTTTTGGTGTATTTGAAGACCCAAAATAGCAACAGAATTATGTATTCCTGCTTCGTCAAGTCTCCATACATCTTTTGGACCCTCTGTTATGATAGCTGTATACGATTCGGCAATAAAATTTTTGGCTTTATCTATATTGTAGACAGCATCCATTGTAGAGCCTACATGTTTCCATTTCGGATAATATCGTCTTTTTCTTTCTGGAGGACAGTCGTATTCAGGATTATGATAACATGAACATTTCGAACATTTGGGATAAATACTTCTACCTGTGTACCCAATAACAAATTCACCAGTTTCATCAATTATTGGAGCAAATGCCCTCATGTATAACGGTTTATTTGGAGTGTTGCAAAATCCAATATTAAATTTTTCAATAGTTCTGTCACTGAACCCTTGCTTTTTAAAATATGTGTCAGGCACTATCATTTTTTTTACATCATCTATTCTTAGGATTTTTGTTGATTGATCAGTGTTTATAAGTTTTAATTGTTTTAATCTATTGGATGTTAATGTTTGATTATATATATCTAATTTTTCGCTATCTATTTCTTTGTTAGCTAGTTTGTAACCAATTTTTTCCGCAACCCATTCTACAGATTCGACAAAACTCATTTGTTTTCCGGAACGTGCGTAGATACCTCTTACTAACCCAAATATATCTCCCTTATATGTTTCGTGACACCCTCTGGTAAAACACTTCCAATATCCTGTACTACACTTCCAAGACCAAGCTGTTGTGTTATCTCCTCCGTGAATTGGACATGGTGCCGATATCCTAGCCAATGATCCATAACTATTATCCCCATCGTGTTCTACGCCAAGTATGTCTAAAAGATAACATATCTTATCTTTCGCAATATCTTTTATTCTTTTAATATGATATATTGGTATATATCGCATCAATTTATACTTTCATAATTTCCAACACTCTTATACTCTATAGCTGATGGTCCTTCAAAAATAGCTCCAGTACCATTGGCTTCAGAAACAGATGGTCTTATCCATGCTTTTATATTAATAAAATCATTGTCTTCCATTCCTGCTCCATTTCTAGTATCCACAACAACAATTTTTTTATTACCTATTTCTTTACTGCCACCATAATTTATATCACAATCATCTTTATTTTTGAAAATAGAAAAACTAGAACATAACCATAGAATACGGTCAGATTGCGATATCACATTGCTTGTTTCGGATTCAATACCGTCTCTATTTAATTGGACAAAGGTTACAACAGAGATACCATACTTAACAGCAAAATTATGTAGAGATGTCATTAAAAAACCGATGGTTTGATGTTCACTCAATCCTCTCTCTATTTCTTCCGCTGATTGTATTTTAAGATAATCATATATAACAACACAAGGATTAGCCTTACCACTTTCGTTTATCCCCACTGTTTTTATTACAAATCTTCTAACAATAGAAAGGATCTCACTGAGAGAAAGCCCAGTAACGTTTTTATAGTGGAATGGCATGTGTTCTAAGATTTCTACAGCTTGATTTACAGCCGCACTTTTCTTTTTGTCTTTAGAAAACTCACCGGTTTCTACATCTTTCAAACACACAGGAGTATTATAAAGATGAGTAATAATGGACAGTGCTCTTAGTTTTTGGGCTTCTTCTGTCAACTCAGTGTCAAGATACAACACAGGAACATTTAGACCGGAAATATTGATTCCCATGTTCGCAGCCAAAAAAGATTTTCCTACTTTTGGTCTAGCTCCGATAACATGTACCGTATTTGGTCTTAAACCACCTCCTATAGCGTTATCCCATCTTTTAAATCCACTAGGCACTCCAACTTGGGTGACATGATTTTCTGAAATTTTTTTGACTAATTCTCTTACTCCATTCCCCAAAGATTCGTATTCACTAGTATGTCCTGTAGAAGAAGCTATTTCATTAATTTTTTCCTCTATATAGCTCAGAACTGAATGTAGATCTTCCTTACCTGTTAGGTTAGATAAATATTCTAATGTGCTATTGTGTACTGAATATAAATCTCTAAATATAGAGAGTTTTTTAAGTTGAACAGCAAATTTCCTCATTGTTTCTATGCCGAATGGGCAATTTTCTAGAGATACTAAGTATTCAAGATTTTCTTGTTGTTCTAAATCAGTGTATCCTAGAGACTTCATGGTCATTTGAATAATAGGTATATCAAAGCTTCCTAAGTCATCTCCCCCATTATTTACTATTGATTTAATAGTAGAAAACAAGTGTGAATTAAAAGACAACGAAAAATCTTTTTCAACCAACAAATCATCAACATCAGAAAATGCTTTTGCTCCATGCGTTATTAGACCACTAAGAAGTGCCCTTTCTGTTCCTGTGTCTTTTAACGACTCGCATTTTTTATACATGAAATACACATTCCTCTATTATCTTGATATTCAATTACAGAATCAAATTCTTTTCCACATTTACGACACGTAGTTTTAAAAACAGTGTGCTTCGGCCTAGACCGTGGGGTGATATGAGCAGACTTGTACTCTTCTGCTAATTCCGGGTCATTCTTGGCAGTAACTATTGTGACATTGCCCTCTTTTGTTTGAACCACTTCGTTTTCTGTTACCTCTTTATCGATTTTTTGTTTTATAGACTTAACATTTTTTCTGATTGTTTCTAATTTACTTTTTGGAGCAGATGGAGGCGATATTTTTTCCCCGGTTATATCTTCATATGCTTCACACACCATAGACCAATCTATATTTTGAACACCTTGTTCTATCTTGACTAATGCTTCTGCTATAATCTCTTCTTCAGTCATCTTGACCATGTCTCCTTAATTTACCCATTTTTATTTCATTTAATCTGTCAGCAATTGATTGTATATGTTTAGGAATATAGCTTAACTGAGTTATTTTGGCTTCACATCCTTCTTTCATTTCTGTTAATATTTTTCCAAATTTATCATTTGCTCTAATTATTTTTGATTTTTCTCCCCTCTCATAAAAACGATCCACCATATTGTTCATCCTTATACCCTCTAGATGAATTAGTTTGTTTTCTGCCCAATCGGCACTACGTTTTTCGTAATTTATGAAAAGTTGAATTATCAAAGCATATTGTGATAATATAAAACACGACTCCGCCATTTCATCCGTTGTCATTTTTTTTATATCGGTTATGGAAAAACTAAGAATCTCTCTGACTCTATTGTTATTAATTTTGGAAAAGTCCGGTAGGCCGACCCTTTTTCTATATTCATCTATACCTTTTTCAATCTCTTCCTTCTGTTTCTCCAGCCATACCTCTGCGTTTGTTTTCTGATTCTCTGATTCTTGATTTGAATTCGTCATATGTAGTTTCTTTCGTGATATAGATGATATTAATATTATTCAAAATACACCAATCTAATTTATCTGAATCCCTTTTTTTCTGCTTTACCAAGGCCATTTTATTGCGATGCCCATGATAAAACCCTATGTGTTCGGTATGCTGTTCGCCCTGTACCTCTACTGCTAAACGCCTTTTAGGGATAAAAAAATCTAATCTTAACATCGAGCCGGGGATAACAAACTCTTCAAGAACAGGAACGCCGTTAAACATTCCTACGAGCCATTGTCCCACTTTATGCTGTATGTTGGATTTCGATACTGCTTCGGCTCTGATGGGGTGAGAAGACTGTTTAACGTCAACGCTTACTGACTTACCATCTATATCTAAAAATTTCATGTTATAGCCTTTTTACAATTTCTTGGGGCCAACAATAACCCATGTTTTTTTTGGCATCTACATCCGGCAAAAGAATTTTACGCAATTCAAAATCTATAGAGGCACCTATATCTGGTTTTTCTCCTAGCATTTGAATAACACCCTCTTCACCTTGTATCTTTATTTCTTCCTCTCCTTTATTTATAATAAACCATGCTCCATTTTGTTTTATCAATCCCCAATTAACAGCTTGGTTTTTTAAGTCACGAAATACATCAAATCCTTTTCCATATACAAGAGGAATATTACATGGAATAAATGGTGCTCCAAATGCAGATTCTTCTACTATAACTTCTACCTCCACACCTATTTTTTGCTTATCAATAGAAATAGCAGTTCCGCCCTTCAAGAAAATATGGGTGTCGCACAGATGTTTTAGAGCAGTTGCCGCTTTTGCCACATATGCTTTTCCATATCCACTTGTATTTGCAGTCATTTGGGTCAGAACGAAAAATGTAATTCCGTTAGATGTTATTGTATCGCCATATTTACGACAAAATTGAGCAACTACCTTATAAGACTTTCCTCTATCTTCATGACCTATTTCTGAACTGTATTCACTTTCCCCACACAGGGCAGCAAAAGAATCCCAAATTATAATGGCTCCGGGATGTTCAAGGATAACTTCTTCTGTTCTGGCCAACCACCATTCTGTAGTAGGCTTCATTGAGCCAATTTGTCGGCCATTTTCATGATACTTGGGGGCACAGATAATTCTGAAATTGTCATTTTTAGCAAATTGCAAGCCCCTAGCTTGGGCAAAAACTTTTCCGAGATTAAGTCGTCCCTCTATATTCATGTAGAATATTTTTATATCTTTGCCATACAAAGCCTGTGCATTAGCAATAGCTTGACATATAAGAGTTGTTTTACCAACTTTTGGCATTCCACTTATTATGATAGCCCCAACCATTGGAAAGCCACCACCTAGTGCTATGTCAAGAGATAATGATATAGGGATAATGGGTCTATTTCTGGCCTCTTCAAAATATTGATCTGCTGTAATGCTTGCGGATGTTTCTGTCCGATTAGCACTTTCTTCCTTTTTAGCATTCTTCTTTTTGGCCATTTTCCTTTTCGAACTCCATTATTTTGTTTATCATATTGGGACGACTTACCGTATTTTGTCTGTGCCAAATAACATTTTTGTTTTTAGGGACCTCTATTTTTTCTGTTTTTTGCAGGCTTTTGTGTTTTTTGGTAAGAATTTTTATTTCATGTTTAATAGCAGTAGCCAAATTATTTTGAGATTGTCTACTACGAACTGTTACCGGTTTAATCCTGTTCCATATGTTTAAAAACGCTTCTCTCGTTATTTCATCTTCGTCAGGATTTGGGAAAAGTACAAGCAAACCATAGATAGCTTTTACATTACCACTCACAAACCCCGGATTCTCCTTATAGTATCCAGACATGGGCCTAGGTTTTTTAAAAGCTCTGCAATTAAAAATCATAACCATATCGCACAATAATTCCGGAAAAGTTCTTTGCTGTCCATTCGGCTCAATTGGATTAGCGTATTTCCTTTGCCATGCCATGATTACCCTACTTTCTCCTAGTAACAAACGGATTATTGGTATCACCTTCCATCGACCTATTTTGATCCATCACCACAGAGTTGCTATTATTAACACTATTATCTTTTTTGCACTTACCAATTTCATTTTTTTTAGGACGACCTAAGGCAATCACCCTCGTATCGGTAGCGTTCTCGACAATCCTGCCCTTGTATTTTTCTATAATTTTTTTGTTTTTACCAACTGCAACATTAGCAACATCTTCGGCTATTTTAGACACAACCAGTTTTTTTAAACCAGCCCCCTCCAGCCGAGAGTCAACATATTCCTTGATATCTTTTTTAACTTCCATGGTGTTTCTTCCGCAAGGATCATTATGTACACTCATTTATTGTCCTCCAAACTTTGCTGTGCAGCACTATAATTGGTGCTATTCTTATTATTGATATATCTTGCATAACTAATATATACTATTTTATTACATTCTATCATCCGGTGTCCTTTAATACGAGTGGGACGACCAATTTTAGCCAGATATCCATTTTGATCCACCAAAACGGAAAAAATTTCTTCTCCTTTGGGACCTATATCTATTCTGGCGTATTCTACGCCACCCCTTTTTATTATTGTCCCACTCTTAGCACCCAGCTTAGGTTTACCTTTTCCAACACAAGTAACTATATCTTGTTTCTTAGCCATTTTTTCCCTCAAATGTTAAGATAAATTTCTCTACACCCTTAACGTTAATAGATTCAGAATTGATTAGCTCAAAACCATTACTTTTTTCCAATATAAATTTACCACGTACTGTTATAGGCGTGCTTTCACCACCACAGGGGCATTTAGCCAACACAATACATTTTGGACCATCTTTATATGTTATAATTGTTGTGAGGAGTTTTTTGCACAAGGAACATCTAATTTCAGTCTTCAGTTCGCTCATATTTCACCTGTCTCTATATATTTTATAGGGTTTTTTAGAATTTTAAGGTTTGGTCTTCTACCCTTATCTCCCTCACGCCTCCACCAAGGAACATCTTTAGCATCTGGGCGATCATCTATTGATTCACCCCTTTTCTCTTTTTCTCTAGAATTTTTTTCAGCTAAGGTTCCTAATGTTTTCGGAATTTTTGTATCTATAGAAACAGAAAGTCCTATAACATTTCTGATCCATTTAAGCGTGTTTTTATTGCAATTAGGACATGAGACTAGAATATCTTGCGATAGAAATCTTTCTGTAGAAAAAGATACTCCACAACTAGAACATTCATAAATTTGGGTAATAGGTTCGTCAAAGAGTCCCATTGTTATTATCGTCTCCTTGTTCACTTTTCTTTAGACTTTTCTTGGTTTTTGCGTAATTATCAGTTTTAATCAACCATTTATCTAGATCATCTAATGACTGATTTTCACCGAACTTTCTTTTTACGGCTAGTTTAATAGTTTTCTTTATGTCATCATCATCTATAGTTTTGATTGCCCCTGTAACGTTAGTAAGACTTTTTTCTAAAAAACCACTTTTAATAACGAAATAGGCCAAAAGAGCTATCATAGCAAAAAATAACAAACCTAGTACAGAAACAGTGGCAAAAACAAAAACTCCACCGGTATCAGAGGTATTAGTTTGATTGCCTATTTGTAGAACACTATCTCTTACTTTTTCTACCTGGGATTTTATTTCTCCTATTTCGCTAGTTTGTTCCGTAGCTGTTGAAATCTGAAGTCTCATTTCCGCAATTTGATCCCTAGTTTCATCTATTTTTTCTGCGTTGACATGATTTTCTTTTGCGATGGCGGAAATGTTTGTCTCCATGTCATCTACCTTAGCCTGCAACAGTGACAAATCACCACCTTCTGATGTCACACAACCAGAAATAATAGAGATAATTGATAGAATCATTATAATCTTCATAATAGTCCACCTATTTTACTACTTATAAAAGAGGAAATTATTGATACAGCCAACTGTGCATTCTTGCGATCTTCATATTGGTCATAAGCAGCAACAAAAACTCCTTCTGCCGCTAATCTTAAGATATCTTCTTTTTCTTCCTCTGAAGCTCCACTTAAAACCAGATTTATACCTTTGTCTATTTCACCCTTTTTGAAATAATATAATCCATTCTCTAAAATTACACGTCCCTGTCTGGCAAGAATTTTTATAAGAGGTGCCAATACTGATAGCAGGGTTTTATCCATATCCGATTTTAATATATGAATTACTTCTTCTAGACCTATAGCAATAGCATCTTCTATATTTTCTTTATTTTCTGGTGTCTTTTTTGTTAAGAAGCTTATTATTTTATCTAGTATTATCATGGTTTTTCTGCCCCAAGATATATATTGATGTTATTTATTATGGGTATTCCTCTTTTGATGACAACAAGGGAATATTTCTTATCCTTAATTCCGGCGACCTCCATATCAAATATTGCTATGCGGGCATCCTCGTAGTGTGTTCTTAAACCAACTTTGACACGATAATCAACAAGCCATTTAGCAAGTCCAGAATCCATTTTATCTAATGTTTTTTTTATTACAATTTGACCGTTTTTTAATGTGTCAAAACCATTGTTGTAATTATCACCAACGCTCTCTAATCTTTGTTGGTATAATAACATGTCTATTTTTGCTTCTCTGTCCACAACAAGAGAACCACAACCGGACAGGATGGTTAAAACTAGTATTATTGCAACAGTCTGGATTTTTGCCATTTTACAAGTATCTCGTTAGCTAGAGCCACAGGTTTTTCTTTTTGCATAGATCTGTGTGCTTGGGTATTTATAAATGTTTTCTCTATTATTATATACAATTTTTTGAAATCCGACAAAGGTAATTCGCCGGTTTTGAGGGCCATAAGATCACTCCACCAATTATCATCTTTTTCCCATCTCACTTTATAAGTCATTGATCTTAAGGCACTTAGGCCAGCAAGCATTATTCTTATGCAATGATGGGCGTTTTTTCTAGCATAAGAAAATTTGTTTATATCTCCACGTCGCTTGTCACCCAAATCCCCAATCCCCTTTAAACCAAGGGCTTTCATATATTCGCTTTTTGCATATCCCAGAATTGAATTTCTTAATATATTTTCAGATAAAAACTGTTCCCGGATTTTTCTTATCTCATCCAAATATAATGAATTATGGACAATACACTTTTGATCGGCAAACACTATATCTAGAGTGTTTGTATTACATTTTAATAAAAGTTTCATAAACTTAGTAGCGTCCCAAATTGTAATATCGGGACATTTCTTATTTACATCTAATGGTTCTAAAAGTCCTATGATTCTAGACTCATCTTTTTGAAAGCCAAAACCCCTGTAATCAATATCACTGTTTTCTGTGGCGAAATTATAACTCCTACTCCCAGTAACAACTATACAAAAATCTAAAAGCGTTTCTGAGCAATGTCCAACAACCATTTATTATCCTCCGTAATATTAGCCTCGTTGTATGAAGGAAGGGTTATTTCCTTAGGACACCAACTTATACTGAATCTGAAAGCGTCTTTGCCACATGTTCCTCCACCCCTACCGGGCATTTTTACTATACCGTATTTTTCGATTGACATTTCTTTAAGTTGTATAAGTTCTTCAGGAGATATTAATATGAAGGTATGTTTTGGGTTATCTATCCCATTAGCAAACAGATAATATGCATTTTCTTTTATTATTCTATTTGTTTTAGAAATTTTTTCATGGAACACACGAACACATTTTTTGTGAGATCTAGCCACCTCAACTTTTGTACCGTTTATTTTGAAATCTGGCTCATGATTAATATCATTATCTTTTTCTATATATTCACCTGTGACGTCTACACCGTTTGGTTCTATGGTAGGAAATGGTTTACCACTTCTAAACATATATTCTGCATAGCATAAAATTATATATGCTTCCCAAGCACTACCTTGCAAAATATCTTTTTTAAATTGCTCTGTATCCCTTTCATCTTCTCTATAATTTACCACTCATTATAAACCTCAATATAAGGTAACAAAAACATTATTTGGAATCTCGTCTAAATATTCAGGCAAATTTTGTACATTTTTCAAATACGATGGATCAAGTTCAAGGTGTTCAAAATATATATTTTTATCTTTTTCGTTTATAGCTTCACCCATATCCCTTGTCGTAACTTTATGGTCTTCTACGATTAATTTACCATTAATGTAAAGCCCTTGCCATTCTCCATCATAATCAGTCACTAGTGATACTTGCATCCGGTAGCTCCAAAATATCTTGTCTTATTTTGTTAAGTATATTATACAGTATAAATCTATGGCACTCCATGGATTTTGGTTTACTTTTTTTGCACCAACATACAAATTCTATTTTAGGTAACATTTGTGCATAATAAATAAATGTTCCCTTATTATTAATATACGCTTTTCTCATTTCATCGGTGTATATATTAGTATATTCTTCCCAATCTATATTATTGTTTAGATATAACATAAGCAACTTTTGACTAGGAGCAAATATTTCTTCCCTTTGATCACATCGAGCAAAATCTATAGGTTTTCTAGCAATGTCAATTTTCATTCGTATCAACTACTTTCCCCTTAACATAATAACCCCACGATTCCGGCCCATCCCAAAGCTCTTTTTTATTCATCAAAGCAGCTTGATATCTGATGTCGCTTGGATTTGGACGGCACGGCTTGGTTTGTAATGTCATTCCACATGTAGATAAATCCTTGTTAGCTTTCTTGGTATTACATTCCTCACACGCCACAACCACATTTTCCCAATGGGTAGGAGAATTTTCTTTATCCCATTTTGATTTAGGATGGACATGATCAATAGTAACATCAGAGAAACTTATTTTTTTTCCACAGTATTGACATCTACCTTTATCTCTAATATAAAGATTCTTTTTAGAGAATTTGATAGTCCTTAAATCGTGTTTGACGGATTTATGCAATCGGATAATACTGGGAAGAATAAATTCTTCTTTGGCCGATCTGATAAACTCGTCGTGGTATTCGATGACATCTGCCTTGCCATGTATAGTCAGAATCATGGCTTTCTGCCAAGGTATAAGCATCATCGGGAACATCCTCGCGTCTAATAACAACGCCTTTTTGTGTCTCATGTGAGTTGGCACTTTCCGCTCTGGCAGCTATTATCTGCCACCTGTGATTCGCTTATTTCTTTAATACGCTTCAGGGCTTCTTCAACCGGGATGGCCTGTAGTGGTTCTTCGCCGCGAGAACCCTCTCGGTAGAATGTAGTTCCCTTTACTTGGTGTATATTATCAAGTAGTAATTTACTTAAATCGTCTTTACTGAACCTATTACCGTCAAAATTGATAGTTTTGGATATAGAGGCGTCAATGTGCTTTTGAATAGCCACTTGCATCTTTAAATGCCACTCTGGGCTTATATCATGGCTTCCCACAAAATGGGACACATCCTTACCTTCGTCTAGGAACTTCTGGAACAATGGATCTGTGACCACCGTTTCCTTAGTTTCCTCACCCTGAATATGTCTACGAATATAAGCAGGGGCAAAGATCGGCTCGATACCAGAGGAGACGCCAGCAACAATACTCGTTGTCCCGGTCGGGGCACAAGTCAGGAGTGTTGCGTTTCTGATGCCATATTCTTTAATCTTCGATTTTAGACTCGCGGGGAGACGCTTGCAGAAACCACTCTTGAGAAATTTCTGGCGGTCAAGGTCTGGGAATTCGCCCTTTTGCACCGCAAGAAATACGCTCGCCTCATAGGCTTCACGCTTGATAAACTTGAACAAAGTATCTACAAATTGCAAACCCTCTTCGCTATCGTATTTTACGCCGCATAAGAGCATTGCATGATGCAGGCCCATAACACCCAACCCGATCCTACGCTGACGCTGGGCCATATCAGCAATTTGTTGTAATGGATAATGTGTCATATCCAGAACATTATCTAACATCCTAACGCCAACTGTGATGGTGTCACTCAAAGAATCCCAATCTATCTTGCCATCTATAATATGCTTGACTAGATTGACAGCACCCAAGTCGCAACTGGAGTATTCTGGCAACCCTTGTTCACCACAAGGATTTGTGCATGACACTGGTGTACTATACCACATATTGTGTTCACCCTCAATAAACGAAAAATTAAGGATGCCCGGCTCGGCAGATTCCCAAGCGTTATCAACCATTTTCGCCCAGAGCCAATCGGCCTTGTATCTATCTACATATATATTTGTCGGAATAGTACCATCATCATCTGTGAAATCTTCAAAATTGAGCTTATCTATCTCGTCAATCTTATCAAGCTGTACGGTGCGACCCCACTTCTTGTCGCCCTTGGTGCAGATGATACGGACAAGTCCATTGCACTCAGGCGTAATGAAATCGCCAGACCGGACCTTATTTATAAACTCGTTATCAACAATAATAGAAATATTGGCAAGGTTTATTTCCTTGCGGTCGAGCTTGACACTTACGAACTCTAGGATATCGGGATGATCATATCGGAGGGCAAACATTAGGGCGGCCCGTCTCCCACCACCAGCCCGAAGCTGATCGGCGGCGGTATTGACAATCTTCATCAGGCTGACAGATCCTGTTGCACGACCACCAGTACCACGAATGGGCCATTCCCGAGGACGGATATTACTAAAGTTGACGCCAACCCCGCCACCAAGGCCAGAGATAACAATTACATCGTGCAGAAGGGTACCCCAACCCTCTCTCGAATCGCCCGCAGGGATAACATAGCAGTTGATCAAGCCCGGCTTAGGTCTCCCAGAGCCATGCCACACTCTTCCGGCAGGAGAAAACTTCTCTTCCTCTAGTACCTTTGTGAACCGTTCTGCCCAATGAGCACGGTCTTCTCCATTCTCAGCATTGGCTAGGAATTCTCCCACTCTCTTGCAGGCCCCATCACCGTGAAATTCTTCATTTTTCGAAATTGCATATCTTAATTTGAAGATGGTATTTCTATAACCGTCTAAAGTCATTAAAGTCTAACCCTCAGTAATATTACTTTCTAGCACCATATCTACCGTTATATTTGCTTTATTAAATATGAAGTGAGAAAGTTTGTCATAGGTTGTTTCACTATACAGACATACGACACGAGATACCCCAGCGTTTATAATCTCGCGGGCACACTCAGAGCATGGTAGACAGCACCAGCAATACAAGGTGGTGCCATCGGTACGGATACCATTGCGGGCGGCAGACAAAATTGAATTACGTTCGGCATGTACAGCAGGACATAAGTGTAGACCCTGACCAGACTTAAAACCTAAAACTCGGCGAGGGCAGGTGTTAGAACACTTAATCTTAAATTCTCTTAACCCGTATATCCTGTCGGAATCACACTCCCTCTTCTGTAATACTAATTTTTCTTCATCTGTTACTAATGTTGTCCATATATACATCAAGTGGTCATTACTGTTACAATGAGGAGTCCCTCTGGCCGGGCCGTTATAACCGACGCTCAATACGCCCTTGGTCTCAGGATTCACTAGAACTGTGCCAATCTTCCTAGATAGACAAATATCATTGTCATCAGCAATGGCCTTCGCCATCTTCATAAACTTCCGATCCCACTTATCTGGGCTGATCGGTTTGTCCGTTATCATCATCGACCTCCACGAATGTAATAAGTTTGTCAAGACAATTGCCCGAACAGGCGTTTATCGTTTGACCATCCTTGTTTGTAATTGTAAAAAGCACATGGGGAGAACCACAGGCATCACATACTTCTGTAGTTTCGAACAACATTTTTAAACCTCGTCTATTTTATATTGGAGTGGTTACTACTTTATTATACAGATAATTTTGCAACAATCATATCATGTCCTTCTGGGGTGTGCGGTAAAGTACATTTAGAACAATCTTTATATAATTTTCCATGATTTTTTATCCACGAGTAATTTCCACCACAATCTTTCATGTGATAAAGAGGGCAAAAACAAAACTTGCAATTAATTCTTTTTATGTCGTGACATGGATAATATTTACATTCTGTGTTTTCAAACCATTTATAATTATTCATTTAGATATTTTCTTTGGTAAAACAAAAATGTTTTCAGCCCCAATATTCCATTTTTCAGATAAAGCCTGAATCCAGACCAATGTTTTAGCTACAAACTCTTCTTCATCAGAACAGTCTATATGTATATATTGTTTAATAATCTTACCGGTCTTATCATCTTTATCAACAGGATCAACCACAGTTAATAGATATTTACCCGGACTGAATTTTTCTTCTTTTGTAGAAACAGAATGAGGAAATTCTCTTAAAAAAGATAATTCTTTATTAATATCATTAACCTCTTTGGGATTTTTAATAAGATAAAATAAATGTTTTACAAATTTTAAAATCATTTGAGACAAGGTCTCCAGTATAAAATTCAGGTGCTTTACTCGACCTCTGGTATAGAACCGAACACTGAAGGAGAATGTTTCTTGAGAATTTTCAGACACTCATTGGCGACCCACCTAATCTCAGGATGGGCGGTCTTTGATGTACGGAGCTTAATGAAATGCATCCATTCTCGGAAATTACATGTCATCACGATTTCCGTCTTGGTTGAGTTAGGCAGGACTGAGCGTGCCCATTGAGGGGCAGCACCAAGCTCGATTAATTTCATATAGGCTCTTTCGGACTCTTCGCACAGACTAACCCAGACTTCTCGTTCTTCAGGTGTTTTAAAAGTCGGCTCTATGAATGTAATCTCGCCACCTTTTGATTTGTAGGAAATCCATCTGGAGCTTTCTTGTGCGAAACTACATATTCTGTGGCGAACTATTTCATGGCTTATTCCGCGATTCGTCACAATCCTCATCGAAGCCACCGCATGTTCAATCATGGCGTGATGACCAAGGTCGGTCATCCTTTTGGCGAACTTTGCTGCCGAGTCATCGGTGATAAGATACCCTGACCTGTAACATGTGCGGCCCGCAGCCTCGATCATCTTTTCCGCATCTGGTGTAACCCACAGCAACTCTACAGACTGATCAACAATCTTCATCCTATAACTCTCCCCAACCATTTACAAAACATCGTGTTGTATTTTTTATATGAATTACAATCTAATACGCGAATCCATTTTTGCGAGATAGGACTACCAGCGAACCAATGAATACCGATGGTATCTGGACGAATTCCAAAATCTAATTCACTCTCGAATAAATGAGCTATCTCTCCCGAATGTCCACCAGCCCCAAGCGGATAGAACATCGATTTTGGCATGTTGTAAACCTTGCACGGAAACGATTTCTCGATATCATTTGGTGTTTTATAAGCGTCTCGGAATGCTACCACGCCTGAGGAGTTATAGTCACCCGCCGAATACGCTTTATGGGCCAATCTAAGGACATCATGAAAGAACGGATTCTGTGGTGCTGAAGCCAAAATACCGATCTGATAGAACCTATAGAAACCTAGAACCGTATCGTAGCCATCTTTTTCTAGTGTTTCGACCAAAGAGTCCATTGGCTTGATAAAAAGAATATCCATATCAAGATAATATCCGCCATCGGCACCCATCAGCATCCACTTGAAGAAATCACCCTTGTGACATGGGCTAACGCCGTCAAAACCAGCCAGAGCGATCTGCTTAACCTCAACTCCCATGGTCTGGAGAAGGAGCATATAATCAATATCACCTTCCTCGGTGATATTTTTCTGCTCGTGGGTTAGAACTACATCTAGTTCTTTTTCTGGGGTGTTCAACCAAAGTGTGACGGGCCAGTCGGGGTTTTGTTTTATAAACGACCAGACGCTCATATATCTAAGCCACGACATGCTACGGTTGCCCCAGAAGAAGTGGGCATGTTTCGGTATCATACTTAAGTTATCGTCCATTGGTGGTGTCCGTCTTTAGAAAATCCACAATATGCCGGGCAATTTTCTTGCCAGCTATCCCCTCGCCAAATGCAAAATTTACTGCCGGTTTATAATCTTCAAGTGCCCATGCAAATTGGTACATAATATCAGTATGTAAAACCGTACAAATCATTCCAAGACCCTCATCAATTGTTTCAGGACGCTCGGTCTGGTCTCTACAAATCAGGCATCTCTTACCCATGATTGTAGCTTCTTCCTGAACGCCTCCGGAATCGGTAATGACACAACGAGCTTCGGCCAGTAAATCTAGAAAGGTTTCGTGATCTACTGGATCGATAACCTGAATATTTTTGCAGATTGAATAATGCTTATTTATATTTGGATTCGGATGGGCGAGAAGAATAAACTCAAAATCTTTATACTCAGCAGCAGCGGCCTCGATGGACTTCAGATATTCAGCGACCTTCCCATAATTTTCTCTTCGATGGAGGGTAATAAGAACCTTATTGCCAGCTACCAACCGCCTCTCTTTGGCATCATTACCAATGATGCGGTCTACCACTGTATTGCCTGTTACGATCTTCTCTCCATTATCACCAGAAAGATTTTCTGCTGCTTCTCTCGTAGGGCAGAAGTGTAGATCAGCAATAGACGATATTGCTTGACGGTAGAATTCTTCAGGATACGGGTCATTAATATCCCAAGTACGCAGACCAGCTTCCACATGTGCCACCGGTATCTTATTAAAGAACGCCGCCATGGCCCCAGCGAAGGCACTAGAAGTATCTCCCTGGATAACGACTATATCTGGTTTATCATCTTTTAACCAATTTTGGATACACACCGTTGCAGCAGAAGAAAACTCAGCCAACGATTTATTTGGGATATCCATTCTATCTTGATCAACACCGAAATGCAACTTATCTACCAGATCCTTCTGTTGGCACGTATTTATTACAAGTTGTCTAATATTATTAGCACCATAACTTGCCACAGCTTCTATAACCGGCATCAGTTTGATGGCCTCGGGGCGAGTACCGAGTACGTAGCAAATTCTTTTCATTGAGTGTCTCCTACAATCCTTTCCCTTATATTAGAAGTGCTTATACCTTGAGTGTACGGTAAATATACTATTTTCACTCCGAATGGTAATCTATCTTCATATGATTTCCATAAATCAGTATTATACCAATCAGAACCTATAAAGAGTATATTATATTTTATTCTTTCGCAATCCAATACTGGATCTCTGTAGTAAAGTGGAACGACAGCATCTACACAGCGTAATGACTTTATTATTTCTGCCCGTTGGTCATATGGAATAACACACTTATGGTCTTTATAACCTAAGATTTGTTCTGTATTCACGCCTACTATGAGTCTATCGCACATCGATCTAGCGGTTTCTAACAATCTCAGATGGCCAATGTGGAAAAGATCAAATGTTCCAACAGTAAAGCCAATTATCATATTTTCCTCTTTGTTATAAAATTTTTATTATAACCATATTCTTTTGTGGATACGGGCGTTTTCCAATTTTGGCCATACATTTTAATTATCCAGCCCTCTGTGTCTTCTGGAATATATGTCGCCATACCAAGAAAAGCCGCTGGCTTAGGTTCCCCAATAAGAGTTTTGGGGAATTGGTATACCCCTCTCCCCGCCCACTCTATG
>JBBAEC010000028.1:0-39408 GCA_041656135.1 Balneolaceae bacterium | reverse complement strand
AATCCCCAACTTTACTCAGATAGAATCTACTCGCCATTCTACAAACATCGTCAGAAATACACAGCAACATCTGCGAGAAACAGAACATTAAGCTAACAAAGACCACTCACTTATTACGCTCAGTAAATAGTATTTATATACCATCCCCCTTCGCGTTTCCTTTGCGTCAAAAACTTTGCGGGCTTCGCGTGCACATCTTCGGGTTCACGCAAAGAGCGCTAAGAAATTCGCAAAATTCGCTAAGCAGTTAGGTTCAACACTAATTCCTCTATCTGCACAAAACTCTTAACAGCCTTCGTGTGTGAATCTCCAACTTTACTCAGATAGAATCTACTCGCCATTCTACAAATATCGTCAGAAATACACAGCGACATCTGTGAGAAACAGAATATTAAGCTAACAAAGACCACTCACTTATTACACAAATTACGGGGCTTTAGTTAATTAGAAGAGTACACTTTTTTACCAGCTACCCATGTCTCAAGCACTTTAGTATCCCAAATTTCGATAGCAGGAGCTTTAAAATAATCTTTGTCGATTAATATAAAATCAGCCCACTTTCCTTTTTCTAGGGTTCCAAGTACATTTTCTTGATGAGCAGCATAGGCCGCATCTACAGTAAATGCACGAAGTGCTTCCTCTCGTGTCAACGCCTCGTTCGGATACCAGCCACCTGGAGGATTCCCTTCATGATCCATGCGAGTAACTGCAGAGTAAAGACCATAAAATGGATTCGAATGTTCTACTGGGAAATCAGATCCTGCCGCCACAACCGTGCCTTGGTTTAGAAATGATTTCCAGGCATAGCTACCTTTTATACGATCAGGACCAACACGATCCTCAGCCATATTCATATCACTAGTGGCATGCGTTGGCTGCATAGAAGCGATAATATTTAATTCCTTAAATCGTGGAATATCTTCTAACGACACTATCTGAGTATGCTCCACCCTATTTCTAAGTCCTTTTTCGCCCAACTTATCTCTAGAATATTCAAAAGCATTTAAAACCTCTCTATTTGCACGATCACCAATAGCATGCACATTAGCTTGAAATCCTTTTTCCGTGACTTTTAGAACCATTTCATTCATTTCATCTTGATCTGAAAATAATAGTCCAACATTACCTGGATCATCCGAGTAAGGCTCTAACATTGCAGCCCCACGACTTCCGAGTGCACCATCAGAATATATTTTTACGCTTCGTAGTGATAGCATATCGTTTGCGTACGAGTTTATGGGACCATTTTTCGACAATTCATCAAAAGTTTTTCCAGCTCCACCAATCATGGCATAAATACGAGTTGTAAGTTTGCCTTTATCTGCCACACTTTTAAATAATTCCCATGCTTCTACGCTTACACCCGCATCATGTGCAGAGGTAATTCCCATTTTTCTCATTTGCTCAAGAGATTTTTCAAAAGCCAAAGCTCTTTCAGTAGCCGTTGCTTCAGGTATAATTGAATTGATATGCCATTGGGCAGCATCCACAAAAACACCAGCCGCATCCCCTTTAGAATCGCGAATTATTTTACCACCCTGTGTATCTGGTGTGTCTCTACTGATACCAGCTTTTTTCATTGCTAAGGTATTCGCCCAACCAGCGTGCCCATCTACTCGGCTAAGCCAAACAGGGCGGTCTGGTACAACCTTGTCTAAATCGGCAGCAGTAGGAAATTCATTTTCCTCCCAATGTGTTTGATTCCAACCCCTTCCTTGAATCCACTCTAAATCAGGATTCTCTTCCGCATATTCTTTTATTTTTTCCAAGGTTCCTTCTAGCGTAGTAATGCCAGCTACATTGACCTGTAATTCTTGAAAACCAAGCCCCATTACATGCCCGTGTGCATCTATGAGCCCTGGAAGCATGGTTTGGCCCTTTCCGTCAACTTTCGTTACTGCACTATATTTGTCGGAAATTTCGTCGCCACCAATATCTAGCACCTTACCATTTTGTATAGCTAGGGTAGAGAAATTGAGCAGTGAATCGCCAGCTAATGTATATCCATTAACATTAGTAATTACTTGAATATCTCCCTGCTTGGTGCAAGCTGTTACAAGTAATAATAATAAAATTGTAAGCGTAGAAATGTATTTCATAAGTGAATGTATTTTTAAATTCGAATCAATATAATAAATCAAGCTTGGATTGATAACTATTCTCATTTCATTTTACAAAATTGGAAGTTTGTAGAGGTAGTTGTTAGTACATAGTATTTAGTATTTAGCAGTTAGAAATGAGTATTCTGTCACTTAGTGAAATCGCTTTTGTTCGGTGTACTACTCCTGTCGAAATAATTGGGTGGTTTTGAATATGAATAGCCCTAGATTTATCTCGGGGTAAACAAGTTAAAAATAGATATCGGTGGGTAGGATTGTTTTAGAAAAGGTTCGTGCCAATCCACCGAAATTCTGGCAAGATTTACCTTAGGAGCTCACAACTAGCTCACATATTGTAGCTAAAACTCTCACCTACAGGAAGCTGGAGCTTCATGACGAGTAGTAGGTGGTCTTGAAATCTTACATACAATTTCCTGTTCATTGCTAATTGTTCACTGATCACTGACTTCCCCAATTCCTTAATCCCTAGTCCCCTAATTCCTCAGCATGAATTCCTCAATTCCCTAACTCCTCTGTTCATTGTTAACTGATTTACTCTCATATTCCGTAAAACTATGTAAACCAGCATTTTCAAATAAATCAATTATAACGCCTATTATATTGTACACCTACATTATCTAAACAATTGATTCACAACATACTTATAATTATATATTTATTTTTATATATAACTGTGCTTTAGTAATAGTCTCACTACGCAATTTTTTGTTTTATTGAAATAAATTAATCATACTCAAACAAATACAACTTTATGTGGTTAATAAAATTCACGTTACAAACAAGTATAATTAATAAATACAAACTACGTTAAGGTACATATCCTCTGAGACTCTAATCATAAAGAGCGGAGAGTAACAGATTAACACTTAATATTAAGAATATGAGAGGGTCCAATTAATATTTCTAGCCTTTTATTTTGGGGCTACTTCATCACTATATGCTTCAAATAATTCTACTTTAATTGAAGAAAAACCAACAGCCAACTTTCAGGCGTCTAATCCTCCTTTTTATCTTGCAGCAAATGGGGTAACCATTATCTGTGATGATGCGCAGGTGGGCGAAACTGGCAATATAGACGGCGTTGAATATACCAAACGCGACAGGGCAGGAATTCTAACTTTAATTGGCACAGATCCAGTGAAACTCACTACCACCTGCACCAGTGGTATTACTAATATGACCCTCTTATTTCTAGATAAAGTTAACTTTAACGAAGATATCAGCCACTGGGATGTAAGTGCGGTAACGAATATGAGCTGGATGTTCAATTGGTCTTCAGCCTTTAATCAAGATATTGGTAATTGGGATGTAAGCTCGGTAACTGATATGTATAGGATGTTCGGTTATGCTTCAACATTCAATCAAGATATTGGTAATTGGGATGTAAGTTCGGTGACAGATATGAGCGCAATGTTCAACGATGCTGAGAGTTTCAATCAAGATATCAGTAAGTGGGATGTAAGCGCAGTAACGGATATGAGTAACATGTTCAGCGGAGCTTCAGTTTTCAATCATGATATTGGCAAATGGGATGTAAGTTCAGTGGCTGACATGGGTAATATGTTCTATAATGCTAAGGTTTTCAATCAAAATATCGGTGGATGGGATGTAAGTTCCGTAACCAATATGAGAGGTATGTTTTGGTATGCTCAGGATTTCAATCAAGACATCGGGGGCTGGGTTGTAAGTTCGGTGTTTGACATGGGTTACATGTTTTATTTTGCATTGAGTTTCAATCAAAATATCGACGGATGGGATGTAAATTCAGTAACCGATATGAGCGGCATGTTCTGGTGGGCTCAAGATTTCAATCAAGACATCGGGGGCTGGGATGTTAGCGCGGTATCTGACATGAGTCACATGTTCAATAATGCTTCATCATTCAATCAAAATCTTCAGTTGTGGTGCGTAAAAAAGATCGCATACAAACCCGATGATTTCAATACCAATAGTGGCTTAAGCGAAGGTAATCTTCCAGAATGGGGAAACTGTCATAAACCATTTTATTTATCGGAGAATGGCTTGACTATCATCTGTGAAACTGCAACTGAGGGTGAAAGTGGTGATATTGGTGGGATAACCTATTATAAACGGTCAGTAGATAATATTACAATAGAGAACGCTGCTACAACTTGTACTAGTGGGGTTACCGATATGTCTGAACTATTCAAAGATGAAACTAACTTCAATGAAGATATCACACACTGGGACGTAAGTTCAGTGACTAGTATGAACGATATGTTCAGCAACGCTAAAAGCTTCAATCAAAAAATAGGAAGATGGGATGTAAGTTCTGTGATTAGTATGAATGGAATGTTTTACGAATCTTCGGCATTCAATCAAAACCTCCAGCAATGGTGTGTTGAAAATATCATTTCAAAACCAAATAATTTTAGTGCTAACAGTAGCTTACTTCAAGGCCACCACCCCATTTGGGGAACCTGTCCTTCCCGTTTTTATGTAGCAGAGAACGATGTTACAATTATCTGTAGTGATGCAAGAGTTGGTGATTCTAGTGAAATAGATGGGATTACCTATACCAAACAGAGAAATAATCAGATTACAGTTGAAAATGCCGCCACCACTTGTACTAGTGGTATTGCCGATATGAAGCTATTATTTTTTTTACAAAGAGATTTCAATGAAAATATTAGTCACTGGGACGTAAGCGCGGTAACCGATATGGCAGCCATGTTTTTTAACGCATGGGCATTCAATCAAGACATTAGTAAGTGGGATGTTAGCTCGGTAACAAGTATGTCTCAATTGCTTGACGAAGCCAGAGCTTTCAACCAAGATATTAGCGGCTGGGATGTGAGCTCAGTAACTAATATGAATAGCATGTTCTATAATGCCTCCTCATTTAATCAAGACATTAGTGAGTGGGATGTTAGCACAGTTAGTGATATGGAACGGATGTTTGTATACGCTGAGAGTTTCAATCAAGATATTGGTAGTTGGGATGTTAGTTCAGTAACCAATATGGGCGTAATGTTTGCGGAGGCATCAACTTTCAATCAAGATATTAGTGATTGGAATGTAAGCTCGGTAACTGACATGAATTACATGTTCTATAAGGCATCTACTTTCAATCAAGATATTGGCAGCTGGGATGTTAGTTCAGTAGCCAATATGGACAATATGTTTAGCTATGCTTCTACATTTAATAAAAACTTAAATAATTGGTGCGTAGAAAATATTGCAGTAGAGCCTGATAATTTTAGCACATCCAGTGGCTTGGCTGCAGAAAACCATCCTCTCTGGGGCCAAACTTGCTCACCAGTAGTTAGTATTGAAGAGGTTTCGGGTCCACTTACTTATGAGTTGCTGCAAAATTACCCAAATACGTTTAACCCTAGCACCAACATTAACTATTCCCTAGAGAAACCAGGCATGGTTCGGTTGAGAATATATAATGTGATGGGACAGTTGGTGAACACCTTGGTAACAGAGCGAAAAGCTGAAGGTCGCCATAGCGTGCAGTGGAATGCTGGTAATATTGCCTCGGGCGTGTACTATTACCGTTTAGAGGTAAACAACAAAGTATTCACCAAAAAGATGACGCTTATTAAATAGCGGTGAGCTTTGAGGGTGAGGATTTTTCGAAATCTTAACTCCTTTAATTTTAATTACTATTAATAATAGCCTCGACTGATTCGGGGCTTTTTTGTATAACATATCCCAGGTTTTGAATCACGGATTGTATGGATTATACCGATGGCGCGGATTTAGTGTTTGGACATTTCCAGCTGCAACGCGGCGACATATTAATAGCAATAAAGTGTGCTACACCCAACCTAGCTCCAGCGGAGTTATATGGTTGGAGTTTTAAAGTATGAATATGATTAGTAGACATTGCAATCAATCTTAATTACAACACCCTGTTTATTGCTAATTGATTTCCTTAATACTCAGGTTTTGAACTATAGATTTGTACAGCTTTCTTAATACATGCTGGTTCCGCTCCGCTGGAGCTTGGGCTTTAGGAATAAGACTTTTGCTATTAATATGACGCTCCTCCGGAGCTGAATGTTATTGATGGTTGCTAATTCCAAGGCAAGCTTTGTTTTGAGCTAAATGCTTCTGAATTCTGTCTCCTGAATTGACTTCCCCAATTCCTCAGTCCCTCAATCCGCTATTCACTGATAATTGAAGACTGTTCATTGTTAACTGAACGCCCTAGACCTTTGCTTTGCCCCCACTAATTGGCTGGTATAGATTTTCGGCTTTGCCATACTTCAAGCTAGCTTTCACAAAATCTACAAAAAGTGGTTGTGGGTTTTTAACAGTACTTTTTAATTCGGGGTGGAATTGTACGCCTACAAACCAAGGATGGTCTTCTATTTCAATAATTTCTACTAAATCGCGCTCAGGGTTCATTCCTGCTAATACCAACCCATTCTCAACTAGCTTGTAACGCAGATTGTTATTTACTTCGTAACGATGGCGATGGCGCTCATCTATGATGGTTTTCCCGTAAGCTCTATGTGCATTAGTACCTTCTTTAATCTCACAGGTGTATTTACCTAAACGCATTGTTCCGCCTAAATTCTCTACACTTTTTTGATCCTTCATGATATCAATAATAGGGTATTCAGTCCTCTCATCGAACTCCGTACTATTTGCATCTTCCATTCCACAAACATTGCGTGCATATTCAATAACAGCACATTGCATACCCAAACATATTCCAAAAAATGGAATATGTTGTTCGCGCGCATATTTAACAGCAGCAACTTTACCTTCAATCCCGCGACCTCCAAAACCAGGCGCTACCAAAACCCCTGAAACGCCCTTCAATGCTTTGGCTATATTCTTGTTTGTTAGATCATCTGACTGAATCCATCTTATATTTACTTTGCAACCGTTAACAGCTCCTGCATGAATAAATGATTCTGTTATTGACTTGTAAGAGTCGTGGTGTTCTACATATTTACCAATTAACGCAACTTCAATAGAACCTGCAGGCTCACATACCGCTTCTACAAAACCAATCCAATGGTCCAAATTGTAGTCATGCGTTTTCAGATTCAATTTCTCTATAACTCTTTTGTCAAGCCCCTCTTCTTTCATTAATAATGGAACTTCATAAATACTTCTAGCATCGAGTGATGAGATCACATCTTCTAGTTCTACGTTACAAAAGCGGGCTATTTTCCCTCTTATTCCACTGTCAATGGGGCGCTCTGAACGACAGACTAATATATCTGGCTGCAGTCCACTTTCTGATAGAGTTTTAACAGAATGCTGTGTAGGTTTAGTTTTTAACTCGCCAGCAGCTGCCAAATAAGGAATCAGCGTTAAGTGAATTAATAGGGTGTTTGCTCTACCAACGTTATACTTTAACTGCCGGGCAGCTTCAATGTAGGGTAGGCTTTCAATATCACCTACTGTACCACCAATCTCTACTAAAACCACATCATATTCGCCAGAATTACCCAGTTCTAAAACATGGGATTGAATTTCATCGGTAATGTGTGGTATTACTTGTACTGTTTTCCCTAAATAAGCACCTTGGCGCTCTTTTGAAATCACATCAAAATAAATTCTACCTGTTGTAACGCTATTTGCTTGAGAGGTTTTAATATCTAAGAACCGTTCGTAGTGCCCCAAATCTAAATCAGTCTCGGCTCCATCATCGGTTACAAAAACTTCTCCATGCTCATAGGGATTCATTGTGCCCGGATCTACGTTTATGTAGGGGTCTAGTTTGATGATGGTAACTTTGAGGCCTTGAGCCACTAATAACCGCCCTAACGAGGAGCAAATTATACCTTTTCCGAGAGAAGACGTTACCCCACCGGTAACAAAAATATACTTGGTAGACATGTAAGAAGAGAATCTAGTTGATGGATGAAAAAGATAGGACTCTCAGAGCCCTCATTCAATAAATGATTTGCCTAATTCTAAATATCTTGCAGAAACTTATCCGATACTTCTTTTAGCACATCTGGCTTATCAGAAAAAATACCTTTAGCTCCTGCCTTTATCACCCTTCTCATCTGTCTTTTCCGATTAATTGTGTACACAAAAAATGGAATATTATTTTCATTCAACATCTTAATCCAGCCTCTACTTAACTGCCTAGCGCTACAATTAAAAGCATCGGCGGCGTATAAATCTACCAATTGCTTAGGATTTAAGCCTTTTGATTGAGCCTTATCGTAAAGGAGTGCTGTGTATATTTCTCTATCAATTTCTTTAACCCTCTTCACAGCTCTATAATCGAAGCTTGAGACCATAACCTCATCCTTAATACCCATCTCATTCACCATGTCAACTACTTGTTTTTCTACACTAGTTTCATGGTTATAATCAGCATCAGGTAAAACTGCCTCAGTTTTAATTTCAATATTAATAAGAATACGACCTTTTATACGCTCTAAAGCTTCTCGAAGAGTTGGTATTTTCTCCCCTTTAAATTGGCTTCCAAACCATGAGCCAGCGTCTAATTGTTGCAATTCTGAGAGCGTATAATCTGCAACAAGTCCTTTTCCATTCGATCTTTTGTCTAGCTTTGTGTCGTGAAAAAGAACGGGGATATTGTCTTTTGTTAGTTGAACGTCTAGCTCTAGCATATCTGCTTTAAGCTCAATTGCGCCTTCAAAAGATGAAATAGTATTTTCTGGGAAATAAGCGGCTGCCCCGCGATGGCCAATCACAACAAAATCATTTTCTAGTGAAGCCATCTTCACTTCAAGCCCAAGCTTTTCGGATTCATTTTTATGCATATCTTGAGCTCTAACATTTATAGATACATACAGAGTTAATAATATAGATATTGGCAGTATTATCCGCAGCATATAAACGAAATAGTTTTAATAGCCATAAACTAGTTTATAGCTATTAAAAAGTAGATTTATAAAATAATCTCGTTAATTCTGAAACGTTATCACTCTTTTAATTGCTTTGTTTAGCAAAGTATCAAAAGTGCCGTGTTTCGAAAAAATGGTATACATAAAGTAAAGCCCAATCATGCTTGTTAGGCTACCTATTACAGTCATTACAGTAGCTATTGCTGCTGGCTGTATTAACCCTACTAGTGAAAGCGCTACCACAGTTAAGCCCAAAAAAAGTTGAGCTGTTGCTGATAACAGATGTAAACCATTAATTGATTGAATACGACTTACAAAAACAGAGTGTCCTTTTTCTTCAGTTTTTGTATTTGTTTTTGTTTTATTTTTAGGTGATAAATAAATCGACCTTAACGAGTATTTTTCTTTGGGTTCTTCAAACATGTCCTTTTTCTTTTACTCTCAATATTCACGACTTTAGATATTATAATAATAAAAAAGGTTCAATAATAATTAATTTGGCTTAGTAACCATTTATCAAACATGCATACTATTAAAAACATCTACATTTATGGCCGTAAGCCTATTTTAGAAGCCTTACAGCAACGACCAGAAGAGATTGAAAAGATTTTTATTAAAAACTCAATCCAACCTTCTAGTATTTCAGAGATTACCGACCTTATTTCAGAAAACTTAATCCCTATTTCTAAAGTTCCTCAAATTAAAATTGAGAACTTAGTAGGAAGAGTAAATGATCAGGGTTTTGTTGCACTTTTAAGTATTGTTAAATATACCGACCTCTACGAATGGTTCGAAACCCTTGATCAAAGCAACAATCCTGCGGTATTACTTTTAGACAGAATCGAAGATCCTCATAACCTTGGCGCTATACTTCGTACAGCGGCGGCAGCGGGTATTTCAGCAGTTCTAGTATCTGGACAAGGCCAAGCCCCTGTAAACGCTACTGTTTTCAAAACATCGGCAGGTACTGCAGGTCGTATTCCTATTATTCGAGTTCACGATTCGAACCAAGCCATTAAAGATTTAACGGCAGCTGGTTTTGAGGTTGTTGCTTTGGCAGGAAATGCAGAAAAAACAATCTGGGAAAAGGAATTCACAAAGCCCATTGCATTCTTAATTGGTAGTGAAGGTAGCGGAATTGATAAAAATGTTCTAAAGAAATGCAATGATACTATCAACTTACCAATGGTAAATGATGTAGAATCACTCAACGCATCGGTTAGTGCTGCTTTAGTAAGTTACGAATGGAAAAGACGCCAGCTTAAGCTAGGCTAAGCTATTTGTAGATTAAATAAGAAGTTCTCTTTTCTACATAATCTGTATAACTAGCTCCCCAACTAGTTGGCTCGGTATCAGTCAATATTTGATCGGTACCAGCTAATTTTTTGAGGAATTCTCTATACTCAGCATCTGGTGTTGCTTGCATCATTAAATGCATCAGCTCTACACCAAACTTAACTGGATCGGTTAGAGTTTTTGCGTTGTTGCTTAAGCTACTTATCTGTACGCCATGACTTTTTGCATCTTTGTGCTTTGGGTTAGGTGCTTTGCCCGGCATAGATATTGGAGTGAATGTAACGGTGTCTAGTTTCACTCCATATTTTTCGCCTAACAGAGTTAAATCATCGCTGTTTATATTGGTTGTTGGTGCGCCCATTATTAAGAAAGGATTGTCGGTACCCCTCCCCTCCGAAAGGGTTGTTCCTTCAAAAAAGCAGGTTCCAAGGTAAGCGTAGGCATTGTCAAAGTGTGGCAAATTAGGGGATGGAGGGAACCAAGGTAAACCTGTTTCTGGCCATTTGTACGACCGCTTCCACCCTTCCATTTCGATAATTTTGAGATTTACAGTATTGTCCGTTTCTAGCCAACCTTCGCCAATTGCCATTAATGCTAGCTCGCCAAGTGTTAAGCCATGTGCCACAGGAATTGGGTAGTCACCCACAGCCGAGCGGTATTGATCTTCTAGCACCCAGCCAGCAACATAGTCACCACCAGCAGGATTTGGTCTGTCTAGAATCCATACTTCTGTGCCCGCATCTGCTGCAGCCACTAGTAAGCGCTTCATAGATACGTTGTAGGTGTAAAAGCGAGCACCTACATCTTGCATATCAAAAAGTATTATATCCAGATTTTGAAGTACTTCGGGAGCAGGCTTTAAAATTTTTCCGCCAGAATAGAGAGAGTGAACAGGTAAACCCGATGCGCTATCAATACCAGATTTTATTGATTCGCCAGCGCCAACATCGCCTCTAAAACCATGCTCTGGAGCAAAGAGAGCCGTTATATTTGTGTCTAATGCTAATAGTGTATCGAGTACGTGTGTATTCCCAACTCTAGCTGTTGGGTTCATAAATAAGCCTACTCGTTTACCTGCCAATTCGGGTAAATGCTTTTCGATTAAAACCTCTGCACCCGTTTTAACTTTTACTGTGTTTGCAGGCTTTTGAGTGGTACAACCAATTATGGTTGTAGCCAATAATATGTATAAAATATAGCTTCTAGTTTTTTTCATGTGAGAAGGTAGCAATCCTGTTGAAACAAAAAAAGCAGCCTTATAAAAGCTGCTTTTAAATTGTTTGCACTAATAGCGATTAGATTCTAAGCGCGGTTTGCAACTACTTCAGATTCTGCAAAAAAGTAAGCTGCTTCAATAGCACCGTTTTCAACAGAGTCGGAGCCGTGAACGATATTTTCACCAAGGCTATCAGCAAAATCTGCACGAATAGTTCCTTTGTCGGCATCAGCTGGGTTTGTAGCGCCGATTAGTTTTCTAAAGTCATCAACTGCATTTTCTTTCTCTAGAATCATTGGTACACAAGCGCCACTGCTCATAAATTCGCAAAGCTCTCCATAAAATGGGCGCTCTTTATGCACTGCATAAAAGCCACCGGCAGTTTCTGCTGTTAATCGTGTCATTTTCATTGCTAAAATTGTAAAGCCAGCTTCTTGAATCCGCTGAGTTACTTCCCCGATTAGTCCTTTACGAACGCAATCAGGTTTTAGAATAGTCAAAGTTCTTTCTATTGCCATTGTTATATTTAATTTAAATTTTGTAACAACTGCTTCTAAGTTTCATCTTATAAACAGTATGTTAAGATACGGCTTGGCTAAATAAGTGTCGAGCAGTATTAGCTTTTCTGTTAGTGTTATAATTATGAAGGACGAATATCAACATTATTTCGATTGGAGTTTCCAGCTAAAAGGCTCACCGGAAGAGCTATGGCCGTTTATTTCGGACACTAATAGTGTTTTCAAAAATATTGGACTTTATTCAATTCAGAAAACACCCTTTTCGAGGAACTCTAATAAGGGCTTTTTAGAGCTCAGCTCCACCCGTTTAAGTTCACATCTTGTGTGGCAAGAAGAGCCTTATATATGGGAAAAGCCTTACCAATTTGGCTCCACTCGACACTACAAAGCAGGAATATTTAAGAAGGTTAGATTTTTATTTTCTCTATCAAACAATGCTAATGGCTCAACATTACGTGTGCGGTATTGGGTTGCTTCTTCGAGTGAAATATTTTCTTTGCCACTAAAACTGTATGTAAAGCACTCAATGCGCCAAAAGCTTGTTAAGTTTATACACCGTGTAGACGAATGTGCATTAAATAAGCTACAAACTTACGAGCTAGCACCTAAGAAAGGATTAGTAAGAGGTGCCCTTAAAAGGATGAAGACAATCCGTAAAAATCTAATTGAAAACACACGTCGTCAACGCATTGTAGATCATCTATTCGAATATATTATGCAGGCAGAAGATGACGAACTCCGTAATATTCACCCTTATAAATTAGCTGAACATTGGGGTGAAAATAAATACTCGGTATTGAATGTGTTCTTACATGCTGCAAAATTAGACCTAGTTGATTTCCAATGGGATATTGCTTGCCCCAACTGCAAAACACACACGCATAGTTTTAGAAAAATGCGTGAAATTCACACCGACCTATATTGTGAGGAGTGCTCGGCTAGTTACCAAATTGATTTTAATAAAAATATATATTTATCCTTCCATCCAAATCCTTTAATCAGAAAACTCTCAAAAGATATTTACTGCTTCGGTGGCCCACAAACCAAGCCTTATAGAGTGGCACAACATTTATTAAAGCTAGGCAGTGATCATTATTTAAATGTCCATTTAGAAGAGGGAACCTATCTATTTAAAACCTATCAACATCAGGGGTTTTTAAAGCTACATGTGCGGGAAGGCGGTAAAGATAATATCAATATTATTATTACCGACGAGTATTTTACCGGGCAAGAAGTTACCGTTTCAACTAGGCCAAACTTAGTAATCCTAAATCATTCTTCGCAGAATATTCTATGCTTTTTAGAAAAAAAGAATTGGAAAGAAGATGCTATTACAGCTTCTGAGGTTACTTCATCTCACGATTTTAGAACACTGTTTTCTAAAGAAATTTTAAATGTTGGCGCAAAAATTACAGCTTCGAAATTAAGCGTTTTATTTACCGATCTCATGAACTCTACCGACCTATATGTACAGGAAGGCGATGAGTTTGCAATTGGAAAAGTAATGGGGCATTTCAACGTAATACAGCAAATTGTTGCAGAAGAGCGTGGTGGTATTGTAAAAACAATTGGTGATTCGGTAATGGCTGTATTTAGAGAACCGGTTTCTGCATTAAGAGCAGTTGAAAGAATTCAACAAATATTCTCCTCTTCTACTGGGATGGGTGAAGCCTTTAAGCTAAAAGCAGGTATACATTATGGCGACTGTACCACGGTAAACCTAAACGATAGAATTGATTATTTCGGCACCACGGTAAATATAGCTTCTCGATTAGTTGACGAAGCCAACGAAAAAGAAATTGTTGTTTCAGAAGCCTTCTATAATAACGAAGATGTAAAGTTTTTTATAGAAAAGAATAAAAAGAACTTCTTCGTAAAAGATAGCCAGATGGTTCTTAAAGGGTATGAAAATGAAGTCTTTAAGGTGAAACAGATTCGGATGGAGCGCACATCTATGCGTTTAGTAATTTAACTTTATTCCTGAGCTTGTTTCAGGATTGCTGGTGTTTGTTAATTCGGTAACGATTTTGGTTCTACCAACAGAGTTAGGTTATCCTGATCCCGCACTACCTAACACTACAAGCTTAACCCAATATTTATGCAAATTTAACTATTTAGTAAAGCGCTCGTATTCTGTTTGCTGTATATTGCAAATAAAAAAATGGCGAAAAAAAAGCACGACCCTTCCATTGCAAACTCTATAATTGCAATGAAACCTAAAAAGAACATTGCACTTATAGCTCACGATCACCGTAAGCTAGATTTATTAGACTGGGCATTTTATAACCGAGATTCTTTAGCAGAACACAACTTATTTGGAACTGGTACAACAGGCTCTCTTGCGGCTAAAAAATTGGATCTACCAGTTTATACTTTTAAAAGCGGTCCACTTGGTGGCGATATTCAAATTGGCTCGGCTATTATAGAAAATGAAATCGATATTATGATTTTCTTTTGGGATCCACTCCAGGCCCAACCGCACGATGTGGATGTTAAAGCACTACTTAGAATAAGTGTGGTTTATAATATCCCACTAGCTTGTAATCGCTCTTCCGCCGACTTCATCATTTCGTCTAAGCTTTTAGACGAACCTTATAATCGCTTTATAGTTGACTACAGCCAACGTTTTAAAACTGATATTGATTTCTAGCAGTATCTAGTCCATTTTAATCTTTGATATTACTCCCTTTTTAGGGAGCTTATCAAAGAATTCTATCAATTAAACTATCGTGTTTTGAACCGTCTGCAATACGAAAAAAGTCCATATTTACTTCAGCATAAAAACAATCCTGTAGATTGGTACCCTTGGGGAGATGAAGCCTTTGCAAAGGCAAAAGCCGAGAGTAAACCCATCTTTCTATCTATTGGATACGCTACCTGCCATTGGTGCCATGTGATGGAGCACGAAAGTTTTGAGGATGATGAAATTGCAGCTCTACTGAATAATGCCTTCATCAACATAAAAGTTGATAGAGAAGAGCGCCCTGATATTGATAGTACCTACATGTTGGTGTGCCAGATGCTAAATGGGCACGGCGGATGGCCGCTTACTATTATAATGACACCAGAGAAAAAGCCATTTTTTGCTGCCACCTATCTTCCAAAAGAAGCCCGATTTAACAGAATTGGATTGCGCCAACTTATACCTGGTGTATTGGGAATGTGGAAACACGAACCTGCAAAAGTGCAAAAAGCGGTAGAAAGTATAGAAAGTGGCTTCGCAAAGTCTCAAGAGTTTGAGTCTGGTGTTTTTCCAGGTACTGAAGCTATAGATTTTGCAGCCGCTCAATTAGCTCAGCAGTACGACGATAAGCATGGCGGATTTGGCGGGGCGCCTAAGTTTCCAAGTCCACACAATTTGATGTTTTTATTACGACAGTGGCACCATACAAGAGACGATCGTTTTAAAATTGCAGTAGAACAAACACTTACGGAGATGCGTTTAGGGGGCATTTGGGATCATGTAGGCTTAGGTTTCCACCGCTACTCGACTGACGAAAAATGGCTTTTACCTCACTTCGAAAAAATGCTTTACGACCAAGCTTTATTAATGATGGCCTATACCGAAGGTTGGCAAGTGTGTAACAATCCGCTTTTTGAGCAAACGGTGAGTGAGATTGCTCAATATGTAGAACGAGAGTTAACCCATAGCCATGGTGGCTTCTATTCTGCCGAGGATGCCGACACGGAAGGCGAAGAGGGCAAGTTCTATATCTGGACGGAAAATGAAATCGAAAGCCTCTTGAGCGAAGATGACGCGCTTTGGCTCAAGAAGAAATTAAATTTTAAAGAAGAAGGAAATTTTGAAGATGAGGCTACCAAGCAATTAACAGGCGCGAACATCCCTCATCTTAAAAAACCACTAAATAAGATCGATTCCATCCGTTTTAAAGAAATTAGAAATACTCTATTTAAAGCTCGGGATAACAGAACAAGACCACTGCTAGACGATAAGATATTAACGGATTGGAATGCACTTATGGTTGTTGCCTTGGCTAAAGCTGGAGCCGTATTCCAAAATGAAACCTACCTAGAAACTGCTGAAAAGGCTTTCCAATTCTTGATGGATAACCTTTTTGATAATGATGTCCTGAAACATCGTTACAAAGATGGCTCGGCTGATATTAATGCTTTCGCCGACGATTATGCTTTTATGGTTTGGGCAGGAATTGAGTTGTATGAAGCCACGTTCAACTCCAACTATTTAGTTCAGGCACAGACTTTAAACGATGCATTTATAGAGCATTGCTGGGATAATGAAGCTGGTGGATTTTATCTAACTAAAGATAAAACTGACCAAGCTCTTGGCTTACAAAAACAAATTTTTGATGGTGCCATTCCCTCTGCAAATTCTGTAGGCATGCTCAATTTATTACGCTTAGGAAGAATTACAGGAGACACGAAGTTAGAAGAGATGGCAAACAAAATCGGTGAGTGCTTCTCAAGTGAACTTATACGATCTGGCTCAAGTATTACGCTTGCAATGTGTGCGCTTCAGTTTGTTTTTCATAATGCTAAAGAAGTGATTATTTCGGAAGGTGAGGATGATGTAAAACCAATTACCTCAGTTTTACAAACCACTTTCAACCCTCAAAAAGTGGTTGTTTATCGTCCCCGTAAAGAAGATGCAATATTCACTCTTGCACCATATATAGCAGCATTAGAGCCTGTAAATAATCAATCATCCGTTTATATTTGCACTAATTATACCTGCGAATTTCCCATCACCGATGTAGATGCTCTAAAGGAATCCTTAAACAGGTAATTATTTTAGGGGTAAGGGGCGAATGGAAGTCAGAGAGGTACTGTAAACAAAAGCATGTAATGAGTCTGTGGGCAACGAACAAAATCCTGAAGATGTATTCCTAAAATGAACCTAGCCGAAATTTTGGTGGAATTGTGTGCTTCTTTTATAAAGCGAGCCTACCCACCGTTGCCTATTTTTAATCTGTTTACCCCGAGATAAATTTAGGGGCATATATATTCAGAAAATCAAAAACATAAAAAAAGCTACCGAGTTTACACAGGGTAGCTTTTTAAAATGTAATTGGTAAAAATGACTAGTTACCCATCATCATTTTCATCATAAGTTGGTTTAAGCCAACTATGGTTATTCCGCTTGGCACATCTACTTTAGCTTGTGCTACATTCGATTTTTTAATTGAGTTAACTTCTAACACCTTTATAGTTTCGCCTTTCTCTGCGTCGTAGGCTTCTATAAGAATTGGGAAGTTGTTACCACCAAATATCGTTTGTCTAAAAGCTCCGTTAACAGTTGATTCAACATCTGAAGGTAAGTTTTTCCAAGGCTCGGCAAGCATGCCCCAGTTAATATCAACTTTCGGTGTAAGCCAAACAGATAGGTAATCCCCTTCGTTGTTATCGCTGATATTATCTATAATTAATTCGGACGTTTTAAAACCATTGATAGTTCGCTCTTTATTTGAATATCTAAAATTAGGCTCAAACTTCTCCTCTTTTGGGGCAGAGCTAGGCGCCATACTTCCCATCATGCCTATCATACTAAACAAGCCTTCAATCTCTGTTTTTGTGATTTTTAAAGCTTCGTTTTTATCCATCATTAAAATAAAGTCTTTAGTGTCGTTACGAACTAAAAGTCCATTAGACTTAACCCCATCAGCAAAGCTTACATTGTCTTCACCTTGAATGAAAATACGATCTTTTGTGACGTACATATTCAGTTCATTTGTCTCGGTTTTGCCGTCATCAGTGCTATAAATATTCATGTTGATGTGCCCCTGAAATTGAGCATGGGCCATTTGTGAAATCAGCACAAAAGCTAAGGTTAGCACAAAACTGGTGGATATTCTATTTTTCATACTTGTATTTTTATCGGTTTAATTGCTTTCTATAACGTTGCTTTCGACTACTTGTTTCATTAAGTGCAATTTAGTTCAACAAAGCTTGTGTTTATCAATAAATTCAACCACCTGCTATAACACCGTCTCTCTGTTATTATTTACTAGCTTGGGTGGCTTGATGGCATTTTTAACTACTGCAAATTCTACTATAATTTCGTCCTTGCTCGGTTAGATAAAATAACCACGCATTTCTGCCCTATAATAACAAATTGCATCTGAAACCTCCATCACTTTGGAAGGTATTTTAATGAATCGGACACAGAGTATGAATTTAGAAGAAAAAGCAACACAATCGCCCTCAAAATCGCACTTTTAAGTCATATATAAATAAGGCTTCCAGAGTTCTTGAACGCCCCCTTTCATAACTCTAAAAAATGTAATGGGTACAGGACGGTATGGCTTTGTAGCCAGCTTCATATTAGCTTCTTTTAAAGTCCTACTGCCTTTTTTAACATTACAACTTTCACAAGCTGTTGTTAAGTTTTCCCACGAGTCTGCCCCTCCTCTGCTTTTAGGAAAGACATGATCTATAGTTAGGGTAGTTTGTTTTGCGCAATATTGGCAAGTAAATCCATCTCTTCGCATAATATTACGCCTTGAAAGTACAATGCGTGTATAAGGCGCTCTAATATATTTGCGCAGCCTTATAACAGACGGATATGAATAATCTCGCCTAGTAGTTCTAAGCACTTTTTCGGGATCGGGATGTAGGAGCTCCGCCTTTTCAAGAAAAAGCAATTTCATTGAGCGTTGCATTGAGCAAACACTCAGCGGTTGATAATCTTGGTTTAATACCAATACAGATGCAGACATAAAGCTTTCAATTAGGATGTTTAGTTTTGGCATTTCTTTCTAAAAATGCGACAAACAGATGCGTTATTACGCGCTTAGCCTGAATTTTGATGTAGTTATAATGCTATATTTGATGATTAATACCAAACTGCATGTAATTTTTTCTGCCACACCCAATCTTAATTGCTTTAAAAAGAGTTATAAAGCTATTGGCTAATGGGTTTTTAGGAATAAAGAGATTTGGAAATTGGGGATTAGGATTGAACCTTATTTATAACCCAAACCTAATCCCAGAAAACAAGTAAATCTCGTCTCAAATAACGAAGACTTCCTCCACAACAAACAGTATTTAATATGGCCAAGCAACCTCCTTCTTTGAGGGAAATGAAATCATAGGCGATAAATTAGCAACGAATTAAATCCCCAGGCTATTATTATTTTTAAGGTTCTACATTTCCTATTGTGATAGAGTGATAATTCTCAAAATTAATTTAGAAAGATTGAGTAAATCTCATACTTTTAAGGTATATGATTATGTTAATCGTAATTTTTGAAAGCGCTTTTTCAACTATACTGAGTAAACTTTTATATCGTTATTTACTAAATGCCTAAAACTAAAGATGCGCTAAATAGTGGTTCTATTAAGGAACCAGCGCCCCACCTAAACAGCGAATCCCCATTTGAATCTATGATGGAACGGTTTCGTTTTGCAGCAGATATTTTAAATCTTGACCCAGGTGTATTCAAATACCTTTCAAGTCATGAAAAAACAGTCATCGTTTCCGTGCCCATTACTATGGATGATGGAAGAATTGAAGTTTTTCAAGGCTATAGAGTTATACACAATAGCATCTTAGGACCTGGAAAAGGAGGGTTACGTTATTCCAATGACGTGAATCTTGAAGAAGTTAAAGCACTCGCTTCTTGGATGACCTGGAAGTGCGCCGTGGTAAATGTTCCTTTTGGTGGTGCCAAAGGTGGTGTGCGTGTTGATCCAAGTAAGCTATCAATTCATGAGCTGGAGCGTTTAACTCGCCGTTATACTGCCAATATGTTTGATGTGTTTGGGCCAGAGCGAGACATTCCTGCCCCAGACATGGGTACCAACGAGCAAACTATGGCTTGGATTATGGATACTTACAGCATGAAAAGTCAACGTACCGAAACGGCTGTGGTAACGGGTAAACCAATTATACTTGGCGGCTCAAAAGGTAGAAAAGAAGCTACAGGTAGAGGTGTTGTTACCACTACTTTAGCAGGTTTGAATAAATTAAATATATCACCGAGCAACGCAACTATTGTGATTCAAGGTTTTGGAAATGTTGGCTCTGTAACTGCTCAGCTAATTCATGAGCAAGGTTCGCGAGTAATAGCCATTGCCGATATTACAGGTGGTTATTACAATAAGGAAGGAATTGATATCCCCGCAGCGCTTGAATATTCGCTAGCAAATGGATACTCACTTGCAGGCTTTAAAGGTGCAGAACCAATTTCAAATAAAGACCTGTTAGAACTTGAGTGTGATGTTTTAATTCCTGCCGCTAGAGAAGATCAAATTGACAAAAATAACGCCCCTAACATAAGAGCTAAAATTATTGTAGAGGCAGCAAATGGACCAACTACTGCAAATGCTGACCAAATATTAGAAGACAAAGGGATTATGGTAATTCCCGATATACTTGCCAATGCCGGCGGCGTGACAGTTTCGTACTTTGAGTGGGTTCAAGATAGACATGGTTACTTCTGGACAGAAGATCGCGTAAACCGAAGACTTAATAGAATGATGAGAGAAGCTTTTGATAATCTGTTTAAAGTAAGTGAAAAATATAACATTACTCTTCGTCAAGCAGCGTATGTGTATGCAATCGACCGTGTAGCAACTACACTTAAACTTCGTGGTATTTATGCATAGCGAATGGATTTAGAAAAAAAACTAGTTTTAAAATCGACGTACGAAGAAGTTGAAAGGTTGGAAGGACTTTTAACCACTTTACAAACCCATATTGGTTTTAACGACGAACTATATGCTCGTTTAATGCTTACTGTTAGTGAAGCTGCAACCAATGGCATAGTACACGGTAATAAACTCGATAAATCTAAATCGCTTACTATTATTGCCACTTTTGATGGCGCTATCCTCAGCTTTACTATTCAAGATGAAGGTGAGGGGTTTACGCCTAGTGAAGTTCCCAATCCACTTGCCGAGGAGAATCTGCTTAAACCAAGTGGTAGAGGTATATTTTTGATGAAAGAATATGCCGATGAGGTTCTCTATGCCGATGGTGGCAATACGCTTATTCTAAAGTTTGAAGTTCCTTCCTAGATAGTTAATCTTATTACCGTGAGTTTTCGTAAGTACACTGGTATTTCGCCCTTGCAGGGCTTTGGGATTTTTGATTATTCTATTTCATGGGGCTTCACCCCATGTTAGTATATCGCGCTCTTTCAGAGCTTGCTAACTTATTATTTTGTCGCATCTTCCTCGTTGTAAAACTACTAGTACCGTCCCAAGAACTTATGAGTATTCCTTCCTAGTAAGCTAATCTCAATACCTTAGTTTAATAGACAACCTTTTAATCACCCGTCTTTTTGAGTAGTAAACCACTTAGTCGTAGTAATTCTGTCTCTGCTTTTTTGGCTTCAATCTGGGCTACAATTAGTCTGTTTTCTGCGTTTAGCAGACTTTGTTGGGTTTCTCTTAACTCCACCGAACTAATGGTTCCTAATCGATATCTTTCCAGAGCAATCTCTTGGCTCTGTTTTGTATAAGTCAGATTTTCTTCCTCTAATTCTATTAACTCAAAAGCATCGTTATAGATTGCAAACATCTGCAGTAGTTGTGAGGTTGTATTTAACTCCACATCTTGAAAACGAAGTTGCTCATTTTTGAGCATTAACTGTGCATTCTGTCTTCTTCTGCTTTTATTAAAGCCATCGAATAGATTGATTCGTGCTGTAATTCCGTAGTTCAGACCAGTAGTCTCAGAGAAATTTGAGAAACCAATGCTTGATTCAGTTTTAGCATAACCATAGCCACCATTTAGGGCTATTTCGGGCATCCACTCACCAGAAATCTCTTTAATTACCGATTTTGCAGCTTGCTCATCCAATCTTGCTAGTAACAGCTCTGTATTTTGTGAATAAGCACTTTGTTGAAGCTCATCAATATTGAGCATCTCCCCAATGTTGATAGTAGATTGCACTTTAAAATCAGAGAAAGCTGTATCTGAAAGAACTTGACTTACTATAATTTTAGCCTGCTTTAGCACTGTTCCTGCTCGTATCAAAGCAGCTCTATCTTCATTGAAATCTGCTTTAGCTTGCAGTAAATCATATTCTGAACCAGAGCCTAGATCTTTCTTGGTCTCAGCAATCCTAATCCTTTCTTGCGATACGGCAACAGTATTCTCTAGCACTTTATAAGCCTTCTGCTGTCCCACAATTTGATAGTACGCTTTTACAACATCAGCTAGTAGAGTTTCAATTTTAAGCTGTGTTTCCGTATTCCCAATTTCGGCTTCAATCGAAAGTCTATCGGAAGTGGCAAACATGGTTAATCCATCAAAGATTGTCCAATTGGCTCTAATTCCATAACTATAGTTTGTAGTTTCTGCCCCTTTTACATCACGGTCGGGCAATGTAGGCGCCGAGTAATTAGTCACATTATCTTCTATCCTTTTATTTATAGCTCCGTCGGCAGTGATAACTGGTAAAAACCCAGCGTTGCCAAGGGAATTATTATTGGAAGAAATACGGGCGTCACTTTTAGCTACTCTAATCGAGAAGTTATGCTCTAATCCTCTACGGATAGCATCGGAAATACTCAATGTATCTTGTGCTTGCAAACTGGCTGTGCCAAAAATTAAGCTTAATAATGTGGCAAGTAAAATTTGATTTAATCTCATGTTTTCTTAGGATTTTACCTTTTTAAAATCTTTCTCTGCTTGCAGAATTTCTTTCTCACTTATATCGAACTCTTGCGATTTTACTGCCGATAAAAAGGAATAAATAGCTGGAATCACATACAGAGTTAGTGCACTACCAATTATCAAGCCACCAATAACGGCAACTCCCATAGAAACTCTACTTTCGGCGCCGGCACCTAGAGCAAGTGCGATTGGTAAAATACCTAGTATTGTAGAAATACTTGTCATTAAAATGGGGCGGAATCGAGCGGCAGACGCATCCAAAATAGCCTCCATAATAGTTAGGCCTTGTCGTTGCCGTTGGTTAGCAAATTCTACTATCAGAATTCCATTTTTTGTTACCAAACCAATGAGCATAATCATCCCAATTTGGCTGAAAATATTTAGCGATTGGTTGAAGTACCACATACTAAAAAGAGCTCCTGATAAGGCTAAGGGCACAGTAAACATGATGGTAATTGGATCTCGAAAACTTTCAAACTGTGCCGATAGTACAAGGTAAATCAGCACCAATGCTAATACAAATATAAACATTAAGCTGGATGAGCTTTCCTCAAAATCTCTTGATGCACCAGCTAAGCTTGTAGTAAAAGTGTTATCTAAAACATCTCCTGCTATTATGTTCATTGCTGCAATACCATCGGCAATGGTTTTTCCGGGCGCTAAGCTTGCAGATATTGTGGCTGAAGAGTAACGGTTAAAACGATATAATTGTGGTGGACTACTCTCTTCAACCACTCGAATAAGATTGTCGAGTTGAATCAATGTTCCGGCATTATTACGTACAGATAAGGTTTTTAAATCAACAGGCGCATTCCGATTTTCTCTGGTTACCTGCCCAATTACTTGATATTGCTTTCCGTTCATTATAAAAAAGTCGAAGCGCTGTCCACTTAATGAAAGCTGTAGTGTTTGAGCAATATCTCGAACCGATACTCCCAAATCTTGGGCGCGTTCCCGGTCAATCTCTACCTGTAACTCAGGTTTACTGAATTTTAAATCTACATCTTGATATGCAAATGTAGGATCCATTCGAACTTTCTCTAAAAATACTGGCACTGCCTCTTTCAGCCTTTCAAAACTTTGATTTTGAAGTACATATTGTACAGGTAAGCCGCGGCTACTACCAATGGTTTGTTGTTCAGATACGTAAGTTTGAGCGCCACCTAGCTGTTTAACAAGTTCGGTCATTTCGTTGGCCACTGCGGTTTGTTTGCGCGATCGTTCTGATGGGTCTTTTAATATACCTGTAGTAAAGCCTGAGTTTACCGCACTGGATGCACCAAAACCTGGTGAGGTAACCGTAATCATCGATTCTACCTCTGGAATACTATCTTGGACGAGTTTAACCACTCTGTCCATATAGTTATCCATGTATTCAAAAGTAGCACCTTCAGGTGCGTTTGAAAACATTCTGATTCTACTACGATCTTCAATTGGTGCAATCTCTTGGGGCAAGTTCAGCATTAGTAAATATATCAAGCCACCGCTTCCTAGAATTACTGCAAACGCCATCCACCGATTCTTCATAAATGATTGAAGCGAGTTCTTATACCCACGATTCATTTTTAGGAAGAAAGGTTCCGTTTTAGTGTAAAACCAATTATGTTTTTCGCGTTTCTTAAGTAGCTTTGTAGAAAGCATTGGTGTTAGAGTAAGTGCTACAAAAGAAGAGATAATAACAGCTCCAGAAATTACAACTCCAAACTCACGGAATAAACGCCCAGTGATACCGCCTAAAAATAAAATGGGTAAAAACACCGATACTAGTGCCGCTGTAGTTGCAATTACTGCAAAAAATATTTCTCTGGTTCCCAATATTCCTGCCATTACAGGATCTTGACCCATTTCAATTTTTGTGTAAATATTTTCTAATACCACAATGGCATCATCTACCACTAAACCGATGGCTAAAACTATAGCAAGAAGGGTTAACACATTTATGGAGAAGCCTGCGATATACATAATAAAGAAGGCGCCAATTAGCGCAATGGGGATTACTACTACCGGTATAATGGTAGTTCTCCAATCACGTAGGAAGAAAAATATTACAGCAATTACCAGTAGGAAGGCAACGAATATTGTTTGTTTTACTTCCTCAATAGAGTCTCGTACATAAGTAGTTGAATCGAAGCCGATTGAAGTTTCAATGTCTTCAGGCAAGTCTTCTATTATGCCTTCAGCCCTCACATAAAACTCATCGGCAATTTCAATTTGGTTAGCGCCGGGTTGTGGAATTAGTACAACACCAACCATAGGAATTCCATCTCTTTTAAGAATGGTTCGCTCATTTAAAGGTCCTAATTCTGCATAGCCAATATCACGCAGCTTAATTGTACTGCTTGCCGTTTTCTTAACAATAAGGTTATTGAACTCTTCTGCATCGGTAAGACGCCCCATAGTTCGTACTGTTAGCTCAGTTTGCAGCCCTTCAATACGCCCAGAAGGTAATTCTACGTTTTCTCTGGTTAGTGCATTTCGCACATCTAATGGCGTGAGATTATGAGCTGTTAGTTTCATGGGGTCTAGCCAAAGTCTCATCGAATACGTTTTTTCCCCCCAAATCTGTACACTACTTACGCCAGGTATAGTTTGTACCCGCTCTTTAAAATAGTTGGTAGCAATATCAGAAAGCTGAAGTAGATTTCTAGAATCACTTTTTAAGTTGAAGAATAAAATAGGGCTTGCGTCAGCGTCTGCTTTAGTAATAATTGGAGGATCTGCATCTGGTGGCAAATTACCAATAGCTCTCGATACACGTGAACGAACGTCGTTAGTTGCCGTTTCTAAATCAATATCTAAATCAAACTCAACCGTAACGGTACTTCTGCCCTCTCTACTTACCGAGGTTAGATTTTTAATGCCTGCAATCCCATTTACCTGTTCTTCAATGGGCTCGGTAATCTGCGATTCTATAACATTAGCATTGGCACCAATATAATTTGTACTCACCGTTACAATAGGTGGGTCTACAGCGGGATATTCACGGACTGCCAAATTATTGAATCCAATTATACCAAAAAGGACAATAATAATCGAAAAAACAGTCGCAAGTACAGGCCTTCTAATACTTAACGATGACAGACTCATATTAATGTTCCTCTATGTGTGCAATTTTCACTTTCATACCTGGTCTTGCTTGTAACAAGCCTGTTGTAAGCACAGTGTCGCCGGGCGCTATTCCGGATACAATTTGTATTGTTTTATTACCTCTTAAACCAGTGGTTATACTTCTTGGCTGTATTTCGCCATTATTAACTATAAACACCTTTTGCCCATTTAACTCTGGTACTACTGCAATGGTTGGCACCATTAATGCGTCATCTATTGTATTTAGAGTGAGTTGAATATCTGCAAAAGCACCCGGCAGTAAATTGCCATTTTTGTTTGGGCTTTCTGCCCTTACTTGTAATGTTCTAGTGTCGGTATCAATTCTTGGTTCTTTAGCATACACAATACCTGTTAAAGTACGGTCTATACCTTGTACGGTAAAAGATATCTTGCTACCTGTTGTAATCTGAGATGCATAACGTTCAGGCACTGAAAAATCTATTTTTATTGGATCTATACTTTGTAAAGATGCCACTCGTGTAGCTGGTGACAGATAACTCCCTTCGCTTACATACTTAAGGCCCACTTTACCATCAAAAGGCGCTCTAATTTCTGTTTTATCGATCTGGGCATTTATGAGTACGACCTCTGATCGCAATACATTTACTTCATTCAAGGTAGCATCGTACTCCTCTTGACTAATCCCACCTTTTTCTAGAAGCTGTTGTTGGCGTTTTTCTCTGTCTTCTGCCAAATTGAGCCTAAAATTTGCACGTGTTAAGCCAGCCTTTAATTCACTATCGTTAATTTTAACAAGAAGCTTACCTTTGGTTACGTCCTGCCCCTCTTTGAAGTGTATTTTTTGGATTAGCCCTGAGCTTTCACTCGTTAATTGTACTTCCTCATTTGCTCTTAGAGATCCTGTAATAAAAATATTATCCTCGATGGACTCTTCCTTTACAATAAAAACATCTACTTCTAATAGTGATTCATTTGAGAATCTACTTACTGACTCACTATCTGCTTTATTTCTAAAATCTTTAAGCTTTGGGTAGGCAAGTAAAGCTATTACTAATAATGTGCCAATAATGGCAGCTATTTTTTTCATGTTGTATAATATATCTCAGAGTTATAATAAGTTTGAATTTAACCAATCTAACTAGTTAAGCATTCTTTAGAATTGAAAAGCGTTGTAAAAAGTAGTTACTACTAGCCCTAGCTCTATTCATTAATCTTTTATGAGTGAATTGATATGTGATACATTTGAGAGGGAAGTGCTATTTGGGACATTCTAGCGGGTGGTAGGATTGTAGAAGTTAGGTACCTCGTTGAGAAATAATCTAATTAATCCTAATAATACCAACAGAGGCGCATCCTGATTCCACATTGTTTTAGTACGAGTTTTTAGAATCAAAAAAAAGCCATTTTACATTTAAGTAAAATGGCTTTTGTGATAGGGAGTTAAAAAACTATGCTAATTGAGCATCAAGCTGTTTAGCTAGATGTGCTTTTGGTACAGCACCTACAATCTGGTCAACTACTTGACCATCTTTAAATATAAGTAAAGATGGAATACTACGAATTCCATATTTTACGGATACATTTGGGTTACTGTCTACATCAACTTTACCGATTTTGGCTTTTCCTTCATAATCACCAGCTAACTCTTCAACAACTGGACCAACCATACGGCAAGGACCGCACCATTCCGCCCAGAAGTCAACAAGTACTGGCTTGTCTGATTTAAGCACTTCGGCTTCAAAATTGCTATCTGTAAATTCTATTGCTTTTGACATTTAAGCTTACCTTTTTTTATATATTTTTTTCTACGCATTAAATATCGTCATATTCAATGAACAATTCACATTGTTTGTAGTTATTAGCTGTATTGCATTCGTTTATGAAGTTAGCTGTAGTTCAACGTTGTCTTCACCCAGCACATCACGTAAACCTTTTAGCAATTCGTTTGTAGGCTCTACCACAAAATTGCGCACATTCATCTTTATTGGAGCATTCGCTTCTTTACTGTGTACAGCCATTTGTATGGTAGTATTACCTCTATTTAGTTGGAAAAGTGTCTCCATTTTTTCTAAATCATCTACAGTTAACCCATCTGTGTTAACGTCAATCTTTAAACGTAATCGATCTTGAAACCGTTCTAGAAGATTTTCCACCCGCTCTACATTTGTAACAACAACTGAGTTTCCCCTTTCTCTAATTTGGTATTTGCCAGTAATATAAACCACGTTATCAACATCAAGGAGAGCGGCGAACCGATCATATTCTTTACTATACACAGCCACCTCTTGCGACGAGTGTAAATCTTCAACTACTAGGAAGGAAATGGGGCGACCGCGCCGATCAGTAAACTGACGTTTTGCAGTTATAATTGCGATGAAGCTAATTACAGATTCGTGGTTTAGCCTAGCTATACATTCATCACCCAAATTTTGATTTCCAAAAAGTCGTAATTCTTCAGAATATCTATTCAGGGGATGTCCACTTAGGTAAAACCCAATAAGTTCACGCTCATTATTAAGTCTCTCAATCTGGCTCCATTTTGGTACAGGTTTTAATTTAGGCTCTTGCTCCATCCCACCGCCAGAAGCTCCCCCAAACAAATTAACCTGATTCATCCGCTTTTCTTCCTGCTTCCTATTCGCGTAAGCAAGTATATCTTCAACGCCAGATAATAACTGAGCGCGGTTATCGTCTAGTTCATCAAAAGCCCCTGCTGCAATTAAACTTTCAAGTGTTCTTCTATTACAAATTCGTAAATCTACACGGGTAGCAAAATCGAAAACACTTTTATAAATGCCATTTTCCTCACGTTCTTCTACAATATGCTCTAGTGCTGAGCCACCCACACCTTTAATAGCCGCCATCCCATATTGTACTCTACCATCTTTAGCTACAAATTTGCCTCGCGATGTATTAATGTTTGGCGGATCTACAGGAATATTCATTCGCTGGCATTCTTCAATAAATGAAGCGATTTTTGCGATATCGCTCAAGTTATGGCTCATAACGGCAGCCATATATTCGGCAGGATAATTTGCCTTAAAGTACATGGTATGATAAGCCACAACAGAATAAGCCGCCGAGTGAGACTTATTAAAACCGTAGCTAGCAAACATGGCCATCTTATCAAAAATATCTTTAGCTACTTTGGAGTCAATTTCATTTTCGATTGCCTTTTTGATGAAGATCTGCTCTTGTTCCACCATTTCTTCGTGCTTTTTCTTACCCATTATACGTCGGAGAATATCCGCTTCTCCTAACGAGTAATTAGCAAGTTGCTGTGCACAGCTCATGATCTGCTCTTGGTAAATCATGATTCCAAAGGTGGGTTCTAGAATATCTTGAATGTATTCGTGGTCATATTCGACCTTTTCGACCCCGTGTTTTCTGTTGATGTAATCGGGGATGAACTGCATAGGCCCAGGGCGGTACAATGCGTTCATCGCAATTAAATCATTTATATTATTGGGTTTTAAATCTTTCAGGTATTTTCTCATACCCTCACTCTCAAACTGGAAAGTGCCTAAGGTGCCCCCTTTTTGATAAAGTTTGTAGGTCTTTTCATCGTCTAAAGGGATGTCATCCAAATCGTAAACTGTGCCAAAATTCTCTTCAACATAACCAATAACCGTTTTAAGGATGGATAGGGTTTTGAGTCCCAAAAAATCCATCTTAAGCATACCTGCGTTTTCAATAACGCTTCCATCAAACTGAGTTACGTATAATTCAGAATCTTTTGCGGTGCTAATTGGTATAAATTCTGTAAGATCTGAAGGAGCAATGATTATACCTGCAGCATGAGTTCCTGTATTTCGTACAGAACCTTCTAAAACATGTGCCATTCTAAGCGTTTCTGCTTCTAGGCCATTTCCCTCTTTTAGTTCTCGCAATTCCTTCACTTCTTTGAAAGCATCATCGAGCGAAGTACCTGGGCGTTCTGGAATTAATTTTGCTATTCTAGAGGCATCAGCTAAAGGCAAGTCAAGTACGCGGGCAACATCACGAACCGAAGAGCGTGCTGCCATCGAACCAAAGGTGATAATATGAGCTACCTGATCTTTTCCGTATTTATTTACAACATACTCAATCACTTTCTGCCTACCATCATCATCAAAATCGATATCAATATCAGGCATGCTTATTCGCTCGGGATTCAAAAATCGCTCAAAAAGCAAATCGTATTCAAGTGGATCAATGTTGGTTATACCTGTACAATACGCAACAACGGAACCCGCCGCCGAACCACGACCTGGCCCAACATAAACGCCCATCTCTCGTGCTGCGGCAATAAAATCTTGTACAATTAAAAAATAGCCTGCAAAGCCCATATTTTTAATAATACCCAATTCCATTTCAATTCGGTCTTTAACCACATCATCAAAATTGGGATATCTAGACTTTGAACCTTCCATGGTTAAATGCCGGAGGTAATCATCTTCGGATGTAAAGCCTTCAGGTAAATCAAAATGTGGTAGAATCACATCTCGAGCCAAAGTGATAGGCTCAATTTTATCTACAATTTCTTGAGTATTTGTAACTGCCTCTGGCATATCTGGGAATAGCGCCAGCATTTCGTCAGTAGTTTTGAAATAGAATTCCTTATTCGGAAATCCATATCTAAAATCTCTACCACGGCCAATGGGCGTACTCACCAAAGTACCATTGTCGATACAGAGCAAGGCGTCGTGGGCGTCGGCATCTTCTTGTTCTAAATAGAACACATTATTTGATGCTACTAATTTAATCCCATGCTTTCGTGAAAACTCTTTTAGTACATCATTAACCCGCCTTTCTTCTTCAAGCCCATGGTTTAGTACTTCTAAATAAAAATCATCCCCAAAAACTTCCTTCCACCAAAGCAATTCTTCTTCGGCAAAACTCTCTCCTTTATTCAATATTAGATCTGCAATAATACCGTACTTACCACCACTTAAGCAGATAATATCATCACTATATTGTTTAATAACTTCCCTATCAATACGTGGGAATTTATAATAATAGCCTTCGGTAAATGCTATTGAACTTATTTTTGCAAGATTTTTATATCCATTTTGGTTTTTAGCCAACATGGGTATTTGATAGCGTTTGTCACGATTTTCGCGTGTAAATTTCTTTTGATTGCGATCTTCAACTAAATAAAATTCGCTACCCACAATTGGTTTTATTCCTGCACTTTGGGCAGCGCTAACAAAAGCAAAGGCGCCAAACATATTACCCAGATCTGTAAGACCTACAGCTGGCATTCCAAGTTCTTTGGCTTTATTTACAAGTTCATTTACCCCTGCGGTAGCCTGTAACACTGAATATTTGGAGTGGCAGTGTAAATGAGTAAATGCAAAGTTTTTAGCTACTTCAATCTCTTTGGGTTCTACCTCGGTGGAAACCTCTTCAGGCTCTTCTGCCTCTACTTCCTCATCTTTTTTTTTAATTCGCGAGGGAGAAACTAGGTCGATGTAATGGTCCCGAACAATGTAGCTTGCAGGTGATTCGTATAATCTTGCATCGAGAGGGAAGTTAACTTGAATCACGCCAATGCGAACAAGTTCTAGAAAGGCGCGAGTGGTAGCCTCCACATCTGCCGCTGCATCGTGAGCGTCTTCAAAATTTTCGCCAAATAACCGGATGTGTAATTCAGCTAATGTGGGCCATTTAAAACCTCTAGCACTAGGTATAGCACAAAACTGTGTACTCTCGTCTTTAGTGTCAATTTTGGGTTTGCTTGTAATAGCAGATGGAATCTTTTTGCGCAAATATTCTGCGCCCATCACCTTTTCATCAAAGCTTACATTATGCCCAATTAGAAAATATGCTTCATCTATAGCTTTACGAAAGATGTGTAATACCTTTTCTAAATCTTCACCTTCTTCAATCGCCTTTTGAGTGGATATACCATGAATTTTCTCTGAGTTGAAGGGAATGGTAAACCCCTCTGGCTTAATAATATAATTACCACTTGAAAGTAATTTACCCGTATGGTCATGATGTTGCCAAGCCAATTGAACTAACCGTGGCCAATTATCAAAATCTGTAATTGGGGCCGAAAAATCCTGTGGTAAACCTGTCGTTTCAGTGTCAAATATTAAATACATAAGTGCTCAAAAATCTAAAGAAAAAATATCGTTCTAATATACAGTTCGCCACCCTTAAAACTAAGTTGAATTTCAAGAACTTTGTAAATGTTGCTATTAAATTCTTACAATCTAATATATACAGTAGCATTCCGAGAGTTGTAGATGTTAGGTGGTTCGATCAAAGTTTTGATTTACTTAAAAGCTAAGGATGATCCTATTCTGATTGCGTGATAGTAAATATAATTTTTGCATTGGAATTACTTTTCTACATTAAATTACCTTTTTTGACAGGCTTATTATCTAAGACTTCGTTAGATTAATACTTCTAAATTTACAATATAGATACAGAATTTTATGACCTTAACTCAACTCTCCTATATTGTTGCGGTTGATAAATATCGCCACTTTGCAACAGCTGCTCAAAACATTTACATCACCCAGCCCACTCTTAGCATGCAGATTCAAAAGCTAGAGGATGAACTCGGAGTTCTCATTTTTGACCGGTCTAAAACACCTGTTATTCCTACTGCAATTGGGGCACAAATAATTGAGCAAGCCAAAACAATATTAAGTGGCGCAAAGCATATTGAAGATATGGTTTCGTTTGAAGTTGGGGAGTTAAGCGGCTCTTTTAGAGTAGGTATAATTCCTACTATTGCGCCTTACCTAGTACCTCTTTTCTTGCGCACTTTCACTACAAAATACCCTAAGGTAAAGTTAACTTTTGAAGAGGCTTTGACATCTGATGTTCTTAGCGGTTTACAAGAAGATCATTATGATGTGGGCATCATTGCTACATCAACAACACAGCATTTATATGAAGAGGAGCTATATCTAGAACCATTTTTAGCTTATGTATATGCAGAGCATGAATTTGCTAGCAAAAACAAACTTTGTGTTGATGATTTATACTCGCAAGATTTGTGGTTACTTAACGAAGGCCACTGCTTTAGAGACCAAACCTTAAAATTATGCAAGCAAACTAACGATAAAAGACAAAAATCTGCTGTTACCTTTGAAAGTGGAAATCTTGAAACGTTAAAGCGACTTGTAGAAAAGAACTTCGGCATTACTCTAATGCCCTATCTTGCTATGCAAGACCATGACACCAGTTGTGCAAACGGTGTAGTGAAGGAGTTTATGGACCCTGTTCCAACTCGCAAAATAAGATTAGTTTACAGCCGAGAGTTCCTCAAAAAGAACATTATCACTGCCTTCTCAGAAACAATAAAAGCTTCCATCCCCGAAAAACTACTTATGCAAAAAGAAGAACTTGTTGTAGAGTAATTATAGCACAATAGATTTTGCAAAAATCTATACTAAATGATTATCTAGGAACAGTCTTTACGCCATGTCTTTATTAATAAATAAGATGCAGCTCGTATATATTTATAGACTATAACCAATTTTTACCTTTTTAATCAGTTTTAACATGTGAATAGAGCATGTTAACGGTATTTTATTCGTCTCATACTCATAGTAGACGTTCTCTATCGTTTTTATTCATTCAAAATTTTTTGTACTCAAACAAACCAATACTTATGGCACGGAACCTATTCTTAGCGCTATCCTTTTTGTTAATTATTTCTTGCTCTTCAGATAAGACAAGCAATAGACCAGCTCAAAATTTAGTGATACCCGCAGTTGAGGCTGTTCAATCTCAATATGGCTCGCTACCACTAGTTGAAAGATTTAGTGGCAATGTTATTTCTGAAAATCAGATCGAACTTTACCCAGAAATAAACGCCCAAATTGCCGAAGTGTATGCCGAAAATGGTGATAGAGTTACAAAAGGTCAAATACTTGTACGTTTACAAGACGAGCCTTTAAAAAAGCAATTACAACAAGCAGAAGCTGGCTTAAGAATTAATGAGGCTCGTTTAAAACAAGCTGAAGCTCGGTTAACAGAACTAGAAGGTCAGTTTAAAAGAATATCTGCTTTAGCAGAAAAGAATTTGTCTAGTGAGGTACAGATTGAGCAAATTAACGCGCAAAAAGCCTCTGCAGAAGCGGATGTATCGTTAGCAAGGGCTCAAATTGATCAAGCAGCTGCACTTGTTGAAGAGCGTAAAATTCAACTTTCAAAAACGGTTATTAGATCACCAATAACAGGAACTGTTGGGCAAAAAAATGCTCGAATGGGAATGCAAGCATCAGCGGGTACTAAGATTTTCACAATTGGTGACTTATCAAGACTAAGAATAGAGATTGTATTAACGGAAAATATGCTGAGCCGAATTAAAGTAGGTCAAACAGCAACAATTGCCACTATTGATGACAATGGTGAGCCTAAAGTACTGAATGCTAAACTTTCTAGAATTAGCCCATTCTTAAATGAAATAACACGAAGTACAGAAGCCGAAATTGACGTTGATAACACCGACGGACTTTTAAAGCCCGGCATGTATGTACCTGTTGACATCCATTTTGGTGAAAGCCAACAAGCTACACTTTTACCAACTAGTGCCATTTTCATTGACCCTAAATCGGGCAAAGAAGGCATTTTTATTGCTAATTCTATTGGTAGCGAAATTAAACCAGTTAGTGATACCTCAGGCAGTAACAGTCCCCTTACCGAACCGACCGCAGTTACCTTTCAAGAAATTGACATTATTGCACGTGGTAAGATGGAAGTTGGGGTTTTAGGTTTAGAAAGCGGGAAATGGGTAGTTACACTCGGCCAAAATTTACTCGCTGAAGGAAAAGATAAAGCACGCGTTAGAACTATTACGTGGGAACATGTTTTAAGGCTACAACGAATGCAAAAAGAAGACCTACTCAATCAAATTATGGGCACTGGTAGTAATAGTAATAATAACGGCTTAACTCTTTAGTATTTAGATATGGCACTTACAGAAACCTCCATTAGAAGACCTATTGCCACAACGATGTTCTTTATGATCATCATTACACTTGGCATAATTGGCTTTAGATATTTACCTGTTGATTTACTCCCACCCATCGAATATCCACAGCTTACTGTAAGCACCGAATACCCCAATGTTGGTCCACAGGAAATTGAAACCATTATTACCGAGCGTGTCGAAAACGCACTTGCAGGCGTACCTGGTGTAGAGCGTGTTCGTTCAAACTCTACAGAAGGAAGAAGCCGTGTAACTTTAGAATTTGCTCAATCTGTTGATCTTGATGTTGCCGCCAATGATGTGCGGGCTGCTTTAGATAGGCTTCGTGGCGCCTTACCACCAGAGGTAGAAGCCCCCAGAATTTGGAAATTTGATCCAAATGATTCCCCTATTGTTACTATTGGTGCTAAATCAAACAAAAATCTAGCCGAATTAACACTCCTTTTAGACCGTGAGATTACCAAACGTTTTGAACAAATTAATGGAGTAGGCTCTATTGATATTTGGGGAGGTATTAATCGCGAAGTTAAAATTAACCTCAAAAGAGATCGACTCATTGCTAGTGGCTTATCTGCAATACAAGTTCAGCAAGCACTTATTAGAGAAAATGCGAACTTGCCAGCAGGTAATGTTAGCTCGGGTATTCAGCAGCTATATGTACGCACCAAAGGTGAGTTTGAATCCATCGATCAAATTGCCAACACCATAATAACTACTGTTGGTAATAAACCTATCCGAGTTAAAGATGTTGCTGAAGTTAGTTTTGGCTACCAAGATCTAAATCGTGTAGTAAGTATCGACGGCAATCCTATGCTTCGCTTTGGTATTAGAAAGCAATCGGGTGCTAACACCGTGGCAGTTGCTGCAGATATTCGCAAAGAAATTGATCGTATTAATTCTGATAGAAGTGATGTAGAGCTTTTTGTTACTTCCGACCAAAGTAAATTTATACAAGATTCTATCGATAACGTACAAAGTTCGGCCATGTGGGGAGCTTTACTAGCGGTTGTAATTTTATATGTATTTTTTAGAAATGGTTCATCAACATTTATTATTGCGGTATCAATACCAATTTCTATTATCGCAACTTTTGGGCTGTTGTATTTTAATGGATTGACCCTCAATCAAATGAGCTTTGGTGGGCTCGCACTTGGTGTTGGGCTAATTGTAGATAACGCCATTGTAGTTTTAGAGAATATTATTCGAATTCGAGAAGAAGAAGGTGAAGACCTTAAGACAAGTGCTTTAATTGGTACGAAGCAGGTTAGTGGGGCTATCATCGCATCTACACTAACTACTATTGTAATATTTTTACCTGTAGTGTTTATGCAAACTATCTCAGGTTTATTATTTCAGCAGCTAGCGCTTGTAGTGGCTTTTGCACTTATCTGTTCGTTATTAGTTGCACTAACACTAGTGCCTATGTTGTCGAGCCGATTCTTGAGTGTTAAAAAGAATGATGGTACTGTAAAAAGAGGCAAGTTTCAGCAGTTATTTACTCGTTTTGAAGCACGCTATTCTGGTTGGTTAACTTGGGTTTTAAAACATCGCAAAACTGTATTTTCAATTACCTTAGTTTTGGTAGTTGGTAGCTTTTTACTCGCTCCTAGTATTCCAGTTGAATTGGCTCCACAAACAGAAGCCGACGAGATCCAAGTTGATTTACGTATGGCAGACGGAACAAATATTACCATTATTAATGAGTATCTAAAGCAACTGGTTAATATTGTAAGAAACACCATCCCTTTCGATGATATTGCACATCTAACGACCAACATAAGAGATGGTCGTGCCCAGATTGATATCACTATGGTAGAGGCTTCTAAGCGTACAGGTAGCAGCTCAGTGCTAGCGCAAGAAATTCAGAGCAAAGTAGAGGGAGTTATTCCTGGCGCCGACATCCGTGTAACGGCACAGTCTGGTTTATGGATTTTACGTAGAATATTTGGCTCAGGTGGTGCCGAAGATTTACAGTTAGAAATTCGTGGTTACGATATTGAGGAATCCTACCAAATAGCACAAGATGTTAAAATAAAGCTTGAAGGTGTTCCTGGTATAATAGGTGTTCGGGTGGACCGTAGTGAAGGTACCCCAGAAGAGAATATTGTTTTTGACCGGGAAAAGATCTCCCAATTAGGCTTAAGCATTAATGAAGTGGCTCGTACCATCCAAGCTAACGTTGGTGGTAGCCGTGCAGGTGCCTACCGTGTTGGTGGCGATGAATATCCAATTACTGTACGTCTAAGACCTGAAGACCGTCTGAACTCTTTAGATTTAGATAACATCTCTATTCGTACCCCAAGTGGTGCCGTTGTACCTGTTTCTGCCTTAATTTCAAAAGATTCTGGCCGCGGTCCTGAAGGTATTTCTAGAATAAATGGACAACGTGTAAATAGAATTACTGCTAATCTCGATTCTAAATTAGCCCTTGGCGATGCAGTTGCACTAGCCCAAGCCAGCTTAGCCGACTACAACTTGCCTGCAGGTTATACCATTGTATTTAGTGGCGAATATCAAGAACAACAAAAGGCTGCTAAAGATTTTGCGATGTCTATTATAATGGCACTCGTTTTGATCTATATGGTTATGGCTGGCCAATTTGAGCGTTTCTTAGATCCATTAGTGGTTATGTGCTCCGTTCCTTTAGCAGTTATTGGTGTGGTTCCAACATTATTATTAACCGGAACTACTATCAACATTCAAAGTTTGATGGGGATAATTATGCTCATTGGTATTGTGGTAAATAATGCCATTGTACTGGTCGATTATATAAATTTGATGCGTCGTGAGCATGGAATGAATGTTGTGGATGCTGTTATTGAGTCGGGTAGACTGAGATTACGTCCTATTTTAATGACCACGTTAACAACCGTTTTAGGTCTTTTACCCCTTTCGTTTGGTATTGGTCCTGGTGCAGAAATTCAAGCCTCACTAGCTCGTGTTGTAATTGGTGGCTTAACCGCATCAACTATGGTTACACTGATTTTCATCCCTGTGGTTTACATTACTGTAGATAGTTTAATGGTAAAGGCACGCGCTTGGAAATTCAATCCATTCAAAAGTGAAGCCGACAAAGTAGAATTAGCTAAGTCGTAAGATTAGACACAAGATTTAAGTAGTAAGACATAAGATTTTAGTACTGAGAATAATTCTCATTCTAAAGTCTTGTGTCTTGTGTCTCTGAATGAGAGATTATCTCACTCACTTCCATCTCACAAATTCCAAATGCATTCCTATTTAATGGGAATTATTTTTGTGATGGATTACTTATCTCACTAGCCTATTAAATTCCCAAGTCTTTTTATAATATGTCTAATTGGACCTTGAAATCTATTCCCCCGCACGATTGGTTTTTATGCCTTGATGTGGTTTCCTATTTCGATCATGAGCATAATCCAGAGCTTATTTATGAGGAAGGTTTTACCCGCCCTATTCCAGTTGGCGACCGTGATGTGCTTGTGACTATATATTTTAATGGAAATCCTGATGCCCCAGAATTTCATATAGAATCGATTGAATCGCTCACCAAAGAAGAAATTCAAATCGCCAATAAAAGTATTTCTAAAATATTGGGGACTGAAATGGATATTCGTCCACTGTATGATAATGCAGCAAAAGATTCAGTGTTGGCAGATAAACTCACCGAGCTGTACGGTTTAAAGCGGATGACTAGAGCTAATCTTTTTGAGGATATTCAAAATCGCATTGTAGAAATGCAGATGAACCATAAGCCAACAGCTAAAAAGATGATGTTCAAAGTTCGAGAAGCTTACGGTACAACTTTAGTTCACAAAGGAAAAAATATCCCAGCATGGCCTCGTCCCAATCAACTTATGTATGCCGATCCAGCTAACATCCGAAAACTTGGTCCCACGGTTCGTAAAGGGGAATATTTAGTAGAACTAGCTACTCAGATTGTAGGAGGAACTATAGATATGGATTTTATTACCACCACAGATCCAAAAACTGCGTATAATCAGTTTATTAGCATAAAAGGAATTGGCCCAACTGCAGCCCAAGATTTAATAATGATGCGAGGTAGAGCCGATGCTGTCTTCCCAACTAACATGCAGAAAGGGGTAGAAAAAGGACTTCGAAGATGGATTATAAGTCAGTATGGCGAAGACCCAAATACAACTACTGAAAAGAGATTCCAAGAACTTATCAAAAACTGGAAAGGAAATGAAGGTGCAGCACTAGAGTTCCTTTATGTGGATTGGGTGCTTTATGAAAAGGAAATGAAAGCCAAAGAAAAGCAAAATCATTAAGCTATTGTTGTTGTAGAAGTAAGATAATGAGTTGGTGGTGTTGGCTAGATCCAGTCATTTCATGGGGCTTCACCCCATGAAATGATATGTCACCCGGTTGGGGCTTAATATAATGGTGAATGTGCAGATAATTATGATTGATACCTCGACTTTATTGCCTATAAATGGATAGTACTAAGCTCTGAAAGAGCGACATATATTAGCGAGGTGGTGAAGCCCCTCGTTAATATAATTACCTTAAGGCACCAAGCCCTGTATGGGCGAAATACATGAGTCATGGGCGATGCCTAAAATTGATATATATTAGTAATCGAATTACTCGCCATCAGTCTTCAATCATTTAGTGTAAATATTGAGAATTCGGTATCGCTTAATCTAACTCCTAGATGTGTTTCTGAAACAAAGGTGAGGAATGTATTTTTCGGTAAGTTTACAGCATGTTGAGAGTGTAAATCAAACTCTGTCTAAGTAACAACAAATAACGTTAACTTAGACGATCATGACACAACAAGAATTAGACGAATTACAAGCCAAAGCCTTAGAGCAGTTTAAAAGTGGGAAGCCACTA
>JBBAEC010000027.1:0-39953 GCA_041656135.1 Balneolaceae bacterium | reverse complement strand
GGTTGCAAAGCTCTCAAAATCTCTCTATTTATCAAATTTTAAAAGTAGGTTAACCGACCTACAATACGAGCCTCTTAAACTATTATAAAGAAAATCATTAACCACTTAACCGATTTACGCTATAATTTGGTTAATGGTTAAGAGGATGGTTAATTGAAACGAGAACAAGTAACAAAAGCGGAACTAGCAAAGATACTTGGAGTGTCCGCGCCAATGATTTCTAAGCACGCTCGCAATGGGCTGTTTGTTAAATGCACTGCACCAAACGGTAAGTTATATTTAGAAGAGGCAAAAGAAGCAATACTGCACGGAAAGCAAAGATTTAACAAAGTTGATAAAGATATTGCAAAAAAACATATACCGAAAGAACTCAAAGAATCAGGCGATGAAGATTTAAAAGTAAGTAGCGATTTACTTGCAGAGCTAGAAGCATTAATCAAACAAACATTAACGCCAACTCAACAAGTTCAAGTAATAAAAGATTTTTGGACTGGCGAGCTAAACAAACAGAAATTTTTAAGAGAGAATAAGGAACTTATATCCATTTCAGAAGTAAAAGCAATCCTCGACAAAATAGCTTCACCGTTCTCAAAACACTTAGATGAGTTACCCTTCGCACTTAAGTCAAGATACCCAGATATCAAAGACGAAGCATTCGACTGGCTAAAAGAACATATAAACTCTATAAAAATGGACTTTCAGGGCATTTATGACTGAGCAACAACAAGTTATATTCGATTTTGCTAAAGGTATTTTTAAACCACGCCCTAATCTTTCAGGTAGCGAGTGGGCGGATAATCACTTTATGTTATCTGCTGAGAGTTCATCTTTACCGGGCAAGTGGACGACACGCCCATATCAAAATGAAATACTAGATACTATGTGTGACACTTACAATCAAATGGTTATAGTCAAAAAACCAACTCGTGTCGGATATAATAAACTTATAAACATAACAATAGCCTATTTTATAGAGCAGCAACCCGCCGTTATTCTATACTACAATCCGAATGAAGCCGAAGCTAAAGGCGTAGCGGAAACCGAAATTGAACCAATGATTAGAGATAATGACTTAATTGCAAAATTAGTAGAAACTCCAAATCTTAGAGGGCGTATCAAAAAAGAAAAAACTATTAAAAAGAATTATCCGGGAGGCTACTTAGAAATATTAGGCGCTGAGAGTGACAGAAACTTAAACCGCCGTACAGCTCGCGTGGTTATAGGCGATGAGATAGACACGTGGAGTAATGAAGCGGGTAAGGCAGGAGATACAATAACGACAATGCTCCGACGCTCTCAAGACTTTGCACTTAGAAAAAACATACTTGGTGGGAAGCCAGTCGGCGCTGAATACGATAAAGATATACAAGATAGCACTATTGACTATTCTAAAGTGGATTATTGGTATAAACAAGGAGATATGCGTCAAAGGTGGCTACCATGTCCTCACTGTAAGGAATTACAGCTTTTTGAGTTTGAAGATATGGTTTGGGATAAAGAAATAGATGATAAAGGAAAAACTACTAAACATTTAACCGAAACGGCTCACTTTAAATGCAAATCGTGTGATGAGCGGATATTCGATAAACATAAAAGATGGATGGATGAACACGGCAAATGGATACCACAAAAGCCGTCAAACAAAACAGCGTCATTTCACTTCTGGGCGATGTTATCATACTCCCCTAATGTTACTTGGGCTGATATTGCAAACGAATTTCTATCCGCTAAAAAAGACCGACTTAAACTAAAAGCATTTTATAATGAGGTTTTGGCGCGAACTTGGGAAGAGGATTATGAAACCGTAAATATATCCAACTTTGAGGAGCGAAAAGAGGTATATACCGCTGAAGTGCCAGACGGCGTTCTTATTCTATCAGCAGGCGTGGATACTCAGGATAACCGCTTAGAGTGCGAAGTGGTAGGATGGGGAGAAGCTGAAGAGAGTTGGAGTATTGATTATAAGATATTTCACGGCGATACTTCAAAGCCAGAGGTATGGCAAAGATTAGATGAGTATCTTAATAAAACATTTACTCACGATAACGGCGGATTGATTAAAATTTACTGTGCGGCAGTTGATACGGGAGGGCATAGAGCCAAAGAGGCTTATGCTTTTTGTAAGACAAAGTTTGCTCGCAGGATATTTGCTATAAAAGGTGCGGGTGCAATTGACGCTCCTATCGCTCCAAGATTAGCAACACGCTCAAACAAAGGGAATGTAGCACTTTATAGTGTAGGTGTTAATATGGCGGCGGATGTTATATTCTCTCATCTAATGACGGAATCACACGGAGCTGGTTATATGCACTTCCCCTCTGAAGATGTTTACGACGAAGAGTATTTCAAACAACTTACGGGAGAGAAGAGAGATAAGTTTGGGCGTTGGCATAAAACAAGAGCAAGACAGGAGGCGGCAGACGTAAGAAGATACGCTTATGCCTCTTTATTTATAGCGGGTGTGGACTTAGAGGTGTTGACTCGTCGTGGCGCTTTAATGTTCACGCAAAAACAAGCCGAGAAACCAAAAAGAGAACGAAAGAGTTATTTAGATGAGTATTGATAAAAATTATGCTATACTTTTAAAAATAGTTTAAAGGTTGGCTTATGTCGTTAAAAACACTTGGACAGCAACTAGAAGAGGTACAAACCGCTATTACTGCCGTGATGAGTGGGCAAAGCTACTCTATTGCTGGGCGTTCTATGTCTAAAGCAAACCTAAATGAGTTAACTATGCGCGAAAGCACCCTTTTAGACCGTGTCGCAAAATATGGCTATAACTACAACTTTGAAACATCAACTACACAAAAAGCGGTTAAGAATGTCGTTTTTTCGTAATCTATTCAGCATAAAGCCGAAAGCTGCACAAAAGCGCGCTTCTTTCTACGAGGGCGGCAAAAAAACAGCTGCAAACCGTGACTTTTGGAATGCTAACAGTCCTTTTGAGGATACGGCAAAATCAGACCGTGACACTATGCGTGCTCGTTCCCGTTGGTTGGCGGCAAACAATCCTATTATGTCAAATATTGACAATGCGATTATAAATAATGTTATCGGCAAAGGTATCGGATTACAATCAAAGACGGGCGATAACAAGCTAGATGACGAAATAGAGCGCCGCTTTAAGCTTTGGCAACATAAATCTCTATGCGATGTTTCAGGTCGATTAAGTTTCGCAGATATGCAAAAGATTATTTTAGCAAACCGTATGATAGACGGCGAAATCTTTATCTATAAGAAAATTACAAAAGAGGGTTTAAAGCTTCAACTCATAGAAGCCGATGCTCTCGACTCAAATCGCGGTAACAGCGGTATGACTTTAGACAAAGACGGCAAAGTGGTCAAGTACCATTTTACAGGTAAAGACGGCGCAATAGATATTAACGCTGATAGTATCATAAACTATTACAAGTGTGAGCGTCCTACTCAATACAGAGGTGTGAGTGAATACAAGCAAGCAATTTTAGATATTAAGAACTTTAGCGCATATCAAGCCGCTACTATTCAGGGTGCGCGCGCAAACGCTGAAATCGCTTATACTATTGAAACGGAGAGAGCGGCAGGAGATTTTACGCCTATTTCAAGCACTCAAGACGAAGATTTACACGATATTAACGGATTAATGGTTTATTACCTACGTCCGGGCGAAAAAGTAGCTAAACACGTAAACGGACATAACGGAGATGGATATAACGAGTTTATTACTTCGACAGTAAGAACTATTGCAGCGGCTCGTAAAATATCTTATGAGTTGGCATTTAGAGATTATAGTCAAGTCAATTTCGCTTCAAGTCGTGCCTCACTTATTCAAGATAACAAGCGCTTTGACGACGAACAGTCGCATATATCTACTTACTTTTTAGATGATGTCTTTATGGCGTGGTTAGAAGTTGAGGTGCTAATGGGTAATTTACCTATAAGTCCTATGAAGTGGGCGGCAGACAAAGCTCCATATGTCGCGCCTAAATGGTCGTATCCAAAACGTGACTGGGTTGACCCTGTTAAAAACTTGAAAGCGCTAGAAATGGAAATTGCTCTAAATCTTACCACTATGACCGATGAGTGTATGGCGGCAGGCAAAGATTTTGAAGAGATACTCATAACGAAACAGGGAGAAGAGGAACTTATGAAGCAGTACGGCTTTGTAACTCCGACACAAATTCAAACAGAGGAGGCAGGATTAAATGCTGAATAAAAGAGAAGCACTTAAGGGCGTTACGCAAACAAGAGCCGCTCAAATCTCAACACAAAAGGGAGATGACGGAACACTAACATTCGTGATGGTGTCCGATAAGAACGACGGTGAGCGTTTTGACTGGGGTTCAGGGCAGTTTTATGTTGAAAGACTAAGCATAGACGGCGCAAATACCCAGTCGCTAAACACTTTTTTCAAAAACCACGACAGAGGAGTTGATGATGCAATCGGTAAAGTTACAAATACACGAAAACAAGACGGTCAACTCCTCGCGGATGTATCTTTTGATGATGATGGGTTATCCATAAAACGAAAGTACGAAAACGGAACGCTTACTGATGTATCTATTGGTTATCGTATCAATAAATACGAGGTAGAAGAACGAGAAGGGGAACTTGACTTGGTAACCATTACTGATTATGACATTATAGAATTGTCAGCGGTTGGTATTGGTTTTGATTCAGGGGCTAAACATACAGGGCGCGAGTCCAACTTAAACACAGGAGAAGAAGAAATGCTTAAAGAGTTAATGGCACGTCTTGCAGAGCTTGAAAAAGTATCTAAGAGAACAGATGTAGAAAATGCAGAACTTGACAAAGTTCGCAAAGATATAGAGGTGGCAAAAGAGGTTGAGTTAAATCAACTTAGAGCTAAAAACGCAGAGCTTACACGCAAAGCAGAGATTGACGCTGTATCAGCTAAATACGAGCCAAGTGTAGAGCTTAGAGCAAAATTTGAAAAAGACGGAACGGTGGACGAGTTTACAAGAGCGATTCTTGACGAAAAATCAAAAGCGCAACCGCAATTCCACGCTGAAGTTAAAGACGAAAGCACTCGTGAGAGCATGATAGTGGCTATGACAGATGCAATGGCATTAAACGCAGGCGTCAAAGTAAAAGACGCTCACAAAGACGCTGATTCACTCAGAGGCGCTTCGTTGACAGACTTTGCACGTAAGTTCTTAGGTGTAAATAGCTTCGACAGAAACGAAATCGCAAACCGCGCAATGGTTACGGCAGATTTTCCTTTAATCCTTGCAAATGTAGCTAATAAAGTTCTAGCTCAAGGCTACGATGAAGAAATGGCTACTTATGGCTTATGGGTTAAAGAAGTGGACGTTAATGACTTCAAAACTAACTCCGATGTGACACTTGGAACTTCAGGCAGATTGTCAAAGCTTAATGAAGCTGGCGAAATTACTGAAAAACAACTTACTGAGAGCGGTGAGAGCTGGAAAATTGAATCATTCGCTAACGAGTTCGCAATCACACGCCAAATGATTATAAATGATGATTTGGGCGCGTTCAACGGCTTGCTTGCTGAGTTTGGAAAAATGGCAAAGCGTACTGCAAACGGTATCGTTTACGACTTATTACAAGCAAAAGGCGCTTATGCTTCATACAAAATGAAAGATGGTATTGCAATTTTCAACACTGCAACTCATAAAAACCTTGCTTCAAGCGGTGCGGCACTTTCAGCAGCAACATTAGAAGCGGCTATGACAGCTATGAAGCGTCAAACAACGGCAGTCGGCGATGCGCTTAATATTTTGCCTCGCTTCCTAATCGTAGCTCCAGAGCAAGAGATTACAGCGTTGTCTATTATCAACTCACTTGCTTCAACAACTGATAGTAAAAATAGCAATGTAATCAATCCGTTCTATAAAGCTATGACAGTTATCGTGGATAGTGAACTTGATGCAGGCGCATGGTACTTAGCAGGTGGTACACGTACAATCAAAGCTGGTTATCTTTCAGGAACAGGTCGCAGACCAATCGTTCAACTTGATAATACTTCTTTAACGAGAACTGTATTCCAAGGTGTATTCGACTTCGGTGTAGTTGCTGAGGACTATCGTTCAATGTACAAAAATCCAGGCGCTTAATAGCGTCTTGATTAAATTCAATTAAGGAAAACAAAATGGCTAAAGAAGCAAAAAGAATTCAAGCAGGTCAAGTAGTTGATTATGTAGCGGCTGGCACTATTGCCAACGGCGATGTAATTCCATTAACAGGTCGTATCGGTATCGCTTTAGATGACGCAGTATCAGGTGAGACAATCAGTCTAGCAATTTCAGAGGTTTACGAGTTTACAGCAACAACGGCAGACGCAATCGCTTTTGGTGCAGTAGTTTACTTTGATGCAACTGCTAGAAGTATCACTACAACAGCAACGGATAACACGCTTGCAGGTTTTGCAGTAAGTACAAAAGCGGCTGCAACGGCTGGCACTGTTGAAGTGAAGATAGGTTAATCCTATGAAACTTAAACTACTAAAACCTATTGACTTTAGGACTGATAAGTTTAAGGCGGGTGATGTAGTAGAAATTCCTGAGGGATTAGCTCAAAAACTAATCCTTGACGGAATAGCTATAAAGGCATCAGCATTAGATTTGGTTGCAAAAGAAGATGAAGTCCTTGAAGATGAAGTCCTTGAAGATGAAGTCCTTGAAGAGCCGAAGAAAAAAGGTAAAAAATGAGCCTAAAAGACATTATTGCGAGTGATGTAGATTTATTTCTAAATGTTAATGAGTTTGCGGATTCTGCAACTTTTAACGGCGCTCCGATTAATGTTCTTTTTGACAAAGAACCCGCAGATACGTTTCTTTTAGATACGTGCCTCTGCAAGTCAAGTGATGTTAGCGCGATAACGACATCATCCACATTTATAATCAACGGAACTACTTACACGGCATCAAGCTGGTTGCCAGAAAACGGAATGACAAAGGTTATCTTAAATGTTCAATACTGAAAGTGAAGTTATAGCTATTATCAAGCCCATTGTAACGGCATTACACCCTAACGTTCAAATTAGGGTAGGTAAGTCAAGTCAAGGCTCAAATACACTTAATAGAATAGTTACTTTTTTTGTGATTATTCCTGTTAGTGTTAATCGCGATACGATGATAAAAGCTATAAATATCTTATGCTTAACACACGATAGAAAACTTTATTTTTCTGGCTCTGAAAGCGGCTTGTTATACGGAGATGTAGAAAACGACTGGTTATTTATTACAACTGAAATTATGGGAGTTTAACAATGGCAACAAAATTGCAAATTACGGGCGGCGCTCTATTCATTGAGCCATACGCGACAGACGGTGTGACATTAGGCGATAAAATCGCTTTTGGCACAACTGATGAAATCACACTATCAACAGAAGTTGAAAAAGTACAGCATAACGATACCGAGACAAAAGAATCCGTACTTGACGGAGATTATGTTGTTGGTCGTACTGTTACTTTATCATTTACAACGGCAGATATTTCGCCTACAATGTTATCAAGAGCTTATCTTGGTTCTACAAGTGCGGTTACTCAGTCAGCGGCGGTTGACGTAGCAGTGGTTACAGCGGCAGTTATTATCGGCGGTCGTTACAATACAGGATATAGAAATGTAACAAGTGTTGTAGTTAAAGACGTTACAGATGCAACTACTTATGTAGAGGGTACGGATTATACACTTGCTAAAAAAGGCGGTTATATCGTTATCCTTGACGGAGGTTCTATTTCTGCAACAGATGTGCTACACTTAACAGTAAACGCACCAGCGGGAACAGGTACTCTAATCAACGCTATGCAACTAGACGCACTTCAAGGTCGTTTGACATATACAGGCGAGGCTTCAGTTGGAGATTCTCACGAATATGTATTTGAAAAAGTATCACTTAACGCTTCTGGAGATGTCGCGCTAAAGTCAGGCGAGTTCACTACTATTTCGTTTGAGGGTTCAGCTCTTAAACATCTTGGTAAATACTTTACAACTGAAACGTTCTAAAGTTTACACAGCACCCTTAGGGGTGTTACAATAAATTTTAAAAAGGATGTATATGCTAGAGTTCCCAGAGTTTAGAGAAAAATGCAAAGTCGGCGACTTAGAGTTTGAAATTATGGACTTATCCGTAAAGTTTATAGATATGGTTGAGCGTAATCCAGAGCTATACTGCGATAACGAAATCATAAAAGACGGCTCAACTCTCACTGAAGATGAGATTTTAAAACTTGGAAGTCGTACACGATACGAAATAGTCCAAAAGATTTTAGACATAACAAACCCAGACCGCCATAAAAAAAGCGAGGGCGAAGAGGGAAAAAAGTAGTAGAGCTTGTTTCATTTCTTATCTCAAAGGGGCATCAATCGTGCTATAATTATAGAATAAGATTTTTTAACATAGCTATAAAATCAGTTTATGAAGAGGACGAAAAATCAATGGCTAGAATAGGACTTGGTAGAATGTTAAAACACAAAACAATCGAAGAGATACTATATCCGCCAAAAAAGAAAAAACCGTCACATAAAAACAACTTAAAGGCTTTGGAGGCAACTTTTGGCAACTGAAAATGAACTCTTAATTAAAATAAAAGCCGATAGTGATAAAGCTATAAAAGATATAGGCGATTTATCCAAAAAAGTTGATGAACTTACAAAAGAAAATAAGAAATATGCGGCAACCGCTAAAGATATTAAAAAAGTATCAGACGGATATACAAGTATAAGCAACGCCGTCAAAACAGTCGCAGGTGCAATGGCATCTCTTGGAATAGCGATGAAAGCCGTAGAGTTTGCGAAACTAGCAAGTGACGCGGAACAGGCGCAAACCGCATTTACATCTATTATGCAATCAATGGGCTTAGACGCCGAGACTGAATTTAATCGCATCAAAGAATCATCAGAGGGCTTAATAAGCGACAAAGCTTTATACGAGGCAACAACTAAAGCCGTATCTCTTGGAGTTCCATTCGAGAAGATAGGCGACTTAATGGAAGTTGCAAAAGTTAAAGCTAAAGATATGGGAATTTCTTTAACTCAGGCATTTAGTGATATGGCGACAGGTATCGGTCGCGGCTCTCCTATGATACTTGATAACCTAGGCTTAACTATTAAGCTAGAAGAGGGAAACAAGAAGTATGCCGATTCTCTAGGTATTACAGTCGAGCAAATGTCGGCGCAACAAAAGACAATGGCTCTCACAAATCAAGTTATAGAAGCAGGCGCGGAAGCTGTTACAAGATACGCGGACGCAGGCGAAACAAGCGCAGAAAAATTCCAAAAACTAGACGCTCAACTTGAAAATACAAAAGTTTTAATAGGTCAAAAACTACTCCCTTTAGTGGCAGAAATAACCGACAAAATGCTTAAATTTATAGAGTCTTTAGATTCTGCCGACTGGAATAGATTTGAGAGCGGAGTAAATACGGTTGGTGCGGCACTCGGAGGGCTATTATCAATTCTCGGAAAATCGGCAGAGGGTTGGCAAAAAGTTAGCGAATGGCTTGAGTATGGCTATGATAATATGCGACTTATTACAGACTCGGGGTTTGCTGAAGAAATAAGAGATATTTCAAAAAATGAAGATGAATTAAACAAGATACTAAAAAATCAAGGTAAGCTATTAGAAGACAATACCAAACTAACTAAAAAACAAATTACTATACAAGAAGAGGCTATTAATGCTCAGATTGAAAATAACTTACAACAACTAAAACAACTAGATGACGCAATTGCAAAAACTGAAGAGTTAAATAAAACAAACGGCTTTACTATTGTAAAAACCGAAGAGTACAAAACGGCGCTAAAAGGGCTTGAAGAGCAAAATAAAAAGCTTTATTTAGCAAGAGCAGAGCTAAACAAAGAAGAGGCAAAAGTTGACGAACATATTAAAAAACAGAGAGAATTAACAGCTCAAAAGCTGAGAGACGCGGAAGCGACAAAAGCTCAAGAAACCGCTCAAAAGAAATATAATGAAGAGCAGTTGAAACTATTTGAGAAAAACAAAGAGGCTCTAAATAAGAGATTATCTGCAAATCAAGATACACTTATTAAATTACAAAGTCAAGAAGATAAACATAAAAGCGAACTCGCAAAACTAGAATCAGAACTATTTAATATTAGACAAAGTTACGCAAATAAAAGAGCCGCACTTGACTTAAGTGTGGAATCTCAAATCGCTGGTATTTACGCAAAAGGATTAGACGATTATCAAGCCTACAAAGACGCTCAGAGCCGTGCCGATATAGCATATGCAAATGCTAAAAAAGCGATAGAATCTGGTAACTTAGAATTAGCGAAAACATATTTAAGCGAATATAACTCACTTGTATCTCAAAGCGCTGGCGAAGAGATTATAGTAAACGAGCAAGTACGAGCTACCAAAAAGCAAACAGCCGATGAAGCTAAAAAAGATTTACTCGCTGGCAAAGCTCTTATGGAGCAAGTTTATAGTGCCGAAGAGCAGAATGAAATTGCGCTACATAATCAAAAAATAGCAGATAAAAAAGCAGAAATCGAACTTGTTAAAATTCAAATCGAAGCTCAAAAGGCATTAGTAACAGAAATAGGTAAAATCGTAGCAATGGCAACGGGTGCAAAGTTTGATATGGACTTCACGGCTGTTAATGCGGCGGTCGCTCAACTTGATGCAAAACTAGCAGAAACCACAAATAAAGAACGTGACGCAAAGATAAAAGTAACCGCCGACGATAAAGAGTTCACAGACTTAGAGAATGAAGTCGAAAAAGGCGGACTTAAAACAGAGGTCGATGTTGATACTAAAGCGGGCTTCACAAAGTTTAAGAAATTTAAAGACGGTGTAGAGCAACCTTTAAATGCACCAGTCGAATTAGTAACAGACGAGACTGATTACGGTAACGCTAAAATCAAAATAGAGAGCACTGAAATAGTCGCACCCGTTAGCACAGATACAAGTGAAGCGATGTCAAATAATGAGAGAATGAGAGCGGAATTATCAAGACCGCTTCCTGTCCTTACGCAATACATAAGACAAGTAGTAATCCCCGCTCAAGCAACAGGCGGGGCGGTTACAGGTGCAATAGGTAAATTTGCAACGGGTGGCGGATACCAAAAAAGAAGAGGCAAAATACCAGGACACGACTTAAGCGGCAAAGATGATGTACCGTCACTTCTTACAAGAGGCGAGTTTGTGCAGAATGTTAGAGCGGTTGACTATTACGGCACTAATTTTATGAAAGCCCTAAATGCAAGAGCTATACCAAAAGAGGCTTTGCGGTTAGCAGATGGCGGCGAAGTCGAGGGCGGTGCTTCTAAGAGTGTAAATCTTAGTTTAATGATGCCAGACAATAAGACTTCATTCAATATGCAAACAGACGACCAAGTTGCAAGCGCACTTGAAAGATATTTAAGGAAAATGCAATGACAGTTAAAAAGATAGGCACGATAACTCTTACATATCCTTTGTGGTGGGTTGATTTCAATAATACTCCATCTGTAACTGCTGAGGTACAAAGCACTATAAACGGCGGTGTGATAGTTTGGGAGCAGGCAGTAGCAACCAACGCAAAGAACATCACACTATCAAGCAAAGAGAGCGGGTGGCAAACAATAGCCGTAAAAGATGCTATAAAAGCTTTGGCGGCGGCTTCACTTGGAACGACAACAACTATAACCACTACTGCCGATGAGGTAATAGCGGTTAGATTTAGACACGAAAACGGTGCAGTTAAATTTGAGAGGGTTTACGATACTAAACTTTTTGAATATTACACGGCGGAAATTAACCTAGCAAGGATTTAAAAATGGCATTGACTTATAGATTATTAAAGGGCGCTGAACTCACATATACAGAGGGTGACGCAAATATAAAATATCTTGATTTAAAAATGAAATTATCAAATGTAGCCCCAGCAGTTACAAATGACGGCTCTCAGGGTTTCACGGCAAACGAATCAACGTGGTTTGATTACACAACGGGCTATTTATATTTATGCACCGATACAACAGTTGGCGCGGCGGTTTGGAGTGTTAAGCTAAAAGACACTACTTATACAGATGCTCAAATCAAAACTAAGTATGAGCTAAACGCAGATACAAACGCATTTACTGATGCGGAAAAATCAAAATTATCGGCTCTTGATATGGATGATATTGCACCCACTAACCTAATAGGTGCGCCAGCAGAGATAAGCACATCAACAGAGCTGTTTTCACACACTGAAAGTGCAGGGGTTATGAGTGGGTGCGCGATAACCGAGAATGTAGACGGTACTGTAAGCTTCGCAGCGGGTTATGGACTAATAAGAGCAACAGCAGACGCAACTACTCCACTATACGCAGTTGAAATATCAGCTCAAGCAAATCTAGCGCTTACCGATAACTCCACTAACTATGTCTACTTTGATTATAATGCGGGCGTTCCTACTTTTAAAGCAACTATAGATAGGTCTATTATAAATTGCATGGATAAACGCTTGGCTTATACCATATACAAAAAAGGAACTGTGCTAGATGTTCAAAATTCAGTGGGACAGAATGTTGACATATCCACAAAACTAAGAAAACTATTTTATGCTTTTTCTAAATATATACACGCCGAGGGCGGCACTATTTTATCTCAGCCCGCGGCTTTAGCTTTAGGCTTAACGGAGGGGTCATTTTATAGCGGAATAATAGAAGTCCCCCACGTTGCATTTGACACAAACGTAGCTGGCACGGCAAACGAAAACGTTTTTACTCTTTACTATAGAGACGGAGTTGGAGGTTTTACAGAGGTTGCAGATAGTAAGCTCATAAGCACCACTACTTACGATAACAACACAGGAACGCCCGTAACTTTAAGCAATAATAAATTTGGTGTAAGCTGGGTTTATCTTATTAATAATACTCCATCACGATTAGCGGTTGTAATGGGTCAAGCAGAGTATTCATCTCAGGCAGAGGCAAATAACGCAACTCCTCCGACAATAATACCCACTATACTAGGTGGGCTAGGCTCACTTGTTGGTTTTGTGACTTATGCAAAAAGTGGCACTTCATTTTCAAACGTTCTTAGTGCATTTGCTCAAACATTCAGCTCAAGCAGTGCGATTGTATATTTGCCAGCGGGTACAACGGGAACTACAGCGAGCAGACCTACAACAAACTTACTTATCGGTCAATACTATTACGACACGACATTATCTAAGCCGATATGGTGGAATGGTACAGCGTGGACTGATGGTATGGGAACGGTAGTATAAAATGGCTTATTATGATTTAGGCTATATAGCAAATGGATACTTTGAGGGCGACACGGTAACTATTACACCATCCGATGTGATAGTAAACATTACCCGCTCTTTTGTTTTAAACGGAGTTGATATAACCGCTTATGTAACAGATGCCGAAATCATACGAGAAAACAAAAAAGCCTATTCAACATTATCTATGTCAATGATGGGTTACGAGATTGATAAAACTTTTATCCGAAATAAAGATATAAGACTAGTTGCTACTATCGGCACTATGGTTTACAGCTTCATTCTCTTTGATGTGGATAGGGATTATAAAGGTGCTTATGAGATAATCGCTAAAACTCAGGGGTGCTTATTAGACTATCCATTCTCTCCAAAAATCAATGATTTATTTTCAGGTACTGGTAACGAAATAATAGGCGCTCTATGCTCAGAAATAAGCCATTACAACACTTTACCAGACTTTAAATTCAATGAGGGTTCTTTCACGCTTGAGGGTTCAAAATTAGAGGGAGTTGATAGTTTAGTATCAGTAAGCGGCGGCACTTATTATGAAGTAGATAATCATTTAATTTTTGCAGAACACTTTAGAATAAATCCATCTGTAACGCCAAAATTTACTTTTACCGACGCCGTATTAACAAGCAAAGAATATTCTGATAACTACTCAGGCTCTCCACTTGTAAATAAGGTAGTATTCAACGCAAACGAAGAGGATATACTCTCGGAGCCGTTAATCACTATGGTAACAAACGAGGACTGCTCACGCCCTTATTTTATGTTTAATCCAACACCCGACAATATAGTAAACATAGCTTCAAACTTAGGCACGATGTATTTCTCATTCAAAGAAGTATTAGTTCAAGAGACTTTTGACGCGAATTTCTTAAGAGTGAACGGTGGTATAGATAGTATCAAGCAAATCACACTTAACGGCGTGGTTGTAAGCGATGCGACATATCAATTTATTCAAGGGCAGAATGTCATTCTTTTTGATTCGGTATTGAACGGAATAATCACGGTCACATACATAACTAAAGTGATTCAGATGTACCAATACAACGGTAAGTTTGACTTTGAAACACGCTCAAATATTTACAATGTGCAATACTTAAATCAAATTTTAGATATTTCGATAGATGTGTGCGCTGATGTTTTGGATATGGGCGGTTTAAACAACAACTCTATTGAATTAGTCGGCGAGGGTATGAGCTTAGATACACCTACCCAGTTTGATGTTATCGGCACTATTAACAACATATCATTCGTGTCTAATCCATCAGCAGTTCCAACGGTGGTTAATACCTACTATGCGTACGGAGATTTTGATACCACTTTTATGCTAGGAATTACCAAAGAAGTAGGCTTAAGCGTAGAGAAATCTTTTAGTGCTACGATGGAAAATCTAACCGCAAACTATACCGATGCGGGCGTTGATGTATTTGGTTTCTACACTTCAAACGACATAGAGATAAGCGAGGCAATGATAGGCTCTGTAATCGTTCCATTAACAAAGTATGACGCTGGCGGTTATTATATTTACTACACTACTCAAAGCAGATTTTTAAACCTTAGCATTACCTGTACTTACACGGCAATAGTGGATAGATATACTATTCCAGCGGTTGGTGCTTCTAATACTGTAAGATGGATAGATTTTTATAATGATAACGGGGTTACGACTTTTGAATACCCAGAGGACGGGACTTGTCTTTTGCCAACGCATAGAACTATTGACGTAGCAAGTCTTTTAGATACAGAGGCTCACAAAGTCGCAGGCAAATCGGTAACATACAAAGGTGTAAGCTATACAATAGCAAGTAATGGTACTTTTTTGGTTTATTTGTCAACTGCTGAAAAAGTTATAGTTGATACGGGGCATATCAAAAAAGGTACTTATATAACTATTGATACAACCTATGCAGAGTTTGCATAGTATGCTATAATTTTATAAAGGCAAAAAATGGCAGAATATACATCAGAGCTAATAAGCGACACTTCAAATACAACTACAAACAACGAGCTTACTTTATCGTTTGAAGTTGTAAACGGTGGCACTGAAACGGTTTATATTGAAGATAAACTCCTAACAAATTACGAAGTTGCTCAGGCTAGAGCTGAGAATGTGTTGCTTGAAGAGGGTCATATCCATAAACGAATATCTATAAACACATACCATATTGATAATTTACATATTGGGGATATTTTTCAAGCCGATGGTTTATTGTATAAAACAATTTCAATCAATGAAAAAATACAAGGTGCAAAAGTGAGTATGGATATAGTTGGGGAACGGTATGCGCAACCCGCTACATTCAGTTGGGATGGTGTTTTAGTAATAAAGTCTGAGCATCCCGACACTTCTTTTTACAACATGGTGGAGTTTAATGGTTATATCTACGCAACATCTGGTGGGGAGAGTGGTGGGGTATATCGAAGTATCTTAGATAGTGATGTGTGGAGTGTTGTGTATAACCACCCCACTGAAGAGTATATTTATAGCTACTGCGTCCATAAAGGGTATCAATATGTGGGAACAGGTGATTCACTTGGTCAAATTTATCGCTCAAGCAACGGTACAGATTGGACATTGGCTTATGAGAGTGCTTCGCTTTGGATATCATCATTAATATCCCATTCAGATGGGTATATTTATGCAGGTGGGGATGGTCGCATTCATCGTTCACTTGATGGAGTTTCATGGACACAAGTTTGGTATGGCATTGTGGATGAGGTTTATGATTTATGTTCATGCACAGACGGTTATGTGTATGCCTCAACTGGGTATTTAGGTCAACTATATCGCTCAAGCAACGGTACAGATTGGACATTGGTTTATGACTTTGGGGAGGAGGAGAACGAGCTAATGTCTTTTATTTACACAGGTGGGTATTATTATGTCACAACGGGCTACGCAGCTAAAATATACAGAAGCTCAGACTTAATAACTTGGGTAGAAGTACACTCTACGCCCGATTATTTTCTATTGAGTATTATGGTTCATTCAAACGGATATTTATATGTAGGAAGTGGCGGCACAGGTTGTATATATCGCTCTTTAGATGGAATCACTTGGAATACATACTTAGATACAGGAGAGGATTATGTCTATAAATTATTCCAATCAAGCACAGGTCGTTTTTATGCAGCTGCACCACGAAGTGGCAGAATTTACGCAGATACTTTAGTTCAAAGCGGTGGAGAATAATAATGTCAAGAAGCTTAATCGAAACTCAAACTAAACAGATACAAAAAGAGATAAGCAAATCCAAAAGCGTTATCTCAAACAAGATAGTTTTATTCAAATCTGTAAAAGCCGTTCAAAATTTTATAATAGGTAGTTTAACTTAAGATGGGTACAATAATAAGCAGGTTTACTGAAAAATCAACTGAAAAATCAAGTGATAAGACAACTTGTATTTCAATAACCGCCAAAACTTACAAGTGTATTGATATATCCGCTTTTGTTCCAACTTGTATAACTATAACCTCTAATGTACCAACATCTGAGTTATATCAAGAGCAGTATGATAGAGATGATGTAGAAATAACAGACGCCCCTATATTAGAAATAATCTTAATCAACAACGAAGCCCCTGTTTTAAATGTAAACCTTGATGAAGAGGGTACAATATATGTTACAGATTTTGATGTGGTTTACATTAAGATTATAAACTATGATATCAATGTGGAATATGTAAACGCTTTTTCAAATCAAGACGGGAATGATGCGGTTATATGGTTAGACGAAGTAGAAGAGCGTTTCATTTGGGCGCTAGACGATTGGGCTTTTGATGGGGTGCAAATGTGGTTTTATGCTCAGGCTAAAGCAAGTGATAAACTGATAAGTCCGCAAGCAAATGTAACAGTTATGCAGATGGAACAGACAGACCAGCCTAATTTAAGTAGCTGGGTATCACAAGATGGTAATACAATTTTAAATATAACAATACTAGATTATGACGCAACCTATATCTATTCAGAGCCTATCGTAACGGGCGGTACTGCAGTAAGGACTGATAATATCATAGCGTGGACACTACCAGTTGGACCTACTGAATATCACGAAATAAGCATAACCGCAACTGCTCCGCTAATGTATGAGAGCTTGCCAGATGTTAGCGGCGGCATAGTAAACGGCACTTTCTATGTAACTGATATGTCTGGAATTGGACCTATTGCAAATACACCAGCCAACTTTCCTGAGTTTTGGGTAACGGACGGTCTTGGCAATGTTGATTACGTCCTTTACCCAGAGATACCTATTACTCTTGTTACTGCGGCTGAGTTGTATAATTCCAGCTTTATTAAATATTTTTACATAGACAGAACAATTAAATTTTACTCTATGCAGGAAATTTTAGCTCATATACTAGAGGGAACTAATCATCAGACTTGGGTAAATGGCGTAAGCGTACCTCCAACCTATGAGCAACTTGAAACATTGCCAATTGCAAATGGCACTGCCTTTGGTGGGGGGTGGAAGAGCAACGATTATGCGATTGAATGTCTATCGTCTTATGAGTTTTATATAGAGTTCGCCAATAAAGTTACAGGTGGCGACCCTATTAAATTTCCGAGATACGGTTGATAATAATAACATAATTTTTACGCTATAATATCAAAAAGGAATTACTATGAAAAATGTAAACACCATTACAGGTAACGACCTCAAACAAATTGACGCTCCAGTGCTTCGTTCAATCGTTGCAAGCGGAACTTCTTACACTCCGACATCACATCAAACGGTTATACTTGGTGCAAATGCTACTATTACTATTGGTAGTGGCACAGCCACAGACCCTGTTTACTCATTCACTTTGGACGAAACCAATAGTGTAATGAAAGTTTATAAAGACTTAGTATTTTTAGTTGATATTCCATTCGGCACACATAGTCCAGCAATAGCAATAGATACTGATTATAATTGTCCTTATTTAGATGGCACTTATGTAGATATAGTTTACACCGGAACAAATATACAAACTCAGAAATTTGAACTTGCCGGCATATTTGATAATATTCAACTAACTACTTATTTTGATTTTGCAGTGTGGGACAGTCCTACTTACACAACAGAATTGTTTTATGTGGCAAAAGGCGTTGACGGGACATATACCCCAGCTTCCCTAAATGAAACCAATATGACATTCAATCAAACAACGGCAACGGCTACAGGTCTAATTTATACGGCGGGTACCACGGGTCAGTCTATCGAATTGCTTCAAGGCTCAACATTCATAATGGTTGAGGGATTAACCTATACTTTTGCAGTATCTACTCAGTTGGGTATCAGCTAATGTTTTTCTTTTTTAGGAAGCTTTTGGGCGGGGGTGCTGTTCCAGTTGTTTGGGTAGATGAAAACGCTATTGCGTGGACTGATGAAAATCTTATTGAATGGAGCGATAGATAATGGGTATAATTACTACAACACAAAAGGCTGGTTATGACAGCCACGTAATAGACGATGCAAAACATAGGCTAATTAATGATACAGGCACAACAACAACTGAGCTCTTCAGTGCATCTAAGATTATTAGCGACTTGGCTGGTAAATCGGACACGACACATAACCACACGGGTGTGTATGAGCCAGCAGATGCTACAATTCTGAAAGATGCGGACATAGGAAGCACGGTTCAAGCTTATGATGCTACTATCTTAGTTGATGCGGATATAGGTAGTACAGTTCAAGCATATAATGCCAATACAACAATAGCAGGTAACACTTTTAATGGCCTATCTCAATTAGTCCAAACGGACAGCACAGGTAAATTACCCGCAATTGACGGTAGTTTATTAACAGGGTTATCTAGCGGTTTTGCTGACCCTATGACTACTCGCGGTGATGTTATTATCCGTAATGCTACCAATGTGACAGCGAGATTAGGGGTTGGGACTAATGGGCAAGTATTAGGCTCAGATGGTACAGATATATCTTGGATTACAAATCCTGCAGGTGTAACAGACCATACATTACTTACAAACATAGGCACAAACACTCATGCTCAGATAGATACTCACTTGGATAGTGCTATACTACACCCAGCAACAAATGTAATAAATACATTCTCAGTATCTCAAAGAAGCACCATAACAACTGATAACGATTTGTCTTTTGACTTAGCGGTAACGAATAAGTTTAAAAGCACTCCGACTGCGCTAGGTACTTTGACATTTACAAACTTAGCTGCTCAATCTGGCTCTATAATACTTGATAATACAGGGGCATATGCAATAAGCTTTGATACAATGATAAAAGCTAAAAGTGGTTTAGCAACTACACTCAGTACGGCAGGTATTTATGTAATAGGCTATGAGTGTGATGGCACTACTGTTTACTTAACTTCTTCAGCGGCGATGGTGTAATATGGATAAGATATTAACACATAGTGTTATAGCTGATGAGGGTGTGAGTTGTACCCCCATTTACCAAAATAAATACCATAAAAATAATATAACAAAAACAACAACAGTAAGCGATATAACTAGTTGGACTACAGGTACTAGTTTACCTGGTGCATTAGCTTATAGTCAAGCGATAGTTACAAAGAATAGGGTTTATTTACTTAGTGGATATAATGGGTCTGCTTGGGTAGCTACCGTATATACAGCTCCAATAAATACTGATGGCACTATTGGAACTTGGACAACAGGTACAAGTTTACCAGGCGCATTGGCTTTAAGTCAAGCAATAGTAACTAAAAATAGAGTGTATTTACTAGGTGGATATACTGGCTCTGCTGTATCTACGGTGTACACCGCTCCAATTAACACTGACGGTACATTAGGTACTTGGACAACAGGAACTTCACTACCTGGTGTATTAAGAGGTAGTCAAGCAATAGTTACTAAAAACAGAGTTTATTTATTGGGTGGAGTTACTACTGTTAGGGTATCAACTGTTTACACCGCTCCAATAAACGTTGACGGTACTCTAGGTGCTTGGACAACTGGAACAAGTTTACCTGGTGCATTGGCGGAAAGTCAAGCGATAATTACTAAAAGTAGGGTTTATTTGTTAGGTGGGTATGATGGAACTTCATACTTAGCTACAGTACGCACGGCACCAATTAACACAGATGGTACTATTGGTGCTTGGACTACTGGAACTTCACTACCTGGTGTATTAGGCTCTAGTCAAGCAATACTTACTAAGGGTAGAGTATTTCTACTTGGTGGCTATACAGCCGGGGCTGTATCAACAGTCTATACTGCTCCAATTAACACTGACGGTACATTAGGTGCTTGGACAACTGGAACTTCTTTATCTAGTGTACTACAGATAAGTCAAGCAATAGTAACTAAGGATAGGGTATATTTATTGGGTGGGAACTCTAACACTGCTCCTGTAGATACTGTTTATACTGCATCGTTTGCAGATGGTTGGGAAATATTAGAAAACAGTTATCTAGTATGTGAAGAAAACTTATAAAAGGAAATTAGATGTACTTAGATAAAAACACAAATGAAACATTCTACTCATCAAAAGAGATAGTAGTAAATGGCGTTAGATACCCAAAGCAAGTATTTGACAATGTTGAAACACTTAATAGTTTAGATGTTTTTGAGCTTATAGAAGAACCTATACCAAATGGTAGATTATATACTTATGTAGAAGAAGTTGACGCTATTAATTTAGTGTTAAAAAGAACTCCTATACCTAGAACAGAGGTTGAACTTTTACAAGTAGCCAAAGAATATAAGTTAGCTCAGATAGAATCTGATTATATATTAGCCGAATCACAATCAGTTAGTTATTTAGGCTTCAACTTCATAGGCGGGGCTGAGAGTGTAACGGCAATAGAAGGGTATGTTAGGTTAAATAGAATGGCGAGTGCAGTTACTCATAATATTTGGGATGTTAATGGAATTGAACATAGCCTTACCGATGCTGAATCTGACGGACTATTGCTTACAATAGGAAGTCAAGCGAGTATTAATAAGTTTACTAAAAAGAACCGTAAAGTAGCCTTAGCAGTGGCAACAACTATTGCTGAGGTAGAGGCTATATAATGTTAAGATACAGTGAACTTACAGATAATCAAAAAAGTATTATTTGTAATGGATGTGGTGGTAAAGGTGTTTTCATTAAGCCACCAGACTTCATTTTTAAAGCCTCATGTAATCAGCATGATTTTTATTATTGGCTTGGCAAAGATGAAAATGATAGAAAAAAAGCAGATAAAGAATTTTACAGATTTATGAGAATTGATATTTCAGAAGTTGAGCTTATCAAAAAGCCATACTACCACACATGGGCTTTAGCCTATTATTTATCTGTAAGGGCATTCGGAAGAAAGTTTTTTAACTACTCAGATAAGTATAAAACAGTAGAAGAAATTTAAAAAAAGGTGCAGAAATGCCAGAAACTGCAAGACTTGACAAACTAGAAGACGCAATAAGAAAGACTCAAGACTCAATGCTATTAATGAGCAAAGATGTGCATCAAATGAATCAAAGCATAAGCTCAATGGCAAACAGTATAGAGCTACTTGCAAAAGTTCAGCAAGATGTTAGAGTTATGGAAGAACGAAATGAAAGCAGACACTTACAGTTAAAAGAAGCTGATAAGTTAATACACACTAGAATAGACGCCCTACATACTCAAAAGTCAATAATAGAAGTGAGAGCTAATAATGGCGATAGAGCTTATACTATTATGGTTCAAATAGCAAAGTGGGTTGGAGCTAGTGTTGCCACTGTAATAGTCGGCTTGATTATTTTTCTTATTCAATTAAAGGGGTAATTTATGGGATGGTTTACAGAGATTTTAAGTCCGATTACTGATATAGTTAAAGCACCTATTGAAGAATGGCAAAAAAGAAAAACATTAGAAGTGGAACTAGATGCTAAAGAGAAAGATAGACAGCATGAACTTAATTTAAAAAAGGTTGATGTTGCTACTGAGCTTGCTAAACAAGGTATGCAGATAGAGGCAAATTGGGATACAAATGCTCAACAAGACATGAAAACTTCTTGGAAAGACGAATATCTAACTATTTTATTTAGTGTACCTTTGATACTTGCATTTTTTCCACAAACTCAAGAGGCTGTACTAAAAGGGTTTGAAACTCTTGATAAGACACCTCAATGGTATTTACTTTTAGTTACTGGAATAGTTGCAGGAGTATTTGGACTAAGATGGCTTGTAAGTAGAGGTAAAAAATGAAATCAAAATATTTCAAAGCTTATGAACTTGTAAGTAAAGAAGATTACGAGAAAATGGGAGATGCTAAAGTATGGGAGATTTTCGACAGTGGAGTCATAGAAGCGATTGACACGATAAAAGAGAATTTTCCGCATGGAACAATGACGATTAATAATTGGTACTGGGGCGGAGATAGAAACTGGAGTGGATTAAGAACTCCACAAAGCCCTTACTACTCATTAACAAGTATGCACTCATACGGTAAAGCGATTGACGCAGTTTTCAGTCAATACACAGCTGATGAGGTTAGAAGCTTTGTAGTGTCAAATCAAAGAATGTTTTCTAAAATAAGAGGAATTGAAACTGATATAAGTTGGCTGCACATCGACTCAAGAAGCAGAGAAGACTTAAAGCTGTTTAAGCCTTAACTTCACTTCTATCAGCCGCGCCAAGTCTCTAACTCTAGTCTTAGATGTAGGAAGTTTGCCAATTACCTCGATAGCCTCATCTAGGTCAAAGTGCTTAACTCCTATAAACTTTATCCGTGGATTATTTTTCGGCTTCCTTTGCACAACTGTAACGTATTTGCACACATTCGCGAATGTAGTTCCCGCCTCTCTAAAATCTACGCCAAGAGCATCGGAGATATGTGTATTGTTTATTAGCATTTTAATCCTTTATATTCTTAATTATTTCATAGCTAAGGTCAAACATCACACCCTCAAGTTTAGCGACCTCTGTATGGCTTAAAAGCTCGATAACATTTAGATACTGTTCAGGCTCTAACCACTCAGAAAATAAATCATCTACGGGCTTATCTCGCTCACAAAAGTTTATAAATAAAACCCACAAAGCCAGCATTTCTAAATTAACAGAGTGTGCTTGAATCCTTGTAAGTGTCAGCCCAATACGTCTGTCAAGATTTTTACTAACCCATGCCGATAACTCGCTGCCATTATTTTTGTAAGCTTTATTGATAGTATTTTGTAATCTATCACTCAGTGCTACAAGTTTGTCTTCTATGTAGTTATCAAGCTCACAACTGGATATATCTGCATCCGCAATAGTTTCGTCCTGCTTTGCCACGTCAAACATAGCTTTACAAAACTTTACTACAAGTAGGTCTTTTCTAGCTCCTGAACTCAACCGCATACCATATACCCAAAAGCCGATAAACATATAGCCATTATCGAAAAAGCTGTAATTTCGACTTTGTAAAATCTTGATAAAAATCTTAATCTACTAAAACTATCTTTTAAGTGTTCTATGTCGTGCTTATTCATTTCTCTACCCTTTCAAAGTCATTTACAAAAGTGTACGGATTATTCGCCCACTTGTAAGGTGTTTTAGCTGTTTTATCCCATACACTAATCCACCAGTTAAGTATTTCTAGTTCTTTTAAAGTATCTGCCGTAATTGCCTTTTCTTTATACCTAGTGCTGATAAAATAGTCAGATACTTTTCCATCAAAGCCCTCTTTAAATATATCTTCAAATGTAATATCTTGGAGTATTTCAACTCTTACATTAGTAATCTTTAAGAAGATGCGAGCCATTTCTTTTATGCATCCGTTTGGTATGCCTTGACAATTAGTTATCCATTTTGGAAGAACACCATCTTTTTCAAATCTTCCCACATTGAAATATGTCGTTTCTCCGTCTGCAATGTATTCTGCTCTTACTGTTCCATCATAGATAGAGCTTATTACTTTGGCTGGCTCTCTAACCCATATAGTTTCGCCTATTTGGTATTTAGAGTATTTATCAATAACCCAAATCTTGTTTAACTCTCCACCATTTTTAAGAAAAGTATCTATAACTTCATCATCTTTAAATACTCTCCTAGTCTGCACCTTGCGACCATCTAAGATAGCTTTCGTCATTTCAATATTCATAAGTATATTGTTCATCTCAGCTCCATATCATCTATATCGGCAGCACCTGCCTTGATGTCTAGCATAACTTCGTCAATCGGGTATCTCACTCCATTGTTTAGTGCAAGTTGTATCATATCTCTATTTGCGATAATCTCTTCATCTGTTAGATAAATAGAGCCATTGACCATATCTAGCTTTAACTGCAACTCTTGTTTGCTTAAACCTTTAAGCTGTTCTTTTGTGTATATTCTCATTTGTTATCTCCCAATAACTCTGGATTTTCTTGCAGCGTACCAATTACTCTTAGGTTTACAATATCATGTTGTTTAAAATTACAAAGTTCTCCATCAATGGCAATTAGGTACATTAAGTCTTCATCATCAAAAGTAATAACACTTTTTGCTTTTACCCATCCACTATCAACATCCATATCATAGTATTCAAACTCAACAATACTACAATCAGCATATATCTTGTTGCCTTCTATGTCTGTTTTACCTATGTAACGGTAGATAGTGTGATTTTCGAGATTTAGTTCTTTCATATACTTTATGTCTATTAATTTTCCGTCTCTTGTTAAAACACACTCATCTGCTTCCCACTCGTTCTTGTTTTTACACCATACTATAAACTCATTCATCTTATCTCTCCATATTCATTTTATAGTTTAACAGCTTCATACGAAGAACATACAGTTCATAGCTAAAGTCGTCAAACTCTTTTAGTAGCTCACTCATTGTAGTCCTCCCATTAGAACGTAACTAACTATCATAGCCATAATAGCTATGCTTACGTATTGTAAAAATTCCATCAGAATAACCTATCAGCCATCTTCTGGCACCAATCTTCAAATCTGCCTAGTAGCTCTTTCATTTTATGTCCTTCTTAGCGTTTAGTTTATGTTTTTTAACGGTTAAACCGATAATCATTAACTCACGTTTTTTTGGGTTATACTGCTTTACCGCACTCTCGCTCACGCCGAGATATTCGGCGAGGTCTTTATATGTTGTTTTTTTCACCTCTACGCTACCGCACAAGTTCTAATATTAACATTACACTCATCACCAAGCTTCCCATCGTTAAAAGTCAAAAACTCAACTTTATGACTCCATTCTTTTACAAACTTGATTGCAGCTTTGTAGCCTTTTCTTTCACTTAGTGAAACAGTGTCCTCTGTTATTCCTAAACCCTCTACTAAAATTTCTTTAGCTTCTTTTGTTGTTAAAGTTTTCATTTCGTCCGTCCTTTTGTTTATATATTAAAAGTATATACTATCTATACTTAAAGTGTTATTAAACTAGACAGATTGTCTATGCTAAAACGGAATTAATATGTCAATATCCTTTTTAAAAAGGGATATCATCTTCATCTATATCAATCTCCTGTAAAGAGCTCTTATCCGGCATTTGTTTAGGCTGCTCTCTATAAGCCGTGTGATTTGCTTGATTTGCTTGACCGTTGTTTGACTGCCCGTCTTGCTTGCTATCTAGCATTTGCATAGTTTCAACAATTACAGAGTGTTTTGAGCGTTTCTGTCCGTTTTGGTCTACCCACTGGTCGAAATTCAAGCGACCTTCAACTAAAATTTTTGAGCCTTTGCGTAGATATTGATTTGCAATCTCTGCGCTTCTGGCAAAGAATGTAATATCTACAAAGCAAACTTCCTCTTTTTTCTCTCCGTTAACAGTGAACTTTCGGCTTGTCGCCATTGCAGTGTTTGCAATACCCACACCTGATGCACTATAACGCATTTCTAAATCCCTAGTTAAGTTTCCAACTAAAATAATTTTATTAAACATCATTTTTCCTTTTTATTTTCAAATTCCAAACTCTTACGGTCTGGAAAGTCGGGTATATTCTCAACCCCTTTATAACTCAAAGCTCTTATAACTGTATCTATAATAAGCTCAAACTCATCTTTATTTAACTTTGTCGTGCTATCTTTAGTGTATAAACTTTTTACAACGGGCTTGAATATCATCTCTTTGACTTTTAGCATATCCCATTTTGTGTTAAGTTTTATGACATCTTGGATAATCATATTTTGGGAGTTCATAGTGTTAGCCAGCATATCGCACCACAAATGAATTGCGCGGTTTTGAGTGACTGTTCTCATATCTGCGTCTTTTATGTCAATCTCGTAAATAGCACCGTCCTTGAGCTTATCAAGCTTCTCTTTGTCCTCATTAGAATATGGTACAAGCTGCCCGTATTGCTTTTTAAGATTTAGCTTCATTTTGCTTCGGCTTTTTATTCTTTTTACTAACTAAAAGTGCCTTGGCTTTTTCAAAATAAGAAACGGGCATATCTGCCAGCGTGCTAATCCCAAAAGTGTCATTAAACTTTGCTAAGTCTGAGTTAGTTTCTTGTATTAGCTTTGACAGCTCTACTCTCTGTGCTTCGCTTATTAACTGTTCCGTGACCTCGACCTCTGGCAAGTCTTCGCCTGCATAAATATATAAACCCAATCCAAACATCGCTAAATTTTTAACCAAGCAGCGCATAACTGTTTTATTGACATCCATCATATCAAACTGTTTTTTAGCTTGGTTTTTGTAGTCCATTATCGGCAGCCACATTTCGTGTGTAAGTCCGCCCGCTGTTACTTTAGTGTAAACCATTCCGCCGGCGTCACTATTGAAGTATGGCAGATTTAACTCATTCTTGACTATCTCATAAGTCGCATCTGGATAGTTTTTTACAAATTCGCTCCAAGCCCACGCCCAAGACAAATAAGAAAACTGACCTTTTTTCTCTATTTTGTTACTTACATCAATTTCTGATAATTTTTTAAAGTCACTCATTTTTTAACCTCCATCCCATTGTATAAAATCTTTTTGCCATTTAGCTCCATAGCTTCATCAAACTCTTTGCTGGCTTTTTCTGCTTCTGTCATCATTTAACTCCTAAATTCTTTTTAACAACTATTCTAGCACCTGCAACTTCATTAAAATCTGCGAGAGCTTCTTTAATCTTTTTTTTGTCTGGAGTAAAAGTTTCTTTCACTACCAAATATTCAGCCGGTATCAAACTCTCATCTATAATCTCAACGCTCTGTGAAGTGCGATAACTGAAAGTAAATTTGTCTGTTTTTAGTTTCTCGCCATTAAGAAGAAAATCCAAGAGTTGCTTCAATCTCTCCTCTTGTCTTATAAACATCTTTTTGCGTTCATTTAAGCGGTCTATTTCACATTTAATCGCCTCTTGGCTACCTTTGGCTTGATTTATCAAATAAGCTATATTGTCGGCTTTATTTGCTTTATCCTCTTGTATCTCATTTAGTAGCTCTTGTATCGCTTCAGAATTGTCAATAAGCTCGCCTGTAATTTCGTCAAACTCTTCATTTTCTAAAAGTTCTTGTATTGCGAAGAACTCTTGTTTTATGTCATATACACTTTTCATCACAGCCACCTCTCCGCCATTTTCTCGCACCACTCTTCAAACTTCTCTAACATCATATCTCCTTCAAAAAATCTAAAAACTCGTTAAAATCTTGCTCGTACTTGATACAGTACTTCCTAATCTCGTCTACCACGTCAAACAAAAACAGTCCTTTTGTTTTTTCAGGCGTGATGTATAAGTTTTCAAGCGTGTACTCACAAAAATACTCTATGCTACTTCTCATCATTCGTTCGTGATGTTGATCCTTTAGCATATCTTCGCGCATTGCGTTTTTTTCGTCAATATCCATCTTCTCATCCTTATTTGATTTTTACACTGAACGAATTTAAGTTAAAAATAAACATCCCCTCCTACTCAAAGAAGTGTTCTTTTTTTATAGTGTTTCATTTTAAAACCATCTCTCTGCCATCTTCTGGCACCAGTTTTCAAATCTGTTTAGTAGGTTATTCATTGTTTGTCCTTATTATCTAGTATCCATTGACAAGCTTTAAAAGTAAAAGAAGGACTGAAATATATACCAGCGTCTTGCATTTCTCTTGGATATTCCCATATCTTTTGCTTATCTTGTCCTACTCTTTTAATTCTAATCATAAAAGCAGTTTCGACTATTTCATAGCCTTTTTCAGTAGCCCACTTTTTACACTTATGAGCTAATTTATAAATGTCAATAGAAACTTCATTTGCTAGTCTGCTTTGCTTTCCTATATAATCAAAGTAAATATACTCATCGTTGCTGTGGTGCATTTTTATGTTTGTTACTTCTTTATCTAAAACTTCACTCAATAACTCTTTAGATATATTCATCATATCTCCTTTCATTAATCTTCTTTATACGTATCCCGTACAGTAATTGCTATTCCAGCAATGGCTAAGGCTATAATGACTATAGTGAATGTCTCAATCATCATATCTCCTTCAACCTATCCATTAAGTCATTTGCACTTTGTCCGTACTCAGCACAAAGTTTGTTAATCTCTTCTTCATTCTGCATAGTTCAGCATATGTGTACTCTCGTTCCATATCTATATCCTTTAAACTTTTTTGTGTAACATATCCGCTCGAAACTGAGTTTTAAAATATGCTACATCAAAAAGTTAAAACTCTTTGTGAAGTAGTAGAAGGCTAGTTGCTTATCTCGCTCAAAGTGCATTAACGAGTTTGTGTCAAAGTTTCCATCGTGCTAGTCCTGAGTGTTGTCACTACTACTCCATCAAAAGTTTACACGCTAGTAAGTTTAAATTTCTAGTACCTCCCGCATACACAGGAACTAGTGGTGTTGCATCCATCCTTACTATTGTTGATATTTAATTTGTTTTACCTCTTGCCTATAATATCAAAATAGAGTAGAACCATGTCTCAGCTGCAGCTTACCATGGATGTTAAGACTTCTAAGAACATACATAATCTAGTTCATGACCTAGAAACCAGTGGTTCCAGTAGTTAGGCTGGATGTACCTTGCGAGTACACTGTATGCTCATAGAAATCTTAAAGCTATTTGGTGGCTACCCCCTAAACTGCATCACACTCGTGGCAGTCATTTAAAGCTTTCGCTTAAGGCTCTCGCCTGTGGTTTTTGTGAACCGATGGAAAAATTATATACAAACAATTCTTAAAGCATTATTAATTTATGAATAAAGTTTAAATAAGTTTAATTTAATAAATTTAATGATATGATTCGTTTAATCAATTATAAAAAGGAATAAAATGGCAAAGAAGATAATAACACTTTCTTTAGATGAGGAAATTATAAAACTGGCGGATAGTGCAACAAAAGAGAGAGTTGAAATACAAAACCGCTCTCACTATATAAGCACTTTAATTTTAAAAGATAGTAAAAATAAAAAAGGATAAGTAATGCAAGGAACTATAAAAAGCTTCAAGCAAAACTCCCAAAACTCTAAAATACTAGAGTATCTCAAAACAGGTGCGAGTCTAACTTGTTTAGAGGCTCAACGATTAGGCTTTGGCATGAACCTTAGAAGTCGTGTAAGCGATTTAAAACGTGCTGGGTATGATGTAATGTCTAAGCAAGTTAATATCAACAATGGCAGTTATATTGCTGAGTATAGATTGGAGATGTGAGATGAAAAAAAGAATATATAAAAAAAGATTTATCAATTATATTATTAATCATTGTAAAAGTTATAATCATGATGTATATACAAAAGAAGATAAAAAATGGTTTAGGACTTTAGCGGTAAATGAGTATTTGTCACAAGAAGAAAGCATAGATTTTGATGATGTTGATAATTCACATCCTGAGTTTGATGCAAAAGAATGTATCAGTTATTGGGAGATATAGTAATGGCAACTATTAAAAAAAGACAATCAAACTATATTCAAGTTTCAAACAGCTTTTTAAGAGATGAAAAACTCTCTTTTAAAGCTAAAGGGTTATTCTGTTATATGTTTTCAATGGCTGAGGGATGGAACTTCACTATAAGAAGTATTGCAAAACAACAAAAAGACGGTGAAGCAAGTGTTAAAAGTTCACTTGATGAACTAAAAGAGCTTGGATATGTTACATATACAAAACACGTGGACGGTTCAGGCACTTACTATTTAGATGATGAGCCAAATGTGGAAAACCCAAATGTGGAAAACCCAAATGTGGAAAACCCCAACTTGGGAAAATCGCAACGTATTAAGAATAAACAATCTACTAAGAATAACAATTGCTTAGAAGAACAATTAGTAAGTAATATTGTTGAGATAGTTGAACACCTAAACCAAGTATGTAGAACAAACTATAAACACACCTCAGCTAAAACTAAAACTTTAGTAAAGACCAGACTAAAAGACGGCTTCACATTAGAAGACTTCAAAAAAGTTCACATCACTAAGTTTGCTGAGTGGTACGGTACAGATATGCAAAAGTATCTGAGACCTGAAACGCTATACGGAACTAAGTTTGAAAGCTATTTGAATCAAACACCAACTGATTATGAGAAACTAAATGCAATAACATCTCATACGGGACTTACGCCGTTGCAATTTTTAAAACAACAAGGGTTTGCAGAATGAAAAATAAATTAGTTCAAGAAATAAAACAAAAGCTCAACATAAGTGGTGGTATGTTTATAGATAGTGAAATTGAAAGCTATGTTAATGAAATACCAGAAAATAAATACATAGAGTTCTTCAAAGCTCTAAGCGGTGGCGAATACGAATACAAAAACGCAATGGATAGAATAGCAATGACTGCTAAGAGGTTTAAGAACGAAAAAACAGACAACTTACTGGCAGGTACAAGAGAGAAAGCAAAGGCTATGTACGATAAGTTTTATGACGAAAGCTGTATGATGTTTAAGCATACGTATGATAACAGAGATAAGTATCCAAGTGATGCAGAGTTCTTTGATAATGTGCAATATAAAAATCTTAAAAAAATAGACGGTACTAGCGTTTATACAGAGCAAGAGATATATGTGCTAGACGAACTCGGCGGTGGCAAATGGCTAATAGGCATCCGACTCGCTCTAAGTTCCAAAGATATAATTGATAAAATAGAGCAAGTAATAAAAGACGCAGTTATGAAAAAATACAGTAACCAACCAGCGATAAGCTATGAAGTTAAAAAGATGCTGCCAAAATAGTTAAATTCTTTTACAAAACCCTTGACATTGTTAAATATTTGTACTATAATTACTACATATAAACAAAAGGACTGAAAGATGAAAGATTTAAAAGTAACAATAAGAGGAAAGAGTGGGAAGATTTCATACGAAGTGCGTAAGACATTAAAGGGCGCGAATTCATTTGCTAATAAAATAGCAAATGAAGCTTTCTATGATGAAGAAGTAGAAATTGTTATAGAGGCGATATAAATGAACGCCTTTACGCTAGAAGAGGTTCACAAGAACCTTATTGGAGTTGGGGATATAATAATACATCACGGAAAAGATAGAACGGTATGCAAAAAAGATATTACACGCTGTGATTTTTTTGGAATAAAGCTATTTGGTGATAGTTATGTACTTGGTTATCAAAAAGTAAAAAGATTAAAACTAAATAATCATCATTTAAGGATAAAAAATGAAACCAACTAACACAAACATAGCCAACTTCTATGGCTTAACCAGACAAACAATCGGAACATATAAAAAAGAGCGACCTAAAATATACAGTGCTTTAAGAGAATATTTTATAAAAATGCAAAGCGATAAGCTATGAAGTTAAAAAGATGATAGGGAGATAGAGAGATGAAAATATTAGTAGCGTGCGAAGAAAGTCAAGCTGTTACAAAAGAGTTTAGAGCGTTGGGTCACGAGGCATATTCGTGCGACATAGTGGAGTGTAGTGGCGGTCATCCTGAATGGCACTTACAGCAAGATGTTACAGAGTTATTAAAACAAGAGTGGGATATGATTATTGCATTTCCACCATGTACTTACTTGACAGTTACAGGCAATAGATGGTTTAATATTGAAAAGTATGGAGAGAAAGCAATACAAAGGCATAAAGATAGAGATGAAGCTATTGATTTTTTTATGATGTTTGCTAATGCAGATTGTGAAAAAATAGTTATTGAAAACCCTGTAGGAATAATGTCGAGTGAGTGGAGGAAGCCAAATCAGATAGTTAATCCTTTTCAGTTTGGTGATGCGTTTGAAAAGAAAACATGTTTATGGATAAAAGGACTTTCAAATCTAGAACCAACAAATATAGTTGAAGTGCCACCAAGAACAGAGTTCAAAAGTGGGAAAACTATGGCATCATGGTATGCAGATGCCTTTAAACTACCAAAAGAAGAGAGAGCAAAACTAAGAAGTAAGACTTTCCCCGGTATTGCAAGAGCTATGGCTGAGCAGTGGGGATAGCAAATGACAAACTGCAAAACCTGCAAAGTCTGCAAAAAGCAAAAGAGGCTCTATCAGTTCAAAGAAAACTACATGTCAAGAGACGGACATCGCCATACTTGTAAAAAGTGTGAAGATAACAAACTAGTTGAGGTCGGGACGATTAGCGATAAAATTAGAGAATATTTTAAAACTCTTGATGTATATCAAGGACTTTAACTTCCAAAGCTGATAAAATTAGGGTATAAAAAGAAAAGGATAGAAGATGAAAGAAGTAAAATACTACATGAACGCACCATGCGAAGTTTTAAGAAAAATATCAGATGATTTTTCAGAAGTTAAAGTATACCCACGATTTAGAGATGATTTGGAAGGTAGTCAATGGTGTACTGAGTGTATGGTTGGAAATCAAGGAACTCCAACAAGACATACTTGTGAAGAGTACCAAGAAGTTATAAATATCTTAGAAGATATCGAAAATAGTGTTCTTTGCATAGTTGAAAACAGACTATTAGCCAATGAGCCTATTGAATTTAAAAAGATAAAGATGTTGGATAATGATATTTCCAAAAAAGAAGAAATTTTATCTAGTAAATCTATGGCTATTGTGCAACTTGATAAATCTATTGAGCTAAAGAATAAAATACTAAATGAGATAGAATGCAGAATTTCTAAATTTGAAGATATTGAAAAGGATAATAAAGAAAACCTTGAATTATATTCTAAAAAGATTTTAGAAGTTAAAAATCAATATGTTTTATCTGTTCCTAAAAATATTAATTTAACAAAAGAAGATTATAAATATCTCAAAGAAAGAGACTTAATATTAACAAGTTTAGAGAGAGGTGGTGTTGATAATTGGGAATGGTACTCAGAAAGTTACCCTAGTGAAGAAGAATTAAACAATATAGGAAATAGCTAATGTCTAAAACACTAACCCTACTAAAAGAAATGATAGAAGCTGATAAAATTAGGGTATAAAAAGAAAAGGATAGAAGATGGAAATAAAAATAGAAGATTATCTAAGCCAAGAAGAAATGACCAAGATAGCAAAAGAAGAGTTTAATAGAATGCTTATGGACGATAGAACTAAAGAGAGATTGTTGACAAATATGTCTTATAATTTAGGATATGGGTTTGTTAGGGAGCTGATAACCGATGAAGATTTGGAGCTATTAAAACAAAAAACAAAAGAAAATCTTAACAGCAAAACGGCATTAAATATGTTTGTATATGATAAGCCAGATGCTTGGGGACATAAGCCAAAAGATGATTTAATTGTCTATAATGAAGTACAAAAAACAATTAAAGAAAATATTAATATTGTGAGAGCTAACGTAATCGAAGCGTTGCAAAATTTAGATTTAGATAATTTTTCGGAAGAATTTGACTTATCCACAATCTTTAGTGTATTAATTTCTAGTTTACAAAACAAAATAAAGGACTAAAATGCACAGAGACGACATAAAAGACAAAGTCATAGAGTTACTGCAAGAGCAGTTCCCGTGGCTCAACGATGATGAAGACAACGAAGACGGAATATCAAACACGGTAAAAAGCGAATACGAATCGTTTGACGCGCTTGGTTTAAGCCGTGATGATGTCAGAGAGTTTACAGAGGTACTACTTGAAAACTTTGAACTTGAACACATAGAGTTTTCAGAGGTTATGAAGTGGCAGAGAGTTAAAGATGTTATAGGCTATATTCGAGAAGTAAAATGCTAAAGGAACATGATTCTCTATACTCTTTACAAGATTCTTATGAAGCCAGTCAGCTTAATGTTGAAGTTTATAATATCTCACGAGAACATGAAGCAAATGAAAATAATGCAAATTTTTTCTTAACCGAAAAAGCATATCATGACCATATAAGAAGAAATGGACATAATTTAAATGAGCCTCAAAGTTATGGAATACATCTATATAGAAATGCTGAGATTGAAAAACTTTATGAAATTATACATAAGATAGCAGATGGGCTATGAACCCATACACACAACTCTTTTTACTTCTCTTTATGTTTGTACCTGTGCAGATATATCCGAGTGGTAAGAAGTTCGACAGTAAACAAAAAAGATATGATAGGAGACATAAATGATTGAAAATGTATGTGCATTGGTGAAGCTAAAAAGTTTACCAGATAATAGCCAAGACTTTATCTTTGGCGACCCACCTTATGCTTTAGGCTCAACAGTTTATATAGACAAAGATGGTAAACCAAAATATAGACTAGCAAAAGACTTCATGTCGAAATGGGAGATGCCAGACCATTCTTACTGGGAAGAGTTCTTCAAAGTAGCAGAGCAAAAATTAAAGTTCGGAGGTAGAATACTTTTCTTTGGAATAGACAGACAACTTTTTCTTTTTCAATACTATGCAGTAGCAGCAGGGTTTGAAATAAAGCAAAGTCTTTACTGGTACTTCATATCTAACTTTCCAAAAGCTACAGACCTTTCAAAACAGATAGATAAGAGGTTGGGAGTAGAACAACAAACAACAGGTGTAATAGGCAAAGCTGGGGCAGGGTTAAATAAAGTAAAAGGCTTTGGTAAAAATACATCAAAATCAGAAGAGGTTAATAAAGAATGGAGTGAAACAGAGTCAAACACAGAACTAGGCAAAAAGTATGAAGGCTATAAATATTCTATTTCGCCTTTAAAACAAGTCCTTGAAACAGTAATGGTATTCCAAAAAAGAACAAAGAATAAATCTGTTTTAGATGATGTCTTTGCTTTTGAGAATGGAGATGAGACTATCTCTCCTAGTATATGGGCTATAGATGAGGGAAGGGTGCCGACAAGTGAAACAAGAGATAAGAAAGAAGTAAAAAACAAAAGTGTTACAGCTTATGGAGATGGGCTAAATGGATATGATGCAGGAAGCCATGAAGGTGGCAGATACCCATCCCAAATGTTCATAGACTCTACATGTGCAAGTAAGATAGATGGGCAGAGTGGAGAAGAAGATGCTTCAAGAATCTTGCATCACATAGGTTACTTAGATGAAGAGCTTGACTTAGTTTTTTACAGTCCTAAAGTTTCTACTTTTGAGAGAGAGCATGGGTGCGGAGATATAGAAAAAAAAACACATAGGCTTATGCGTGAGGGCAATGAAGAGGCTGACATAAATAATGAAGTTTTACAAAGATTTATATCAGAGCCAAAAGGAAACAACCATCCGACTTTAAAACCAATAAAGCTGATTTATCAAATAGCAAAACTTTTAAAAGCACCATTTTCTCAAAGAGTTTTTTTTCCTTTTGCTGGAGCAAGAAGTGAAATCATAGGTTTTGAACAAGCAGGGTTTAACCATGAACTTTTTAGTGGATCTGAAATAAGTGAAGAGTTTAACAACATTGGAGCAGTGAGACAGGTAGCTTGGCGTGAGTTGGATATAAACAATCTTGACGAAAACAAAAAGCACATAGAAAAAAGAAGCAAAGAACATAAAAAACAGGAGAGCTTGTTTGATGCAAACTAAATTTGAAAGCTTTATGGAAGTAGTACATAACCAGTGGATAGGTATCGTGGTGGGCTGGATGATTATCTACTTCATCTTTCCTTTTTTTCAGCACTTGCCACAACATTGGGTAGCTACTATATCAACAGTGTTATTTTTCATATCTTCTAGTACAAGAGCGTATATCTTGAGAAGAATGGGCGAAGCAAAAAGACTAAGGAGGTTGCAAGATGCTAATAAACAGAAATGATTTGTTAAATATTGGCTTGGATACAAAGTTGGTAAACAGAATAATGATACTTGCAGATAAGTTTTCTACAACAGTGGGTTATGTTAATTAAATCAACTTGGTGCATTTGCAAATATGCCACATTTTGATATAGTTTTACTTACTGAAGAGTATAAAAAGCTAGTGGAAAGAAACAAGCGAAAAGACAAAGAGGCTCAGGCTAAATCTTTTTTACTTGAACTTGAAAATATAAAGGAGAAATTATGCAAGCAGAACTAACTAAGTGTGCAAACCCAAATGCTGAGTTACCTATGTGTAGAGAGTGCCAGAGAAGTGGAGAGTCTAAAGATAATGAGTACGAGGCTTTTAACCTCAACAGACCTGTTGTCGGTTGGCAGTGTGATGGCTATGTTAGTAAACGAGAGGCTGGGAGTTTGTTTGATGAGTAAGATAGATTTATATAAAGGTGACTTTTCGCAAAGTGAACTAAGACTTTTAAGAGTTATTTGCGACACTCACAAGATGGATGATGAACCGAGAACTAGCAGTAATGAAGCTTATCAGATTACAAAAGCATCTATGTTTATGAAACTAAAAAGATTAATAGATGAGCGTATAGAAGATACAGTAGTAGAGAAAGGATTGATTGATGAGTAACTGCCCTAAATGCAACAAAGACACGATAGCAGATATGCACGGCGGTGGCTGGGACTGGGATAAAAAACTCTGCACGAACAAAGAGTGCGACTATGAGTTGGAGCTTGACATATCAACTTGCATTGAGCCAGATGGAAGCACTTATATAATACACAAAGAAGATGATGATGATAACTGAAACACAAGAACAACAAAAGCTAGTGCAATGGCTAAAGCTTAAAAAATTGTTTCATTTTGCACCGATTAATGAAAATCAAGGAAGTTTTACCAATCGCAGAGTAGCAGTTATACAAGCAGTTAAAGCTAAATCAATGGGTAAAGCTAAAGGCATAAGCGATATTATAGTAATGTTACCAAATAAGATTCTGTTTATAGAGCTTAAAAGAGCCAAAAAGATACTCAAGAGTGGAAAACTAAGTACAAGCCATACAAAGGTATCAGAAGAGCAAAAAGAGTTCTTACAGCACATAGTTGATAACTTTGCTTATGCTGATGCTATGGTATGCTATGGATTCGATGAAGCGAGGGAGTTTATCGAATGTCACTTAAAATAAAAGCAAACCACTTGCAAGATACAAGACTTTGGCTTCACTTGCAAAAAGTTTGATGAAATATGCAAAAGGACAATCCCTTTAAATAGGGTGCAATTGCGGTATAATATGGATAACAAAAAAGAGGTTACAAATGACATATCTATATGAATGCACAAAGTGTAAATCAGGCGAAATAACAATTATTAAGCCGATGAGTGAAAGTAATAGGGCGGAATATTGTGGTAAGTGCAAGACATTGATGCAAAGAGTGTTTAAGCTGGCTGGTATAAAAACGAATGACAATTTTAAATTATAAAATTATGGTATAATTGAAATGTTAGAATTTCGCAGAGGTGGTAAGACAATCCTTACACCCTTGCCACTTCTTCAAAATTTTAGGTGTAAGGAGCCTTCAATGTTAAACAATCAAGAGAAAAAACCACCATTATTAATTAGAGATTTGGGAGTAATATTTCCTAGTGAAACTTCTAAAGAAAAAAGAAGATGCGGAATTTATAAGTGCGATTGTGGCAAAGAGTTTAAAGCCATAACTCATAATACCAATAGAAGTCGCGAGAAAAGCTGTGGCTGTTTGAAAACAATACATGGGCTAGAGAGCCATAAATTATATCAAGTATGGAATAGCATGGTCCAACGATGCAATAATCATAAAAACAAAGCATATAAAAACTATGGGGCGCGCGGAATAAAAGTTTGTGCCAGTTGGTTAAATATAAAAAATTTTATAGAAGATATGGAGCCAACATTTATAAAAGGATTAACTCTAGATAGAATTGATGTAAATCAAAACTATGAACCGTATAATTGCCGATGGTCAACAAGGGCTGTACAATCAAGAAATACAAGGAAGATTCGCTCAAGCAATACGTCTGGATACCGTGGCGTTAGTTTCAATAAAAGAAATAATAATTGGGTAGCAAGAATAGGAATTAATGGAAAGAACATTTATTTAGGTCGCTTTGATGAAGCAAAAGAAGCGGCTAAAGCATATGATAATTACGTAATAGCTAACAATCTAGAGCATACAATTAATGAAATTGCACACTAAGTAGATATAATAATGAAAAGATTGTTCGAGGGCATAAGATGACGGTAACTATAGACACATCAACGTTTAATATAGACCCTAATGTATTCGACAAGGCATCAACACGCACACTGAACGACACAGCAAAGACTGTTAAGAGTGAGATGAGCAAAGTAGTAAGGGCATACTATAACATTAAGAAGCAGGACTTAGACCCGAAGATGACAATCACTAAGGCAAGCAAAGGCAGGGATGAGTCAATCATAAAGGTTAGAAGCAAACCAATAGGACTTATACACTTCAACGCTACTCAATCAGTGGCTAAGGTAAAGGGCGCTAAGACTTATTATAAGACATCCGCAAAGGTGTTGAAGCAATCACGCAAAGGAATTGTCAAGGGCGCGTTCATAGCTAAGGCAAAGACAAGTGGAAGCCTACAAGTATTCAGACGTACTACAGATAAACAATACCCTATCATAAAGATATCAGTCATTAGCCCTACTTCGATGGTATCTATTAAAGGAATGGAAACAGCCGATAGAGTAATCAAAGATAAATTTAATACAACATTTGATAGACATTATAAATATTATGCGAGCAAAGTGAAGAGGTAGAAAGTTATGGTATAATTATAATGTTATAAGTTGATTAGAGGCGATAGGACATCCTAAGCCCCTATCTCTTCTAATAAATTTATAGGCTTAGGAACCTACTATGATAAACTCGAAGACCTGCACTATATGCAATCAAACAAAAGATATTAAACTATTTAGACCAGACGCCGCAAGAGCCGATGGATATCGCGCTCAATGTAGAGAGTGTATAAACCTTCGCAAAGTAGCAATATATAATAAAACATATAAAGCTAAATTCAAACGAATACACGGGATGGGGCATAATAGATATTATAAGCTAAAGCAAATAGAGAGTGAAGCAATAGCGAAAGGCTTAACAGCAATACAACTAGATGAAGTTAAGGGCATAATCAAATCAATCAAAAGAGATATATCAAAGATTAAGGCTACAAAGAAAAAACAAATATCATTAATAGATAAAGAGAATCGGATAATGATATCAGCATATAAGAAGTTTTGTAACGTGTGCAGTACAGAGAAATATACAGAAGAGTTCTTTAAAGGGCAATGTAGATGTAAAGAGTGCGACAAAGCAAAGTCAAGGGCGTATGAGAATAACAATGCCGATAAGATAAGGGTACAAAAAGCAGAGGCTCATCAAAGAAGAATGAAAGTCCCAGAGAAAAGATTAGACACGTTGGCTCGTTATTCAGAGGCAAGGCATAAGAGAAGAGCAAGCAAGAAGGCCAACACCATAAACAGTGCTACATCAAAACAGATTAGAGAATTAATAAAGAAGAGTAATAATAAATGCTATTGGTGTGGATGTAGTACAAAGAGCAAGGGGCATCACATAGACCACTACACACCGCTAAGCAAAGGTGGAAGCAACGAGATACATAACCTAGTAGTGGCGTGCGCATTCTGTAACATAAGTAAGGGAGCTAAGAGTCCATACGTGTTTGCAAATAAGATGGGGCGACTACTCTAAAACTTAAATGAGCCTTATACAGCTTCTTTTGCTTTAAGGGTTGCAAAGCT
>JBBAEC010000026.1:0-40831 GCA_041656135.1 Balneolaceae bacterium | reverse complement strand
GTAAGCTTTGAATGGTGGTGCTTATGGCTAACGAGCGATTTGACTTCATCGTATATAGGGGTTTTGGGTTTAAGTTTTCACAGCCAAATATACAATTTATTTATTAAAGTTAGCGCCATTACCGTCGGAGGGAGACAGAAATCTGACTTGTCAGATTTCAGAGGGAGGACTCTTGAGCGCACTACATTCCCACAAACTTAGAAATCTATTATGTCAAATCCTGTAGCACTATACACACTTTTTGGGGGAGTACCTCAAAATTTCTAAATACTAATCTCTATTCTCTACAAAACCTTCTTAACTCTACCAACCACGCCATTTTCTAGCTGCACTTTAATTCCATGTGGATGGCTAGGAGATTTTGTAAGCAACCGCTGAACCACGCCTTGTGTTAATTCTCCCGAGCGTTGATGATGTTTTTGAACAACCTCAACGGTACTGCCTACATTAATATCTTTTCTTTGAGTTCCGTTCATGCTTTCAAATTTTATTTTATTGGGGAATTAAGAATACCTGTTTATCGGAATTCATTCTTGTAACTTCAAATATACAAAGCCAAAGGAGAGTAAAGTGAAAAATGAGGTTATTTATACGAGTGAATGCTTCGTTACTTGTCTTGCTATAATTTTTTCTCTTACTCCGACCGCCCACATCTAGCGCAAGCGTCCGCTTGTGCGGTATAAACATTACTTTCGGTCAAAGTCCAAGATTTAACTTTTCCAAAGTTAAACCAATAGTCACCTATTAATAAGTAGAAGTAAAAAACTTTGGAAAAGTTATAGATGGAACTGTGCTGAAAGAGCACAATTTGATAAATCATTATGAAAATAAAAAAAGCCTCATAAAACACTGTTTAACAGGTCTTAAAAGGCTTTTTTGTAATCGTACCAAAGGAGGGAATCGAACCCTCACTCCTTGCGGAACACGAGTTTGAGTCGTGCGCGTCTACCAGTTCCGCCACTTTGGCTCTTTTGTAGAAACAAAGATACGGCATGGAGGGATTAAATCACAAGGAAGAATTTAAAATAATTAGAGCTTAAACTATCAAGATAGCATCATGAAGTTGAAGCTTCATAACGAGGAAACTCACTCTTGTATATTGATACTTACTACTTAAGTCTAATCATAATCCCTCGATGCTAAGCTCTAGCTTGGCAACGCAGAGTGGGAAGCTCCAGCTTCCCTTGTGTCGATGTAAGCAACTGGAAGCCAGAACTTCGTGCCGAAGAAAATTTTTAATAATAGATGCATTTTATAGAATTAGGATGACAGAATCTGTCACGGCCAATGTGTATGTTAATAGGGCAAATAAGAATATTTGTTTTTCGGAGTACGCATGGCAGCACCTACTTATCTTACCAAATCAAAATTCACTCATTCTTTAGAGTGTCCAACAAAGCTATATTATCAAAATCATCCCGAAGAATATGTTACCTCGCAGGACGATAATGATTTTTTGATGGCATTGGCAGAGGGTGGAATTCAAGTTGGGGAGTTAGCCAAGCTCTATTATCCAGGAGGGGTTGAGATTCCCTATTCTAGAGATAAAACGGTTTCATTGAATCAAACTAAAGAGTTATTACAGCTTGATGATGTTATCATTTACGAAGCTGCCATAAGCCATGAGCTGACTTATGCTTTGGTAGATATTTTAGTAAAAAAGGGGAATCAGATAGATCTTATTGAGGTGAAGTCTAAATCATGGAGTGATGACAAAGGGTTTTACAATAAAAATGGAAGCCTAAATAAGAATTGGTTCAAATATTTGTATGATGTAGCCTTTCAAATGTGGGTGATGCAAAAGGCGTATCCAGATTTTGAAATTCGTCCACACCTAATGCTCATAGATAAAGACACTCCAACGAGCATCAATGGGCTTCATCAGTACTTTAAAATTGTTGAAAATGAAGAGGGTAGAAGTGAAGTAAAGTTAATGGAAAACATTGATGATATTGAATTGGGTGATCCCATCATGAAAACCATAGATGTTTCGGACGAGCTTACTTTGATTTTTAATGGGGAGGCGAGGGAACCAGAAAGCAGTTTGGAGGCACAAGGTTTTGATAAATGGGTGGAAGGATTGTGTGAGCAAATACAAAACGATGAAAAATATCCTGTTAGCATTGGGGCAAAATGTAAGAACTGTGAACACCGAGTTAGCGCTTCAAAATTAAATGGCAAAAAAGCAGGTTTTAACGAGTGTTGGAAAGAGGCTCTGAATTGGGGAGATAAAGAGCTTCAAAAACCACATGCTTTTGATATGTGGTTTGCCAATGCAAAGAAATTAGTTGAGGATGAAGTTTATCTAATGGAGGATATCACTCCAACCTATTTAGGCGTTGATGAAAGCACACTATATCAGCAGCCGATTTGGGATAGTGGGCGTGGGCATAGACAACTTGTTCAAGCTATGAAAATGACAGACAGGCATGATAGCAACGAAGTTCTTTTACCTGGGCTCTTTCATGAGATGGAAAGCTGGACCTATCCCTTACACTTCATCGATTTTGAAGGCATTGCTCCGGCCATTCCTTTTCACAAAGGTTCATATCCATACAAAAAAATCCCATTTCAGTTTTCGGTTCATAATGTATATGAAGATGGAAAAGTTGAACATGTAGCCGAATGGATAGATAGACGAAAGGGTGTTTATCCTGGCTATGATTTTGTACGGGAACTGAAGAAGGTTTTAGAAAATGATGAGAGTAGCGTATTCATGTATCATCATTACGAAAAGACCACACTAAATGATGTGAAAAGCAGATTACAAGAATCAGATGAGCCAGATCGTGAAAAACTTATTGATTGGATTGATACCTTAGTTGCAGATGGTGCTCCTCGTGAGCTCATAGATCAGCAACGTCTCATTGTTAAATACTACTACTCGATTTATATGGGCGGTTCAAATAGTATTAAAGATGTGCTTCCTGCCGTATTGAATGAAAGTAAAGCTTTAAAACAAATATATACACAGCCATATTCAGGGCTGAGCCTAAAGGACAAGGTTTTGTATCAAACTGATGCTGATGGAAATGTAATAAATCCCTATAAACTGCTCGATCCTATTGGTTATGAAATCCCGGGCGAGGCTGAAGATGCAGAAATAGTACTAGAGTCGGGTGAAACAATCAGCGAAGGTGGCACCGCTATGATGGCTTGGGCACGCATGCAGTTTGATGATGTATCAGATGAAGAAAGAAACAAGGTATTTGAAGCACTTCTTCGCTATTGTGAATTAGATACTTTAGCCATGGTGATGATTTATCAGCATTGGGAGTGGTTAAGAAATATCTAAGTATTCAAGTTGTAATTATTTATGCTAATCTAATCTGAGTAGCTACAAGTTAAATAATACTACAAAGTTATAAATTTTTATTTTAGTTGAAGATAATAAAGTCCTAAGCACTCTAAATCACCGTTTCGTCAATTTGTAGAAACCGCCTCCCTATATTTGTGTTGAACTAAACGGAGAACACAAATGAGGAATAGAAAACCTAATAAATATAGACATTCAGGATACAGATACATAAGATCTGAAATACTAGAAAATGAAGTAATTGAATCTAGCATACCATACCAAAAATGGGTTCAAGAGTTACATGAGGTGCCAGATCAAAAGAAAGGGAATGAATATTCAGCTAGGTTGAATTGGATTGCGGGAAAGCTCAAGGATTTAGGTATAGAATACACGTTAAGTGAATGTCCTTTTGGCTCTCGTTATGGTATGACTGGAGATTTGAACTACACACAATATTTGCTTGCTTCATTTATTGATTATCCAGACAAACCTGTATTTACTATTCTAGTACCAATTGGTGGTATTGCTGATAAAGACGAAAAGGAACCCTTTAGCAATCCTACTGGGGCGGTCCAACTTATTATGTTGGCTGAGAAACTAAAGCAAACTCAGAATCCAATTAATACTCATTTAGTATTTGTAGATAGTGACGATTTAGAGCACGCACCTAATCATATATTTGAAGAGATCAATACAAGAGAAATTCCTGGGCTGATGGCGTCTATGCTAGTTTTAGGACGATTTGCTGGAATGGGAATATGCCAGGAACAGGATATGTTTACAGAAGGATGCTTCACTTTTGGTGGTCCATTTTCAGATGAATTCAGTGATACAGAATATGGGGGATTCCGCCCATATAGACTATTCAGTGGATTTTGGGAGCATAATTACCAAGTGGATTATGATGTTACATTTCTTCATGCTGATTTGAGTGAAGAGTTTACTTATGAGACTGGGAACCATTCTGAATTTGAAAATGGAATGGTAGAGGAAGACTATAATGGGAATCAGTTAAAGTTTGTTCAAACTGAAGGGTTTATTATGGCGCATGAAAATTTATATAAGGGTGTTTTAAGAGTCAATAAACATCACTTGGCAAACATGCTAGATACCTATTTCAAACACTAAGTCATCGAAAGTCGGGGCTTCAGTTCTTTAACCTAAAACGGAGGTACTTATGTTAGAAGACATAATATTAATCGGGCTATTTATTGCATTTTTTCCATTGAGCTTAATCGCTCTCATATTTTGGTAAAGATGTTTAGTTCAATCGGGTGGTCAAGATATGGCTGCCCGGTTTTTAATAAAGAAGAGTGATTAGATAACATAGAACTTGTTTGTTCAAGTAGGCAACACTCTTAACATTATATTGGGGTTTGTTACGTAAATATCTTTATTTACAATTAAGTATGGGTAGGTAGAATGTGTTTTAGATTCCAATAGAAAACAAATAATAGAATATATAATAGAGACGGAGAAAATGAAATGAGTTTGAAAATACTACACTTTGCAGATGTACACTTAGGAAGAGGTTTTAGTGGTTATGGGGATGCTTCCCAAGCATTAAGTGAGGCAAGATATAAAACATTAGAAAACCTTATTGCTAAGGCAAATAAAGAAGAGTGCGATGTAGTGGTTATTGCAGGTGACCTGTTTGACCGTACAAGTATGAATAAACAGGACGTAGTACGTGCAGTTCAGTCTTTGAATAAATTTCAGAGAGGTCCCGTACTTTTACTACCTGGTAATCATGATTTTATTACATCAGAAAGTAAGCTATGGGGATATGTGAGGGATGTAAAGGAAGAAAATATTTTGATACTTGGCGAGACTGAGCCGTTAGATTTGAAAGATTATGATTTAAACGTTGTTGTTTATCCTGCTCCATGTCAATCTAAACATTCAGCTGAAAATCAGATTTCTTGGGTTAAAGATTTTGAAAAGGATGAATCAAAAATTCATATTGGAGTAGCTCATGGAAGTGTTAATGGTATTGCACCAGACTTTAATGACAAACACTTTCCAATGTCTCAACAAGAACTAAATGCTGCGGGTGTAGATGTATGGTTGCTAGGACATATCCATGTACCTTGGCCTGAAAACCCTGGGGGAAATGATTCAATTCTATATTCAGGAACACCAGAACCGGATACGGCTAACTGTCCACATCGAGGTACGGCTCTTATTATTGAAATTGAAGATGGTGGTTCGCGTAAAATCCAAAAACTTACAACAGGCATGTATAGGTTTGAAAGATGGGAAAAGAATGTCTCTTCATTAACTGATTTGGAAAATATTGCTAAAGAGGCTAGCGCAGAAGATAATAAAAATTGCGCATGCCGAATTACTATATATGGGGTTCTAGAGCCGGAGGACTATAATAATTGGAATTCTAAAATTATTCCACAACTTCGAAAATTCTTTTTGTATCTGAAAATTAATGACGGGGGCTTGAAGAAACGAATTACTAAAGAACAACTTGAAGAAACTTATCCGGAAGGATCTTTTCCTATTCAGTTGCTTTCTGGTTTTATTGATAGAGATGATCAAATGGCCTTACAAATAGCTTATGATTTACTAGAGGAGGTAAGAGATGAAAATTAAGTCAATACGGTTACACCCCTTCGCTGGAATACAGGATAAAAAAATTGAGTTTACAGATGGATTCAATTTATTGATAGGCCCAAATGAAGCTGGTAAATCAACATTATTCCAAGCTATACAAATAGGACTTTTACAAACAACTGACCTAACGACTGCAAGATTGCAGAATGAAATAGGTAATTATTTTCCAATTGGAGGTGGAGATGTGGTAAGGGTGACACTAGAAATATATAAGGATAATCCAGAGCAACTTTACACTATCAATAAGGAATGGAAGTATGGAAATCGTAATGGAAGTGCTTCGTTTATTACGTCAACTGGGAAAGAATACACCGAAGAAGAAAAAGTTCAGAAAGAGATTAATAAATTACTCCCTGCTACACCTGGTACAATGAAGGAGATATTAATGACCCATCAATCTGCTTTGCAGTCAAGTTTGTCTAGAATAAAAGATTCAGAGGATGCAAGGCAAGAAATTGGCGGAATACTTCGAAAAGGAGTAATGGAGGCAGGTGGAGTTTCAGTTGATAAATTTAAACAACAACTAGATACCCGTTATACTGAATGCTTTAACAACTGGGATCGAGATAAAAACTATCCAAAAACAGATGCTCAGGGTAATGACAAAGGAATTCACAACCGACATATAAGAAATGTGGGCACGGTTCTAGGGGCATGGTACAACATGGAAAGTGCCAAGAAAAAATTTGAGGAGATCCAGCAGTTTGAAGATGAAATGGATGTTTTGAACGCTCAACTTGAAACTATACAAAAAGAGTTTAAGGAAAAGAGCGAGAGTTATGAAGAGCATAAGCCAATGCTTGAAAAACAAAGTGAGAGAGCTGTTTTAGAAAGTAAAAAAGAGGCTACCCAACATAAATTTAATGAAGTAGATGAAGCAGCTGACCTCTGGCCAGTATATGAATTTCAGTTAAAAGAGGCAGAGCCAGTATTAAAAATATTGGAAGATAAATTACTTCAGTTAAATGAAGAACAAGGAAAAGCGTCTAATAGAACTGAATTTTTGGCACTCAAAAAGCGAATCGATCAAATTGCTGAGCTTGAACAAAATATCGGTGAAGCAAAAAAGGATTTGAAAATATCCACGGTAGTAACAGTTAATGACTTAGAACAGGTGCGCACACTGGTAAGTGATATCCGCCAGAAAGAAATTCAAATTCAGGCATCCAAATTATCGGTTAAGATAGAAGCTCTTCAAAATGCAGTATATACAATAGGTACTACTAAGGAAGAGAGGGAAAGTGTGAATCTAAAACAAGGCGAAGTATCTACAGATATGCACAATGGCGTATTTTCTTTAGTAACAGAGCAGCTGAAGGTTCAAGTAACAGCGGGAGATCAAGACCTAAGTAGCATAGTTCAGGAGTTAAAACTGTTAGAGGATCAACTGAAAGAAAAACTGAACCATTTTGAAGCGAAAGATCAGTCTGAGCTTAATACGCTTCAAAAGCTGTATCATGATAAAGCAAATACACTAAGTGCATTAGAAGTACGGCATAAAGAATTTTCAGAAGGTGAAAGTTTAAATGATTTAAGGGGAAAACTTGAGGACTTTGGAGATTTAGCAGAGGTCAGAGAATTGGCAATTATACAAGAAGAGAGAGATAAAGTTATTGAGCAAAAAGCTGAACAAAAAGAGAAATTCGAGAAAATGACAACCACAATAAATATTTGGAAAGAAAGGTATACAGATAAGAATGGTCTTTTTACTGAAAGAGCAAATCTTACCACTGCTATTAATGATCTTAATGTACAGATCCAAGAAATGGAAGCATTGCCTGACGAATTTAATTCGCTTGATAAATTTAAAGAACATGTTGAATCACTTGAGAAAGCAGTGAATGAGTTAAGGGAAGAAAAACAGAAATTACAGATTGAAGTAGCAGGAAAAGAAGGCGAGGCCCCAGATATTTCTTCCGAAGAGCAGATAATTATAAAATATGAAACTGTGACGGCTTTTGATAAGACTCATAGTAAAGCAGAAAGTCTTGCTAGAATAAAAGACAGTACAGATTCTATCTTGGCAAAGTTGGAGGAACAAACTTATACACCACTTATTGAAGGGCTTACAAAATGGCTATCTACGATGAGTGATGGGCGCTTCAGAAGCATTATACTAGATGAAGAAGGTAAAGAGGTTCCTTCAACCTTTATTACTGAAGATAACCTGGCATTACCATTTCATCTTTTATCTCATGGTACTAAAGATCTTACTTCACTAGCTTGGAAATTTGCAATTTCTGAAATGTTTCTGAAAGAGCAATCAGGCATGATACTTTTGGACGACCCAATGGTAGATATGGATCCAGAGCGCAAGAAACTAGCATTGAATGCGGTACATGAATTTTCTAAAAACCAACAGGTAATATTATTTACTTGCCACCCAGGAACAGAAAAAGCTATGAATGAAACAGTAAATACAATTTCTTTGAATGTTTTGAACCCTAAATAAGTACTAATGAATTATCCAATACATCTAAAACTAGAAGAGAACAGTGAAGAAATAAAGAATGAACAAGTTATTCTATTTTCTAATGAAACTGGTTTTGCACCATTAACGAATTATGTTTCGGGGCGTCCAATTGCAAAAAGCTATGCCCTTCGTAAAGTTGTAAATGAGCTTAATAAAAGAGTAGGGGTAGCTGCTTTTAAAATAAAAGGCAATAGCTCTGCAAAAGGTTTTATTGTAGCCTCAGGGCAACGATCTGAAGTTTATAAGCTATTTGCAGAGCCTAATTATGGATCCCTTTATCGCGACTTCTTTTATGCGGTTCAATATCAAGCCTATGAGCTTTGTAATGAGGTGTTTAAACATGATAACCTTGCAATTACCCATTTAACGGGTGGGGGCGTTAGAAAGGAGCATTTTAGGGATGTATCTAAAACTGCTGCTGAAGCCCTTAAACATTTTAGATTTATAAACCCAGAATCTGATTTCTCAATAACTTTTGGCGGATGTTGCTTTGAGGAAGAACACTTTGAAGGTCTAGAAGCATTTTATCATCAGGTTGATGAAACTGCTCACAGGTCATTAAGTACTAGTAGGAAAACCTTTTCCGATAGATTGATTGAAGTAACCATAGATTTTATTGATATACTATAAGGAACTAAAAATGAAAATTAGGAAACAACATATCCACGAACTAGCAGATAGTTTGATCGAAGAAGGGCAAGCCAAAGAAATGCTTAACTTGCTTTCAGACCGACTTTATACTGAGCCTGTTCACCGTACTTTATACACACTTTATCTTGGGCTTGATAAAGATTTGAATGAGACTATAAAAGAAGAGATTCGCAAAATCGTCTCTAAATACACCGAGTCTTTTACCATCCTTAAAGCCAATGGTTATTTTCGTAATGAAGAAGAGCAGACGTTGTTGATTCAAATCGGGGCTGATAACCGTAAAATAGCTTATGAGTGTGCTGAAGAGCTGCGGAAGTATTATGATCAGATAGCTGTGGGAGTGGTTGAGGGAATGGAGATAGAGTATAAAAGAGTATTAGAGGCTAAACCATAAAGCCCCAATTATTTACTTATCATTTAGCATTATTAATCTGGCAGGTTTATTCAATTCACCAAATATAATAGCATTCTGTTCAAAATGTTTCCCAAGACTCTTTGCATCAATTAAGCTGATGCCGAGTATTAGAAATGACTCTTCAGGTGTCCAGTCGCCCTTATCTGGAACCCCAGTACCTATATAATAGATTAAACCCTTCGTTTTAATTTCTAGAAGTAAGCGGTCATTTCTTTTGCTGTTATTTTCTGCATCCAATTCTTCACTGAATGGATTCCAAGCGGTAATATAAGCCCAACTATTAACATCATTCTTTTTAAGTAGGGAATTTAACTTACGGCCTGTTTCCCCAATACGAATGTTAATGCCTAATTTATGAACTGTATACGTTGTATTTGAATACGCGTCTTTTAGTGTTGAGTTCATTTGGATAGATAATTTATTAATAGCTAAAACAGATACCCAATCATGTTGAGTATATACAGATACAATAAGAGCTTCACAAGATATGATGATACGTAAGCCTAAATGCTACTACTTTATAATATTAATGAAGGAATAGCAATAACGAATCGAATAAAATATAATGTAAACTATTGATATAATTGATTAAATGCGTTTCTACAAACTGCATAATCACTCTCCTTATATTGTGGCATAACAAATTAATCATAACCTAAAATAAACTCATTATGCCAGTTAGTAAAAATGTCATTGCGCCTAAAAATAAAATAAACGGAATACGTGAAACAGAATATGTAGTTGAAAAGCACAGAATAATCTTCAAAAAAATTAGAACCATGGATGATATACCTGCTGGGGAATATTATCCTGTCTCTACCAGAGATGATACAGCTTTGCTGCCCATCAAAAGAACCGCCACTTACGATGATATTGAGAATGTCTTAAAATCACAGGTAAATGGTAATTCAGATCTTCTTGAATTGATTAAGGAAACTAAGAAAGAGCAAGAGGATGGAGATGCTTTTGTGCCGGTTCACAAATACTTCCCAATTGAGAAATGGAATCCAGGCTTGGTTAGTGCTGATGAAAATATACAGCGGTTTTTGCAGTCTAAAGAACTATATAGAAATCTAAAGATGGATTATAGAAGGTCAATATTATTGCATGGTGATCCTGGAACCGGAAAAAGTCAATATCTATATCATTTAAGCAAACAATTAATAGATGATTATGATGCAATTGTAATTCGAATTGAAGAACACAGTCATTTATCGAGTTTTCACCCTCAAATCATGCAAAATCTAGCTAAACGTTCCGATCGATTAAAAGTGGTGATAATAGAAGAATTAGCAGATTTTACTCGAGGTGGAGACATGACAGCTTTACTTCATTTACTAGATAACATGCATTTCAGGGAAAATGTGATGTTCCTACTCACAACCAATTATCCAGAGCGTATTCCTGAAAATGTAGTAGATCGTCCATCAAGGCTCGATTTATTGAGTGGTGTCTTCTCTAAAGACTATACATCTGATTTTGTGGATGCTTGGTATGAATTTATATTAGGAAAGGCTCTTACAGATAATGAAAAAGAAGAACGTTGGTATAAGGAAATTCCTGGGAAATTATCTCCAGCATACATGAAAGAGTTGTTTATTTACAGTCAACTTTTGGAAGTTTCTACAAACGAGGCTTGGGAGCTAATTAAAGAGCGTAAGCGTAGCATAGCAAAGAATTTCGCACAAGCTGGGGAGAAAACGATTGGTTTTGATATAGATTTATTGGAGGGTTTAGAATGACAGTCTTAAGTCAGCCAAAAGACAAATTCAATAAACATATTATTGATTTTACGGTAGATGAGTATGGTATGGTTGTATGGGAAGATCATACGGTATTAAATGACATACCAGGTGGTTTCTACCGGCCACTCCATCAGCAAATAAAATCATTTCCAAATAGAAGCCTACTCGAAAAAGTGTTTATTCAAAAACCTTTTGATGACTACTTTCCAATGGAAAATTGGAGTCCAGGTTTAAAGAATGTAGATGAACAAATTTCAGCATTCATTAAAAATAAGAAGACTTATTATGAGCAAGGGATTCCGTATCAAAGAAGCATACTTTTATATGGAAATAGCGGTACAGGTAAAAATGCTTTTATTTATAAAAAGTGTACAGAATTGATAGAAAGTCATGATGCTATAGTTATAAGGATCGATCAATTTAACTTTATGCAGGGACTAAATAGGTTTTTGGCCGATAAACTATATTTAATAAGTGATCGTCTAAAAATAGTGATTATCAAAGATGTTGAAACTTATAATCGTTCGTATGCAGCTGAAAGCTTACTCACTTTATTAAATCATGAAGAGATGGCGAATAATACATTAATTATTATGACATCTACGCGGCCAGAAGCAGTAAGAGGGCAGCTCTTAGAATCATCTTCCCACCTAAATAACATGGTGGGGATTTTTAATAAAGACTTAAAAGTGAGCTTTATTGAGGCATGGTTTAAGTTTATTGTAGGGAAACCCTTACCTGCTGAAGAATTCGAACGACCTTGGTTTAAAGAGACTTTAGGAGAAATAAGCCCAGTTCATTTTAAAGAGCTATTTCTAAGTTCATTATTAAATGAAAGAAGCTTTCAAGAAGGGTGGGAAGATTTAATAACTAGAAGTATTCACCTAAAAAAGCACTTTGGCACGAACCTGAACCCATTTGATGGTGGTGGGTTCACCGAGCAAGACATAATTGATCTGAAGAGGGCACTTGAAGAATGATACATTATACGCTGAATTTTAAGTTGCTAAGCAATTTAAGAATAGGCTTTAATTCTTCTGTTTCAGATGGTTGAGATTGTTTTTCAGTGTTGCCTGTTACACGTTCATAAATAACAGCACTCTTGCTTGTTACTAAACTATTACCAGCTACTCCCCAACCCGGGAGTGATGACTGGGTAGGAGATGGGTAAGGCTGCCAATTTTTATCGCCAAGTAGCTCCTGTGTATCACAAATAACAAATGATGTATTCTTTAATAAATTAGGATTGTTTAAATGCTTATTAAAAGTAGATTTTGCGAAGAAATTATCTCTGCCACCAACCTCTTTATGCTGTTGTTTTATGTAAAGTACGCACTTTATTTTACGATCAGCGAAATATTTGGGATGGTAGGTGTCTAGATAGGATTCTATAGTTGTTCCAAAGAAATCAAGTTTAGATACAAAGGATTTGTTATTAGAACTTAGCTCAAGCTCAAAGCTAATGTGAGGTAACTTGGAATCTTTATTATCTGTAAATGAATGTATTTTTATAGAAGTGAGATTATGGGAGTCAAAGAAGGAAGAATATTGAGGGTTCAATTTTTTCCATTCAGAAACTTCATTTGGTATGTTAATTAGATTCCGATAAAATGAGATTACACTTTCATCATTATCACAATAAACAAAATGTCTTTTATGATCGTCGCCAATACCAAAAGCTCGAAGCAAGAGTGGCTGAATATCTATACCACTACCAGGATAAAATATCAGGTCTTTTTGGTCGAAGTGGTTTTTTAGTTGATAAAGATCTTCAGAATGTAACATTTTGATATTTTATGTAAATTAAATGAGTTATATCTAAAAGTAATAAATATGAGTAATAAAAAGAACATTCATAAAGCTGAGCAGGACAAACTTCTTGTACTGAAACTATATTTATATTTTAGTGAACTAGGTCCTAATTCAATTAAAACTCTAGCTGAAATAGAAACTGATCAAGAGAATATACCAAAGGGCCGTGATTATTCTAAAGATCAACTTCGTAAAGCACTGAACCATTTAGAGGAGGGTGGATTTATAAAAAAAGATCTAGATGCCCAACGGAATAACATAGCAACATATCGGTTGATTTCGGTAGAAGGTACAGAAGGAATAGATGAACAAAAGTTATATGAGTTTACCGTTCATGAATTGATTAAAACATATACCGAATTGGTAGATGGATTAGATTTAAGTAGTCTTTTAACTTCTTATATCTCTCATAAAAGCTCTGAGTTATCCCCTTTTCTTACCGTCTCTACAGAAGACGAGTTCTATCGTTTTGATAAAACTAATTTTCAAAACATTAATTTGATATTTCAAAACCATGCTAGTGGTTGTTATACAAAGATCGTTCTTGATAAAAATAAACCAGCAAAAAATTATTATGTCTTTCAGATTAGATTGTGGAACGATGGGTTCAATTTGGCTTGCTTAGAACCAAAAAATGAAGGCGCTTCTTTTCGATACTATAACTTGGAAGATGTGCTTAATATTCAGCAAGGGAAAACAATAGATGTTAATAATAAACAGTTGAAAGATGTGACTGATAAAATTATCGGATTATCAAATAATCAAATTAAGGAATTAGCCAGATTAACCAAGTAAACAATATGAAAAACAAACGATTTCAATTAAGTATAGACACCAATTCAGTATTTATTTCACAAGCACCAAATTCAGCCCGAAGTCGGGTACTCTTATCAAATGTTTCGGAAGATCAGCTTAAAAATATTGCCAGAAAAATCTTCGATGCTGGCCTAGAGAAAGAGCTTATAGAATTATTAAGGGATGAGGAGAAGGCTTTTCAGTAAAATTGATAGAATCAAATATTACAGATGAATAGTATTGTTGCTTACCCCCAGCATTACGTGAAAATGGAAAGAAGTGGAAGCTGGAGCTTCCGTGATTGCATCACGAAGCTAGAACTTCGTGACGAGGTAAAAGGAAGTTAATTGTTTCATGAATAGAGTTCTAACTAATCCTTCTTCACAACGGAGCTCACAAACTTACTTATTTCAGGCAGTGCTTCTTTCATGTGGTCAAAAGGGTGACTTCCACCTTCAAAACTAATCACTGGGTTATGGGTGAACCAAGATTTTGATTTCGTGGGATCCAAAACATCATCGCCCAGATCAAGTAGGATTAAATATTTACCAACTTTTGGGGCATCAGGGTAGGAGGAGGGCACGTCAGATGAAAGTGTATTTGGTTGACCGTCTTTGAAGTTTTCGAGTTTTATGCCAATATACTTTTTCAACGTTTGCTGAGGCTGAATAGCTGGGTTAATAATGACAGCAGGGATGTCAAGCTTTTTTCCAATCACAGCTGCCCAATAGCCTCCCAATGAAGTTCCAACTAGTATCGTAAAGTGATTCTTACGAGATAAAGTTATTTGTAAAATTTGCTCAGAAAGATGAGCCTCAATGGTGTCATAATTGCTGAACGAGTTATAATCTACCGTGATAGTTTCACCTAGCTTTGATAGCTCTTTCATCTTTTGGGTACTCGGATCACCTTTGGAATTAAATCCGTGCAGATAAATAAAAAGTGGCGGTAGGTCAGTCTCTTTTTTAGGTAAAATATCCGAATTTGTCATAGTGATTTAAGTTATGGTTATCCGTGGTTCAAAAGCTATGAAATAAATTGTACCGCCCAAGCGAGACGCTTGCGCTAGATGTGAGACGTTTGAGCTAGATTGTGAAATAACGGCTATTAAGTAATTGTTTATTTTGTTATTCTATATACTTCTTAAGAAACTCTAAGGCCAAGTTAAATTGTATTTTATCAAGTATACATGTACTGGATGTAAGTTCAAAAGTACAGACATCTCTACTTGGGGACATCATTACTATGCTTTTCCACATAGAAAGATTTTTGCAGGTCGAAACTTAGCGTTATGTCATAACTGTAATGATATAGTTTCAGTAGAACAACTATCTGAAGAACTTAGATCTGATGATCATAGAAGAGAGAAGCTACTTTGGAAAGAATTTATTAGATCAAGGAAGAGTGGGCCAAAATGCTTGAATTGTGGGGGTCTAAATTTTGATCTGATTGAAAAAACAAGACCAGAATTGGGGGAGAGAAATCCATTCGATATTGGGTTAATTCATCATAATTGTGGTGGAAGAATTCTTGCAGATATGGATACACCATATTTATTTATGGGAAATAATTTACCACAGAGGTACTATGACCTTGAAGGTAATGCTATCTCTACGCCGCCAATTTATATACTAGATTTAATACCTAGACTTCATCAAACTTCCAATGAGTTAAACGATATCAATGCTATACTGGATACCCAGTGGCGGCATCTAATAGAAGATGACTCATATAACTCGATTTATATTTTTAGAAATAATAATGAGTTATTTGTTTCAAAAACTGGGGATGTCAAAAAAGGACGATGGGAATATCTTGGTGATAATTCATTATTAATTGATTTGAATGATTCTTCTACTCTTTACACTGATGCATTTTACAGCGAGTTCATGCTGGGTTTTAAAAAAGAAGGTACAGATGAGTATGTAATATTTGTCAACAAGAATCATCCAGATGCTACAGGTATATATAATCTAGATGATTTTAAAAATCTTGCAAACTCTGATTCGCTGCCAGGCCTAAAGGTCAAAGAGGAAGAAAACGCCAAGAAAGGAAAAAAATTAAGACCAACGATAATAGTACTAGTAGTAACGCTCGCCTTAATCAGTTTGTATTATTTCTTTAAATAATCCACGAGTCATCATTCAAAACCTGACGGGTTTTGGAAATTATTTTTGAAATCTAAAATCATCATTTAAACCCGTCAGGTTTAATTGCTACTCAGATATACATCATCCAAATCACACTAATCCCATAAATCACAGTTCAAAATGATGGAATGAATAACCGCCCAAGCGAGACGCTTGAGCTAGATTGTGGAGTGGAAGCCAGAGCTTGCAGGATTGCATCACGAAGCTGGAGCTTCGTGACGTGAACAAACATTCTCCTCCTTGAGAAGGAGGAGCTAGAGGAGGTCGGAAATGATAAGTTATGAATGACCAATCAATATTCTAAACCTGACGGGTTTTGTAAGAACTATTAATTCTGAAGTTTTAGATTAAACCCGTCAGGTTTAATTTATTTCTAGATATACATCCCATAAATCACAGTTCAAAATAATGGAATGAATATCCGCACAAGCGGACGCTTGCGCTAGATTAGGGAAGGATCTCGAGGCATCGGGAAGAGAAGGTCGAAAATGATAAGTTATGAAAAACCAATCAATATTCTAAACCTGACGGGTTTTGCAAGAACTATTAATTCTGAAGTTTTAGATTAAACCCGTCAGGTTTAATTGCTACTCAGATATTCATCATGCAAATCACACTAATCCCATAAATCACAGTTCAAAATGATGGAATGAATAACCGCCCAAGCGGGACGCTTGAGCTAGATTGTGATTGTACCGCCCAAGCGGGACGCTTGCGCTAGATATGGAATCTTATATCTTAAATCTTACTACTTATATCTATTCCTTATACCCATTCGGGTTCTGGGATTGCCAGCGCCAGCTGTCTTCGCACATCTCGGGGAGGTCTCTTGTAGCCGTCCAGTTTAGTTCAAGTTCAGCTTTAACGGGTTCTGCGTAGCAGGCAGCAATATCGCCAGGTCGACGTGGAGCAATGCGGTAAGGGACTGGTTTTTGAGATGCATCTTCAAAGGCTTTCACCATTTCTAAAACGCTAGTTCCTTTGCCTGTGCCAAGATTGTAGACTACCAAGCCTGGATTGGATTGTAATTTTTCAAGGGCTTTGATGTGGCCAAGAGCTAAATCTACAACGTGAATATAATCGCGTACTCCTGTGCCATCAGGAGTGGCGTAATCATCCCCAAAAATAGAAAGCTCTTTGAGTTTACCCACCGCAACTTGTGAGATATAAGGAAGCAGGTTGTTTGGGATGTCATTTGGATCTTCCCCAATTAATCCGCTTTTATGCGCCCCAACAGGATTGAAATACCGCAATAGTGCAATGTTCCAAGAGTCATCAGCTACATGAATATCCTTTAAAATATATTCAATAAATAGCTTTGTCCGTCCGTATGGATTGGTGGCTGATAACGGAAAGTCTTCGGTAATTGGAACGGTAGCTGGGTCGCCATATACAGTTGCAGAAGAGCTAAATACAAGGTTTTTAACACCATGCTTTTGCATCAACTCGCATAAAATGAGGGTACTATCAATATTGTTCTGGTAGTACATGAGGGGTTTTTGTACAGATTCACCTACTGCTTTATAACCGGCAAAATGAATAACGGCATCAATCTTATGAGAAAGAAATATGTCCTCAACCATATTTTTATTAAGTAAATCGAATTTATAGAAGGGAATAGATTTACCTGTTATAGCTTCAACGCGTTGTACGGCTTTTTCGCTACTGTTACTAAGATTATCTATTACTACAACTTCGTGGCCAGCTTCTAGAAGCTCAAGAACAGTATGGCTACCAATATAGCCTGCACCGCCAGTTACAAGAACAGTCATATTTAATGAATTTGAAAGGGTGATTTAAAAAAATAATGAAACTAAATAGTTAAAGAATTATGCTCTAACGATGAGTTAGAATATACATTAGCCTATTTAGTGAAACCATTGCGAATTATATCATCTAACTCGGTTAGTATTTGGTTACAAATGCCGTCCATTTTGGCAACAGAAATTGCTAAATCTGAATCGGGCTTTTTATCCCAAATAAGTGTTTTAGCAAACTCATATTCATCAATAATGAGTTGTAACCCAAGCATTTGTGCGACAGGTTTAATTTTATGGCCTGCTTTTCTGAAGTTCACTTCGTCTCTTTCTATTAAAAAGGCCGCGTAGTTCTTTTGGAACTCACTAAATGATTGAACAGCTGCTTCGGCGAATTCATTTATATATTTTGTTTCGCCATAAAGCATCTCAATGAGAGATGTGAAATCAATAATCCTTTCTGATTTACTCAAAATATAATGTCCTTAATCGCTTACAGGTTCTGTTATAAAATGGGGGGTTGATTTTCCGAATTCATCAACATGAACAAATACAATTTTATCTATTGTGATGATAATGTTTTTTTCAAACTTAGTTCGTACTTCACATTTCACTGTAATTGAACTACGCCCAAAGCTAACAGTTTCCATGCCAATTTCAATAATTTCACCTAATGGTGCAGAATCAACAAAATTAATCTCAGACATATACTTGGTTACAATATTGCCTTTACCAATTTGGCATAGCACAAATATTGCGGCTTCCTCATCAATCCAACTCAGAACTGCTCCACCAAAAAGGGTGCCGTGAGCATTTAAATCCTGTGGTTTAATAATTTTTCTACTGTGATATTTCATAAAATAAATTCTATTGTAATGAACAGTTATAGCTAATAATACGATATTATGCAGTGTTGTACTTGTTTTTATATAGAATAAAAACGATATAAAAAAGATAAATCCAATACATCTATTATTAAAAGAATATAATAGGTAAAGCAATGTAATTATCTTAAGATTAATGTAACAAAATAGCCTTAACCATCTCTCTTACTATACAAAATAAAAACAGATAGGCTAATTTTACGCTATTGCTATGAAAATAATTGCTTTAACTAATCAAAAAGGCGGAGTAGGCAAAACTACTTCAACCATTAACTTGGGTGCGGGACTAGCTAAGCTAGGGAAAAAGGTGCTGCTTGTAGATTTAGATCCACAGGCGAATTTAACTTATTCGTTAAAAATGCACTCCAATAGAATGGAGAAAAATATTTATCACGGGTTAAAGGGGGAAGCTACTCTTAAAGAAATTCTTGTTAAACATAGTGGATTTGATTTTTTACCATCTTCATTAGAACTTTCGGGTGCAGAGATGGAGCTTGTTAATGAACCTGCTCGAGAAGGATTATTGAAGAACTTGCTCAGCCAACTTGAGCGCGATGAGTATGACTACGTACTGATTGATTGTCCACCAAACTTAGGGCTTCTAACTCTGAATGCTTTTACAGCAGTTACCGATATTTATATTGTATTACAGTCGGAATATTTAGCCCTTCACGGCCTCTCGAAACTACTTGATTTGATTAAGATTGTGCAGCAGAGACTGAATAAAAAATTAGAAGTTGGCGGGATAATTTGTACAATGTACGATAGCCGAAAAAACTTGAACAAAGAAGTTGTTGGGCATATTCAAGATTATTTTGGCAAAAAAGTGTTTAAAACAATAATACGTGATAATATTGCTTTAGCTGAAGCACCTAGCCACCATAAAACTATATTTGAGTATGATGGGGGAAGTGCTGGTGCACAAGATTATTTTGCTCTAGCTAAAGAAATAAAAAATGGTCATTAAATATGTCTAAAAAACCAAGTTTGGGGCATAATCCTTTAGATCAAAATCTGAGGAACCACGGCTCGTTTAAGTTTATTAGGAAAACAACCAAAGAAGAGGTTGGTGAAACAGTAGAAGAGAAACCAGGACCTAAAAAAGTGGTAAGCTATTATCTCGAAGAGGATATTATAGACAAAATTAGAGAGATGGCTCAAGACGAAAAAAAGTCATTTTCTGCACTAGCTAACGAATTATTAAACTCTTCTATAAATAGTAAAGCATAAATACTTTAAGTCAAGATTTTAGAGTCGCCATTTTGTATACTTGTTAGCGAAATAACAAGATCTTATGCTCTACCAATACCAATCTACTTCACTTAAAAAGCTGCAAACAAAACTGCAGTTACTGCAGACTACTATTAAAGAAAAAGATGTTTTTTCTCAGCGATGGATTGTAGTTCAGAATAGGGAAATGGAGCAGTGGCTTACTTTGAATGAGGCTACTCACTCAGGTATTTCTGCTAATAACCAATTTATCTTTCCATTAGAGTTGGTTTGGAAGTTGTATCGACTCAAAGACGACAGCATCCCTAAGGCATTGCCTTTCGATTTGGTGCCTATGCAGTGGCGTATTTTTAACTTGTTGCTAAATAGTCCTTCATTACTTCAAGGGTACGAATTAGATGCTACAAACTTAGACAAAGAACGATTGTTTCAAGTAAGCGGTAGCCTAGCGGATGTGTTTGATCTATACCAAGTGTTTAGGCCAGAATTACTGTTGAAGTGGCAAGGCGGTAAAAGCCTAGGAAGTGGTGAGGAAGTTTGGCAAGCAAAAATATGGCTCGCACTTCGTGAATCTGTTAAGGAAAATGATCTGCCCAGCAGGGCTGAGGCTTTGTATAGTCTGATAGATTGGTTGGAAGCGGATCAATTTCCCGTAGAAAAACTACCAAAAGCGTTGTATGTATTTGGAGTATCACAGATTTCTCAGCCCTTTGGGAATTTACTTGCTGCCTTATCTAAAAAAATTGATGTACATCTATTTAAGCAAACTACGGGTACTCCAAACAACGAATCTGAATGGGCAGAATTCACGACTAAACTTATAAAACCTTCCGCAGATCAAGAAGCGGTTCTATCTAAAAGTCATGAAAAATTTCAAATCTCTTCTAACATTGAAATTCTTGATGAAGATTCGCCTAGCGAAATATCGTTTTTAGAAGGAATTCAACAGGAGCTACTCGGAAATAAGCAGAATTCTTTGAAACAAGATTCTACTTTTAGTATTCATTCATGCCATAGTGTTAAAAGAGAAGTTGAGGAATTAAAAGAATCTCTGCTTTTGGTTATGAATACTAATGAGGCGCTTAAACCAGAAGATGTTCTGATTTTGGTGCCTGATGTTAACGACTACAGCCCAACTTTAGAACAGGTATTTTTGCATACAAACGGTGACCCTGAGTTACCTATTGCAACGGGCATTAGAGCCTCAAAACCTGCTAGTATTGTTTTTGAGCAGCTTATAAATCAAATTGATGGCGACTTCAAAGCCACTGAGATACTTTCCATTTTAGAACATCCAGCTATTTCTAACACTTTAGAGATGTCGGATATCGAAGTTTCCATACTAAGGAAGTGGATAGTGGAGCTACGAGTTAGGCGAGGTAAGGATGCCGGCGTGTATTCGTGGTTACATGGTTTAAACAACCTCATATTGGGCTACGCAATGGAAGGTGAAGTGTACGAAAGTATGGGGGAATATATCCCTTTTCAGGGACTTGCAAGTTCAGAGCTATCTGAGGTTGCGGCAAAAGTAAATAGCTTTGTATCCCGTCTTAAGGATTTTGCTGATTCAGCTAAACCCGAAAAGAACATTATCGATTGGCTTGATTTTACAGTGAAAGTCACCCGTGAACTTATGGTTCCAGCCTATAACGATGACTATGGTTTTAAGCGGATAATTTCGAAACTAGAGCGCCTTAAAGAACAGGTTGCTATATCAGAGTTTGAGGGAGAAGTTGAGTTCTCTCTGTTTAAATACTGGGTGCTAAAACAGATAGAAGAAGTGAGTGCTAGCTCGGGTGGTTTTGGGCATGGAATTACCGTAAGTACCTATGTACCGAACCGAAGCATTCCTTATAAATACATTGCTGTTTTAGGTTTTAATGAAGGGATATTTCCAAGAAATGAAATTCGTCCTAGCTATGATTTAATTCACAATAAACCTCTACCTGGCGATCGTATTTTGAAAGAAGATGACAGCTATTTATTCTTTCAATTATTACAAAGTGCTCAAGAATATCTATATATAAGTTACTTAGGTCAAAGTTTAAACTCAGATAGTAAACGATTGCCCTCCATATTATTACAGCAACTAATAGATATGTTAATTAGATCTGGATTGGAGGAGAATGATCTAGTGCAATTGCACAAGTTACACGGTTTTAATAAGTATTATTTCAGCAAAAACAACAAAGCATTTTCAGTTTCGAATGCATCCCTTTCAAATAAAATATATAACGAAAGCAAAGAGACCGCGCCATTTGTTGGTCAGCCATTATTGATGGAGGAGATGACCGATTTAGACCTGGGTGACCTAATAGGTTATTACCAAAATCCATCTAGATTTATAGCAAATAGATTCCTAAATATTTCCGAATTAAGAGACGCTACAGAAATCTCTGATAGAGAACCATTCTCGACGAATGGCCTTGAAAATTATTTTGTGAAACAGGCAATTACCATTGGATTTGAGGAAGAAGCGGAACCTCAAATAGTGCAAGAATTCTTTCAAACTAAAGGAATATTGCCACAGAAAATGCCAGGAGAATTGGTGTTTGATAAACTTTATGGGGAATTACTGCCTCTTAAAGGTGTGCTTAAAAATTATAAGTCGGAAGAAAGGCAAGTTCTTGAAGGTAAAGTTGAAATAGCCGGACTAACGCTACACGGAGCCGTACCAGAAATTTATGGAAATGAATGTATTCACATTCGCCATGGTAAGGTTAGGGGAGAGCATTTAATTCAGCTGTGGATCAATCATCTTTTCTTGAATTTAACCCATCCCGAAATTGATCGAAGTGTTTTGTTTTATGTGAAAGTCGACAAGAAAAAAGTATCTGTGCAACAAATGTTCTTTAGGCATATTGAAAATGCATCCGAACATCTTGCTGAATTAATAGAACAATTTAGGCGAGGTTGTGCAGAACCGCTAGAATATCCGTTCCTACCAAAATCAATGTACGCGTACGCCGAGCAGATGAACAAGGATAAAAACATCGATAAAGCTGTTTCTAAGGCTTTAGGGGAATGGTATCCAAGTTTTAACAGAACTTTTGTGGAAGGGACTGACTATTTCAATCAACTTGTTTGGCGTGGAATTGAGCCTACAAATAAACCTCGCTTTGCTGAAATAGCAGAACAAGTATGGAACCCTGTTCTAAAATCAATAGTGGAGTCGGAAATATGAAATCCCTATCCATTTTTGAAGCGCCATTACAAGGCTTTAGTTTAGTAGAAGCAGGCGCAGGTACAGGTAAAACCTACAATATCACCTCCCTTTATATTCGAGCCATTATCGAAAAGCAGCTGATGCCGGCTTCAATACTTGTGCTCACTTACACCATTCCTGCTTCAGCGGAGTTGAAGGCTAGAATTAGGAACCGAATTAATGACAGCATTCATGCTTATGAAAGTAAAGATGCCAAAGGTGATGCGTTTTTAGAGGAACTCCTCACTAAACTAGACGAGAATGGATATCAGCTTCTCAAAAAAGCACTGTATAACTTTGATGAAGCCAATATATCTACCATTCACGGTTTTTGTAATGGACTGCTAAAGGAGGAATATTTAGCGTTTGAAGTGAGCCCCGATTTTGATGTTCAGGGCTCTGAAGCAACGTTATTAGAAGGCTGTATAGATGAATTTTGGCATGAATTTATAGCTGAATATTCTACCGGTAAACTCAAAAGAATGGCGCTTAATTATCTGATATTGGAAGGCTTCAATCCCGATACTATTAGCAATTACATAAAACCCGCTGTGGCTAAACCTTATGCTAAGATAGTACCAGAAAGCACGCCCATTGGACAGAAATTAGATGTCTTAGAGAATCTAGACCAATTGTTTCAAACGATTAAATCTAGTTATCAAACTGACAAAGATATTTTAGATGAAATAGTGGCAAATCATGATGGTATTTTTAGAAAAAATATCTATAAAGAGGGCGCACCACATCAGCAGGAATTTTTAGAGTTCATACATAGTGATGAGCCAGATCTTGAGCCATTTGAAAAGCTGTTTCATTATGGCGCGGAGAAGATGCAAAGTAGCACTACAAAAAACGGCCAAGTTGATCCGCCCCAAACTTCTTATTTAATTGATGATTATTTAGAACAGCTAAATAATCTATCCGCCTTAAAAATCGCTTTCATTCATACTGCGATAAAAGAGATAGTACCTACTTATATAGCTAAAAAGAAGGCCAAAAATGTTCTCACTTACGACGATTTAATAACCTTTGTATCGGATGGTTTGGCTGCGGATGAAAATGGAGTTCTTGGCCAAAAAATAGCCAAGAAATATCCTTTAGCACTGGTTGATGAGTTTCAAGATACCGATCCAGTTCAGTATAAAATATTCAAATCAATTTATAAGAATGATGCAACGGGGCTTTTTATGATTGGTGACCCAAAGCAAGCTATTTATAGTTTCAGAGGGGCAGATTTATTCACTTATCTAGAAGCAAAATCGGATGCAAAATCAGAACAAAAATACTCGTTAGATGATAACTTTAGATCTTCAAGTAGTATCATAGATGCGGTAAATGGTATTTTTCAAAGTTACGAGCAGCCATTTTTATTAGAGAACTTAGATTTTAGACCTGCAGGCTATCCAGAAAGAGATAAAGAACCTGCTAAATTGTATAGAAATGGGGAAGAAGTTCCAGCTATACAGTTTATCGAGTTTAAGGAAGATGTTGAAACTAAAGGTAAAGCAAATCCTATTATTGCTGAAACGGTAGCCTCTGAAATTCAAACTTTAATATCTGGCTCGTACACTATAGGCGAACGAAAAATACAGCCTTCCGATATAGCCATATTGGTAAGAAAACATACCCAAGCTTCAGAAATACAAGAAGCACTTACCGCAAGTGGCCTACAGAGCATATTAAAAAGTAAAATGTCGGTTTTCCATACCGACGAAGCCAAAGAAATTGAGATAGTTTTGGCAGCTATCATAGATTCTAGTTTTGAAGGTTTAATTCGTGCCGCCTTAACTACCACTCTTTTAGGTTTTGATGCCCACCAGCTACTTGAAGCGAACGAAAATGAAGAGCAATGGGCAGATATTGTTTTGGGTTTTACCGAACTCCATAGAATTTGGAAAGAACGCGGAGTGCAAGCATGTTTAAGTGAAGCAAATTCCATCTATCATATATTAGAACGGTTGGCTTCGTCTAAAAATGGGGAGCGAAGAATCACCAATTACAATCACTTGGTAGAATTATTAGCAAGCTATGAGTCCGATTATCATTCAACACCTTCCTCACTTTTACGTTATTTGCGTGATAAAATAATAGAGGAATCAAATGATCAAGAGGAGGAAGTACTTCGCTTAGAAAGTGATGAAGAACTTATTCAAATTACCACAATGCACAGTAGTAAAGGCTTGGAGTATCCCATTGTATTTATACCTTATTTATGGGATCCTATATCTCCAAAAGCTAAAAAGGATGGCGTTTTTCAGTTCAACCAAGATAATAGTACTTTTTTAAATATAGAGGGTAGCTCTGCCGCTCCAGATCAGGTGTTACTAAATAAAATTGAAGAGTTGGGTGAGGATATTCGCCTTGCTTATGTTGCACTTACAAGAGCTTCAACAGCTAATTTTATTCCCTTTGCTGAACTAAAAAAGGATTCTGAACTTTCACCACTATCTGCTATTACTGCAGGCGCAAAGAAGGTAGAAAGTGCGCTCAGTTTAAAAATCACGGGTGTAGGGGAATTTAATATGGATCCACTTTCAGTATCTATTAAAGCTCTTACTAAAAACCCAAATATTGAACTCAGATTTCCGCTTGAAGTTAGCTCAGGAAGTCTTGAAGAGAAGCAGAAAAAGGAAGCCATTCCGCTTGCACAAACTCAACAGTTTAAGCGGACAGATATATTCAACTTTCCTAGGGTTACAAGTTACTCAGCATTAACAAAACACCAGGAATCGCCCTCAATTATTGAAACTGATTTAGAAAAAGAGGGCTTCGATTTTGACGAGAGTGAAACTACGAGTCAACCCGAAGAGGTAGTACTCGATAGTAATGAGAAAAATGTGTTCACCTTCCCAAAAGGTGCCGATGCGGGTAACTTCTTGCATGCTCTGTTTGAGGAAATCGAATTTAACACCCGAGATGATATAAGTGAAACCATAGAAAGAGAGCTCGATTATGCGGGCTACGATTCAAGCTGGGCGGATGTGGTGAAGCAATGGGTACTTCAGACACTTTCTCATTCCATGCCACCTGTGGGAGTTGTTTTAGGAAAGTTGACACCGAGCGAAGTTTTGAAAGAAATGGAGTTCCATTTCCCCATAGAATCCATTCAAGCCAGAGAAATTATAGAAGCTATACGAGATAATAGCACTTCTATTGAAACGAATGAATCTGCTACCATTCACGGTTTTATGAAAGGATTTATAGATTTAACATTCGTTTATGAGGGGAAATACTACATCCTTGATTATAAAAGTAATCACCTAGGCACAGACTACGAGAATTATGCAACAGGTGCGCTAAAAAAGGAAATTGTAGCTGCAAATTATGATGTTCAATATCATATTTATACGGTAGCTCTACATCGTTTTCTAAAAAATAGACTCGCAGATTATAGTTATGAGAAGGATTTTGGGGGAGTCATTTATCTTTTCCTACGTGGTTTAAATCCAGAAGATCAAAGTGAGGGAGTATTCTACGACAAACCTGATTGGCATAAAATTAATCAACTCGATAATCTGTTTAAAAAGGGTGGAGGATTACAATGAGTTTATTCACGAAATTACTAGAATTAAAAGAAACCCAGCTTATATCCGATGTTGAGATTGAATTTGCTAGAACTTTAAAACGAGTAGATCCAACCATTTCTGATAGCACCCTGCTTGCAGCCGTTATTTGTTCATACTATCAGCTAAGCGGTAATGTATGTGTGTATTTAGAGAGACTGGAAAAGGATGCAAGAATTCAGGACTTGCTAGAATTATTACCAAGCGGAAAACTGGATATATCTTCTTTAAAGGAAGATTTAAGGAAGTCGAAGCTGGTTGGCAACCCAGGAGAATTTAAGCCGCTAATTCTGGAAGAAAATCGTCTTTATATTCAAAAATACTGGAAATTCGAAAATGAATTAGTGCAATGGATCAATGAACGAGCAAGTAGAAGTGCCACTGAACTTAGCAGCGAAGCTAGGGATTTCATTGAAAACCAGTTTGAGCCTTTGGAGGATGGGGAAACGGATTGGCAGAAAGTAGCGGTTTGTCTGTCTATGATTAAAGACTTCTTGATTATCTCAGGTGGACCAGGAACAGGAAAAACCTTTACCGTTAGTAAGATTATTGAATGCTTACAGAAGTTCAACACTACAGGCACTAGAATTGCTCTTGCCGCGCCAACAGGGAAAGCCGCACAACGTTTAACTGATACTTTATCGGTAAGCACAGAGCTAGAATTAACGGCTCAAACACTCCATCGCTTACTTGGTGCTCGTATAGACGGAACCTTTGTATACGGTAAAAATAAAAAGCTTCCATACGATATAGTGATTGTGGATGAAGCATCTATGCTAGATTTACGATTGTGGATTCAGCTAGTCCGATCTTTAGGGGAACAGACAAAGTTAATAGTGCTTGGGGATAAGGATCAGCTCTCATCGGTAGAAGCGGGTGCTGTATTGGGAGATATTTGTGATGGGGCTAAAAATGAATTCACAACTTCTTTATCTGAAGTTTTAGTAAATAATGCTATGCAATTCAACCAACATGTTGCCGAAACATCCACATTGAACGATTGTATTGTGCTGCTTACGAAATCATATCGATTTGGGGAAGATTCTGGACTAAAATTATTGTCAGAAGCAATTAACACCTCTGATGTGGAAGGCGCACTTCGGATTTTGAAGGATGAGAATATTAAAGATGTGATATGGATAGAACCAAACGCACAAACCGTTTCTGAGGTCATTGAAAAATACTGTGTAGCCACTTATGAAAAGAGTACAGGATTAAGTTCAGTCGAAAGATTTGATGCATACAGAGAAGCTCAAATTCTATGTGCTATAAAAAGAGGCCCCTTTGGTGTTGAACACGTAAATCATGAAACGGAAGAAAGAATTAAAGAAAAAGCCGGACTTCCCAGAAATCGTGAATGGTTTGAAGGGCGATTTATACTCTTCACAAGAAATGATCGCTCTCTAAAAGTTCAAAATGGGGAAACAGGAATTTATTTTTCAGATGATAAAGAGACAGCTAAAATTCTTGTTGAAGGAAACGTAGATAGACAAATATCGGCAGGTAGAGTACAAGATTTTCAACCAGCTTATGCAATTACGGTACATAAAAGCCAAGGATCTGAATATAAAAATGTAGTTTTAATACTACCTAATGAGCAAAATGCGATACTTTCTAAAGAATTTTTATATACAGGTGTAACAAGAGCCCGCCGAAATGCTCTTATAGTTGCGACTGAAGAAATTTTAGAATTTACAATACGGCAAAAGATATCTCGGAATAGTGGATTAGCAGAAAAACTTTGGATAAAAAAATAAAATATTTTATATATAAAAAAAGCTACAGCATCATGCTGTAGCTTCCGAATGATTTTCTTGTACCCCGAGAAAAACCAACGTATTCAGGGGAGATTGGATGATATCCGGTTTCCCTTTTTTTATACCTATCAAAATGCGTTTTAATTCTGTTAGTTACCTTTAGAATATTTTAATATATGGGAGGAAGGGAGTTCAGAATTCAGAATGCAGGAGTCAGAATTCATAAGTTGTCTAGAGAGCTCATTCTGAAAGATAGTTATTGGGGAAAACAGTTGTCAATTAACAATTATCAATGGACAATGTTAATTCCAAAACAGTTACTGCTTAATTGTTAATAGGTCTCCTGAACCCGATGTCTCGGAACTCCGCTTTCGCTTCGTACTGGGCGATGCGCTTGTTTTGGTATTATTGGTTTGTGTTCATGAGCGAATTGAATGAGATCCTTCACGGCGACTCCCTTTCGGTCGTCTTGTTCAGGATGACAGAGGTTCTTTTATTTAGCTCTTTTGCCTCCCTACGGTCGGGCATTGCCTTTCAGGCAATAGTATAAAACAGATCGAAAATTGTTATTGACGCCAGCGGTGGCATCTAGGAATTAACCACCAATTCTGTCACCCTGAGGAATGAGCCGAGCGAATGAATCCCGACTTGCTCGGGACAGGCAGGTCTCCTGAACCCGATGTCTCGGAACTCCGCTTTCGCTTCGTACTGGGCGATGCGCTTGTTTTGGTATTATTGGTTTGTGTTCATGAGCGAATTGAATGAGATCCTTCACGGCGACTCCCTTTCGGTCGTCTTGTTCAGGATGACAGAGGTTCTTTTATTTAGCTCTTTTGCCTCCCTACGGTCGGGCATTGCCTTTCAGGCAATAGTATAAAACAGATCGAAAATTGTTATTGACGCCAGCGGCGGCATCTAGGAATTAACCACCAATTCTGTCACCATACTTATATTAATAATAACAAAAGATGTATTTAGAGATTAGCTAACCAATAGAGAATTCAAAGAGTAGAAACCAAAAAAATGTTTTTTTTAGTACTAAATATGAATCTTCTATCTTAGTCCTTATATCTAAAATCTATCCCAAAAACTGTCTCCCAAAATAGGGAGACAGAAATTCCCGATTTATCGAGATTTGGTTTAAGAGGAAACACTCTTTGAAATTGCTATAAACCTGCTAAAGAATTTAGTATCTAATTTCTAGATACTAAATTCTAAGTACTACCACTTACCCTCTATAATTCTTACGATCGATGAGTTTTTTAATCTTTTCGTTGCCAATCCATACTTTTTGGTTGGTTTCAACATTAATAAACTCAAGGTTAATAGTGTAGAAAATAACTACATGTTTTCTATTAACGGTTTCGTCAACAATAGAACTGATGTTACCAATCATCATAAAATCGGCGCCAAGTTCTTGAGCCATTTTTTTTGTTGTTTCGTATGAGGCAAAGGTTTGTTGGTCTAAGCGCTCATCTCTAACATCTTCGCGTTCACTTCTGCTTGCAACTACACTAACTGACCCAGAGTTTACAAAAGCACGCTCCATTTCTTTGGTAAATACTTCGCTATCAATATGCTCCATAGTTTCGTTGCGTACACGGCCAACAATAACCACAGGGGCTTGCTGATGTGAACGGCTGAATTGGTTTAGCCATGGCTTTGTAAGAGCATCTCCAATCATCTTGTCGGCTACAAGGCGGGCATCGGTATCATTCCAGCGGCCAGAGAGGTCTGTGGTGGTACCAGGATCAATTCGTGTGATTTTTTGCGTAGGTTCGCATGCTGTTATTAAAGCAGCAAAAAGTAAAAATAGAAATATTGAATGTTTCATAAGGCTTCGGTTTTTGATTGATATTAAGATCTTAGTTTAATTTGAGTAAATAGATTCGATAAGTTCGAGCTGGGTTTGGTCGTTTATAATCACTATATAATTTTCTGAATATAATCGCCGTCCATATTCCGATAAATATTCAATGCGTACAGTGTGTTCACCTTTTGATAGTCGGATGGCATGCATCCAAGCGCTTCCTGGCAGGGTTTGCCATCCACGTAAGTCTGCCTTTTCTGATACTTCTTGGGTAATTAATCCAAAAATCTCTAATAAATCACCAATAGCGGCATTTTCTTTACGAACGGTATTAGATAATAATTTGGTACTAACAGCTTTAAAACTAGCTCTAAGCAATGCCCTCCCATATATAATAGATTGTTTGGCTTTATATACATTAGAAGAAACTACATCCATTTCTTCAATTAAACTTAACGGCACTCTAACACTATCGTCAATAATAGCATGTACACTATGCACCCGAGAGTGATATAAGCGAAGGGTAGGGAACGAGAATTTTAAATAAACATTACTACTAGCATCAGGATTAAAAGCATTCCAAAATATACGAACATCTTCTTGTTCTTTTATTGGCGCTTGCCCCGAAAAGCCAGAAAGTAGCACATTATAGTTAGACGGATTTTGTAGATATTCGAAATCCTGAGTATCTCTTTTAGTAAATCCTGAAGCGGTGCCTTGTTCAACTAAAGCCATCTTAAATTTCTCAAGTTCAATACGGGCGCCATCAATGTTACCAGATTTTGAAAATAAAATAGCAGACAGATAATGGCTCAATGCGCTATTCTGAATATTCACTTTACCATCGCCCCAATCAATACGGCCAGTAGTATCTGATTTGGCAAAAGCTTCTACTAATCCTTTTATTTTTATATCCAACTGCTCCATCTTATAAACCATTCTTCGAGCCTCAACTAAAGCCGCGTCAAAATCATACAAATGAATGTAGTTCAAGGCCTTAAAAGCATTTATGTAGAGGTCTTCGTAGGGCTCGCCGTCGTATATAAGCTTATTGTCATTCACTAAAAAGGCACCAATTCCTCTGCTTATACTCTTAGTGTAATTCTCGTCTATACTAGTTTCAGCTCTAGATAAGAAAATAATACTCGAGTCATAATCTTCTGCAAAGTGAGCCGCCATTCCGCTTTCAAGATTAAATAAAACCTCGTCTTTAGATTTATAGATTTCCTTTTTCTTGAACTTAGCAAGTTGAGCCTGTGTGCGCTCAAAATCTCCTGCGGCAAAGCTAGAACGAATATCAACCTGCGCCTGATCTAGCGCATAAGATTGGCAGCCGGTAGCTAGCAAAAGTAGAGCCCCAAAGAATAATAGCCGTATTTTAACGGTTGCCAAGTTATAGGTGAAATTCATCCGCAGTAATATTATATCTAATTTGAAAATGTTTGAATTCCCATTGCTATATTTAGTTTTGCAAAGTTAATTAAAAATGTACGTGAATAGTTTAAAATTGACACCCCACATAAAAATGCTAGTGGCTGGCTTACTTTTTGTCTCATGCGCCACCCCAATGTCACCAACAGGTGGACCACCAGACAAAACGGGTCCTACTATTACTGAAATGTATCCTGAAACGGGCACGGTTAATTTTAAAGGAAATTCATTTGAGTTTGGATTTTCTGAGTTTGTAAATAGAGCTAGTTTTGTAAAATCATTAACAGTAGAGCCTGATTTAGGTTTACAGTATGACATAAAGTGGAAACGTAAAAAAGCTATAGTAAGCTTTAAAAACGACCTTCCTGATTCTACAACGGTTATACTCACTTTAGGGGTTGATGTTGCAGATACTCGAAATAATAAAATGGGTACGCCTATAAAATTAGCTATTTCTACTGGTGATGAGATTGATAAAGGAGAAATAGTTGGTAGAATAAAAAAGCTAAAAGATGGCACACCAAAAGTAGGGCAGAGAGTTCTTTTATATAGGCAGCCAATTAATTTTGATGAAAAAGCTACTTATACGGCAGAAACTGACACGGGCGGAGTATTTCGATTTAACTACTTGCGCGATGGCAAGTACCAAGCTATAATGCTAGATGATAGAAATCAAAATAAAATCTGGGAAACTGAAACTGAAGCGGCGTTGCCTTTTAATAGAGAATCGATAGATTTAGAGCGTGATGGTGCCGATACGCTTGATGTAGCTTATTGGTTTGAAGCCGATACTCTTAAACCGGAACTACAGGCCGTTGGTTTATTATCTTCGCAAAAATTGCGACTCCGTTTTAGTGAGGAGATTAAATTCACTGACGCTACAAGTATTCAAATTATAGATTCCCTTAAAAATACATTTAGTGAAGTGCTTCCGCTTAATATCTCGGCACAAGACCCGTTTATTGCATTTGGATTTAGCTTAGAAGAACTGCATCAAGACAGTTCTTATTACATTGCTATACAAGGGATTACAGACATTAGTGGAAATGAAGCAATAGGTTTAGAAAAGAGCTTTAAAGGAAGTAGCCAAGCAGATACAACGCAACAAAGGATATTGACTTCAAATTCAAGATTTGGGCTTCTTGCTACCCAAGCTTTTGAAGTTGAATATGCAGCTCCACTAACCGATCCAGAGATTATAGATTCGATTGTTGTAGTTGAAGGAGATGTAAGCTTTGATGATTGGCCAGGCATCACTTTCGAAAATAATAAAGTAACAGTTCCACCTCAAGATAAATGGATTGAAGGAATAGACTATCAGTTTATGATGTGGAATCCTGCCCAAAATAAACGTCAACTTTTTAAACCAGAGACCTGGGATCCTGTTGACTTCGGCGGCTTAGAGGTGAACGTTTTATCCAATGATTCTACCAAAGTTTATAATATCTCTATAGTAAGTGCTGATGAAGCTTTTAGGATAGATACCACATTTATTAGTAGCTACACCCTAGAAAATATTCGCTCAGTGCCTTACACTCTTACCGTTTACGAAGATGTTAATAATAACGGCAAATGGGACTTTGGAACAATTGTCCCCTTTGTGGCCCCCGAACCGTACTACATCCAAAAAGATATCAAAGTCCAAAAAGGCTTTACCTCAGAAGTTATAATCAATTTCAATTAGGTGAGTTTTGATATAGTTAGAAGTTTTAGGTCTTATATATTAGTGCTAGACGATACAATGACGATTGTTTTGCTAATTCCAGTCCATACAAATACCGCTCCATAGGCGCGGTATATTTGTAAATAACTGCAGAACCTGAAAACACTGCACCAGAGGTGCAATATGAATAATACTGTTTGTAACGAGAATTGATAAGATGAACCCGAACTAGTACTGCCCCGAATGGGGCAGATGAGTGGCGGCCACTATCTAGGCTACACACATATCGTCCCTATGGGACGAATATCACTTCATGGGGGCGCGGAGGCTCATTGTAATTCTAACTTAGTGAGGCTCACATTATTAGTTTTAATGTATAGTCAAGAATATTAAAAGAGGTCATATCACTGGCAATAACATGGCAAGCCACTAAAACTAGATACATTCATCTAAATAAACGTAAAAACACATTTACATTGCCTGTTGGTGTATCGAAAAAGCTTAGTATTGCTTATTTTGTGGAACCGCTTCCAAAAGTAAAATAATTATTGAAAGTATGTCTGTACAAACAGAGCAAAAGTCTAGTATGAAAAAGAATCCAAAATTCCCATTTAGCCTTACTGAGCCACACAAGCCCAAAAACAAAGTTCGATTTGTAACTGCAGCAAGTTTGTTTGATGGTCACGATGCCAGTATTAATATAATGCGACGTATTTTGCAGAGTAGCGGGATTGAAGTGATTCATTTAGGTCACAATCGTTCCGTTCATGAAATTGTTAACTGCGCCATTCAAGAAGATGTACAAGGCATTGCTATCAGTTCTTATCAAGGTGGGCACGTAGAGTATTTTAAATACATGATTGAGCTATTGCGTGAACAAGGTGCCGAGCATATTAAAGTTTTTGGCGGCGGCGGCGGCGTAATTGTTCAAGATGAAATAGACGAGCTCCACGATTTTGGTGTGAATAGAATATTTTCCGTTGCTGATGGTGGTACCATGGGCTTGCAGGGAATGATAAATTATATGATTTATCATAGTGATTATGATACGGTAGATAAGACAGATATTGATCCAAATAAAATATTAGATAGCAACCATAAAGCCTTGGGGCGCTGCATAACAGCGCTAGAGAATAAAAATAATGAGCTGCTATCTTATAAAGATGGAGCCATAATTACCGCAGATGGAGAAGAGCTTAAATCAAAACACAAAAAGACTATTCCAATACTAGGGATAACGGGAACTGGTGGGGCAGGCAAAAGCTCGCTCACTGATGAGTTAGTTCTACGGTTTGTTACAGAATTTGAAAATTTAAGTATTGGAATTATCTCCGTAGATCCTTCCAAAATTTTGACAGGTGGTGCGCTGCTTGGCGATCGTATACGAATGAACAGTATCGACAACGAGCGCGTGTTTATGCGCAGTTTAGCTACCAGGGAATCAAATCGCTCTACGAGTGCTGCGTTAGATAGTATAATTCAGCTATATAAATTAGCGGGTTTCGATTTGATTATCGTCGAAACAAGTGGAATTGGTCAAAGTGGTAGCGAAATCGTAGATATTTCTGATATCCCTGTTTATGTAATGACAAGTGAGTACGGAGCGGCCACTCAGCTAGAGAAAATTAATATGCTCGATTTAGCTGAAATTGTAGTACTAAATAAATTCGAGAAAAAAGGATCGCTCGATGCTTTCCGTGATATCCGTAAGCAGATTTTACGTAATCGTGGATTATGGCACGCTAAGCCATCCGATATGCCTGTTTATCCTACCATTGCAGCCCAGTTTAACGATAAAGGAGTAAATAATTTATTTGCTGCTATAATCGCAAAAATTAATGAGCGCTTTGCTTTAGGATGGGAACCCACTATTTATACGGATCCCAAACCTGCAGAAGACATTCATATTCAAGCTATCATTCCGGGTAAAAGAGTTCGGTACTTATCAGAGATTTCAGAGGTCGTTCGCGACTATCACGAATGGGCTGATGAGCAAGCTAGTATCGCGTCAAAACTAGATCAGGTTACTGGCACATTAAATCAACTAAAGAATTGGGAACCAGAGCATAAAGAGTTATTAGAAAAGGATCTTTCTAATATGAAAGAACACTGGTTAAAGAAATTAGATTTAACTCCTAGAAAGATTATTGAGGGTTGGGATGAGCTTTATGAACGTTATACTCAAGAGTTTTTTGAAGTTAAAATCAGAGATAGAGTTATTAAAAATGACTTGTATAGAACTTCACTAAGTGGGTTAAAAATTCCACGTGTTGCTTTGCCTAAAACTAAACATGCGGGCGAACAAGTGAAATTTGCACTGAAAGAAAATCTACCAGGTTATTTCCCATATACGGCTGGGGTATTTCCGTTTAAACGGGAGGGAGAGGACCCAACGCGTATGTTTGCTGGGGAAGGAACTCCAGAGCGTACCAACAAGCGTTTCCACTACGTCAGTGAAGGATTAGAAGCCGCACGCTTATCAACAGCTTTTGATTCAGTGACATTATACGGCGAAGATCCAGGTTACCGTCCTGATATTTATGGTAAAATTGGAAACTCTGGCGTGAATATTTGTACGCTCGATGACATGAAGAAACTCTATTCGGGTTTTGAATTGACTACTCCTACTACTTCAGTATCAATGACTATCAACGGGCCAGCCCCAATGATTTTGGCAATGTATATGAATACGGCCATAGATCAAGAAGTGGAGCGCTATTTGAAAGCGGAGGGAAAGTGGGAAGAAGCTCAGAAAAAGATTGCCAAAAAATACAAGAAGCTAGGACTTGAAGTTCCAACTTACGTAGGTGAAATTCCTACAGGTAATACTAGTTTTGGTCTTGGGCTGCTAGGAGTTACGGGCGATGAGTTAATTGATGCTGAAGTCTATGAATCCATAAAAAAACGAACTCTACAAGTAGTTCGGGGAACGGTCCAAGCTGATATTTTGAAGGAAGATCAAGCTCAAAATACGTGCATCTTCTCTACGGAGTTTGCGCTTAAAATGATGGGGGATATCCAAGAGTATTTCACGGAACATAAAGTTCGAAATTATTACTCCGTTTCCATTTCAGGATATCATATTGCGGAAGCTGGGGCAAATCCAATTACGCAAGCAGCACTTACTTTATCTAATGGCTTCACTTTTGTAGAATACTATTTGGCACGTGGAATTAAAGTAGATGATTTCGCTCATAACCTGTCGTTCTTCTTCAGTAACGGTTTAGATCCCGAGTATGCGGTGATAGGTCGTGTAGCACGACGTATATGGGCTATAGCGATGAAAAATAAGTATGAGGCGAACAATCGTTCTCAAAAACTTAAATATCATATCCAAACAAGTGGTCGTTCTTTACATGCTCAAGAGATTCAGTTTAATGATATCAGAACTACCTTACAGGCATTGCTAGCTATTTACGATAACTGCAACTCGTTGCACACCAATGCTTATGATGAGGCGATTACAACGCCAACGGAAGAATCTGTACGTCGTGCTTTAGCCATCCAGATGATTATAAATAAAGAAATGGGTACAGCTAAAAATGAGAATATAAATCAAGGTTCGTACTTTATTGAAGAGCTAACTGATTTAGTAGAAGAAGCCATTTTAACTGAATTTGATCGTATTACTGAGCGTGGAGGTGTTCTTGGCGCTATGGAAAGTATGTACCAACGTGGTAAAATTCAGGATGAGAGTTTGTACTACGAATCCCTTAAACATAGTGGCGAACTTCCAATAATTGGAGTTAATACATTCATAAACGAGAAAACTTCCGACGAAGAGCAAAAACCCATTGAGCTTATTCGATCTACAGAAGAAGAGAAAAAACAACAAATCGACAACCTCGAACTATTCTGGCAACGCAACGAAGAAAAGCGTGAAGAAGCCTTAGAGCGATTGAAAGCAGTAGCCCGAAATGATGGAAATCTATTTCAAGAGTTGATGGAAACCGTTAAAGTTGCCTCCCTAGGACAAATATCTCACGCCCTATACCAAGTAGGTGGGCAGTATAGAAGAAATATGTAGTTTTAATTTTTATTGACGTATTTTAGTTAAAAATTAAATACTATTCATGAAGATCTTAATTTTATGCACGGGGAACAGCTGTCGAAGTCAGATGGCTCACGGCTTTTTGGAATTGTTTGATAAACGCCTTGAAGTAGCTTCGGCTGGGACAGAAGCTTCTGGAAAATTAAACCAGAAGGCAGTGGAGGCGATGAAAGAGATTGGCATTGACATCAGTGGACATACATCCGATTCGGTTGAGAAATATTTAGGGGATGAGTGGGATTATGTTATTACCGTTTGTGATGGAGCTAATGAGGTATGTCCTGTTTTTGCAGGAAATGTGAAACATCGTTTGCATATTGGTTTTGAAGATCCATCTTTTGCCACAGGAACGGAAGAGTTTATTTGGAGTGAATTTATTAGAGTTCGCAACGAAATAAAGACAGAGTTTCTTAACTTCTATTCAAAACAAATAAAGCCACAGTTATAGTTATGAGCGAAGTTAAAAGAATCGGATTTTTTGAGAAATACCTAACCCTTTGGGTGGCAATGTGTATTGTTGGCGGAATTATCATCGGCTCTTTTGCTGGTGATGCCATGCAAGTTTTGAGTAAAATGGAAATCTACAAGGTAAATATTCCCATTGCCATTTTAATCTGGTTGATGATTTACCCGATGATGCTACAAATTGATTTTTCAAGCATCAAAAATGTGGGTAAACGTCCTAAAGGATTAGTCTTGACCGTTATAGTGAATTGGCTAATTAAACCGTTTACAATGGCATTTTTTGCCTGGATATTTTTCACGAAAATATATGCAGCTGTTATTTCCCCTGAATTAGCTGGAGAATATATTGCAGGAGCAATCTTATTAGGCGCAGCACCTTGTACAGCTATGGTTTTTGTATGGAGCTATCTCTCCGATGGCGATCCAAATTATACATTGATTCAAGTTTCTGTGAATGATCTGATTATACTTGTATTGTTTGTACCAATTGTGGGGCTTTTATTGGGGATTACCGATGTCACCATTCCATACGATACTCTTGTATTCAGTGTGATTATTTATGTGGTTATACCATTACTGGCAGGCTATTTAACCAGTAAAACAATGATCAAGAAGCATGGACAAGAATGGTTCACCAAAGTATTTCTTCCAAAACTGAAACCACTTAGTATTTTTGCATTACTGCTCACACTAATTTTGCTATTTGCCTTTCAAGGACCAAATATTATCAATAACCCGCTTATCATTGTACTGATAGCTATTCCGTTGATTATCCAAACCTATTTCATCTTTTTTGTTACTTGGTTTTCTGGAAGGAAATTGAAATTACCTTATGCAATCTGCTCACCGGCTGCTATGATTGGTGCTAGTAACTTTTTTGAATTGGCTGTAGCCGTGGCTATTGCACTATTTGGTCTGCAATCTCCCGCAGCACTAGTAACCGTTGTAGGGGTATTGGTTGAGGTTCCTGTGATGCTATCACTTGTGGCTCTATCTAAGAAGTGGAAGTATTAGGGGGTTAGATAGGGATTAATTGTTAATGGTTATTTGTTAAAGCAAGAAAATGCGCAATGCTTTGATTTTTAGAGAAGAAACATTATAATTTTCAGAGAGCAGTATTTTATTGGGAAATGGGTTACTAACAAAAATAAGTTGGAAAAGAACGGTATCTAGAAGAAAGTTAACAATCCTAGCTTCAATCAGCCCGAATATGGTGTAATTGAATAAGAAATAGGTAAATGCAATGGCATCAGCAGAATTAAAGACATACACACTTGCCGAGTTGAAAGACAAGCATTTAGGCAAGACTGGAACAGTGGAACGTGACAAATACGAGTATGAGCTTAGTATGGAGCTTTTAGGTCAAATGATCAAAGCTGCAAGATTAGAAAGGGATTTAACACAAGATGAGCTAGGGGAATTGGTTGGTGTTAAAAAAGCACAGATATCTAAGCTAGAAAGGAGTGCCAATAGCGCAACTATCGACACCATCATAAAAGTGTTTAAAGCATTGAAAGCAGATATAAATTTCAATGTAAAGCTTGAGGGCAATTCGGTTTAGCTAATTTGAAAGTAAATAAACGCAGGAAGCAGACAATATTTATTTAAATAATAATAATTGGGGCTATAATGGAAGAAATAGTCATTAATGATAAAAAAAAGTACCTGAATGACAATTATCCTTTTGTGGATACTCCAAAACTAACTGACAAGAAAATCTGTATTCATTGCAATGAGATTATTACAGTCGGCGACTTTAAAGTTTACAAATTAAGAGATGGAGTAGAATTAATCTATTGTCCAAATGCTCCTGAATGCAATGGGACACTTATTGACTGGCTTGATATAGATTAGTATTGGTTAGAACTCACATCGGTATAAACGAAATTATAAAATGATTTCGTTTCCCTCGTAGTAAAGCTCCGGCTTTGCAACGCAGTTATGGAAGCCTGTCTGCCGACATAGGCAGGCTCCAGCTTCCCTTGATTGTTCACTGTGTTAAGTGCATCATCAAATATACCCTTGGATTAGGTTGTTTATGATAGAACTGAATAATAGTCATTCAAAGGATTGTCTTACTGGAAGCAGTAGCTTCTACGTTAGCATCACAAAGCAGGAGCTTCGTGACGAGGATTAAAAATTAATTGCGAATATTTTGGATGTTTCGTTTATTTCGATTAATATAAATCATACAGCAATGAATGATTCAAATTAAATACTAAGTCCAAAAAAATGAGTGCAACTGAAAATACTCTTAAGCCTTCTAAAGAAGAACAAGAAGTGGCAACACTTTCGTATGATATCCTTTCATCAGCCTTAGATCGGATTACTGATAAAAATCCAGAAATAGAGATTGAGGAAACTCAAGAAAAAATAAGAATTCCATTAACTGCATTAAGACTCTTGGCGAAGATTTTAAAAGAAACGAGCCAAGGCAAACCAGTTTCTATAGTTCCTAATGCAACAGAAGTAACTACCCAAGCTGCGGCAGAGATTTTAGGATGTTCCAGACCTCATGTTGTTAAGCTTTTAGAAACAGGAAATATAAAATTCACTAAAGTTGGCAAACACAGACGTATCAAATACGAAGATGTTATAACCTATAAAAAGGAGATGAAAGAAAAACAAGAAAGACTAATTAGTGAAATAATGGATACTGACGAAAAAACTGGATTATATGATTCATAGCGTTCGTTTTAAATGCATTTTAGATACTAACGTAATCTATCCACTATGGACAAGAGACTTACTCTTATGGTTTGCTTTCTATGAATTATTCACACCAAAATGGAGCCAAAATATATTTATGGAGTGGGTTGCAGTTATGATTAGGAAGGGGATTAGTGAGGAGGAAGCATATAAAAGGGCTAATGTCATGAACGAAGCATTCCCAGATGCCTTAGTTAAGAATTATGAACCACTAATTATGTACGTCCCTGACATAGGTTGACCACTAATGGAGATAATACCTATGAAAGCAAATCTACGGAGTATCCGCAAACAACGTACATACTCAAAAGAATTCAAGAAGAGCATTGTTGCCGATTTTGA
>JBBAEC010000025.1:0-46894 GCA_041656135.1 Balneolaceae bacterium | reverse complement strand
CCAGCTTCAAGAACTGATAAGGAAACAAGTCCTTCAAACCCGTAAACCCAATAGGCACTATGAACGCAAAACCAAGCAAGGTGGCTACAGGAAATATAAATAATACCCTAAGTTAGCACCATTACCTTAGGAGGGAGACAGAAATCAAGCCTGCTTGATTTCAGAGGGAGGACTCGTGGGTACATTATGTGCCCAGAATCATCAAATGATGAACTGTGATTTATTTGATTCTAAAAATCTATCTCAAAAACTCACTCCTCACGCCTCAAAACTAATTTCTTACATCTTATATCTAAACACACTTCCTCCATTCATTAAGGGCGTTGAAGCTATGCACCATCCGAGAGCCGTACCAACTAAACCACTCGCCATCTAAGAGTACAATCTGGCTATTAGGGCAGAACTTCTGGACCTCAGCAATATGCTTTTCTTTAAAGGGATAGGGTTCGGAGCTTAAAATAATTAAATTGGGTGAATCATCTTTTAATATCGATAAGTCAATTTCAGGATAGCGGGATTGATTCGAAAATATATTCTCCAAATTCCACTCTTTCATTATTTCGTGGATATAGGTATTTGATCCCGCCACCATCCAAGGTTCCTTCCAAATGAAATAAGCGGTACGAAGTGGTTTATAATCTTCTTTTTGGGAAAGTGTATTTTGAATTTGTTGAACTAAATCTTCCGCCTTTTCTTTTGCGCCGAGCTGTGTTCCAATTTCAATAATCGCAATCAAAGCGTCTTCTATGGTATCAATTTCAGTTAAATGCACATAACAATCTTTCTGCAACTCTTCGATATCCTCTTGCCTATTTTCTTCTTTATTAGCGAGAATGAAATCAGGTTGTAGCGCCTTTATCTTTTCGATATTTGGATTTTTAGTGCCTCCAATAATTGCAATTTCATCAACAACATCCGCAGGATGAATACAAAAACGAGTTCGGCCAATAAGACGATTTGCTAAGCCTAAATCGATGATTAGCTCGGTGAGACTAGGAACTAGGCTAATGATTTTATGATATGCCATGAACCAATAAGAATTTTAAAATTAGAATTATTGTTCTAAAATAATGATTACACTTAACAATTCGATAAATAAACAGAATATTTCATGGAATTAGGACTATTTACTTTTGTTGATAATATGGTTAATCCGCAAACGGGAGAGAAACTTCCTCCCGAAAAACGGCTAAGCAATCTACTGGAAGAAATTAAACTAGCGGATGAAGCTGGCTTGGATGTATTTGGAATTGGCGAACATCATCGAGAGGAATATGTGTCGTCGGTACCAGCGATGATTTTAGCGGCTGCGGCATCGATTACAAAACAGATTCGCCTAACGAGTACGGTTACAGTGCTAGGTTCCGAAGACCCTGTGCGAGTATTTCAGCAGTTTGCTACGCTGGATTTACTCTCAAAAGGACGCGCAGAAATTATGGTTGGGCGAGGTTCATTTATCGAATCATTCCCACTTTTTGGCTACGACTTACAAGATTATGAGGAGCTTTTTGAGGAAAAATTGGAATTACTACTTCAGCTTCGCCAACAACAAGTAATTAGCTGGAAGGGCAAGTATAGAGCGCCCATTCAAGAGAGAGGAATATATCCGCAGCCTTATCAAAAGGAACTCCCAATTTGGCGTGCAGTGGGTGGAACGCCGAAATCGGCGTATGCTACAGGAATGCAGGGTTTGCCTTTAGCATTGGCAATAATTGGAGGTCAGCCGGCGCGATTTAAACAATTTGCAGATTACCATGCACAAGGTGCGTTGGATGCGAATCAGCCCAAGCAAAAAGTGAGTATTAACTCTCATGGTTTTATGGCCGAAACGGAAAAGGAAGCTAATGAAATAGCATTTCCTGCCTTTAAGCTAACTATGGATAAACTTGGGCAAGAAAGAGGATGGCCGCCCATGAGCAGAGCGCAGTTTGATACCTCTACCGAGTTAGAAGGTGCAAATTTTATAGGCAGCCCACAGCAAATTATCGATAAGATTATGTATCAATATGAAATCTTTAAACACGATCGATTTTTGATGCAAATGAGCGTTGGTTCAATTCCACACAACCAAATGATGAAATCTATTGAGCTCTTTGCCACAAAGGTAGCGCCTGTTGTTAGAAAGGAAATTGGGGTTTAGGAATTAGGGAAATCAGTTATCAATTAACAGTGATCAATGAACAATTGGTTAATAGTTATTGGGAATTAGGGGACTTAGGAAGTGTGGTATTCAGAATACAGAGTTCAGAAGCCTCTCAATACTAACTACAAAATACTAAGTACTGACTATCCCCCTCATTCCTAATATCCATTTTATTTAATGTGCTCTTTTAGTTACTCACATTCAATCTCTTCGGTATTGTACTACAGCTTGAATCAGAATAAATATAAAATCTAATCCAAGTTTAAAGCAATTATTATGTGTTAGTACAAAGTACCTTTGTTATAAATACATATAATAATTGCAAGTATGATTTTTTTTAATTTGATTGCTATGGTTAATAAATAAAAAGCAATAAGATGCGGATATTTATAATAGGGTTTTGTTTAGTTCTATTGGGAGTTGACGTTCAATCTCAAACATTTTTAGAATCAGCCTCAGCCGATTTAAATATTGATCATAGAACAGCTCCCCCCGCAACACAGGATGGTTTGGCAGGTGCTAAAAATATATATTTTGAACTGTTAGGGAGTGGTGGTCTTTATTCCATTAATTATGAACAGTTTGTTACAAATGGAGTTTCACTTAGGGGCGGCATATCTTACTTCTCAATCGGGGACAAAAACTCAGTTTTAACTGTTCCAGTTACCTTACATCATTTAAGATATCTTAAAAATGATTCATTTTTTGATTTAAACATCGGAATGACATTTATGTCGGCAGATGATAAAAAATACAGTTTTATTGTGTTGGGTTTAGGCTTTAGAGAACAGCCGATATCCAAAAATCTATTTACTCGGTTTACATTTAATCCCTTTCTTAAATTAACAGAAACAAAACGAATAGGTGTGACTATAGGAATGTCTATAGGTTATACGTATTAAAATTAATGCTATAAGCTATAAAAAACATGGAAAGAACCATGAAAAAACGTTATAAAAAACCAATTGGAGCGGCACTTAGCACAATGGTTCTTCTTTTTGTGTTAAGTAGTTGCGAAACTTGGCACCAAGATTGCACCGGACAAATTATTGTAGAAAACCCGATGGCAGACACGACTTTATATGTGGGTGGGGAACCTTTTCTAAGAGATATTTTTGAGGCACCTGAGGTATTTAAACATGCTGAAAATAAAGACTTAACAATAATGGACTTAATTGGGGATACGGATTTTGTTGCTCTTAATATTGTTGAAAATCCCAGCACAAAAAGTTTGGATATAATAAAGATTACAGGAATAAAAGCTGGGGAAAGTATTATTAGAGTAGTTGTTGGAGACAATTGTTCAGATGAAGGAGCATTTACTGAGTTTAGAGTGGTAGTCGCCAGTAAATAGTTGCATATTTTTTCTAGAGTTTAAAAAAAAGAAGAAAAATAAAGGCTTGGAAGGTTTATGATATACCAATACTAAAATAATATAAATAAATGGTTTAAAGCGAGTAGAAATAGAAGAATCTATAATTCCCCTCGTTACGAACGTCCCGTTCGTAATGCCTGCCAGAACCTCTGGTTCCAGTGGTTGGAAGAATTTGCCTAACAATAACAAAAATCCGTGTTGTCGGTGTAATCCTCCAAATCCGTGATTTAAAACTCGTTGATGAGGAATTAGGGATTGAGTTTCTTCTCAACTTAAATCCCATCCCACAAATCAAATGAATCAAATAAATCACAGTTCAAAATTTGGGAAATTAGGGGACTAAGGATTTGGGAAATCAGAATACAGAATTCAGAAGCCTCTCAATACTAACTACAAAATACTAAGTACTCCCTAGCCCCCTCACTCCTAATTTATTCCATGTGCTCTTGTAATTGTTCAAGTAAAGCTTCAGCGCTCCTATCTAGCATTTCAAAAACATTTTCAAAGCCTTGAGCGCCACCATAATATGGATCTGGTACTTCACCATCCTCAGGGGTTGGATCAAAATAACGTATCATTTTAATTTTGTAGCTATAGATTCCGCGAGTATCTAAGTGGCTAATATTAGAAAAATTTTCAGAATCCATCGCTAATATTAAATCAAACTCTTCTAAATCGGCGTAAGTAAGCTGGCGCCCACGCGATGGTAAATGAACCCCATATTTATTTGCGATTTCTTGGCTACGGTTATCGGCACCTTTGCCAATATGGTAGGCTGCGGTACCGGCAGAGTCGATATGAAAATAACTTGAAAGTCCTGCTTCTTTCACTTTATGGATAAAAACCCCTTCAGCGGTTGGGCTACGGCAGATATTACCCAAGCAGACAAAACATAATTTATAGGGATTTTCTTTCGAAAAAGGTCTCAAAAACGAACTCATAGTCTAAGTTTATTAAATAATTTAGAGGGATGTTTAGTGTTAAAATACCAACAAAATGTACAGAACAAACTATTCAGTTGGCGTAATAGAAGGTACAAATGTTGGAGTAAATAAATTCAGCGAAGCATTGTCAGCTTTTCATTAGGTTTTCGTATATTTACAGATTAAATGTATTTGTTGAATTACAGGTTTGTATGTCGAAAAAGTTTGATGAAATAAAGCAGCTTAATTATCCTAAAACCGAATTAGAGATTCTAAAATGGTGGAAGGAAAACGAGATTTTTAATAAAAGTCTGGAATCCCGTGAGGATGGGATACCTTTTACTTTCTATGAAGGTCCACCTACTGCTAATGGTAAGCCCGGTATTCACCACGTTATGGGGCGAACAGTTAAAGATTTGTTCTGTAGATACAAGACCTTGAAAGGCTTTAAGGTTGAGCGTAAAGCTGGCTGGGACACGCACGGCTTACCTGTAGAAATTGAGGTAGAAAAAGCATTAGGTCTTGAGGGCCGCTCCCAAGTAGAAGAATATGGCGTAGCAGAGTACAACGCAAAGTGTAAAGAAAGTGTGCTCAAATACAAAGACTTGTGGGATGATTTAACTTCAAGAATGGCATATTGGGTAGATCAAGATAATCCCTATGTCACTTTCGAGAATGAATATATAGAATCCGTTTGGTGGGCATTTCATAGGCTCTACTCAAAAGGATTGGTGTACAAAGGTTTTAAAATTCAGTGGTATTCGCCAGGTAGTGGAACTGTACTTTCTTCGCACGAAGTAAGTTTGGGTTATAAAGAAACTCAGGATCCATCGATTTTTGTAAAGTTTAAAGTAGATGGCGAAGAGAATACCTACTTCCTAGCTTGGACAACCACGCCTTGGACCGTGATATCAAACATGGCACTAGCTGTAAACCCAAAGCTAGACTATGCTAAAGTGGGGCACAATAACGAGAATTTTATTGTAGCCAAAGATAGCATAAACCGCTTATTTGGTGAAGAATTTGTGCTTATAGAAGAGTTTAAAGGCGAGCAACTTCTTAATAAAACCTACCAGCCCATATTCGATTATGCTTTTCAAGAAGTAGATAAGGCACAAGCTTGGAAGGTGATTCCTGCTGCCTACGTAACTACCGAAGACGGCACGGGCGTTGTGCATACAGCGCCAGCTTATGGTGCCGATGACTATGATACTTGCAAAGCGGCTGAAATTCCGATGTTTAATCCCATCGACCGCGAAGGACGATTTACAGATCAAGTTCCAGAATTTGAAGGCCAATGGTTTAAAGAAGCCGATAAGGAAATTGCTAGAGCAATTAAAGATAAAGGGCTCATGTTCCGTCACGAAACGTGCGTTCACAACTATCCATTTGATTGGCGTAAAGGCACGCCGTTGATGTCGTACCCAGTTGAGTCTTGGTTTATTAGAACAACCAGCGTAAAAGATCGCATGGTTGAGCTTAACAAAAAGATAAACTGGAAACCAGAAAGTACAGGTACAGGTCGATTCGGAACTTGGCTAGAAAATAATGTGGATTGGGCAGTTTCGCGCCAAAGATACTGGGGAACTCCTATCCCAATTTGGGCAAGTGATAAAGATCCTGAATACGTAGAGTGTATTGGAAGCATCCAAGAATTACGTGAAAAAGCTGGGCTGTCAGAGCTAGAAGAACTAGATTTACATCGTCCATATATCGATGAAATTACATGGCCTGCGCCAGACGGTGGCACCATGCGTAGAATTCCAGATTTAATAGATGTTTGGTTCGATTCAGGCTCTATGCCTTTTGCACAGTGGCATTATCCGTTCAAAAATGAGCACGAATTCAGCCATAATTATCCTGCAGATTTTATTGCCGAAGGGGTAGATCAAACTAGAGGTTGGTTCTACACTCTGCACGCACTTGGAACCATGCTTTTTGATGAAGAAGCATTCAAGAATGTTATTTCAAACGGGCTTGTACTCGACGAAAATGGCGAGAAGATGAGTAAATCGAAGGGAAACACCGTCGATCCATTCGAAATAATTAGCACTTATGGCGCCGATACCGTTCGTTGGTATATGATGAGTAATTCTTCGCCTTGGGATAACCTCAAATTCAGCGAAGATGGACTTAAAGAGGTTCAGAGAAAATTCTTTAATACATTGGTAAACACCTATTCGTTTTTTGCGATGTACGCCAACATTGATGGCTTTACCTATTCTGGCGCTCAGATTTCGAATAATGAACGCCCAGAAATAGATCAATGGGTAATTTCGAGACTAAACACCACTATAAAACTAGTTGAAGAATATTTAGAAGATTACGAGCCAACGAAAGCAGCACGTGCTATTGAGCAGTTTGTTGAAGAATTAAGCAATTGGTATGTACGCCGGAATCGCCGCCGTTTCTGGAAAGAAGGTAGCACTCTCGATAAAACAGCTGCTTACCAAACTTTATACGAATGCCTAAAAAGCCTGAGTAAAATGATTAGCCCAATTAGCCCATTTATTGGAGATTGGTTGTATCAAAACTTGAATAAAGTAACTGGTTTAGAAGAAGAATCAGTGCATTTGTCTTTCTTCCCAACGGTTGAAGAAACGGCGATTTACAAGAGCCTTGAGCACAAAATGGAAATGGCGCGTCTAATTACAACTGTTGTGTTGAGGATTAGAAATCAAATTGACATGAATGTGCGTCAACCACTCCCACGAATTATACTTCCTATTAAAGATGCTGCTGAGCGTTTAGCCATCGAGTCGGTGAAGAGCATTATTCTAGAAGAAGTGAATGTGAAAGAGATTCAGTTTGTAGACGACGACTCTGGAATAGTTCATAAGTCGGCGAAACCTAACTTTCCTGTTTTAGGAAAAAAATTAGGACCTAAGATGAAGGCTGTTTCAGCTAAAGTTCGTGAATTAGGTACCGATGATATAACAGAATTTGAGAAAAAAGGTTATATTAAGCTAGACTTAAGTAACGGTGATATTGTGAAAATCGAATCTGATGGACTCGATATTATTAGAACTGGTTTAGAAGGTTGGCAAGTAGAAACTGAAGGTGGTTTAAGCGTGGCTGTAGATACAGAACTAAGCCATGAATTAAAGCTTGAAGGGCTAGCACGCGAGTTTGTAAATCGTGTGCAAAATATGCGTAAAGAAGCAGATTTTGATGTTGTTGACCGTATAATTATTGGTTTTGAAGGCTCTGAGGAGCTGAAAGAAGCAGTGGTTTCAATGAAGAAGTATATCATGTCAGAAACATTAGCCGAAGGTGTTGAGCTGGAAATGCTCGATGTGTCTGACTTTATAAAAGACTGGGAAATTGGTGGTACAGAATGTGAAATATCTGTACGCAGAAATGTAAATTCATAATGAGTAGACCTATGAGTAAAGATTCAAATACACAAGGGCGAATATCCCCATACAATGATGAAGAGCTCGAATATTTCCGTGATATTATCACAAAGAAACTTGACGAAGCTAACCAAGAGCTAGATAATTTGCAGCGTTCGCTACGCGAGAGCATGGAGAATGCATCAGATGAGTCTGCGTACTCTTTCCATATGGCTGATGCTGGCACCGATGCCCAGGAGCGCGAAAAGAATTACATGCTTCTAAACCGAACACGTAAATTTGCAAAATACCTTGACGATGCACTAAAACGCATCGACAATAAAACCTATGGTGTTTGTAAAGTAACGGGTAAGAAAATTGCAAAAGGTCGACTAGAAGCGGTTCCTCATACGCAGCTTAGCATCGACGCGAAATTGAAGCGACGTTAAGCCTAGTGAGTTTGGATAGAAAAAAATTACTCGCCCTTTTTGTGCCTGCTGCTCTTGTGCTTGCACTAGATCAGCTTACAAAATGGATAGTTAGAACTACGCCTAGCCTTCAAAATAAAACCATAATTGATGGTTGGCTAGAGTTCTATTTTGTGAAAAATGAAGGGATGGCAATGGGAATTGACATCCTGCCAACTTGGGCTATAAGCGTAATTGCCATTTTAGCGACTACAGGGATTCTTATTTATTTATTCCGCACCATGGAGCACTCAAAAACAGGGTACCTTATTTTTATGGGACTTGTACTAGGTGGGGCAATGGGTAATATTTCTGATCGTTTGTTTATGGGCTATGCGTATGGTTATGGCGGCGTATTAGAAGGGCACGTAGTAGATTTTATTCACTTTAGCCTAAGAATTGGCGACTGGCCAGTTTTCCCATATATATTTAATGTGGCAGATATCGCAATCTCAGTTTCCATTGTGTCATTGCTGATTTTCAGTAGACATTTATTAACAGGAGACGAAGAAACTCTAACTGCTGAAGAAGTAGAAAGCCCATCTCTCAACCCAATCATAGAAGAAAACAAAGACTAACAATCTTTGCTCATTTCAATTCAGCATGATTGGGATTGTTACAATTTCTGAGCTAACCAATATTAGTCCTAAGTTGTAAGAATTAAGACACAAGAAAGAGTTTTCGGCTCTAAAATTAGAATCAAAATCTTCTGTCTTACTACTTGTGTCTTTCCCGAAGTGTAGTGATACGTTTGATTTCAGAAGGAGGACTCTTAGCTGCGCTCATAAGTAGTGCCAATTGCTCGGGGCAGAATTCTATCACCCCAAAAAAGAACCAGCACTTTTTAGTAAGCTAATAAGATAGCTACAAGCGCTGGTTTAGGAGAAATGTGTTAGACGAAGGATTTAATACGAGGAATAAATACTCGTTGAGCCATCTTTTGCAACTAAATACACGTCATAATGCTGTGGATTTGGGCCTTCCATACCTGGCGAACCAATAGGCATTCCTGGAACAGTAAGTCCAAGTGCATCAGGATTTTCGCGGAGTAAACGTTGAACATCGGCTACAGGAACGTGACCTTCAACAAAATAATTACCAACCATAGCGGTATGGCACGACTCAAAACGAGCAGGCACGCCAGCGCTTTGTTTAATGGCCATTAACGCCTGTGTATTTTCTTCAATAACATGAAATTCAGCTCTGTTCATGTGTTTTGCCCATTCAGTACAGCAACCACAATCTGGGTTTTTATACATCACAACTTCAATCTTTCCCTCAGGAACAACATTGAATTTATTTCCTGATTTGGGCCAAAAAAGAAAGGCAAGTACGCCAAGTGTAAAGAGGGCGCCAATCAATAAAATCTTATTATTACTCATTATTTTGTTTTTTAAAATTCTTAAAGTACAAAGTTAACCAACTTATGAGAGAAAAAGTGCAATTAAAAGAAGGTTTATTTTCACATATCATCGAGTGATTTTTTGGCTAGCTGTTTAGAGTTCATCACAACATTAATGGAGCTGAATGCCATAGCCGCCTCGGCGAGTAATGGATGCAAGAAGCCAAGGAATGCGAGTGGAATCATAATTAAGTTGTAGAAAAATGCCCAAAATAGGTTTTGTTTGATTTTAGTAAATGTGGCATTACTCAAGTTTATAGCTCTAATTAAACCAGTTAAACTTCCTTTCACCAGCACAATATCACCCGATTCAATAGCTACATCGGTTCCCGAACCCATTGCAATTCCAACATCTGCTTGCACAAGTGCTGGGGCATCGTTAATACCATCGCCCACCATTGCAACCATTCTACCTTCGGCCTGCAAATGCTTAATTACCTCCGATTTTTCGTCAGGTAATACTTCAGCAATAACCTTGTCTACCCCAACCAATCCGCCGATGGCTTTAGCAGTTTTAGAGTTGTCGCCAGTTAGCATAATTACAAACAAGCCTTTTTCTTTCAATTTAGAAATGGCTTCAGCACTGTCTTCTTTTACCTCATCGGCAATGGCAATAAGTCCGATAACAGTCTTGTCTTTTGAAACTATGACTACCGTTTTCGCTTGCTCCTCCAGAGTTTCTTTTTGTTTTAGGATGTCTTCACTAATCAACAAATCTTCCGATTGCATGAAGGATGTTGTACCGGCGCGAACCGTATTTTCAGCCACAGTAGCACGCACACCTTTACCTGTTAAAGACATGAAAGAGCTTGTGGGCAAAACTTTGATTTCTTTTTTGCCTGCATAAGCCATAATTGCTTTTGCCAGTGGATGTTCGGAGTTTTGCTCCACCGAAGCGGCATAAGCAATGAGTTCTGAATCGTTTATATCTCCAAAAGAAACCACATCGGTAACAGCGGGTTTGCCTTTAGTAATAGTTCCGGTTTTGTCAAGAACAATGGTGTCCACATCTTTCATTACCTGAATAGCTTCTCCTTTTTGAATGAGGATTCCATTCGATGCACCTAGACCAGAACCAACCATCAATGCCGTTGGAGTAGCAAGTCCGAGCGCACACGGGCAAGCAATAACCAACACCGCAATAGTAGAATAAAAAGCGAGGGTAGTAGTGCTCCAAGCTGGATTTACCCAGGGAATAAAGGCAGAGGCCCAATCAACAATTCCGCCAAAAAAGTCAGGGAAAGCAAACCATGCAGCTAAATTTAGAAGAGCCATTACCAATACAATGGGCACAAAAACAGCGGTCACTTTATCAGCAAAAGCCTGAATTGGGATTTTAGAACCTTGAGCTTCTTCCACCATTCGAATTATTTGGCTCAAGAAAGTATCGCGACCAATTTTGGTGGCTTTAATTCTTAAAACGCCTGTGGTATTCAGTGTTGCCCCAATAACAAAATCATTCACAGCTTTATTTACAGGCATCGATTCGCCTGTGGCAATAGATTCATCTACACTACTTTCGCCTTCAACCACTTCGCCATCGGTTGGGATTTTTTCACCAGGACGAACAATCATGATATCGCCCACTTTTAAATCCTGTATAGGAATTTTTACTTCGTCACCATCTCTAAGAACGGATGCTTCTTTGGCACCAAGTGTTAATAATTCGCGAATAGCTGAAGAGGCACTTCCTTTAGCTTTGGTTTCTATATAGCGGCCAGTGAGATGGAATGCCATAATCATACCTGCAATCATCGCAAAACTATGGAACTCGGGCGCATATCCAAGAGCGTGGAGCAAGGTCACAAAGCCCGTTGATAGCGAAGCCAATGCACCCATTGCTATGAGCACATCCATATTTGGATTTAGATTTTTGGTCGACCTTAAAGCGCTAACCATGGTCTCTCGTCCGGGCACAAAAATCACAAAGGAGGAAAGCAGAATCATGGCGATTTCCATTCCTACATTGCCCAAAAACATATAATCGAAAAGCCACATAGGGAGCATCCAAAGTAACATTGGGATGGTTGCAGCCCAAGACCAAATCATATACTTCTTAGCAGTACTCAATCTCTTATCTTCTCTTTCTTGCATTGCATCGGCTTTGGAATCTGATTCTTCCGCCTCTGGAACTAATTGAAATCCAGCCTTTGTGATAGCTTGTTCAAAAGTCTCAAATGCAATCTCTCCCTCGTACTGCACCAATGCAGAATGAGTAGCTAAGTTTACCGAAGCCGTTTTTACGCCGTCCAATTCTTTTAATTGTTTATCAACAGTATTTACGCAACCGACGCAATGCATCCCCTCAATTTGTAGACTTACTTTCTTCATGAACAGAATTTAATATTTTGGAAAAATGTGAGTGTTTTATTTTTGAACGGTATAGCCAGCATTTTCTATAGCCGCTATACATTCAGAAAGAGATACATTAGCAATATCATAATTGATTTTAGCAGTAGCAGAATCTAAATCTACGTCAGCACTGATTACGCCACTAAGCTCAGTTAATGCATTTTGAACACTACTTACGCAGCCACCACAACCCATGCCTTCAATTTTCAAACTTGTTTGTTCCATGATATTATCCTCTAATTTTAAAAGTTTACACTAAGGTACTAAGTAATCTTGTTCTTAAAGTGCTGAATTGTGCTTGAAGCTTATCAAATTTGGGGGATTACAGTTGAAAGGACTAACCTTTCCAAAGTTAAACCACTAGCCATTAATTAAGACAGAGCTACAAAAACTTTGGAAAAGATAATGGTAGAAATTGCGCCACCAATTGCCTAGAAGGTAATATCCGACCGTAGGGAGGTTAGGGTTCCACCCAACAGCCCTGTCATCCTGAACAAGACGACCGATAGGGAGTTGCCGTGAAGGATCTCAGAGAATCAACTTGGGGTCTTAAACAAAGAGTTTTGAAAATATTTGGAAGCCTATATTCAGGAGGCCCTTCGTTCATTCGCTTCCTCCGACCATCGTCGGAGTTGCTCATTCCTCAGGGTGACAGTGCAGATTGGTTACTTCCAAATGCCGCCGCTGGCGTCAATGACTGTTTTTATCATGTTATTTAAAACCGAACACTCTTTAAAGATTCCTTGTTATATTACTTCATTATCAGTGAAATCACTTAGTAACAGGATTATATAAACGATGAATCAGCATTTTCATATAAAAAACATGGTGTGTAACCATTGCGCTGAAGTTTTAAAAGAGAAGTTAAACGAGGCTAATTTTGAAGTAGCTAAAATAGAACTAGGGGAATTAACTCTTGCGGAACCTGTTACGCCAGAACAGCGCGAGCAACTTATGTTCGTTATAAAAGATAATGGCTTTGATGTAATTAGTGACCAAAATAGCCAGATGGTAGAAAAAGTAAAGCAGCTAATTATAAAGTCGGTTCGCTCTGATGAAGCTTTAAAAAGCAACCTTTCCGATTATCTGACAAATCATGTATTTAAAGATTATCAGCAGCTAAGCAGACTGTTTTCGAGTGTGGAAGGAAAGTCTATTGAGCGTTATTTTATCCTTCAAAAAATAGAACGCGCTAAAGAACTTATTGTATACGATGAGAAAACCTTCAGCGAAATAGCTTTCGATTTAGGATATAGCTCCCAACAGCATTTTTCACGTCAGTTTAAAAAAGAGACAGGACTTTCACCTTCCCATTTCAAAGAAATAAAAGAAAATAGACGCATTTCTATTGATCAGATATAGAATATTTGTGTTGTTTGAAGGTGTTAGGTAATTCGGTGACGGATTTTCTTTAGAGGGTCATTCTGATCCCGAGAATTCGGGACGAAGAACCTTTAGATATATTAAGAAACTACCACTGTGAAGATTATCTGTAATCTCTGTATATGGTTTTATCTTTATCTCGAATAGTGTTTATGAACATATAAACTCGTTCTGAATTTCTTAAAATTTGCTGAACTCAAACCAAATTAAGCAGTTACAAAGCAATGTCTACAGGTCCTTCGGAAGTATCCTCAGGATGACCCGAGTTGTTTTTTATGGGTGTTAATTAAAAACCGCCCACAAACCATCAACAAACCACCGCATACCCATCTACAAAAAGGTGCACATTAATTACAGAATGGTATAAGAGTAAGAGAGATTTTAGCTATAGTTTAGCCCCAGACATTTAACTATTGCTTAATTGATGATCGAGCTTTTAAAAAAATATAAAGAAATTTCAGCTGGCTCTGTATTTCTGATAGGTGCAGTACTTACCCAGTACGTGTTCAGTTTCCCAAATAGTAACTATGTGTATTTTACTTTATACATAATAGCATACCTATTTGTGGGCGGACCTGTTTGGGCAAAGGCCTTTTCGTCCATAAGGAGAGGAAACATATTCACCGAATTCTTTTTGATGGGAATCGCTACCGTTGGCGCTTTTATACTTGGTGAATATGCCGAAGGGGTAGCTGTGATGTTTTTCTACATGATTGGGGAGCATACTCAACATGGAGCAGTTCATAAAGCGCGTCATTCAATCAGCAAATTATTAGACCAACAACCCGATATTGCAACTGTAGAGCGAAATGGAATAATGATGGATGTCCATCCAACTGAGGTGGAGATCGGTGAGATTATTTTAGTGAAACCGGGCGAAAAAGTGCCTTTGGATGGCGAGTTAATTTCTGAATCTGGATCGTTTAATTCGGCCGCGTTAACAGGAGAGTCGAAACCGTCAACAATTACAAGTGGCGAAAGTGTGTGGGCGGGCTCTATCAACCAAAACAGTTTGGTTAGAATTAGAGTTAAGAGTGCATTTAAAGACTCAAAATTAGCGAATATTTTAAATTTAGTAGAAGAAGCTGTTCAGCGCAAAGCACCAACTCAGCGGTTTATGGCGAAATTTGCCAAGGTTTATACGCCAATTGTGGTTTGGTTGGCTGTGGCACTTACATTCTTACCTTTTCTTATTGTTGAAGATTATGTATTTCAAGATTGGTTTTATAGAGCGTTAATATTTCTAGTAGTATCGTGTCCATGTGGATTGGTTATTTCTATTCCGCTAGGGTATTTTGGTGGAATTGGCGCCGCTTCCCAAAATGGAATTCTACTTAAAGGCTCTGATTATTTAGATCAACTTCGCAACATGGACACCCTATTCATGGATAAAACAGGAACGTTGACGGAAGGTGTTTTTGAGATTCAAACTGTTAGCACTTCAAACGGGTTAGTCAATAATGAATTATTAAAAATAGCAGCCTCCTTAGAGCAACACTCCTCGCATCCTATTGCAAAAGCCATTTTAGAAGGTGCTAATGGAGAGAAATTGTTTGAAGTAAGCCACCAAGAAGAAGTGCCAGGAAAAGGCTTAAAAGGGAATTTAAATGGGGATGAAGTTCTTGTGGGCAATGCCGATTTATTGGCTGATTATGGAGTGAAGCTGTCACTTGAAAAATTCACTCAGCCATACACTTATGTGCACGTTGCCATAAATGGTGCATATACTGGCACCATCAGCATTGCAGATACCATAAAACCAGATGCAAAATCTGCTATTGCTGCGCTTAGAAAACAAGGCGTCAAAAAGATTGTAATGCTTTCGGGTGATAATCAGAAAGTGGTCGATTATGTAGCTCAAGAATTAGGCATTGATGAAGCGTACGGCGGCTTAATGCCCGAAGATAAATATGAGTTCGTAAAAAATGCACTGGGAGAAAACAAAGTGGTGGGCTTTGTGGGCGACGGCGTAAATGATGCACCAGTTATTGCCTTAGCCGATGTAGGTATTGCCATGGGCGGCGTAGGTTCTGACGCGACCATTGAAACAGCCGATTTGGTTATTCAAACTGATCATCCTTCTAAAATTTCTCTTTCTATAAAAATTGCACGATTTACACACCGAGTTGTATGGGAGAATATCAGCTTTGCGATGGGTACAAAGGTCTTGGTTATGGGCTTAGCCACTGTTGGAATGGCGAATTTATGGTTAGCTATTTTTGCGGATGTAGGTGTGGCATTAATTGCGATTGCAAACGCCATTCGAGTACAAAATAAATTCTCAGAGAAAAAAGTGCGTTTGAATTTTATGGAAGAAGTTCCTGCTGAGCAGGTTCATAGCTCATGTGATACTTGCTGTTCGGTTAATTAGTGGTCTTTGTTGGGATTAGGATTGTGGAGGTTGGGTCATTCGTTGACAGTTTTGGTAAGAACTAATAGATTTACCAAGGATAATTCCTTCCGCCAGCCGGCGGAGAGGTGGTTTTTGGTACCCCAAAAATCGGAGGGTGTTCTTGGAAATGGCTACGAAATTGAATTTAGGCTTTGTGCAAATTTCAGACAGTTATCACGAACACCCCTCGAATCATCCAAAGAACTGTTTGGATGATTAGCTCCCCTGAATGGGAGACTTTTTTATGCTAATAAGACTACTAACGGACATCAGATTCTTATTGAGCTTAGCTACTATACTTGGATATGAATCTCCTTTCATTGTTATTAGCAGAGTTATACAACGGAGTCAGATGTTAGGTAATTCGTTGACAAAAATTATCTTTCCGTATGAGAGAAACAACCATCGACGAATTAGCTACCAAACCCCTTCAATACCTTCTCGTTTTGGGTTGTTTAGCTTTTGATACTCGCTCATGCTCATTCCGGTAATTTCTTTGAATTGCCGTGAAAGATGTTGAAGGTTTTTATAACCCAGCTTGTACGCAATCTCGCTAAAAGTAAGTGAGCCATTTTGAGTTAACTCTTTAGCCTTTTCTATTTTTAAACGAATGAAAAATTTTTCAATGGTAATGCCTTCATGTTTCGAGAAGGTTCTAGAAATAGACGCATAGCTTTTGGTTAGCTTTTTGGAGAGATAATCAGAAAGGACAATGTCCTCAATATCATCTAAATCAAGTAACTCTAAAAGCGCATGTTTTGTCTGTTCGCTAAGTAGTGCATCTGCCTCGGAAATAAGACCAAAATTAAAACGCTCCAACTCTTTTTCAATTTCTAGAAGAGTAGGATGCTCCCCCGTTCGTGTTACTTCAGCCAGCCCTAATTCAACATGATTTACCTGAAGTCCAAGTGCGGTAAGTGCCGTTTCAATAACTAAAGTACAGCGCGAACAAACCATGTTTTTTATATGAAGTGTTATTAATTGATGCATCATGTAATAGTTAAGGGGAATAAATATCTATAATTAAATACGACAATATATAATCAATAATAGATTGGTTTATAAATTGGTAACTAATTCCTGTATAGTATTCATTCCAATTCTATATAAGGGTTACAATGAAGTTTAAGTTGTTTATTGCCATTGCGTCCTCCCTCTGAAATTAAGTAAATAGATATAAGACACGAGTAGTAAGACATAAGAATTTTTGATTCTAGTGTTTGAGCCGTGAATAAATTCTTTATAATGTCTTAATACTACCATCTTATGTCTAATCCTGTCTCCCTCCGATGGGCTAATTCTTATACACATCTTTCTCTGTCTCATATACTGGTATTACTACAATATAATAGACAATGACCGACCGCAGGGAGGTTAGAGTGTTATCCAACAGCCCTGTCATCCTGAACAAGACGACCGACAGGGAGTCGCCGTGAAGGATCTTTGTGAGTCGACTTGGGATCTTTAAAGAACGAGTCGTTGAAAGTGCTAGTAAGTTGCTACCTGGAGACCCTTCGTTCATTCGTATCCTCCGATATCCATCGGAGTTTACTCATTCCTCAGGGTGACAAGACCAAGTAGTAATTTTCAAATGCCGCCGTTGGCGTCAATGACGAGTACGTCATACTGTTTGAACCATTTTAAGAAACACTAAAAGATGTGTATAAGGATTAGCCCTCCGACTGGAGGCACTTTTGGTCTTGAAGTTAGATTTGAGCTATGAATGAACTCTTTCTTGTGTCTTAATACTCACATCTTAAATCTAAATTTAAGCCCACCTTCTTACATCTTCTTTATAAAAGATGAATTCTTCCCCGAACTTCTCCTCTAATACTGTCTCTTCGGGTTTAATTTGGAAGCGATTCATGTAGATTATAAATAGGGGTAGAACAAGAAATCCGACTAAACTTCCCCACTTCAAAGCGCCAGCAATTAGAACAATTAGCAATGCTGTATACATTGGATTTCGGCTGAAAGTATAAATACCCGTAGTAACAAGTGTGGTGGCATTCCCGGGTTTGTGAGGATTCACAGTCGTCGATTTTCGCCTGAATTCGATAATTCCCAGTAAACCAATAAGTACAGCAATTGCCACAAAAATCTGAACAATCCAATTTTCTGCACCGAAGCTCAATCCCTCAATAAATACCCATTGATTCGCTCCCCATATTAAGCTTAAACAGATAAGGAATACAATAACAGGAGGTACTTTTAACTCAAGAAATTTCATTTAAAATTTGTATTTGAATATTTAATTTATGCTCATTCATTATGCATTTACTTAAATCGCATGTCTAATGATACTAAGAAAACTTCTCTAAATATCGTGGTTTCAACTTATACAATTTTGACTAAATATTGTATAATACGGTAATAAATTCATATTCCATTTTTATTTCTAGATGTTAAAGTGCTCTTTAAGCACTAACAGGGGCTGATTGTTGAGGGTTTGTGTTTTATATGAGAACGGGCTAAAAATACAATAAAGATTAATGTATTTTTTATGACTATTTAAATAACTATGTTTGTGCAGTGAAAAAACTAAGAAACATATCCCAGATACTATCGGCTGTTCTCAGCATTAGCTTTCTTTTAGGTCTTTTACCATCTATGGGGCTCTCTGCGAACCCGATGGTATTATGTGACCAATGGATGGAGATGGGCGGAATGTCTTCTGGCATGATGAATCACGGCTCTATGATGCACGATGATTGCCCTATGCATGGGATGGCATCAACTGATAGCGATTGTGTTGTTTTTACCGACTGTTGCGTAATTAAAGCAAGCACACCAGCCACAGTCCCCGTTGCTTCTTCAGTAAAAATTAATCCAGCAAATACATTGCTAGAGATTATAAGTACTCACGAAGACATCTCATTGGTTTTAGAAAAACCAACTCTAATTCGCCTATCAAACTCCTATTTGCCTCCGCTTATCTTCTTGGCAAACTCCACTTTTATAATTTAGAATTACTTCGAGCTTATCAGATTGAGTCAATCCTAATGGGATAATACCATCCCTATTTTTTGGCACTCAATATTAAAGAAAAAACCAAACTGCGCCTGCAGTTCATCGAAGAAATTTCTATTCAATAAAATCATGCTTAATAAAATTATTCGTTTCTTTCTAGAAAACAAACTAGTTGCAGTACTATTACTGGTTACTATTGTTTTTTGGGGATTAATAACCTCGCCATTTGCTTGGAACTTGAGCTTTATCCCAAATGATCCTGTTCCTGTAGATGCCATTCCAGATTTGGGTGAAAACCAACAAATTGTATATACCGAGTGGACTGGCCAATCTCCCCAAGATGTGGAAGATCAGATTACTTATCCATTAACCACTCAACTGCTCACCGTTCCTGGTGTTAAAACCATCCGAAGTACCTCGATGATTGGTGTTTCGAGCATATTTGTAATTTTTGAAGAAGGGGTCGAATTTTATTGGAGCCGTTCTCGAATTCTTGAAAAGCTAAACTCACTACCAGCAGGCACATTGCCATCAGAAGTGCAACCAACACTTGGTCCAGATGCCACCGCCCTTGGTCAGGTTTTTTGGTACACCTTCGAGGGTAGAGATGAAAATGGTGAGGTCACTGGTGGCTGGGATCCACAGGAATTACGAAGCATTCAAGATTTTTATGTGGGTTATGCACTTTCTGGAGCCAGCGGTGTTGCAGAAGTGGCACCCATTGGTGGCTATGTAAAGGAATATCAGATTGATGTAGATCCGACCACACTCAAAATTTACGATATTAGCCTAAATGAGGTATTCGAAGCGGTTAAGAAAAGCAACGTAGAAGTTGGTGCAAGAACCATTGAGCTAAATAATGCAGAATATTTAGTTCGAGGCTTGGGATATATAAAAAACACCGAAGATCTAGAAGAAGCGGTTATTAAAGTGGTAAATAATGTACCCATCAGAATTAAGGATGTGGCCTTTGTAACCACGGGACCAGCCATGCGGCGTGGTGCACTTGATAAAGGTGGAGCTGAAGCAGTAGGTGCAGTGGTGGTTGCAAGGCAAGGCGCAAATCCACAGGAAGTAATAAATAATATAAAAGCGAAAATTGAAGAGATTTCTCCTGGGCTACCCTCAAAGAAACTAGCAGATGGGACTATTTCTAAAGTAACCATTGTTCCATTTTATGATCGATCTGAGCTTATAGGAGAGACATTGGGTACTCTCGAAGAGGCGCTGACACTCGAAATACTCATCACTATCATTGTAATAGTGGTGATGGTAATGAATTTAAGAGTCTCCTTCCTAATTTCAGGAATGTTGCCAGCTGCCGTACTTATGACTTTCATTGCCATGAAATATGCAGGGGTAGATGCAAATATTGTGGCACTCTCGGGAATTGCCATCGCCATAGGAACTATAGTGGATATGGGGGTAATCCTTTCCGAAAATATGCTCCGGCATATTGAAGAAAGTAAGGAGGGGGATTCGTTACTCGAAATTATTTACAACGCCACAGTTGAAGTAGCCTCCGCAGTTATAACGGCAGTATCAACTACTATTGTGAGTTTCTTGCCCGTTTTCACGATGATTGCAGCCGAAGGGAAACTCTTTAAGCCACTAGCATACACCAAAACATTTGCACTGCTAGCATCCATTATTATATCAATAACACTAATCCCACCTTTTGCACATTGGCTGTTTTCTATTAAGATTAGCAACAGATTTGTGAAATTGATCTGGAACAGTGCACTAGTATTAGCGGGAATAGTGGTTTTATTTATGGGACCAATATGGGCAGGCCTAGCACTTTTAGGTTTCGGGCTTATAAATGGCACACCCCTATTTTTTAATCATAAATGGGTGCAAAAAACCTCGTTTAATAATAACGTACTCAGCGTAATTATAGTAACCTGGTTGCTTACCCAATATTGGCTACCATTCGGGCCTAGTGTAGCATTTATTTGGAATTTATTCTTCGTAATTATTCTAATTGGAAGTGTTTTAGCCACCTTCTGGCTAGTTATTCACTTTTACAAAAATTTGATTTCTTGGTGCTTAGATCACAAAATTGCATTTCTATCTATACCTACTTTTTTCATTGTATTTGGAATGATTATATGGCTAGGTTTCTCGAGAGTTTTCGGTTTTGTAGAAAAAGGCTTTGAAAGTGTTGGCTGGGATATAAAAACCACCAATGCCTGGAGCTCTGTATCTCATACATTTCCTGGTTTAGGCAAGGAGTTTATGCCTGCCTTAGATGAAGGTGCATTTTTATTAATGCCTACAACCATGCCTCATGCTGGAGTTGAGGAATCAATAGATGTGATGCGAAAAATTGATATGGCAGTTACCGCCATACCTGAAGTAGAAACAGTGGTAGGTAAAATGGGGCGAACAGAATCGCCTCTAGATCCTGCACCCATTTCTATGTTCGAAAACGTAATACTTTACAAATCAGAATATAAAACGGATAAAGACGGAAGAAGGATTCGGTTTGAGGTAGATGATAATGGGGATTATGTACGTGATGAAAAAGGTGATCTCATTCCAGATTCAGACGGCAAGTTTTTTCGCCAATGGCGCGACCATATCAAAACGCCCGACGATATTTGGAAAGAAATTGTAAACGCATCAAGAATACCTGGAACCACCTCAGCACCCAAGCTACAGCCTATCGAAACTCGGTTAGTGATGCTTCAGTCTGGAATGCGCGCGCCAATGGGTATTAAAATAAAAGGTCCAAAATTAGAAACTATTGAAGAGTTTGGTCTTCAACTCGAAGAGATTCTAAAAAGAGTACCTGGAGTAAATGCAGGAGCTGTTTTTGCAGATAGAATTGTAGGGAAACCATATTTAGAAGTTGATTGGGATAGAAAGAAATTAGCTCGATATGGCCTTTCAATGCATGAAGTACAGGAATTCTTGGCGGTTGGTATTGGTGGTAAAATGGTGTCAAGATCGGTGGAAGGGAGAGAGCGCTACCCTATTCGGGTTCGTTATGCAAGAGAATTACGAGATAGCCCAGAAGCTATAGCTCGTATGCTTATACCCACAAAACAAGGAGCTCAAATTCCATTAGAACAGCTGGCAACCATAGTTTACAGGCAAGGTCCTCAGGCTATTAAAAGTGAAGATACTTTTTTAATTGGCTTTGTGATTTTTGATAAAATAGATGGTTTCTCTGAAGTGGAGGTGGTTGAAAATGCGCGGTCTTTAATTTCAAATAATATCGAAAACGGAGGGTTAATTGTTCCTTCGGGGGTAAGTTTTGAGTTTGCCGGAAACTATGAGAATCAGGTTCGTGCAGAAAAGCGATTGGGTATTATTTTACCCATAGCTCTATTCGCCATCTTTTTGATTATGTATTTCCAATTTAAGTCTGCTGCTACTACAGGTATGGTTTTCACCAGTATATTTGTGGCTTGGGCAGGTGGTTTTCTGCTACTTTGGTTATATGGTCAACCATGGTTTTTAAACATTGATGTGTTAGGGCAAAATGTGAGAGATGTATTCCAGATGGGCACGGTGAATTTGAGTGTAGCCGTTTGGGTAGGTTTTATTGCACTATTTGGTATTGCATCAGATGGGGGTGTAGTTATGGCAACCTATCTCGATCAGCTTTTTGAAAAAGTAAAACCCACAACAAAAGAAGAGATACGAGCAACGGTTATTGAAGCAAGTACACGACGTATTCGCCCAACTCTAATGACTACAGCCACCACCATTTTAGCACTACTGCCCATTCTTACTTCAACCGGACGAGGTTCAGATATTATGGTTCCAATGGCCATTCCAAGTATTGGTGGGTTGCTTCTACAAATTGTAACCTTATTTGTAGTGCCCGTTTTATACGCTATTTGGAAAGAATTCCAATTGAAAAGGAGTTTGAAATGAGACTATTAATTCAACAAAAATTTAACTCGATGGACACTTCACAGCTCAAATCGGTAGTTACCGATTTAATCATCTCCCCTCAAGGGGAGAATTATAAACTGGCAAAGAAAACAAGGGATATGTTTATGACTGTATGCTTAATCATGGTTATGAGCTTGTTTTCGATCTCTAATCTAAAAGCACAATCGCTTGAGGATTATCAGCAGGAAGCAGCTCAGAATAATCCGGAGTTGTATGCCCTATTTCTAAATTATAATTCTGAATTAGAGCAACGTACCATAACTGGAACTTTACCAGATCCTGAGGTGGCGTTTGCGTACTTCATCAGCCCTAACAATACTATGCCAGGCTCTCAAAAAGCCAGTATTTCTTTAACGCAGATGTTCCCGTGGTTCGGCTCTTTGGCTGATAAACGTGCTATTTCAACAGCAATGGCTAGGATGAAATTTGAGGAATTTCAGGAGCGACGAAACCGTCTTTTCTTTCAAATGGAAGAGCTTTGGGGAGAATTGTATGTAGTGGAGCGCAACATCGAAAGTGTAGAAGCGAATCTATCCATTATAAATAATCTGTTAAACCTGAGCTTCCAACAATATGAAAACGGACTTACTTCGCAAGTAGATGTACTTAGAGCACAGATTGAGCAAGAAGATTTGAAAACAGCTCTAGCTCTGCTACAGGACAACAAAAATCTTCTTATTCAAGAGTTTAATGAGCTAAGAAATACAGATCCAAACACTAAGGTAGAAGCTCCATCAGAACTAAAAGAATCGGGAAATATACCTGAATATGGGTTAGATCAAATATATCAGAATCCGAAATTATCTATGCTTAGATATACGAAAGATGCTTCTGCTACTGCCATTGATTTGGCAAAAAAAGATGGTAGGCCAGAATTTGGAGTGGGATTAGATTATATGGCCTCAGGTACATTTAGCGATATTGCCACCTTTTCGAATAATGCGCAAGATGAATTAATAGCCCGTGCAAGCATTAGAATTCCACTGTTTAGAAATAAATACCGAGCTAAAGTGAGGCAGGCAAAATGGAATTTAAACGCCGTTCAACAAGATATAACAACGCTCGAAAATCAACTTGAAACAAGCTATTTAACTGCTCTAAAAGATAAAAAAGATGCGGAACGTAGATTTGAATTATACAACAGCACACAAATTCAACGTATTGAACAAGCTGTTCGAATTTTGATTGACTCCTATTCTACAAGTAATGTGGGTTTTGAAGAAGTATTACGTTTACAACGTAAGCTACTTGATTACCAATTGAAACGAGACCAAGCCCGGGCGGATGAATTCATAGCGCTCAGTTACATCGGTTATTTATACGGTGTAAACAATATCACGCCAAACGAAATTAATTACTAAATCACCTACTCATGAAAAAGATAAAAAAATACTCCATATATATAATTATCGCACTCGCAGGAATTGCTTTGGGAGCAATATTCTTTGGCGGCTCTGCACCAACTACACAAAGTATTGATGAGCACATTGCAGAAACACATACTGATGAAGAAGGGAATATCATATACACCTGTAGTATGCATCCATCGGTTCGGCAAAATGAACCAGGAAACTGCCCTATTTGTGGCATGGAACTCATTCCTGTTGATGATAGTAGTTCTGATAATGAAGATCCTAATGAGTTAACAATGTCGCTAACGGCAATGAAACGGGCTGAGATTGAAACCTCAGAAGTACACATTAGTAGCGCTCCTATTGAAGTTCTATTACCAGGTAAGGTAGTAATAGATGAGCGGAAAATAGCTCAGATTCCAGCTCACTTTAATCTAAGAGTAGAACAACTATTCGTCAATTTTACGGGTGAGTATATTAACAAGGGGGATGTTGTTGCACGAGTCTATTCTCCCGAACTATACACTGCTAAAAAGGAGCTTTTTGAAGCTTTTGAAAATAAGGATAATAATCCCAGATTATACCAAGCAGCTAGAAATAAACTTATAAACTGGAAAATTCCAACCGACCAAATTGATGATATTTTGGCACAAGGATCTCTAGATTCTAACATAGATATTCGTGCACATCAAAGTGGATATGTTTTGAATAGGTTCGTTTCAGCAGGCGACCATTTAAAAAGTGGCGAGTTAATGTACGAGATCATCGAACTTAACTCCATTTGGGTGCAATTTGAAGCCTATGAATCAGATATCTCGAGTATTTCAAAAGGGGATGAAATTACATTTACTGTGGCATCGCTACCAGGGCAAACATTCAAATCTAAGATTGATTTCATAGACCCACTGCTCGACAATATTACCAGAACAGTGAGAATTAGAACAAATATTCAGAATAAAAATCTTGTTTTAAAGCCAGGGATGCTGGTTGAAGGAATGGTATTAGGTAAAATGAGTTCTGATAAAGGGCTACTTGTTCCAAGAACAGCAGTTATGTGGACGGGACCTCGTTCTATCGTATATGTAAAAATAAAAGACAGCGAAAAAAACACCTTCAAAGCCAGAGAAATTACATTAGGCAAAAGAATTGGGAATTATTATGAAGTGTTAGATGGGCTAGAAGCAGGCGAGACTGTGGTAACAAACGGAACATTCAAAATTGATAGTGCTGCTCAGCTAGCCGACAAATTAAGCATGATGAACAGAACACCAGGTTCTGGCGCAAATAAAACTGGTCACGAAGGGCATATTATGGATGATGAAATGAAAGCCGATGTAGTTTCTAAATCTGTTTTAAAGGGAAATGTTCCAAAAGCTTTTAAAAAGCAATTAAATGAAGTAGTAGAAGCCTATTTAGGGCTGACAAAAGCACTAAATAAATCTGATTCTGAAGCCGCATCCCAAGCTGCAAAGCAAATTAATGCCAAGCTTAGCGATGTAGATATGAATTTGGTGGAAGGGGATTTACACATGGTGTGGATGTCGCAGTTAGAAAAACTGAACAACAATGCTACCAAACTATCCGCCGAACAAAACCTTGAAAAGCAAAGAGGATTATTTCTTTCATTATCCGCAGCACTTATTGAAAGTGTTGAAACTTTTGGCATCACAAATGTAACCTATCAGCAATTCTGCCCCATGGCAAATGGCGGGAAAGGAGGAAGTTGGTTAAGCGATTCTGAAAAAATTACCAATCCATTCTTTGGAGTTGAAATGGATACCTGTGGAGAGACCGTTAAAAAAATAGAATCATAAACCATAAAATAAAAACACTATGAAATATTACATAATTACATTGCTAGCCTTTTTTATAAGCATACCAAACATACAGGCTCAAGAGCACAATGAGCACGCTCATGAAGATCATTTGACCATATTAGTAAATGAATATTTGGCATTTAAAGATGCTTTGGTAGCCGATAATTTTGAAGAAGCTAACAAGCGTATTTCTAATTTCACTAAAGAAGTTAAAACAAGTGAAGAAATGAACGAGCACACAGAACATCAAGAAATGCACGAAGCACATCACGGCAAAATGCTTGCCGCAATAGAAATAGCAGTTGCAGCTAAAAATATTGAAGAGCTTAGAGGATCGTTAGAAGCAATTACTACGGAACTCGTGACGGCTGTTGAAAATCAGGGATACGATAAAAGCGTTCTGTTTGTGCAGTTTTGTCCCATGGCGAATGGTGGAAAAGGCGCAAAATGGATGAGTAATAAAGAAGAAATTCAAAATCCATATTACGGTAAAAAAATGCTGAAATGTGGCTCAACAGATAAAACTATTAACTGATTGAATTATGGAACACGAACATCACCATCACCAGGAAAATGATCACAAAGGTCATAACAAAAAGCATGAAGATCATAGCAATCATCATGCACACATGGCGCAAGATTTCTTAAAGCGATTTTGGGTTTCATTAGCTCTTAGTGTTCCTATTATAGCACTTTCGCCAATGATTCAAGGTTTTCTCGGGCTAGAGGAAACACTATCATTTAATGGCGATATCTATATTTCTTTTGTGTTATCAACCATAGTCTTCTTTTATGGAGGCTGGCCATTTTTAACGGGTTTAATTGATGAGTTAAAAAAGAAGCAACCTGGTATGATGACTCTCGTAGCCATCGCCATTTCAATTGCTTACTTATATAGTTCACTAGTTGTATTTGTAGTTGATGGAAAAATGTTTTTCTGGGAACTCGTTACGCTCGTAGATATTATGCTTATTGGGCATTATATCGAAATGAAGTCAGTGATGAGTGCGTCAAAAGCGCTGGAAGAATTGGCAAAATTGATGCCTTCTGAGGCCCATTTAATGCAAGAAGACGGCACCACCAAAGACATTCCACTTGAAGAATTAAAGATCGGAGATCAAGTACTCATAAAACCGGGTGAAAAGATTCCGGCTGATGGTTTCGTAGTAAAAGGAAAAAGTACTGTTGATGAATCGTTATTGACTGGTGAGTCTAAGCCAGTTAACAAAAACGAAGAAGATAGAGTTATTGGGGGCTCTATAAATGGAGAGGGTTCACTAATAATTGAGATTGATAAAGCTGGGGAGGATTCATTTTTATCTCAGGTTATAGATCTGGTAAAACAAGCACAAGACAGTAAATCAAAAACCCAAGATTTGGCAAATAAAGCCGCATTTTGGCTTACACTTGTTGCTCTTGGCGCTGGTGCAATTACTTTTTTTGTTTGGACATTTCTAACTTCTCAGGACTTTGTTTTTGCCCTTGAACGTACGGTTACAGTAATGGTAATTGCTTGTCCACACGCATTAGGCTTAGCTGTTCCTTTAGTGGTAGCCGTATCAACTAGCTTGGCAGCACAAAATGGGTTTTTAATTCGTAATAGAACCGCTTTTGAAGATGCTAGGAATATTGATGTAGTTGTTTTTGATAAAACAGGAACACTAACCGAAGGAGTATTTAAAGTAACCGAAATACTGACCTTTACTGAGGATTACGATGAAGAGCGATTATTAAAAATTACTGCTTCTCTAGAGCAAAACTCGGAACACCCTATTGCTCGAGGAATTGTTAATTCAGTAGATTCGTTTTTTGAAGTAAAAGATTTCCAGTCTATAACAGGGAAGGGAATTGAAGGGATAATAGAAGGGCTTTCAGTTAAAGTAGTTAGCCCTGGGTACCTAAGAGAAAATGATATTGAAATACCAGATGATCAATATCAGCAGCTTTCTGAGCAAGGTAAAACTGTAGTGTTTGTAATAATAGAAGACAAACTGCATGGTGCTATTGCCTTAGGTGATACCATTAGGGAAGATTCTAAAGTGGCTATAAAGCAACTTCATGCAATGGGCATTGAGTGTATTATGCTTACCGGAGATAATAAACAAACCGCCGCGTATGTAGCTAAAGAACTAGAACTGGATGAGTTTTTTGCTGAGGTGTTACCTAACGAAAAAGCAGATAAAATAATTGAAGTTCAACAACGTGGGCTGAAAGTAGCGATGACAGGCGATGGAGTAAACGATGCACCAGCTTTGGCACAAGCTGATGTAGGAATTGCCATTGGTACAGGCTCTGATGTAGCTGTTGAAACAGGAGATATTATTCTTACTCAAAGTAATCCCAAAGATGTTGTAGCTCTTATTTCCTTAGCTAAAGCTACCTACAAAAAAATGATTCAGAATTTGTTTTGGGCTACGGGTTACAATGCCGTTGCAATCCCATTAGCAGCCGGAGTCCTATTTACATATGGATTGGTTTTAAATCCTGCAGTTGGCGCAGGTTTGATGTCTATAAGCACCGTGGTTGTGGCAATAAATGCTCGATTACTTAAAATTGAACGATAAAAAATACTATTATGGAATCTTTATTTTTACCCGAATGGGCCCCCAATATGCATCCTATGTTGGTGCACTTTCCTATTGCTATTTTAGCAATTGCTATTCTTTTTGACTTCCTCTCATTCTTTCTTCCAAAAGAGAGGAAATGGTGGACAGTAGAGTCGACGGCTTTACTCTACGGGGTTGGAGCAGCTACTGCAATTGGAGTGTATTTTACTGGGAAGGAAGCTGCTGATAGTGTTTTTTTACCTGCCGAGGCACAAACTGTACTTACAACCCATGCCGATTGGGCTCTTTACGTAGTGTGGTTTTATGGCATTTATGCAGTTGCTCGAATTTTTGCGACGTGGAAAGGCCGAGAAGAACATCGTATGAAGTTTCATATTGGTTTTTTTGCACTTTCGTTTGTAGGCTTATTTCTACTTGTTCAAACAGGTGATAATGGAGCTAAACTGGTTTTTAAATACGGTGCTGGGGTGCAAACCAACAAAACTGAGACGCCTGTTAAACTCAGCCAAGAAACGGACTCTGAAGGATTAATAGATAACTCCACAACTTTTATTACTACAGAGAATGGAAATTGGGAATGGGAGATGGGTAAAAATGCTATTTCTGATCTGAGAAATAATTTCCATTGGTTAATAGGAAGTTTAGAAAATGCAAATGCTGAAGCAGTAATAGCTAGCAATGGTAGGTATGTGCTTTCATTCAGCGGAGGAAATTTAAACGACTTTTTTGTCAGCCACGATTCTTTCAATAATACACAGATAGATTATTACCTAGATATGTCCACATTTGAAGGTGTGGTAATGTTGACAAATAATGTGGTAGACGAATCAAATTTTGATTTTGTGTCGATTTCATCAGGCGGTGAAGTTATACAAGGGCGTTTAGTAAATGGGAAAGAAACCATTTTTGAAAAAGGTTCTAACGATACCTCAAAGCCAATGTTTGTGCGTGTGGTTAGTAGCGGTACCCACTTCAGGGGATATATCGATAAAAAAATGGTGGTTCACGGGCACGGAGATGCTCCTAAGGATGGTGCAGTTGGCCTTAAAATTAAAGGAAGTGGTAAAATTTTATTAGAGAAAATGAGCTTAAGTAAATTGTGATATACTGAAGTATGAAAGCTGCAGTTAATGGCTACATGACTGGTGCATATATACCTTTCATGTAAAATTATGAATCGAAGAAAAAATGAGCTCATTATTCGATTAATATAATGTGTTTTAAGCTTTTGAAATAAGAGAAACTAAATTAATGGTAAATAAAAATATGGAAAAGATTAAAGTAGTAGTGAATGGTTATGGAGTTATTGGCAAAAGAGTTGTAGAGGCAGTTGCTTTACAAGATGATATGGAGCTAGTTGGTATTGGCGATGTGGCAGCTGACTGGAGAATAAAAGTGGCTGCGCTAAAAGGCTTCCCTCTGTTTGCAAATACAGAAGAAGGCCAAAAAGTGATGGAAGAACAAAATATTCCTGTTGCTGGTAATCTTGATGATATGTTGAGTAAAGCCGATTTAGTAGTCGATTGCGCTCCTAAAAAATTTGGAGCACAAAACGCAGAAAAATATAAACTTGCTGGAATAAAATATATAGTGCAAGGTGGAGAGCCACACGAAGCAACTGGGCATTCTTTTAGTGCAGAGTACAATTATAGTTCAGCTATTAATCGTGAGAGTACTCGAGTTGTATCTTGTAATACCACGTCTATTGTTCGGACTTTAAGTGCATTAAAACGTGCAGGGCTTTTGGATAAAGCGCGAGGCACTTTACTACGTAGAGCTACAGATCCTTGGGAAAGTCACAAAAATGGAATTATGAATACGATGGTGCCCGAACAAGATATACCCAGTCATCAAGGCCCTGATGCACAAAGTGTAGACCCAGAATTAGATGTAATCACTGCAGCTGTTAAAGTGCCACTAACATTGAGTCATTTACACTATTGGACGGTTCAATTAACAAGAGAGGCTACTAAAGAAGAAGTGCTAGCAGCTTTAGCTACCTCAACAAGAACCGCTTTTATTAACATGAAAGACGAGCTTTCCGCTAATAATGCTGTAAAAGAGATGATGCTTGATTTGGGACGACCGCATGGAGATATGTACGAAGTAGCCATCTGGGAAGACATGTTAAAAGTAATAGGTAATGAACTTTTCTATGCTTATTTGGTAGACAATCAGGCGATTGTCATTCCTGAAACAATTGACGCTATCAGGGCTTTAACAGGAATAGAGTTAGATGCACAAAAATCCATTAATAAAACTAACCTATCGCTGGGCATAACCCAACGCTTCTTTTAGGCAAAGCTATTTTATAATAAACATGCATTTAACCTATACGGAATTATTACAAGGAAAGAAGAATTAAACATTCAAATGCTTGGGTAATATGGCATCAATAATTATCACAAAAGCTTCTGGAGAAGTAGAACCCTTTGACGAGAATAAATTACGACGCTCGCTATCGAGTTCTGGTGCCAATAAGCAGGTGGTTGATCATATCTTAAGGTCAGTAAATGGAATACTTTATGACGGTATAACTACTCAAAAAATCTATAAAGAGGCGTTTCGTCTACTAAAGAATCACTCGTATGGCTCGGCAGGCCGTTATAAATTGAAAGAGGCTTTGTTAGAGCTAGGACCGACTGGACATCCTTTCGAGAAATTTGTAGGCGAACTACTTAACAGAATGGGCTATAAAACGAAAGTTGGTGTAGTTGTAGAGGGCGATTGTGTTTCGCATGAAATTGATGTGATTGCTGAAAAAGATAATGAGCATTTTATGATTGAATGCAAATTCCACAATCGAAAAGGACATACTTGTAATGTCAAAGTTCCGCTATATATACATTCTCGGTTTTTAGATGTAAAAACAAAATGGAGTAGCCTGCCCAATCACAAGCATAAGAATCATCAAGGCTGGGTGGTTACCAACACCCGCTTTACTAGTGATGCTTTACAATATGGAAATTGTGTTGGTCTAAAAATGCTGAGCTGGGATTATCCCAAAAGGGAAGGTCTTAAAGATCTGATAGATCGGGTAAATCTTCATCCCATTACCAGCCTTTCAACCATAAGTAAAAAAGTAAAGAAACAGCTTCTCGACAGTGACGTGATATTTTGTATGCAACTTTGTGAGGATGAAAAGATACTGAACTCACTTGGGCTTGACGATAGAAAGAAAAAGCAGGTAGTAAAAGAAGCGCATGATATTTGCAGTTTTAAGTCAAAAGGTTAATGGAACATAGATTAAATTTAATACAACTATTTGTCTTCATTTCTCTAGCCGTTTTTTTATCGAGCTGTAATAATGTGGCAGAAAAGAAGAGTGTTAGTTCTACCCCCATTTCCTTCAAAGAAAACAGAGGGTTCACCAAACAGCAATTTGAAGCAGGTGAACAGATTTTTGCTATGCATTGTGCTTCGTGCCATGGCGCTTTAGGTCAGGGTATAGTGGAAAACTGGAAAAGACCAGATTCGGCTGGAAATTTCCCAGCGCCACCATTAAATGGAACGGCACATACTTGGCATCACCCAAAATTTGTGCTTTTAGAAACCATTGATAATGGCGGGATTCCACTTGGCGGAACCATGCCCGCTTTTAAAGATATTCTTACTGACGAGGATAAAGAATCTGTAATTGCCTTCATCCAAAGTATGTGGGATGATGACACCTACAACAAGTGGAAAAAAATCGACAGCCTAGAATGAATTGGTATTTCAGTCAAATGATTGTCAAAAACTCCATTCATTTTCCCCTCTGGTTCCAATATGGTATAACAGGTTCATAAGCCTAGTTAATCAATCAGCTCCAATCCTGCGCATCAAGAAAATCCTGATAATCCTGTTTCAAAAACGACAATTCTCGCCACCACAAACAACCTTCGAATTTGCCAAGGAAAGTCCTCCTCCTTGAGAAGGATCCCGAAGCCTCGGGAAGTGGAGGTCGGAATTGATGGGTTATGAACAGTCGAATTATCTAGCAACCCAACCCTGACAGAGTTAGTGTCGGTCAAATTCCAAAACCTCTGTCGCAAGCGTCTCGCTTGTGACAGCTAACTTAACAACAGCTTTTATCTTGTTGAATGGGCGGGCAGGCTACATCTCCATAGCTACAGAACACACAGCAATCGCCCTCTTTAGGCTTGGTAACTGTGCCGCAAGCAGGGCATTCCCAAAAGAATTGGCAGGCATCCGTAGGCATAACCTCTTTAGATTGATGTGAACACTTAGGGCATGTTATAGTTGACTCAGCAATGATTTTTTTCATATATAAACTTTAAACTTCTTAACAATATAAAACAGTATAACTTATATCGAAACAATTACACTAGTTTGAGTATAAGCCATAATTACGATGTGTATTAACTTTTAATGGGCTAAAAATTGAAGACTATTAATTTTACAGATTCACATAAAACACTAATTAACAGTATATAAATAGCAGTTAATAGTGCTATATTAAATTTTTGCTTTAGGCAATTGGTTTTATATTATTGAATGTTTTCTTACCAACTTATACAAGTATGAAATTAAGAGTATTATATCTATCAGCCGGCCTACTTTTTTTAAGCTCATCCGTAACTTTTGCACAAACCTCTAAATTTAAAGCTGTTTTTTTAGAGGCCAAAGAAAAGGGAATTGACGTGTTTATAACCCTTTTAAATGACAACACTTTTTCAGGCTCTGTAGAGACTGTAGATGATGAGTCGGCTGCAATTAAAACTAATGACGGTGTTTTTAATTTTAACTATAACCGTATTCGGTTGGTTGAGTTAGTAAATGATAGGGATCCAACATCTCGCTGGTATAAAAATCCGGCAGCTAATAAATTATTTATAACACCTAGTGGTAGAATGGCAGAAGCTGGCTCAGGATACTATCAGAATACCTATATTTTCTTTTCTACACTTTCTTATGGAGTATCGAAGAATGTTACACTATCTGGAAGTTTTAGTATGATACCAGGTCTAGAATTTAATTATCAATTATTTTCAGGAAGTGCCAAAGTGGGTGCTAATTTAAGTGAGAATCTATCCATTTCGGGAACAGCTAGTTATTACTCAATATTTGACTCTGAAACTGGATTTGGCACCATATTTGGTGCCACAACCTATTCATGGAACCGTCTTGACCTAACAGGTGGCCTAGGCGCTGGAGTGACAGACGAAGCTTCCAGCAATTTCATTTATATATTAGGGGCACAATTCAGGGTTTCAGAAAAATTCGCCTTATTATCAGAGAACTTTGTTATACCTGATGGCGGCGGCTCTACTTCTATAGGTATTTTAGGTGGTAGATTTATAGGTAAAAACATTGCAGCTGATTTGGGATTTCTAGTAGGCCAAGATATTGGCGCAGTAGTTCCTTTTGTTAGCTTTACAGTAAAATTATAAATAGTCAACACAATGAGTTCAAAAGTATTTAAGTATTCAAATGACAGTATAGAAGTAAGTTGGGACTCAAAGCGCTGTATCCATGCTGAAGAATGTATACATGGGTTGCCCGAAGTTTTTGACATCACTAAAAAGCCATGGATTAACCCTGATGGAGCAAATGGAATAGATAAGCTAAAGGAAGTTATTCATAAATGCCCAACCGGCGCATTACAGTATAATGTATTAAAGTCGGATGAAACAGAGCCAATTCCAGCCACAAATAAGATCACATTAGCCGAAGATGGTCCAGTTTATTTAAGCGGTAATTTGGTGCTTTTAAATAATGATGGTGAAGAAATAATGCGCGATACCCGAATGGCACTTTGCCGTTGTGGGGCATCTTCTAACAAACCATTTTGCGATAATTCGCATATTAAAGCTGAGTTTAAAGCTAATACTAAATATAACCCAGAGCGACTTGAACTTGAACCAAGTGCCGATTTAGGTGGAGAACTTCAAATTCGGTTATTAGCAAACGCCCCATTTGTAGTAGATGGAAATTATGAAGTTCTAGGGGATCAAGAACCTACTAAAACAGCTAAAAGAATGAGTTTCTGCCGCTGTGGTGCATCCGAAAATAAGCCGTTTTGTGATGGCTCTCACCGTAAAATAGAATTTAAAGCGTGATGGAAAAGTCAGATAAACTAATAACCGTTGGGGCTATTATGGCTGCTATTGCAGTAATGATTGGCGCCTTTGGTGCACATACTGTAAAAGATATGGTAACTCCCGAACGTCTCGAAAATTGGGAAACCGGCGCTCAATATCACTTCTATCATTCTATTGCCATTATCTTAACAGGATTAGTAGCACGCAACAATTCCAGTGAATTACTTAAATGGGCTGGGGTAATATTCGCGGTAGGCGTTTTATTCTTCTCGTTTAGTCTATACACACTCGCACTAACCGATATCACCTGGCTAGGTGCAATTACACCACTAGGTGGCGTAGCATTTATAATTGGCTGGTTACTACTTGCCAAAGTATGCATCCCCTCTAAAAAACAGCAAGAAGAAAACAATTAGTTAGTTAAGCGTGCTGCCGAAGAGAAAAATGATAGTATTGTTTGTCTTATTACCTTGGTGTTTCTTCAATAAAGTTTTAGAAGATGGGCAAAAGAAGAAGTTTTTAGCCTGGCTGGAAATTATTTTATTTCGATTTAGTATTTGTATGCCCGAAGGTTTTAATTGTTGGTTATTTCACCAAGCTGCACAAATAAAAGACTCAAAAAAAGTGATGTTAATATGAAGCATATTTTAGGATGGTTTTTGTTGATTTTAGTATTGGGATGTACACAGGAAACACTTCCTCCAGTGGATATTACCTATGACGTAAAGATTGAAAACGCTCGGGTTGTAGATGGAACGGGTGCGGAGGCTTTTCAAGGAAGCATATTGATAAATGACGGATTTATTGTGTACGCAGGTTCGTCAGAATTGTCAGGTTATAATGCAAAAGAATCAATTGATGCAAAAGGAAGAGTAGTTGCACCGGGTTTTATAGATCCACATGCCCATGGCAACGCCGAAGTAGACCCCGCTTTTAGAAATTTTTGGTCGATGGGCGTAACCACAATTTTCTTAGGTCTCGACGGATCGAGTCCGGGAATTGCCAATCTTCCCGAATGGATGGAAAAAGTACAACAGGCAAATCCGGGTGTAAATATTGCTCATACAGTTGGCCACGGAACGGCGCGCCGATACTCTGGCATCGGACTTCAGCGCAATCCAGATAATACACAACTTGATAGTTTGGCTCATATTATAGATACACAGTTGCGTGACGGTTCTTTTGGGGTATCAACAGGTATTGAATACATTCCTGGTGTTTTTGCAAATCGTGAAGAATTAGCCGTTGTTGCTGAAGTAGTCTCACAGTACGATGGTTTGATTTTGAGCCATATACGTAATGAAGACGAAGATCAGGTTTCAAATTCAATTCGAGAATTAATACAAATGGGGCGCGAAGGAAATGCTCGTGTGCACGTGTCGCATATTAAAGTTGTGTTCGGGAATGAAGTTGATGATGCCAATAGAGTTATTGCAGTAATGGACAGTGCCCGTGCAGCAGGCGTTGCCATTACGGCTGATGTATATCCTTATGCAGCAAGTTATACTGGAATCGGAATTCTATACCCCGACTGGGCACTACCGCCGAATAATTTTAAGGAAGTTGTGCAAACACGCCGACCCGAATTAGCTCAATATTTACGCGAAAGGGTGCAACGTAGAAATGGACCAACGGCAACACTCATTGGAACGGCGCCCTGGACTGGAAAAACCCTTGCCCAAATTGCAGAAGAGTTGGATAAACCCTTCGAAGATGTACTCATCGATCATCTTCCACCAGGTTCAGCAAGTGGAGCCTATTTTGTGATGAATATGGATGTAATGCGCCAATTATTGTTAGATCCACACGTGATGGTTTCGTCTGATGGGTCGCCAACCATGGAGCATCCTCGTGGATACGGCTCTTTTGCACGCATTATTCGTCAATTTGTGGAAGAAGAAGGTGTTTTATCGTTGGAGGAAGCTATTTACAAGATGACGGGACAAACAGCCGAGCTACTTGGAATTGACCAAGCACGAGGAGTTTCTGATGCACTAAATTTTGCCCCCAGAGGAATATTGAAACCAGGTTTTGCCGCAGATGTATTGGTTTTCAACCCGAGCAATATTGTTGATAAGGCGGTATATGAAGAGCCACACCAGTATGCCATCGGCTTCGATTATGTTATTATAAATGGGGAAATAGTGCAGCAAGAGGGTGAATTTACAGGCACTCGCCCAGGAATTATGCTGAAAAAGCGGTAATCACCGCCACCACAAGCGTGATGCCCAAATCCTGTCGCAAGCGTCTCGCTTGTGACAGCCTACTACCCAGAACTCAATTCTGCACATCAAGAAAATCCAGCTAATCCTGTTTCCAAAACGATGATTACAACTATCTCAAACACCCTGAATCAAATATAGTTATTGGTTAATTGTGATGAGGGGGTGCGAGATCTGTGAATAAAAAGTAGAAATAATTTCCCAATTCTAGCTACTCAATACCAAGTGCTAAGTTCTAATGTGAAGATAAAATATCACCTGAAAGTATTAAAAAGGGGGATTCTTAAAATATCTTCACATAATCTTCATATAAGGCGGGTAATTTGGAATGATTCTAGATAAAAAAAGATAAATAGTTTAAGTGCTTTATATAAAACACTTCCTACTGGGAAGTTTGTTATTTGGATTTTCATTTTCTGCATTTGCCAAGCAAGCTGAAATAAGTGGTCGTGTTACAGAACGTTCAGGGGAGGGAGTACCACACGCTCAAGTCTATCTAAGTGACTATAAATGGGCAATTACCGACAGCGATGGTAGATTTTTTATTAGCGATATTCCCGCAAATTCCTACGAAATTAGTATTACCAAAATTGGATATCAGAATTATAGCCAATCTCTAAGAGTAGATGACAATCAGGAACTAGTGCTCTCCATCATACTTGAGGAAATAGTGTATGAAGAAAGTCCCATTGTAGTTACTGCTTCAAGAACAAAAAAAGAGCTAGAAGATGTAAGTGTACCAATCACAGTTGTAGATAAAAAAGAAATTGATGGTTCTGGCAGTTTACGATTAAGCGATATTTTGAGTGAGCAAACTGGTCTTAATATTGTTACAAACCATGGTACAGGCGTCCAAATTCAAGGTTTTAATCCCGAATACACGTTAATCCTTATCGATAATCAGCCTGTAATTGGGCGTACGGCAGGAACTTTAGATTTAATGCGTCTTTCTATTGGTGATGTTAAACAAATTGAAATAGTGAAAGGTCCTTCTTCTGCTTTATGGGGAAGTGATGCCCTAGCTGGCGTAATAAATATTATTACAGAAAAAGGGCGCGAGCCATTTAGTTGGAATACAACTGGGAGATATGGATCTAATGATACCTACGATGCATCTTCTAATATCTCCTTTAAAAAAGGCAATGTAAGTGGACGTATATTTGGGAATGTGAATGGTTCTGAAGGATATGATTTAAATAAAAGAACTATTGCGCCAACTGTTCCAAAGTATGACAACCAAACTCTTGCCGGTGGTCTAGATTATAGACCTATAAAACAGATTGGTCTAGGAATAAGTGCTCGCTACTATAATGAAGATCAGAGATTTAAAGATGTTACAGATCAATTGTCTGGCTCAAGAGAATTGGATGGTAAGGATGCCCAAGAAGATTATAGCATTACGCCAGAGTTGAGTTTATATCTTGGCAGTAAGCAGCTTGTTGAAGCAGTTAGCTATTTTAGCCGATTTAGGCACAAGAGCACACTAAATTTAGCAGCTACTGGGAACCCTCATTTTAGCGAATCTTTTGACCAAACCTTGAACAAGCATGAGGTAAAAAGCTCAACATTTTGGAATACTTCGCATACTACTGTACTTGGTTTGGGAATGAATGTTGAAGGTTTGAATGGAGAGATTTTTACTAATATCCCAAATCACGACAGTTACTTTGTATTTGGCCAACATGAGTTAGATTTCTCGGATGAACTATCTATAACAGGTGGTTTTAGATTCGATTCTCATCAAGAATATAAATCGCAATTAAGCCCCAAACTTTCGGGATTATATAAGCCTAGTAAATTTTTACACGTTAAAGCTTCATTAGGTGGTGGTTTTAAAGCTCCCGATTTTAGTCAGCTTTTTCTCAACTTCACAAATCCCATTGCTGGCTATAGTGTGTTTGGCTCAACTACTGTAAAAGATGGCATTCAGATGGCTCAAAATAGTGGGCAAATTGCAGAGTTATATGTTGATCCAGCTAGTTTTGAGCCCGTAAAAGCAGAGCATTCATTCTCCTATAATGTTGGGCTAGACCTATTTCCTATTGATGGTTTACATTTCAAAATAAATGGATTTAGAAATAATGTAACTGACCTGATAGAAACACAGCGTATCGCCAAAAAAACCAATGGCCAATCTATATTTACCTACGTTAATTTGAATAGAATTTATACACAAGGTTTAGAGTTTGAAGCGCGTATTAAGCCAAGCAGTATAAAAGGTTTAAGAGTGAATGCAGGCTATCAATTTTTAGATGCTCAGCAGCAGATTACAAGGGAATTTGATAGGGTTCAGGATGGCGTAGTAATCTCAATAAGAAAACAAGAATATGTGCCCATGTTTAACCGATCTAAACATGCAGGTAATTTGAAAATTTACTATACCCTCGAACGCTTAGGAATAGACGCTAGCGTTCGACTTCAGCATCGTGGCAGATATGGGTTCGATGATAACAATGTGAATAATAAAATTGATAATAACGAATACGCTGAAGCTCACACTATCATTAATACTTCAGTAGCAAAAAGATTTATGGAGCGTTTTAAGCTTCAGGTAGGCATAGACAATATCACCAATTACCAAAATGGAGAATACCTGCCATCTAATCCGGGCATTACGTTCTATACACAACTAAACATCAAGCTTTACTAAAAATAAATAATGAATACTAAGTACATAAAATTACTTGCAATCGTCATTCTAACTGCCTCAGTATTTGGTGGATGTAAGTCATCAAACAACGACGATATAATTCCAACAACAGCTGAGTTAGTAGAAGATCTACCAGCAAATTTTAATACACTAAGAGACGGTCTTCCAGAAGATTTAAAAGCTCCGCAAGCAGGTAGCATCTATACGTACTATGATTTAAGTACGGATCGCACTGTTTCTGATTCGCTATCAGCAGATTGGGATATAGCATTTGAAAGCACTGCAAATAGCACTAAAATTCTTGCTAATAGTGCACATGGTGGAGGTATTATATTAGTAACTGAAGAGTATGACACTGTTACAGAGGCGCCAACAACGGGCTATGCTGCTGATAATGATAACTGGTATATCTACACTGGTGGCGCACCAAGTGGACCTCAGCATGCTATCTTTCCAAAAGAAAACACCACCCTATTAGTTAAAACTTCTGATGGTAATTTCGCTAAAATTGGAATTATTAGTTATTACAAAGGCAACCCAGACACCTCAACTCCTGAGTTTATTAATTTGCGTACAAGGCCAGAATCTGCAAATTATACCTTCAAGTATATTATACAAAATAACGGTAGCACTGAATTGTTTCATGAAGACAGTTACACCTATTTTGATTTAGAAACGGAAGAGACGGTTACTGAAGCTGAATCAGCTCAATGGGATATTGGTTTTAATGGCCTCAACATTCTTGGTAACACTGAAAATGGTGGCGGTGTACAGTTATTAAATATTGAATTTAATGAAGTAACTGAGGCGCCAACTGAAGGATATACCGCTACGCTAGGAAGCAACTGGTACGAGTATGTTTTCGAGCGACATACTGTTTTGCCATTACCGGGTAAAACTATAGTAATTAAAACACCAGAAGGGAATTTTGCCAAAATTAAAATTCTGAGTTACTACAAAGGTAACCCCGACACTTCCAGCGATGATTTTATTAACTTTATTCGTCCAGATGATAGGCACTACACTTTTGAATATGCAATTCAGACTGGTGGATCTAGGTTTTTTGAGTAAATTTTAGTTACATCTTCTTGCAAAACCCACCATTATAGGTGGGTTTTTTATTGTTTATATGGTTAGTTTAGAATCTGTCTAAATTATAAATTGTTATCAATACATACATGAATTCAAAAGAAGCTTTAGCAAAAGCATGGTCTAAATTAAAAGAAGAAGAGCCAAAATTACGCATCAAGAATGCCGCTGATAAACTAGGTGTTACTGAAGTGGAACTGTTAGCTACTCAACAAGATATAACTCGTCTAAACGAAGATTGGCCAGGAATTTTCCAAGCTGTTGAAAGCCTTGGTTATGTGATGGCACTAACTCGCAATGAGTCGGTTGTTCACGAACGAAGGGGAGAATACCACAACATCAGTTTTAATAAGCATGTTGGTTTAGTACTTGATCCAAATATAGATTTACGAATATTCCCAGCCCGCTTAGGTTCAGCATTTGCTGTGCCAGTTCCCACTCCACGTGGTGTACTGCAAAGCATTCAATTCTTTGATACATTCGGTATCGCAGCACATAAAATATATCTTCTTAAAGAAGAAAATTTAGGCCAGTTTAATGACTTAGTAGAATCATTTAAAAATGAAGACCAAGATGCTGAGTTAGTGATTGAAAAGGGTGAAGCCCCAAGTGCTTACGACTACAAAAACTCTATTGACAAAGATGCATTTATCAAAGATTGGAGTAGCTTAAAAGACACACACGATTTTTATCCATTGCTAAAAAAATACAATGTAAAACGTACTGATGCTTTGGCTTTAGCTGAAGGTGTATTCACCCAAAAAGTTGAGAATACCATTACTGAGAGTATGCTGCATGGTGCCGCAGAGCTAGAAGTGCCAATTATGGTATTTGTTGGCAGTAGAGCGGTTATTCAAATTCATAGTGGTCCCGTAAAAACTATCAAAAAAATGGATAATTGGCTGAATGTGCTAGATCCTGAATTTAACTTACATCTACAAGAAGATCATATTGTAGATAGTTGGATAGTACGTAAACCAACCGAAGATGGCATAGTAACTTCCATTGAGGTGTACGACAAAGACGGAAGGGATATTGCTACATTTTTTGGAGCTCGTAAGCCAGGTATCCCAGAATTAGAAAGCTGGAGAAACCTAGTTAAGGAGCTTGAGACCAAAGAAGCCAAAATGGAAACAATTAAATAATTTATTGAATAGGTATAGGAAAAAAGTAAAGGGTCATCCTGAGGATACTTCCGAAGGATCTTTATGTAGGTTTAAAAGCATCCACATTGAATATAATTTTATATCATTGAAGTTTGTTCGGTACAAAATATTTTTATAATATGGTTATTAATATCAATAAAAGGGGCAGGACTCGTCCTACCCCTTTACGATATTTCACTAAGTGTTACCTTCGTCTTTTACGAATTATTATACGATAAGTAACTTTAACTTTACGGGTTGGAAGTTTAATTCTAACCTTTTTCATTCTAAACACCTCCTCGAGTGTGGTTTAGGATTAATAAATAAAGTGGAGTACAAGGGAATTGAACCCTTCCGCAAAGGATAGGAAGCCCTGGTCGGTCGAACCTGAGTACCCCACATGTTTTAAAAAACTACCTTGCTCTAACAGGGTAGTTTTTTTTATAATTTACTTTTAGCCATCGATAATGTTTATTACCACAGCCCTGTAAACGAATGTAAAAAGGGATTGGGCAGAAGGCAAACAGAATAGCAACTACTTTTCCACAAAAAACAAAAATGAGTGTTGAAAAAGTCTGTTTTAACGTTTTATTCGAGATGCTATATCAGATTTACTCTGAACACACAATTATTTCTATTAAAAGAAAAGTGGAATATGTGCTTCGTTTAAATTCATATTTATAAATTAACAGTCAAAACTATTTCAAAATAACTGCATGAATATCGAAACATATCGAGATTATTGTTTAAATCTACCTGGGGCTACAGAAGATTTTCCCTTCGATAATAATACCCTGGTTTTTAAAGTAATGGGTAAAGTTTTCGCTTTGTGTGATGTTGACAACTTCGAGAGTATCAACCTTAAATGTGATCCAGTTTGGGCAATAGAATTAAGGGAGCAACATCCAGAAATAATTCCAGGCTATCACATGAACAAAAAGCATTGGAATACAGTAAGTAATTATGGGAATTTACAAGACGAGATGATTTACGAGCTCATCACACATTCATATAATCTTGTTGTTGCAAAACTACCTAAGCGTGACCAAGAAGCGCTCAAAGATTCTTAGACGTCTTTTTCTTTTTAGGAAGCATGCGGCCAAAAGTTCTTTTTAAAAAGAGGGTGAAGAATTCACGTTGGCCAAAAATAACTCCATATATGTACAAAAATACCTGATACAGAGGTAGAATTGTAAAAGTCCAAACGAGGGCACGTGCCCAAAACGGCCATTCTGGCGGCACTCCCAGTAGGTGGAAAACAATCTTACGCGCATAGAGTGTCGTAAAACCTGTACATGAAAATACAATCAGTATAATAATTACTTGTAGGGTGCTTTCAATGCCCCATCTTTTCTTAAGCTTTTCTATAATCTCCATACCCGTAAAATACGGTAACTATTCGATTAAAAAATTAAAAAGTTGTAGAAAAAAGGGAGCCTATAGCAGTAAATTATAAATTAATTTGTTTGCAATTACACCGCTTGAGAATTAGATTACGGTGATAGTATGTTGAAGGACGTTCGTTGCACTATAAATACGGGTTATGCGTGAATATTTAATGGAAGCTTTAGGCACATTTTTTGTTGTCTTGGCTTTTGGTATTTCTGGGGAGCCATTCTCAATTGGCTTGGTATATGCTGGGGTCATCTATATAGGGGCACATATATCAGGGGCGCATTATAATCCTGCCATAACCCTTTCATTTTATCTGATCAAAAAAATTGAATTAAAAAAAGCGTTGGCGTATGTGGTGAGTCAAGTTACTGGGGCATTTCTAGCTAGTATAATGTTACTGCTTTTCTCAAACCTAGTATATTATGTTGAAGCCCCAACTAATACCTATTTGTACCAACAAATCTCCTCAGAACTGTTGTTTACTTTCTTGCTTGTACTAGTAGTAATTACTGTATCAAGTTCGAAAGCACTATCAGGTAATAATATGTATGGCTTTATAATTGGGCTTACACTTACAGGAATAACCTTTTTAGGTCTTCCAATTTCTGGTGCAATATACAATCCAGCTGTTTCTATAGGTACGGCTGCATTTGACCTAATTTTTGGTGGACTATCAGTGTTTTATGTGCCTCTTTATACATTAGCACCTTTAGCCGGTGCTGCACTAGCTGCCTTCGTGTATAGGTATTTAAATTATTAAGCCGACTCAGGTTTATCGAGCTTAAAAGAGAAGGTGGTTCCTTTACCTTGCACACTTGTAACATCAATAGTAGTGTTATGAGCACTTAATATACTTTTGACTACAGCCAGCCCCAAACCAGTTCCTCCTTTATCACGTGAACGAGCTTTATCCGTTCTATAAAAACGATCAAAAAGTCGGTTTAGATGCTCGTCACTAATCCCAATTCCAGAATCAGTCACTGATACAACAACCCCGTCCTCTTCTTCTACACAAGCAACACGTATGTACCCTTTGTTGGTATATTTTATAGCATTGGTAATTAAATTATCCAATACTTGTTCAATTTTATCAGGGTCAGCGTACACTATAGAAGAGCCAGTTTGCTCCATGCCAAGATTAATATTTTTTTGCTGTGCAAAGGGCTCATTTACACCAAAATTCTCTTCTATAACTCTAGCAAGGTTAAACACCTTTTTACTTATAAAGCTTTCGTCAAAATCATAGCGTTGTAAGCTTTTGATATCCTCAAATAGGCGAACAACACGTAGAATCTGCCTTTGAGCAACAATCATATATTGTTTCTTTTTATCTGGATTTAGATTCTGTAAATCCATCATTTCTAAAGCACCAGAAATAGCATGTAAGGGGTTACGGACTTCATGCGTAATATCTGCAAAAAACTGATTTTGCTTTTCGTTAAGTGTTTTAAGCTTAATGTTATCCGATTTTAATTTGCTAGCCATTTTATTCAAAGAGGTGGCAAGGGTTCCAAATTCATCTTTACGGTTTACATTAATTTCGCGGTCTAAATTACCTGCAGCAATATCTAAAGCAGCTTCATTTAGTTGCAAAATGGGATAAGCCATATATCGGGCAAATATAAAACTAAAAATAAGAACAGCCCCAATTGAGAAGGCCATTCCCATGTATATAATGTGCCTAATGCTAGCTATAGCAGCATAATATTTCTTTTTAAATTGGCTGATACGTATGTAACGGGCAGGATTCTCAGTACCTGGTAAATTAACGTAGGCAACCAGTTTTTCAGAGTTCTTGTCGCTTACAAGAAGCGGAATATGTGCAGAGTTTCTTATTTGGGTGCGAGTTTCAGTGTCTAAAAGAGCGCTAGCTTCGTATATAAGTGTGTCAGGAAAAATGGCCATTAAAAAACCATCCTCATTGTAAACAGCGAGCTCATAACCTGAAAATGCAGCCTCAGCTTTAACTTTTTCAAAGAAGGTGTCGTCGCCACTAAAGTTTGAAACTGCTAATTGAATAGAGTATGCGTCGTTCTGGAATTGCGTTACGCCTTCTTTAAGAAGAAATGATCTAATACTAAGTATGGCATAAGAACTAATAGTAATTACCCCGATTATAAGCAGGATATTATAAGACCAAGCTAGTTTTGCATGAATTCGCATTAACGTAAATAATCTCTGTTAAAACCATAACCAACGCTACGGTATGTTTTAATAAGTTTACCTTCTTCTTTCATTTTAAGGCGAAGGTTTTTAATGTGAACATCTACTGTTCTATCAAAAATAAATTTTTCCTCGTCAGATATGTGCTCAAGAATATCTTGGCGCGAGTACACAATTTTAGGGTGCTGGAAGAACAGCTCTGCAATAATATATTCGGTATGAGTTAAATCTACTAACTTCTCATTTATAAACATCTGCTTAGAAGAAATGTCTAAATAAACACCTTCGTACTGTAACCAATTCGCCTTTTCAGGATTCACTCGACGCAGTTTATTTTTGACATGTGCTTTAATCAAGTTTAAACTAGCAGGTTTTTTTAGGTAATCATCTGCTCCTAAACTCAAGCCTTCAATTTCGTCTATCTCTTCGTCGCGGGCGGTTAAAAATAAAACAGGAATTTCATTTATTATTGGATGATCGCGGATGTGTTTACATATTTCTTTTCCATCTAAATAGGGCACCATAATGTCTAATATGGCGAGGTCTATGGTATTTGCGTTTTCTTCGATTAGGCGCAGGGCTTCTTTGCCGTCTTTTGCCCAAAAAACTACGTAATCATTCAACTCTAAAAAGTTGGCGAGCATTTCTCCGGATTCTAATTCATCTTCAACTAAAAGAATGGTGTTATTGAGAGCCAAAGCGATATAAAATTAGTTTATGTTACAGTAAAAATAATGTATTTGGAAGTTGATTAGAACAACTGATACTTTCAAGAAAATAAAAGTAAATAACAAAATGAAGTATAAAGATAAAGTAGTTTGGATAACAGGGGCATCTTCAGGCATAGGTGAAGCTCTTGCAAAGGCGTATTTCAAGGATGGTGCAAAGCTAATTTTGTCATCAAGGCGCCAAGAGGCTTTAGAAAAGGTGAAAAATAGCCTAGAGCAGAACTCTAATCGTATTGAAATTTTAGTGCTAGATTTAGCTGATTCCGACTCATTTGAAGCTAAGGTTGAGCAAGCCGTAGCCATGTTTGGTAGAATTGATGTGTTGGTAAATAACGGTGGTATTAGCCAGCGCTCGTTACTCGAAGAAACAGATTTAGAAACCATTCGGTCACTAATGGAGGTTAACTTCTTTGGATCTGCCGGTTTAACCCGAGCAGTACTGCCGCACATGATTGCACAAAAAGATGGGCATATTATTGTAACTAGCAGTGTGGCTGGTAAATTTGGCACTAAATATAGAACGAGTTATGCAGCGAGTAAACATGCGGTACATGGCTTTTTCGACTCATTAAGGCAAGAAATGTACGACTATAACATAGCCGTTACTCTACTTTGCCCAGGCCCAATAAAAACAGACATCACCAAAAACGCTTTAACAGGCGACGGCTCAGCATTTGGAAAAATAGGAGAGATGCACGTTTCTGCAATGGATGCAGATGAAATGGTGAAACGAATTTGGGCTAAGCTAGCTGCACGAAAAGAAGAAATTACCATTGCTGGCTTCAAAGAACGTTTAGCACTCGCCCTCAAAAGAATCTCGCCCTCATTACTAAATAAAATTCTTAAGAACAGCAAAGTAACGTAGAATGTTGGGATAGTAGTAAGATATAAGACATGAAATATAAGTTTCATAGAACGAAACATAAGATCGCATCATAAATTAAAACAATATCTTAGCCCTGTCCCTCCTCGGGGATAATGGCGCTAACTTTAATAAATAAATTGTATATTTGGCTGTGAAAACTTAAACCCAAAACCCCTATATACGATGAAGTCAAATCGCTCGTTAGC
>JBBAEC010000024.1:0-58840 GCA_041656135.1 Balneolaceae bacterium | reverse complement strand
TCAAAATCGGCAACAATGCTCTTCTTGAATTCTTTTGAGTATGTACGTTGTTTGCGGATACTCCGTAGATTTGCTTTCATAGGTATTATCTCCATTAGTGGTCAACCTATGTCAGGGACGTACATAAATCTTACATCTTAGGTCTTATATCTTATGTCTATTCCCTACTCATTATAAACATCGGGGAGGTCGTTTTCGTAGAGTACTACATCGCCTGCGGAGGCGAGTCTGCGCACTAACTCGTTTGCTTCAAACAAGCTAGGTACAATCTTTACTTTCTCAGCTTGATTCCCTACCAACCTAACTCCTTCAAGTATTGGTTTAGCTCGCTCTTCGCCTACTAAAATAATGATGTCTAAATTTGCTTTCCCAATGGCTTCGCCGAAGTTTTTATTTTCTTCGTACTCCAACTCGCCTAACTCAACCATTCCTGGTGTAATAATAATGCGTTTCCCCGTGTTGAATGAACCTAGAATTTCGACCGCGTTTTTTGCTCCCACCGGGTTTGAGTTGAAAGCATCATCAATAATAAATAAATCCCCCGCTTTTTTTAACTCCAAACGATGTTCAATCGGCTCAATTTTTTTAGCAGCCACAGCCATGGTCTTTAAACGCACTTCTAAATGATGTGCCACTCCAATCGCCAAAAGCATATTTTGCACATTATGTGCGCCCAATAATCGAGTTTGAATATCTTCAGACTGCTCCCCAATTTGTACGGTAAATTTGGAACCTGAGGTGGTGTAAGAAATTTTCCCACCCTTAATATCACCCGAAGTAAGCCCCGTAGTTATGCGCTCAATATCGGTACGATTGGCGCCCATGCTAGCCACTAACTCATCATCGGCATTTAAAATGGCCACGCCACCCGCGGGTAAATTTTCAACCACAGTGCCCTTTTCTTTGGCAATGATATCTTTAGAACCAAAGGTTTCTAAATGCGCCACCCCTACGTTGGTAACAATAGCGATATTAGGCTGAGCTATATCGCACAATTCCAGAATATTACCTTCGTAGCGCGCACCCATTTCTAGAATCAAAATTTGGTGATGCGATTGTAAGTCGTTATTAATAACCTTGCAAATTCCCATCGGCGTATTGTAGCTACCAGGCGTAGAGCAAACACTAAAACGTTCTTTCAGTAAATCGCGCACCATAAACTTTGTACTTGTTTTGCCATAGCTACCTGTAATTGCAATCACTTTTAGGTGCGGCATGGAGGCTAGCTTTTTACGCGCTTGTTTTTTGAAGCCTTCTTGGATATTAAGCTCAATCGGCCCCATCACCCAACCTGACAATAGCACCCAAAATGGAAGCAAAATTGCGCCAAAAACCCAACCAAACACAAGTAAGGTCACATCAAAACCCAATAATCCTGGATTGTAATTTACCAACCTCATATCTGAGAAGAGTAAATTCCCTGTATATGCCGAATACGTAAAAAACACAGGCATAATAGCTGTAAATAATACCAAAGGCGCAATTAACCGTTTCACACGGCTAGTTAAAACAAGAGGTTTTTTAACTTTATCCTCTTTGTATCTACGCACGCTACTCAGCCAGAAAAAGCCATACATAAATAGAACAATTGCTACGGCTGATCGAGTGAGAGTGAATGGAAACCAATCATCGGGTAATATGGTGATGAAAATAAAAATATTGAACAGGCCCAGTTCCCAGGGTATAACTTTAGCATCCCAATGCGATTTAAGCCATTGTCTATATTCATTGTTTTTGTATCCCATTTGCTGAAATACATGCAAGAAAAAAGTGGTGCGTACCCAATGATATCGCAGCAAAACAAGGCAGAATATTACAGAAAGTAGATTTAAAGAAAGGTAGTACCAGTCCAAAAGTGAGTTCTTTAACGATGATTATTTGAGTTTATATAACATGCTTCTCGAAATTGATTGCAAGCAAGGCTATATTCACACCATATTAGTGATTAAGTTTCCTAAAAAATGGAGTAGAATATATGAAATTAATTATCCCAATGGCGGGGCGGGGCACACGTGTTCGTCCTCATTCTCATACAGTACCAAAACCACTGCTACCTGTAGCTGGCACTATGATTATAGAGCGTTTAGTTGAAACCTTTATACGAACTATTGATCGTAAAATTGATGAGATTGTGTACATACTTGGGCCCGATTTTGGACAAGATATAAAAGATCAGCTTACAATAATGAGCGATAGGCACGACGCCAAAGCTACGTTTAGAGTTCAATTCCCTGCGCTAGGAACAGCCCATGCGGTTGCCTGTGCTGAGGAAGATTTAGATGGCGAGGTAATAGTAGCCTTTGCCGACACTCTTTTTGATAGCAAAGAAAAATTTAATCTAGAAGACGCCGACAGCGTAATTTGGTTAAAGAAGGTAGAGGATCCATCAAGATTTGGTGTAGCCGTTCACAAAGGTGAAACCATTACTGGTTTTGTTGAAAAGCCTGAAGAATTTATTTCAGATTTAGCCATTATCGGGGTGTACTATTTTAAAGATGGCCAAGAATTAAAGCGCCAAATACAACGCGTAATGGACGAAGATGATAAAGGGCCTGGTGGCGAGTATTTCTTAACCGCTGCGCTCGATAACATGATAAATGATGGCAAAGTATTTAAAATTGCTACTGTAGATGAATGGCTCGACTGTGGAACTCTCCCAGCTTGGTTAGAAACCACAGGCGTAATTGTGGGTAAAGAAAATCATCCCTACGATGAGAAAAATTACACAGCTACAAAAATTATACCGCCTGTATTTATTGCGGATGATGTAAGGATTGACGGCAGCGTAATTGGCCCCAATGTAAGTATTGAAGCAGGCGCGAATATTATAAATTCACGTATTGAAAATACTATTATACGCGAGAGCGCTACGCTTAATAATGTAGAAACCTCAGGCTCTACCATTGGCGCACATACTGTACTGACCAATATTAAAGGTAAAATTGATGTGGGCGACCATAGCACGCTAGAGATTACTGAATAGAACTCGTTTTTTTCGAGATACTATTAAAGGCTTTGGGTTTACTCAAAGCCTTTTTTTATGGGGGTGGGTTTTTAAGACTTTGGTTTTGCGGAGTTTGTTCTTAATTAAAAGTTTTGTTAATTCGGTTAAAGCAGGCTTCTTATTTACTTAAATATGGAATCATTAGTCAACCCTATTCTAATTTCTAATTATGGGTATTACAGTCGGAAAAAATTTAGTTCATTGGAATTACTTTTTAGCAATTGAACAAGATTTGGCGCAAGTATCTCGATTTATTGAATTCAATGAAAATAATTTTAAATGTTACTCAATAGAACTGGCTCATTTACTACTAGCATCTACTTCTGAGGTAGATGTAGTTCTGAAGGCATTGTGCAACCTTTTTGATAATGAAATGAAGCATGAGAATATAAATGACTATCGGAAAACTATTGTAAAATACCTTCCGCATTTTCATGAAGAGTTTTGCATGCTTAATCGCTATTCATTAAAATTAAATCCATGGTCAAGTTGGGATAAGAATAGTAGCCCGTTATGGTGGAAGGCAAACAACAATGTTAAACACCACCGGGATGAAAAATTTAATGAAGCTAATTTGAAAAACACTTTAAATTCAATTGCAGGCCTTCATGTTTGTGTTTTGTATTACTATAAAAAATTATTTGAAATGACTGAGAATAATGTATTGAGTATGAAAAAAGTAACTTTTCGCCTTAATCCAGAACCTTCTCTTATTCATGTTGGCGAAGATTATTATTATAACACTTTAGTTGGCTAGTAGGATTCTTCACACATTTAGTTACCGAAACTTTACTAATTTCAATTCTGTTCGCAGCACAATGTAGGCTCTTAATACACAACCCTTATAAATTTATTTTTGTATCACACATCGATTTCTCGCAACTTGCATACTTTCTTGTAATACTAACATAGTTACGATTTTATGCAAGCCGATAGCACTACACACAATGCGTTAAATCTTGAGAGTTATACGCCTCAAGAAATCTTCAATTATTTAAAAACCCTTTTCGAAACAACTCTTTTTACCATAAAAGACACTCCGGTAACGCCGCTCTCTATTTTAATATTTATTCTCTTTTTAATAGGCTTTTCTTTATTTGCCTCATTTGTAAAGCGATCTTTAAATAAGAAAATACTCCCTCGATTTATAAAGGATAGTGGCCTAAGGTATACATTAGCACGGATGTCGCAATATGTTATCGTTATATTTGGACTTTATTTTTCTTTCCAATTTTTAGGGATTGATCTTACAGGGCTTGCCGTAATATTTGGGTTTCTCTCTGTTGGTATTGGTTTTGGTTTACAAAATGTCACTTCAAATTTTATCTCAGGCCTAATTGTACTTTTTGAAAGGCCAATTAGTGTGGGTGATAGAATTATAGTTAATGGCATTGAAGGAGATGTAGAGGAAATCAATATTCGCTCTACAACTATTAAATCCATTAATAATATTTCCATTATTGTTCCTAACTCAGATTTTGTTTCTAAAGAAGTAGTTAATTACTCCTACGGCGACCCAACCTTTCGATTAGATGTTGATGTGGGCATTGGGTTAGATTCTGACTTAGAGGTCGTTTTTAGGGCATTAAATGAAGTTGCTGAAGAGCATGAGAGTGTACTCAAACATCCTAAGCACGACGTTCAATTACGGGCGTTTGGTGCATCTGAATGGAGTATGAAGTTGCTTGTTTGGATGGCAGATGTGAAGAATCAATACATTGTTCTAAATGAACTCAATCAAGCCATTGTTCACAAGTTTAGAGAGTACAATATTGAAATGCCTTATCCACAAAGAGATATTCGTTTCCGAAATACCATGCCCATTGAAAGGGTAGAGCCAAAAGAGACTGAATAAAAAAAAGGCTATTTACCTTTACAGTAAATAGCCTTTCAAATTTTAGCTGTTGTGCCTACAAATTAATTTTTAATAGGAACATATTGGCCGCCAGCACCTTCTTTAAAAGTACTGTACTCACCGTCCCAAATTTTCTGTAAACGCACTAACTGTACATCCACTTGAGCCGCTAAGTCTTCGTAAACTTCATACTGTTGTTTAGTCGGTCTTCCGTGGCCAGTTTCAACTGTACCAGCAAGAGATGCCAATTTATTATTCAACTTAATTTTAAAGTTAAGTAGATCTTGGCCTGCTTCTGCTTTGGTTTGCATTAATGCATTTTCAATTTCATCCATTGCTTCAAGCATTCCTTTTGCTCTTGCTTGGATGTCTTTGTTGTCTTTGGCTTCAGCGCTAATCTTGTTGATTTCAGCACGTACTTCTCTAATTTTGTTAATAGATTCGTGCGTTTCGCTAAGCTTAGCTTTAATTACTGATGCAAGTTCAAACTGTGCTTCGAAATCTGCCTGAGAAACATCTACTAGGCGTGGATCTTTCACAATTGTGAATGGCTGCTCGCCTACTAACTTATCACCTACGTATAATTTCGCAGAATAAGTTCCTGGAATAGCACGTGGTCCGTTTGTATTACCTGACCACAGAATCTGTGGGCCATTTAGGCGTGTAACTTCTGGATACTGGAAATCCCAAACGAATTTATTTAAGCCTGGGAGGTTTGCCAATGAAGTTGATGGCACCTTGGTTTCGTCTTTATAGAACTTATCTGAAGTTGCTAAAGGCTTACCTTTATCATTTTTTGTACTTGAGAAAGTTCTGATTTCAGTACCGCGAGGATCATATAGCTCTAGTCTAATTTCTTCATTCACTTTATTCTTTAAATTGTAGAAGAAAGAAACGCCCATATCTGGGTTTTCGCCAACATTGTCAGCTTGACCGCCCCACCAGCCTCTACTTCCAAATAAGTAAGCCGTTTCTGGCTTAAAGAAGTAATGGTCAGCTTTAGTTACTTTATCGCTCATTTCGTGAAGAACTGTAAGGTCATCTAATACATAAAATGCGCGACCTTGAGTAGCCACAATTAAGTCTTTATCTCTTTTGTGAACAGCAATATCGGTAACAGCAACTGCTGGCATGTTTAAGCGTAAGCTTTGCCATTTAGCACCATCATCGAAAGAAACAAACATTCCAGTTTCAGTACCAGCGTACAGTAAACCTTTTTTGTTAGGATCCTCACGAATAGCTCTGGTGAATGCCATTTCTGGAATACCATTATTAATTTTAGTCCAAGAATTACCAAAGTCAGTTGTTTTGTACAACATTGGTGTAAAATCATTGAACTTATATCTGTTTGCAGCAACGTAAGCTGTACCAGCATTATGATGTGAAGCATCAATAATACTAACCATAGCTTCTGGCATACCTTTTGGTGTTACGTTATTCCATGTTTTACCATTATCTCTACTTATGTGGATTAAACCATCATCAGCACCTGCCCATAGAACTCCTTTTTGAACCGGAGACTCTGTAAACGCGAATATAGTGTTGTAATACTCAACAGAAGTATCATCTTTGGTGATTGGTCCACCAGACTCACCTTGCTTAGACTTGTCGTTACGCGTCAAATCAGCACTGATTGTTTCCCAGCTCATACCTTTGTCGGTAGAACGGTGAACGTGCTGCGAAGTAGTGTATAAAACACCAGAATCGTGTGGAGAAATCATGATTGGGAACGTCCACTGGAATCTATATTTAGCATCTTCTGCACCAGCACCCATTGGGTTATCTGGCCAAACATCAATACGCTTACTTAATTGAATCTCAGCATCAAATTTATTTAAGAAGCCACCATAGCTACCACCATAAGTTACATTTGGGTTGGTTGGGTCAGGTGCAATATAACCACTCTCTCCACCAGCTACTGGCCACCAATCTTTATCGCCAATATTAGCACCGCTTGTTCTACTTCTTATAGCTACTGTACTATTATCTTGCTGTGCACCATAAATTAAGTATGGAAACTGATTATCTGTAATTACATGATAGAACTGCGCTGTTGCAGATGTGTAGTACGAAGACCAGCTTTTGCCACCATTATAACTTACTTGCCCACCGCCATCATCAGCAATAATCATACGGTTAGGATCGCTAGGAGAAATCCATAAATCATGATGATCACCATGTGGAGTTCCGATTCTACTAAAGGTTCTACCACCATCAATAGATTTCCAGAAGCCTACGTTTAATACATATACTACGTCTTCGTTCTTTGGATCTGCAACTGCACGGGTATAATACCATGCGCGCTGGCGAAGATTTCTGTCTGAGCTTACTAGCTGCCAAGTATCACCACCATCATCCGATCTGAATAATCCGCCATTTTCGTTCTCAATCATTGCAAAAATTCTGTTTGAATTTGCAGGTGAGATTTCGAGACGCATTTTACCGAGTAAACCTTTAGGTAAACCTGGGTTGCTTGTTATTTCAGTCCAAGTGTCGCCACCATCGGTACTTTTATAAATACCGCCATGCTCGCCACCACTACTCATTTCCCAAGGATTTCTATATGCTTCCCAAAGAGTAGCAAAAAGAATACGTGGGTTATTACGGTCTAAAGCTACGTGTATAGCTCCCGTCTTATTATTTTTGAATAAAACTTTTTTGAAGGTTTTACCACCGTCTACCGATTTGTAAACACCTCTTTCTTCATTTCCTTCGTTACCAAAAATCTGACCCAGCGCAGATACCCAGATAATATCAGGGTTGGTTGGGTGAATTTTGATATCTCCAATAAATTCAGTTTTTCCTAAACCCATGTATGCCCAGGTTTTACCTGCATCGGTAGATTTATATAAGCCATCACCAGCACTTATATTTCCACGAATGTCAGTTTCGCCCATTCCTGCATATATCACATTAGGATCGGAAGGGGCAACCTCTAAAGCACCAACCGCCGCAGTTTTAAAGAACCCGTCAGAAACAGGCTTCCAAGTATTACCACCATCGATTGTTTTAAAAACACCACCACCAGCAAAACCAGTGTAGAATGTAAATGGTTGAGAGTCGTGAGATGATACAGCTATTGAACGTCCACCTCGGTAGGGTCCAATATTCCTATATTTTAAATCTTTGAATAGCTTTGCATCATACGTGGGATTACTTATCTCTGCTCCGTGTCCAAATATCTGGGCATTAACTGACCCTGACAATGAAAACAAAAACAAAGCTAGAAAAAGTAATCCTGATGTAAATTTATTTACCTTCATTATTATTATTCCGTTTGTGTTAGTTTGAGTTTAGTCCTAGAAACACACGAAGGTAATTAAAGGGAAGCAAGTAGTGAGTAAAAGAATGTTAAGTACGGCAGCTCTCTAGATTCGCAAAAATCTATTATCGAATGTGTAAAAAATAGATTAATAAATCAGGCTAGCTATTTTCTAAAATTCCAACTTTAGCTCAGCGCCACAAGTACTGTTTATCAGTCAGATTAATTTCATTTTTTTGCGGGTACTTCTCGGATTTAGACCACCTTTTATTTCACATAAACCAAAACCCATATCTTATTATTTCTTTATCGCTTAATACTTTATATAGATATAGGTTCTAGTTAATTTAGTAGTGTACTATTTGCAAACCTCTTACTTAAAAATATTTATTCGCTTAAAAAGCTTAAAACATCTTGCGTAAATTTTTAACTATTTCAGGGTGCTTATATGGTTTTAAAAAAAATGTTTCGTCGTTGATGGGCTACCCAAAATAAGAGATTTAGCCCTATTTTATGGTAAGTAAAAAGTTGTTATCGAAACAAGAATTATACCATGTTTCAAGATTTCTACTAAGTTTTGCTTAACCAAAAACGAATCTAAAGGTAATGGTTCCCCACTGGGCTTGTTGAGGGGCGCCACTAGGTAGGCGCGAGAATTTCCAGCTTCTTAACGTACGCTGTACTTCTTGCTCTAGCTCTGGGTTCATCTTTCTTAGCGGTATAATTCTACCCACAGAACCATCAGGTCGCACTTCAAACCGAACTGATATAACCGCCTCGGTATTAGCTGTATTGGCTGGTAGTGGTTGAATCATGGGCTCTCGCTCTAAATCTCCTTCCCACTTCAACTCATAGGGTGCAGTTTTTTCATCATCGCTTCCTGTACCTGCGTCTGCATCTGTTCTACCTTTGGCACCTTTTACATCGCCACTTTCTTTAGCGCCGGTATCTGTAGTTAAATCTCTTATCGCCTGAGGTGGAATCTCAACTACTTCGTCAACTTGAGTAGCTTCCTTTTTATTTGGATCTACTTTTTTAGTTTCGGGTGTTTTAACTACCTCTTCTTTTACCTCTTCAACTTGATCGGGTAAATCAACAGGCTTAGTATTATCCTCAGTGATTTGTTGTGGAGTTTTTTCTGGTTCAGGAACTTCTTCTTTTGGTTTTTCAGGTTCCTTTTCAGATGGATTGGGACGCTTTGCAACCTTTTCATTTTGCACTTCGGAAAACTCGGCTAGGGTACCAGATTTAAATTCACCAAACTCTACTTCAATAAAAGATGGACGGAAGCTTTGACCCATGTCAAGAGTGTACCAAAGCGAAAACAATAGCAATACAACACTAATGGTCAATGTTACCGTTAGCGCAATACCTTCATCTTTATTGAAATCTAATTTATTCATTTTCTTATAGTGAACCTTGTTCGGTTGCCATAATCAGTTTTAGATTAAGTGCTTTACCAATATTCATTACACGCACAGCATCGTCAACAATTGCGTCTTTATCGGCCCTTAGTACTATGGTCTCTCCTGTGCTATTATTGCGTGCCTGCCGTATTGCACTTGAAAGGCTAGCTCGGGGAGTGAGATTCCCATCTACATAAAATTCTCCCTTTTTAGTAATAGCTACCGAAATGTATTGATTTTGTGTAGTTACACCAGTTTCTGCTTTAGGCACATTTACTTTAATACCAAAGTTTGTGACAAAGGAGGAAGTAAGTAAAAAGAAAATTAGCAGGAGTAGTACAATATCGGTCAACGACGACTGTGAAAACAGCGACATTGGCTCGAGACGTTTTACTCCTTTTCGAAAATCGCGTGCCATAATTATACGTTCTTTTTAGGAGCTGGAGATTGTAACAAGTCGATGAAATCTGCCGAAGCGTTTTCTAGTTCAAAAATTGATCTGTTAATCTTACCTAACAAGAAGTTATAAAAGCCGAATGCTATCAAACCAACAATAAGACCTGCAGCTGTAGTAATAAGGGCTTCCCAAATACCACCTGCTAATTCACTTGGATTCACATTCCCCTGTAAGCTCTGAATGCGCATAAATGCTTCAATCATACCGGTTACAGTTCCTGTAAAACCAATTAGTGGGGCAACACCGGCTATAGTTGCTAGCCAGTTCATGCGTTTTTCTAAATAGAAAATTTCTTTTTTACCTGCATTATCAATGGCATCTTCAATATCACGAATGGGGCGACCAAGGCGTTTAATTCCTGCTTTAATAATACGTGCAAGTGGTTTATCATAATTATCGCAGTACACCATTGCATCGGCTGGTTTCCCAGTTTTCAGCATATCTTCTATAGTATTCAAAAAGCTATCTGTATCGGTATGCGATTTGTTAATTGCTAGCCAGCGCTCTACAATTACGTAAGTAGCAAGCATGAATAAAACCAGAATGGGAATCATTAAGAAACCACCTTCCAACATGAGGTCGAATAGAGATAGGGTCTCGTCTTCTAAAGACATTGCCATAGAATCGACAATAGCGGTATTATCTTGTAGAAATAATAGGAGAGTATGCATGTAGATGATTATGTATTAATTAATTTTTGTTATTGAATAGTTTTCACTGAATAGCCCTTTATTGTCTTCAACAGCTTGAGCAGCGTCAGCCATAGTTCTAAATTGCCCTACACTAACGCGGTAAAGCACTCCATATTTGGATGATGGAATTTCTTTTACAATTGTTCGCATGCCCTTACTATCCAGTTCTTTGCGTGCCCTGTCTGCTCCAGATTCTCGACTTAAATGGTAAAGCACTATGGTGTAGCCTGTGTTTGCTGCTTCGTTAATGCTGCCTTTTAATCCAAAACTCGGTTTTGATGTAGCACTCTGCTGAGTTGTAGTAGTAACAGCTGCTACTTGTTCCTGTACTGGCTGCTCAACTTTTGGCTTCTGCACACTTTCTTGAGCTTTATCGGTAGTTTCATCAGCTGTACCTGTAGGTGTAGCTGAAATGGCACTTTGCTCAGGTTGAGATGGCATAGTGGTTTGGGCTGTCTGATTATTACTATCAGTTATTCCATCAATATTTATTAGCCCAAAATATACCGATGCGTAACCCGCAATTCCAATTACCAAAATAATTAGTATTACATATAGAATTGCTGGAGAGCTCTCACGCCGATCTCTTAATGCTTTTGGGGCTACTTCTGCCTTAGCTTTTGGGCTTTCATCTTTAGAGCTGTCTTTTTTTGCCTTACCGCTTCCAGATGAAACGTTCGTTACTATTGGTATAAAGTCTTCTTCATCTTCGGTCGTTGTTTCCTCAGCTAATTTTTCTTCTGGCAATTCGGCTTCGTCGTCATCAGCTTTAGAATCGCCAACTAATCCAGTAAATGCATTTTCCTGACCTTCTTGTTTGTGAGCATTAATTCCCCACTGCTCTGGGCCTGGCTTTTTAACTTTATCTGGTTCCGATTCTTTCTCTTCTTCAGCGGCTTCGCTTTCTAACTCTATGCCAGTGTCTTCAGCAGCTTCATTAATTACTTCCTCAAAAGGATCTTCAATTTCTGGGCTTTCTTCTGCCTGAGTCTCAATTTCGTCAGCATCTATATCTTCGCCTTCCGCTTCATCATCTGCTCCAATAAACACAGAGAGCGCATCTTCTAGCTCATTGGGAGCCTCTAGTTCCTCATCTGCTGTTGATAACTCGGCATCCTCACCTTCAATGCCGTCATTTTCTAACTCTTCTTTCTCATTAAAAATATCTTCAAACGGATCCTCATAAACATCTTCGTCTCCCATCATTCCTCTAATGGGATTTTCTTCAGGCTCACTTTCGGATTTAACAGAGCCAGGCATCTCAATGGGCTCCATGCCTGCATATTTATAATTAATTTCTGTTGCCAACCCTTCAGATGGAATAAAATGAACGGCATTTCCTAGCTTACTAAAAATGCCAAAACCTTCTATTTCATAAGCATCATCTTCATCAAAAGCGGATTTCATTTCTGCAAGTAACTCAGCCAGTTGTTTTTCAGCTTTTTCTGGCGTCATGCCTGTATTTTCAACAAGTAAATCGAAGAACTTATCATGGTCTAAATGCATGGCTATTCTCCAATCTCTGATTTGAATTCAATTGAGTCTTTTGGTGGCATCATAACTATGGTGCCATCTGCTTTTTTCACTTGCTCTTGGCTTGTATGTTCTGCCCTAAAAACACCTAGCCCCTTCACCTCAACTGAGTTTTTCATGATGATTTGATCACGAATTGTTATCCCGAATATTTTTAAAAATGCTTTTGTCATAGCTTATAACTTAAGTTTAATCCCACCGAAAACTTGAAATGGACGCTCTTCGTAGCCGTCCCAAATTTTATAATTATTACCTAGAATATTCAACACTTTGAAATAAACACCAAATTTTGAATTAATCTCGTAATCTACACTAGCATTTACTAACACATACCCATCTAAATTCTGTGTACCAGCTGGTGCTTCGCGCTCTCCTTTAAAATGCGCCCAAGATTGTATTTTAATCTGATCTACTGGCTTAAAATTAAAGGCTGCTTCCCCACCTAATCGTTCTTCAAAAGGAATATCGCCCGCACTTTTTAGTTTTGGCCTACGTGCATAAACTACACCATCAAACCAAAGTTTATCCATTACAAGCTGCTGCGTAATACCTGTTCTTAATTCAAATAAGGTTGCGTCGCCATAGTTCACATTATAATATAAAGGCTCGATATTTACGCCAAAGTTTCGTTCCTCTCGTTCATAATATGCATTGTTACTAATATGTTCGTAACGCAAAAGACCGAACAGCTTTGTTCCTTGTAATGGAACAAACTCAACCCCACCTTCGGCACCCATAGTGTACTCATATTGCAGTTGGGTATTGGCATTTAAGAATCTATTTGTTTGGTGATGCGACCACGCCGTTTTCATATCTGGCGCTGCGTAAATACCACCTCGTAAAGATAACGCATCTGTTATAGAATGATCTATATTTGAGTTAGTTATAAAAAGAATTTTTTTATTAATTCCATCCCCAACATAACCAACACCACCTGAAATACTTACTTTTGTGGCGTAATTATAAAGTGTGTTATACGCTATGCTTACATTTGTATTAACCCACTGAGTACTTCCTAGTCCTTCTGGTGAGTAATTGCCCACATTGAGGTTTACTTTTGTGGAAAAAGTCTCGTTTAGCTTTGCACCTGCCCAAACATTTTCAAATCCTGTACTAGCAACCTGCTCAGTTAACTCTCCTTTTAATGCATTATTTGGCGCAGATAAATCCATTTCGGTAGCAGCAATATTTAGGAAATATTTCCAACCTTCGAGTGCATTTTTATTACCTGAAAGAATCATTCCTGCATTCATTCCTAAATAATTTTTCTTGGCAGTACCAGAGCCGTCGTTTGGAACATTGGGCGATAATTCAAAAATATTATTAAAATCACTAATGATTTCACCTTTAAAGGATGCCCGAACTTTTTCTCTAATTCGAGTTGAGTATAACACATTGGTATCAAAAAATCGAAATCCAGATGATTGGTTCACTAAATGCCCATCTGAAGACCTAAAGTTTAGATTTCCTGAAATCAGATTTACATCACTAATTTTATGTAGGGCGTAAGCCTCAATTTCTGGTGAAATGAAACTACCAACACCTGCTCGTACATAAGCTGTGGTTCGGTTGGGTGTTCTTAAAATGCTTTGGTTGGGAGGTAAAGGGCGATCAAGTTGAGTGGTTGAAATACTGGCAACGGCCTCATCGGGAGACTCCATAAAAGGCATTCTATTCGGGTCAATTCGAAAAACGCGTGGTTTTGGATTAAAACCAAGAATAGGTTGCCTTCTAAGACCAGGAAAACGCGCTTTAAATTCACTTCTAATCTCAATGTCTTGCGGGTCAATAGCTGGTAATAACGTATTCTGAGGCGCACCGCCTTCTTGAGCAAATAACTTTGGCCCAGCCATAACTATAATAAAAATCGCAAATAAGCTTCTGTAGGTCATCTGATTTGAGTATTTAAGGAATGTACTAAAAATTGCACCAATGTATTAACTATGGTCTTCTGAAAAGATGTACTAATTATATCTAGCGAAGTTCCTAGCTCTTGGGGTTATTCTTTAGGGTTATAAACTTATCTATTGCTAATAAAATTGGTGTGGAAACCACAATAATAACCAAAGTAGAAGTATGCGTTATTGTTGCATAAGCTAAACCAAGTGTTTCTGGCACAGCATATAACAGATACAAACTTTTGGTAATAAAAAGATGATAGGTGCCAATGCCACCTGGTGTTGGTATAATAATGCCTACTGCAGAAACCATAGTTAACACTAGCGCATCACCCATATTTAAACCAAAAACTTCATGCATATCAAACATCCAAAATGGGATGTATGTCATTAACATGTAGCAGGTCCAAATTAAAGTGGTATAAAGTAGAAATAGCGGCCAGTTTTTTAGTTCTTTAATTGCAAAGATACCTTCAATAAAGGTTCTGGTGATGCCTCTCACTTTTAGAAATATTTTTTTAACAAACTGTACTTTTTTGCTCAGCATTTTAAGCGCTACATACAACCCTACAATAACAACTAGCACAATGGCCATTATTTTTAGTGCAGACCATCCAAATAACATTAAAAATGCGGAGTCGGTTAAATCTACACCAAATAAGTTTTGCAGAATTTCAGGATCTGAAACCATGAAAATCAGCACAAAAGCCATTAATAGTAGTAGGCAGATGGTATCAATAATACGCTCTAGTATTACGGTACCAATCATTTTACTATTACTTTCGCCAATTTTACGAGCTACATACACAGGACGTGTTACTTCGCCAAGGCGAGCAAATAGAATATTAGCTAGGTAACCAAGCATTATGCCTGAAAGTAGAGTTATTCTAGCTGGCTGCACGGTATCGCTATTGATGAGTAACCGCCAGCGTAGGGCTCTAAAAAAGTGACTGCCTAAAACTATAAACAAGAAAGGAATCATCCATAAAAAAGACATTCCTCTCGACGCTTCTACTACTTTATCTAATTCTACTTCACTTACGGCAAGCCATAGAAATAGGCCGGCCAATAAAATGCCAATTACAACTTTAATACTCGTTTTCAATGAATCAATACCTTGTGTCCACTATTTCTGCATCTTTTGGATATTTGAGCAGAAATAATTGGCCTTTATTATTTAAAAATTTCCCGTTTTGGAAGCGTGTTGTAATTACATTTTCTGAAAAATCGTAAGCCACTATGCTGATAGGATTTATATTACTATCTATCACAATTTCTACTCGTACAAAAAGCGCAAAGTCATCCTCTGTTTCTAAAACTATGGTTGTGTTTCCCTTTCCAGCTTGTTTTTCACTTACTGTATAAGTAGAGTCTACCCCTTGTAGCATGCGTGAAGGTGCAAAATCGTCATCATCTTCTGAATAATCGCTAATTATAAGCCTGTTACGCTTTTCGTCATATACTTTGGATGTAAGACCATCTACAACCAGTTCTTGGTCATCACTTTTAAGTTTATACGATTGCTCTCCAATCCAAATTTTACCATTGCTTGTAGCTGTTTCGCCAGTGTAAGAATCGTAATAGGTATGGGAGAAGCCTGCGCTAAAAACCATTCCCTCTTGGAATCGTGTTTTAAGTTGGTCGAATGCGGGATGTTGCGCCAACATTTGGGTGCTAAAGAGGAATAGCACGAATAGAAGGCTAACAATTTTTTTATTATAGATTCTCAAGACCATCCAAGATTTCTTGTAGTTCTTCTTCGGTAGTAATAAGCACGTCGCGCGCTGTACTTCCTTGATATGGGCCAACAATACCTGCATTAAATAATTGGTCAATGATTCTTCCCGCTCTGTTATATCCTATCTTTAGCCTGCGTTGTAGCAACGAAACCGATCCTTGTTGGTGTAACAATATAACTTTTGCTGCTGCTTCAAACATGTCGTCTATATCGTCTAACGGATCTGGAATGCCAGAATTGTCTTCTTGTATAACGGGGAGGTAAAATGGTTCCTTATAGCCCGCTTGTTGGCCAATAAATGCGTTGATGCGTTCCACTTCTTCGGTAGATACGAATGCATTCTGAACTCTAGTCATGCCTGCACCGCTAGCAAATAACATATCGCCTTGCCCAACCAATTGATCTGCGCCGCCCACATCAAGTATGGTTCTTGAGTCAACTTTTGAAGCTACTTGGTAAGCAATACGAGCTGGGAAGTTTGCTTTTATAGTTCCAGTTATAACATTAACTGATGGCCGTTGTGTTGCAACTACTAAATGGATACCAATAGCGCGGGCAAGTTGAGCTAGCCTAGCAATAGGTTCTTCAATTTGTTTACCTGCGGTCATCATAAGATCGGCAAGCTCGTCAATTACAACAACAATATAGGGGAGGTGTTTATGACCTAATTCGACTTCTAACTCACCATTTTTAAACTTTTCGTTGTACGATTTAATATCTCGTACTAATGCCATTTTTAGCAAATCGTACCGATCGTCCATTTCTTTACAAACACTGTTTAGTGTTTCTAGTGCTTTGGATGTGTCTGTTACAATTGGTTCTTCGGCATTCGGTAACATTGCCAAAAAGTGATTCTGAATATTTCTATAGAGTGCGAGCTCAATCTTTTTAGGATCAATCATCACAAACTTCAAGTTTACAGGATCACACTTATATAATAGACAAGTAATAATGGTGTTAATTCCAACTGACTTACCAGAACCTGTAGCCCCTGCCATTAGCAAATGCGGAAGTTTGGTTAGGTCTAGCATAAAAACTTCGTTCTCGATAGTTTTACCAAATGCTACCGGCAGCACCATGTCGGTTTCTATAAATTTCTTGGTATTTATAACCTGCTTTATATACACCATTTCGCGGGTGGTGTTTGGCACTTCAATACCAACGGCAGATTTTCCTGGAATAGGTGTGAGCATTCTAAGGCCTTTAGATGCTGTCGCCATCTTCAAGTCGTTAGCATAGCTTTCGATCTTGCTAATTTTAACATCTGGTGCTGGCTCTAATTCATACAAGGTAACAGTTGGGCCAACAATAGCATTAATTGCTACAATCTCAATTTTATGACGCTTTAGTTTATCAAGAATAATGCGTTTGTTTTCGCGAATTTCATCTAAATCTACTTCGCTACGATTAGCTGGCGGAGTATCAAGTAAATCTATAGTCGGGAATTTGTACCTAATGGTTGGAACTTCTTTCGCCTTGTCTCTATTTACTTTATCTAGCTCGCGCTCATCTGCTTCTTCGTCACCCTGCCCTTTATAAACGGCAACTTCAATTTCATCATCGTCGTCCTCTTCATTCTCTTTCTTTTCTTTATCGAGTAATGCTCTAGGCCGAGTATCTAAACTTGCGATATTACGTTGCTCTTCGGCTAAGCGTTCACGCTCCTCTTCTTCCGAAATCCGAACTATATCATTTATAGAAAGTCTTGGTTCCTCTGGTTCTGCTTCAGCAACAATGGTAGATTCTTTCGAATCTTGAATTTTCTCAGTTTTCTTGGCTTCTTTCTGGGTTTTTTCAGATTCTCGCTGGGCACGTTTTTCTGCTAGCCTGTCTTCACGCTCTTGTGCTTTAATTTCTTTTTTCTCTGCACGCGCTATACTCTTTTCTTCCATCTTGTGGCGCATATTATCCATCCAATACTTCAGATTATCGATGGTTTTTTGGAGGTCTCTGTCAACTAGCAATAGGCTAGTAATCAACATCAGTAAAACCAAGATAATAGCAGAGCCAACCACATTCGTGAAATTTTGAAGCACACTAGATATTGCTACCCCGGCGGCACCGCTCCACACTGAATCATTCGGGAAATTGGTATTTGTATTCAACCAACCAATTGCGGTTGACAGAAGTATCATAAACCAAACACTTAATACACTTAGCCAAATAAGCTCGCGGACATTTCTATGCCTTAATACATGCCAGCCCAGGTAGCCCACCAAAATTGCTAAAATGATACTAGTGTAGCCGAATAAATTATGTACAAAAAAGTGGGAAATATAAGCCCCCACAGGTCCGAGCCAATTTTGCACAAGACGTTGAGAGGCATCAGGATTAAATAAATCCAAAAAGGAAATGCTTTTTGCATACTGATAGTCTTCTTGAGCGTAAGAAAGCACACTTAACCCAAGCAGAATGGATATTCCTATTATAAGAACCCCAAGGACTTCTACCTTCCGCTGTGGGTTTAAGCCTTGTGATTTAGTAGATGATGTTGCTGTATTTAACTTTTTCTTAGCCATTCAAGTTAATTAAGATGCCGTCTTTCATGCCTGGTAGTATATCGAATAGATCTACTTGGCTTGCAAAAGGAATATCGCCATCTGGTACTAGTTCTTTTAATCTTTTTGCATGATCGCTAGAGCTTATTGCTTCTTCTAAATTATGCCCAAATTTTTTGAAAAGGCCAAAAGCCACCTTCACACCGTCTTTTGTGTTTTCTGGAAGCTCACCACCACACATATTTGAGATCAAAGATCCTGCAAACAGAGTGTCTTCGAGTGATAAACGTCCTTGCCAGCCAGAGCAAATCAAAACTATAGAATCGTCATGCTCTTTTAATCTTTGGAGGATACTATTTTGATTTAAAAAACAACCCACATAAATATGGTTCGCTAACGCAGATTTTTTAATTGCTTTAGTACCATTTGTCGTATTTAGGATAAGTGTTTTATCAGTTACAGTCTCTGCGTTATATTCAAGTGGAGAGTTACCTAAGTGATAGCCTTCAATTTTAACACCGTTCTTTTCGCCACAAAGCAGATAATCATCAGGGTCCATATTTCTTGCAATACGTACCGCAGCGTCCATATCTTCAACGGGTATTATCTTTTTTGCGCCATTACTTAGTGCAGTCACAATAGAAGATGAGGCTCTTAAAACGTCAATAATTACTGCTGTTTTACCCCTTAGTTCTTCCTCATTAAAAGATTGTGCTGAAAAGTAAACGTCTAAATAATCTAAACTGGCCATGTATTATTTCCTTTCTTAATTCTTTATAAAAGGAGGGCGTGTAATTGTTGCCTCTCCTGTTTTGTTTCTAATAGCTATGTGTATGGCCTTTCCTTCTAAAGCAGATGCTTTCTCAACATAGCCCATTCCTATTCCCTTACCCAAAGTAATAGACATTGTTCCGCTCGTCACTTCGCCTATTTTATCACCGCTTTCATTTACTATGTCATAACCTTGCCTTGGTATGTTGCGGGTGTCATTCATAGTAAAACCTACTAATTGGCGGGTATTGCCTTCTTCTTTTTTCTTCAGAAGTGCTTCTTTGCCAATAAAATCATCTTTATCGAATTTTGTGATCCATCCTAGGCGTGCTTCAAGGGGATGAGTTTTCTCGCTAATATCATTTCCATAAAGTACAAAGCCCATTTCTAACCTCAATGTATCTCGGGCGCCCAAGCCACAAGGCTCCATTCCAAAAGGCTCGCCAGCTTTAAACAATGCATCCCAAACCGCTTCTGCATCAACGCCCTTTGTTTCAAAATATAGTTCAAACCCTTTTTCACCTGTATAACCCGTTGCAGAAATCAACATATCTACGCCTGCTACTTTGCCTTTTTTAAAAGAATAAAAGCCTATTTCGCTCAGATTAACATCCGTTAGTGTTTGCAGCGCCTCTAACGAACTTGGACCTTGAACCGCTAACAATGCATACTCGTCCGACTTATTTATTAACTCTGCACCCATCGTATTTTGAGAGCGCAACCACTCGAAGTCTTTATCTATGTTAGAAGCATTTGCCACTAGCATAAACTCATTTTCGGCGAGCATGTATATAATCAAATCGTCAATTATCCCGCCATTCTCATAACAAAAACAGGTGTATTGAGCTTTACCTGGTACTAATTTGGCAGCATCATTTACAGTTACTTTCTGTATCAAATTGAGCGCTTGGTCCCCTTTAATAACAATTTCGCCCATGTGCGAAACATCAAATACACCTACAGCTTCACGTACAGCAGCGTGTTCAATTTTAATACCTTTGTATTGTACAGGCATATCAAACCCTGCAAAATCAACAAGTTTGGCGCCTACTTTTTGATGAATAGAATGAAATGGTGTCTTTTTTGACATCAATTGTAGTTTTTGATTATTAATGACTTGAGTATGAATATCCCAAGTAGTACCTCAATGGTTTACGAAGCCCGAATTTAATCATTTATTGCCAAACATCATGCTAATTCCTACAAAAGGAAAGGAGTATTAATATTAAGCGTTTCTTTCACGAACAAGTTTAAATCTTTGTATATTTGGGCACACGCAAGTTTTAATAAAATTTCTGATCTATTATGGCTATAAATAAAGAGCAGGTAATAACTGCTTTGGCCCACGTTCTCCATCCTCACGAAAGTAAAGATCTCGTCTCATTAGATATGATTCAAGATTTAATTGTTCAAGATAAGTACATCTCTTTCACTTTGGAAATGCCAGAGAAAAATGATGCGCTTGCTAACGAACTTATTTCGAAGAGTGAGGAGGCTATTCATAAATTTATTGACGCAGAAGCTATAGTTGATGTGGTTGTAGGCATTAACATTTCTATGCGCCGTAAAAAAGAAGAGGAGCCCGTAAACAACCAAAAGCAGCCTATACTTGGTGGCGTAAAACAGATTATAGCTGTTGCTTCGGGTAAAGGCGGAGTTGGTAAATCTACGGTAGCCGCAAATCTAGCAGCCACTTTAGCTCAGTCTGGTGCACGTGTTGGCTTAATGGATACCGATATTTACGGCCCAAGTGTACCAACCATGTTTAATGTGTTCGATCGCCCTGACATTACCACACAGAAAAAGCTTGTTCCTATAATGAAATATGGCATTAAGCTGGTTTCGATGGGTTTCTTGGTAGATGTAAACCAAGCAATGGTTTGGCGTGGGCCGATGGTTACTAGCGCCATTAAACAGTTTATGACCGACGTTGAGTGGGGTGAACTAGATTATATGATTTTGGATTTACCACCAGGCACGGGCGACATTCAGCTTACCATTGTACAGTCTGTACCTCTAACTGGCGCTGTAATTGTTTCTACTCCACAAATAGTTGCACTCGATGATGTTCGTAAAGGTGTAGCAATGTTTAACAAAGTAAATGTACCTGTTTTGGGGGTTATAGAAAACATGGCGTATTTCATTCCGCCTGATGCACCAGATAAGAAATACCATATTTTTGGTGAAGGTGGTGCTACTAGACTTGCTAAAGAACTTAACGTTCCTGTTTTAGGTGAAATTCCACTAGAACAACCTGTACGAGAAGCAGGTGACAATGGAATGCCAATTGTTCTGTCTGACGATAAGGCGCCGGCAGCTATTGCATTGAAAGCAGCAACCCAAAATATTTTAAAACAGCTTGAACTAAGAGCCAAAGATCAATCAGCGGCAAAAATATTAGATATCAAATTCAAATAACCACCATACTTTTTGTGAATGACTATAATTAGCCTTCTTGATTTAGTGGGCACTTTTGCATTTGCAATAAGTGGAATTAGAATAGCCGCAAAAAAGGATATGGATATTTTTGGGGCTACCGTTATTGGGTTTGTTACCGCAATTGGGGGTGGCTCACTTCGTGATATGATGATTGGGCTACACCCCATAACTTGGGTTACAGACATAACATACCCTCTTGTTATTCTTGCTGCAGTCCCCTTTACTTATCTGATTCGTAATCGTTTTTCTGATATCACAAAGCCACTGTTTCTATTTGATACTATTGGGCTTGCTATGTTTACCATTAGTGGCATGGAGAAAGCACTCTCTGCTGGCCTAACACCTCTTACCGCTGGTATAATGGGCATGATCTCAGCAGTAGTAGGTGGTATTATTCGTGATGTATTATGTAGTGAAGTCCCGCTAATTTTTCGGAAGGAAATTTATGCGACGGCCTGTTTGGCGGGGGCTATTATCTTTTATTTAGGAATAATTTCAGGTATAGACACGAACATAAACTACCTAGTTACAACAAGTTCAATTATTGCCATTCGTATCCTTTCAATTAGATTCCATTTATCGCTCCCCAAAATGCGGGCATAATTGTTAGTTATTGGGAAATTGGGGAAAGTCATTGATCAATAAACAGTGAACAATTAGTTAATTGTTATTGGGTATTCGTAAATACGAAGCATTTAGCCTAAGCAATTTATCGTTGTTTAGAATACCAAATCAATTCAGGGAGATTGCCACGTCGTTGGGATTACCATTTCCTCTTACTCCCGCAACCTCTCAACACGTTTTTGGGATACTACCTGTGTAAAGGGATTGTGGACAACAAACATAATTCCAAAGATGTCTTTCTAAAATAAATCTTGCTGAAATTTCGGTGGATTTGAACGCATCTTTTATAAAACAACTCTACCCACCGATGCCTTTATTAAATCTGTTTACCCCGAGATAAATCTCGTGGCTATGTTTGTTCTGAAAAGCAACTTAACTCATTAAATAGACCCAATTTCATAGTGAGAGATTTTGTTAAAATGATGCATGCGTTACATATTAATAGCATTGCATAGACTCCTTTTCCTCGTTACGAACGTCCCGTTTGTAATGTATGCCAGAACCCTGCCTTTGCAGGCAGGCTCTGGTTCCTATTCGACATAACGGATTCATGAGTCTTATTTACAACTCAGATTACTTCATGTATATAAAAATAACATATACACACTTTTAGGAATACTACTCTCATTTCGGATAGTACCCTCACTTAAGGAAATCCATCATCTTTATATTTTCCATTTGACCTGACGTTGTTTCATAAAAAAAGCCAGTTAACATAAATGCTAACTGGCTTAATAATTTTAATCCAAAGAGTGCTTAAGGCTTATTTATAAGCATCATTTTGCTGCCCAGCAAGATTTGGATTTGCTTCCATATCACGTGATGGGATTGGGAATAACAAATAATTCTTGTTTGGTAGTGTAACGTCTGGGCCGTTTTTACGCGGAATATCCATCATAACAGTCATGGCACGGCCAGTACGCATTAAATCGTACCATCTCTGCGCTTCTAGAATAAATTCGATGCTACGCTCTTTTTCAATAGCTAATAGAATTTGAGCTTTTGTTACTACGCCAACACCTACAGTATCTGCAAGGCCAGCTCTGTTTCTAATCTTATTAAGATCAGAAAGAGCACCTACAGCATCCATTGGTGATTTATTTGCTCTAGCTTCAGCTCTGTTTAAATACATTTCAGCAAGGCGAAGAATTTGAATATTATCATCTCCACCAGTTTTATTGTATTTAGCAGGATAGTACACACCTACATCAGCGTCAAAGCCAATTAAATCACCACGAGTATCCGCTGGGCGTGCTTTAACCATTTCTGAAAAATCAGTATGCATTGCAATATCACCGCGGCCACCAATTTTAGATGGTACGTGCCAAAAACGGAGAGAGTTACCATCTGTAGTATTGTATTGTAATTCGAAAATAGCTTCTTGCGTGTTTTCACCTGCAAATATGTTTGCATAAGAAGGCTCAAGGTCGAAACTATAATTATCAATTACATCAGTAGCATACGCTTCTGTTTTAGGATAATCTTTCAAGTAAAGATATAATCTTGAAAACAACGCCTTTACAGCTGCTTCTGAAACTCTACCTGGTTTATCAAAACCGGATAATAGTGACTCTGCCATAGTTAAATCAGCTTTAACTTGGTCGTAAGAAGCTTGCAGTGTTGAACGTGAAGGATAGCTTGACTCATCAATTTTACGAGAAGGAGTGGTAACAAGTGGCACACCTAAAGTACCAACTTCACCAATCACTCCACCATAAGTACGTGTTAAGTCGAAATAAGCTAAAGCACGAATAAAGTAACTTTCGCCTAAAATGCGATCTCTTTCTGCAGGGCTAACATCTGTTAAACCAGGAACATATGCAATTAAGTTATTTGCATGATTTACTGTTTGATAGAGAGCGAACCATAGGTTTCTGTTCTCAGTATTACTTTTTGCAGTGGTAAAGGTATCCATCTCACGATAGAAATCCCATGTACCAACACTTTGAGTGATGTCAGAGGCCACATCAGACATAATCTGAATATTATCACCATAGTAATCGGTGCTCTGCAATTGGTCGTATAATCCATTAAGTGCTGCATTAGCACTTTTTAGATCTCTTATCGCTATTTCCTCAGAAATAGCTGTCTGTGGGTCCTGCTCTAGTACGTCACACCCTATAGATGTTAGCAGGACAAGTAAAATGCTTAGTTTTATGTATTTCATAGTCAAAACTGTTTTCAATTAAAAAGTAATATTAAAACCGCCTACAACAGAACGCGATTGTGGAATTGTGTAGAATTCTATACCTCTAGTTAATGGAGAAGTAGCGGTTGCTGTTACTTCAGGATCGAGACCGGTATAGTTTGTAAATGTAAGTAGGTTCTGTCCTGTTACATATAAACGTATTTTCGAAACTGGCATGCCCATACGCTCTATAAAGCTGTTTGGTACATTATAACCAAGACTAACTGTTTTAACACGTAGGTATGAACCATCTTCAACAAAACGCGATGGGCGTAAGTTACCTGCATAGTTAGATGCTGTCATTTTGGGAACCATCGTTTTGTCACCAGGTTTTTGCCATCTATCTAGCTGTGAGGTCATAAAACCTGTATTACGTGTTCCACCATGCTCTTGGAAAAAACGGTTCCAGTTTAGCTGGTCATTACCATAGCTGTATTGTAGGAATATAGACAAGTCAAAATTCTTGTAGTTTAGATTATTTGTAAATCCACCAAAGAAGTCTGGGTTTGCATCACCAACAATTTTACGGTCACGGTTAGGGTTAAAAGTTCCGTCACCATCCACATCAGCAAAAATTATATCACCTGTTTGCGGATCTACACCTGTTTGCTCATGGAAGTAGAATGAATACATAGCTGCACCTTCTTCGTAGCGATAAATATCACGGTTATAAACGTTGAATGGTGCTGCAAGCTTTACAATTTTATTGCGGTTACCAGCAATATTAAAGTTCATGCTCCAAGTTAAGTCTTGGTTACGAATTACATCTGCACCAATACCTAGCTCTATACCTTTATTTTCAAGCTCACCATAGTTTTGTACTAGCTCATCAAAACCTGATGACATTGGCACAGGAACAGCTAATAATAAATCTACAGTTTGTTTGTTATAGTAATCGAAAGTGAAAGTAACACGATCGTCTAGGATACCAGCTTCAAAACCTAAATCTAATTGCTTAGTGGTTTCCCATTTTAAATCTGGGTTAGATAGCTGTATTGGCGTAGTTCCTGGTGAATCTGTGTAGCTTGCACCACTCCATAAACCTCTAGATTGGAAGTTACCAATGCCACTTTGATTACCTGTAAGGCCGTAACTTGCTTTCAGTTTTAAGTTACTTACAATATCTGTATTGAAGAAGTCTTCTTCAGAAACAATCCAACCTAAAGCTACTGAAGGGAATGTTCCCCATCTGTTGTTTTTACCAAACCTTGATGAACCATCTCGGCGAGCAGTAACGGTTAAGATATATTTACTGTCATAGTCGTACTGTAAACGGCCAAAGAAAGATAGAATTCCCCAGCTTGTACCGGTAGAGAATGAGCTTTGAACAGCTGCATCAGATATTCTTTTGAAATCATCACTAGGAAATTGCTCGCCTTGTGCTGTAGTTCTTTCAAAGATAGACTCTTGCGCACTAGTACCGATTAGGGTATTGAAATTATGCTTTCCTAAATAAAAAGCGTAATTAAGTGTGTTTTCTGCAGTCCAGCTTTTACTAACTGCTGCTGACGAAAGAGCTTGTCCGTTTACAGCTGCACCCTCGTTTGTAAGAGTGTTACTATATTGGTCTTCTTTAATTCCACTGTTGTCATAACTCCAGCTAGTCTTAAAGTTTAATCCAGGAATAAACTCAACTTCTGCAAACACGTTACCAATAAATCGGTTTACGTTCATATTAAAGTCGTTCTCTTTAATAACTGAGATTGGATTTCCAAAAATACTAAAGCGAGTGTAATCGCCATTTGAGTCGTATGCTGGTAAGTTGGTTGGGAAGAAATATAAACCGCCCAATGCACCAGTAATACTATCGTTGTTTTTAACTCTGTTTCTATATGAGTTTGAATACACAATACTAGTACCAAACGTAATAGATTTACTTAAATCTAAATCTAGATTAATTCGAGCACTATTACGCTCATATAACGTTGGCCTAGCAACACCATTCTGCTTAAATGTAGAACCTGATACTGCATAACGTGCCTTATCATTACCACCAGAAATGCTTAAGTCATAATTTCTTACTGAACCAGTTCTAAATACTTCGTCAGTCCAATTAGTGTTGGTTGCTGCTGAAGGATTTGCGTAAATCGGTGCTTGCCCGTTGTTTACTCTCGCTTCGTTAATAAGCATCTCAAAGTCTTGACCTGAAACTAAACTAGGCTTATTTACTGGCTCATCCACACCATAGTAACTACCTATTTTAAGAATAGGCGCTGAATTGCCACCACGCTTTGTTGTAATAATAACAACACCATTAGCAGCTCTTGCACCATAAATAGCAGTAGCTGAAGCATCTTTTAATACTTGCATGCTTTCAATATCACCTGGCGATAAATCGGCTAATGCGCTTGTTGTACCACCACCAAGGCCTAAACCAAAGTTTCCTGTTTCAATAGGTACGCCATCAACAACGTAAAGAGGATCGCTACCACCAGAAATTGAAGAGGAACCTCTAATTTTCACAAATATACCGCCACCTGGCTCTCCAGAGTTTGCACTTACTTGCACACCTGCAGCTCTACCTTGTAGTAGCTGATCGGTACCTGCAACGGGTACGTTTTCTATATCAGCGGCATCTACGGATGCAACAGACCCAACTATGGTCTTTTTACTTTGCCTACCATAACCAATTACAACAAGGTCACCCAATAACTGAGTATCTTCTACCAAACTTATATTAATAACCTCTTGGTCTCCAACTCTCATTTCTTGAGGAAGAAAACCTATATAAGAGAATACAAGTACAGCATCTGTATTTGGTATTCTTAATTCGTAGGCGCCGTCAATGTCGGTACTTGTACCAACATTAGTTCCTTTAATACGAATATTTGCACCCGCCAAAGGTCCACCTTCACCTGCAATTGTTACAACTCCTCTTACAGAAGTTTGAGAGTAGGCATCCATAGTTGGATACATTGCCATTAATAGAAGTGTACCTAGTAAAAAGCAACCCTTCTTTATCCTTCCAGAGTGAGTGCGAATCAACCCTGATATTGATAGTCTTTTATCATCCATAGTTTGTTATCCTTTTGTCAAATCTTAAGTATATAGAGATTATTATTGTGTGTGACATACCAGCTGCATTTAACTAATATTTACGTATTAATTTGGTGCAGTTGCTTCCTAAATGAGTCATCAAATAGACGGGGGACTAAATAGTTATAATTTTATTTATCTAAAAGCTTTTTTTTCACTTTAAAAGCTCTTGTCGCATTTTTCACTCCCTAATCCTCCCTTATTTTGAATATCTAAAAGGTGTAAACGGATGACTATTTTATAAATACCCCTAGTTAAAGTCAGTTTTTTATATTTTGTAAAAATTTAAGCGATTTACACTTTTTATCTATTATTAATAGTTAACCGTTCCTATTGAAACAAAAAAAGCAATCCTTTATCGAGGATTGCTTTCAAAATTAATGTCTATCTGAGCGTGTTTTTTTTTAAATAACGAACAATATAGAGTTTAAACCTTAGTTGATAAAATTGGTGTTTATGGAAATATTCCCATCTGCTCGTACATGATTCCAATTTTATTTATTGCACTTATATATGCTGCAGTTCGCAGATCATTTAACTTGTGCTCATCTCTTATTTCTACGATTTGTTGGTAAGCAGTAATCATTGTTTCTTCTAAACCAGAAACAACCAAATCATGCTCTTCAGCTCCTCGTGAAAGGTTGAGTATTTCAGCGTCACTAAAACGGCGCCCCGAAACACCCTCTATGGCTGTTAATATTTTTTTATTGCTACCTTCGTCAAACCTTTTATTTATTCGGCCATAACGCACGTGCTGAATGTTTTTAAGCCATTCAAAGTACGATACCACCACACCACCAGCATTTAAAAATGTATCTGGAATGATAAGGCAACCGCGTTCTTTCAAGATATCATGCGCATCAGAGGTGGTAGGCCCATTTGCTGCTTCTGCTAGAATCTTTGCTTTAATATTATGTGCATTATCGCCAGTAACTTGACTTTCAAGGGCAGCAGGAATCAAAATATCACATTCAAGCTCTAAAGCATCGCCATTAGATGGCAACTCTTTCGAATTCCCAAAACCAATAATACTTCCAGTTTCTTTTCTAAAAGCTACTAGTGCATTTAGGTCAATTCCTTTAGGGTCATATATTGCACCTTCCATTTCAGCTACACCAATCATTTTAGCGCCAGCTTCGGTCATAAATAAAGCGGCGTGATAACCCACATTACCTAAACCTTGAACTACAAATGTCTTGCCTTCAACGCCCGTCTCAAGCCCAAGCCTGTCCATATCTTCTTTAACATTGCAAGCCTCTCGAATCCCAAAGTAAACACCTCGGCCTGTTGCTTCAGTTCGGCCTCTAATTCCACCTTGCTGAATTGGTTTACCAGTTACACAAGCTTCTGCATTTATATCATCTTTAAATTGGCGGTAGGTATCCAATATCCAGCCCATTTCACGAGCACTTGTACCATAATCGGGAGCAGGAACATCTACACCTGGTCCAATAAATCCTTTCTTAATTAACTCGTAAGTAAAACGTCGTGTTATTCGCTCTATTTCCGATTCCGAGTAATCACGAATACTAATTTTCACGCCACCCTTGGCACCTCCAAAGGGTACATCTACAATTGCACATTTATACGACATTAAAGCCGCCAACGCCATTGTCTCATCTTCATCTACTTTATGGCTGAAACGAATTCCGCCTTTAGTTGGGCTTTTGTGATGGCTATGCTGCACTCTCCAGCCTTCAATAACCTTTATAGTTCCATCATCTCTACGCAGTGGAAAGGTTACATGATATATGGTATTGCAAATTTTTATTTGTTGTAACAGGCCTGGATGGAAGCGGGTGTATGCTGCTGCTTTATCGAAGTTTTTATTAACCTGTTCATAGAATTTATACTCAGACATGGCACTTATATTTAAGATTTTTAAGGTGGTTAATGTTCGTGATATTATCGCAGATATACAAGAAAAAGCGCTTACATGTTAATATTTTATGCTTCGCTATTTAAACATTCAAGCCTTTAATTAAAACTTGTCACATTTTATTAATTAAACACTTCTTATTTAATTTATATAGTTGACTAGTAAATTGCGTTTAAGCTTGTAGCAACACTAGGTTTCGCACTTCAACGCAATTTCATAAGTTATTAACGGCTTGAGCTGCGCATTAAAAAAGGAAAGCTTTGGAACATAATGATTAGAATAATCACCATAATTATTGCTTGAACTGGATTGTCATATATAGTTTTTCCCATATTATTTAAGGTATGGGCAATTAATAAACCAGAACTGAATAGCGCTAAATTTGGTGCCCAAGTTAATCGAAGCCACATAGCAATACCAGAAAACACTGCTACAATCCCTACCCCAAGTTGTGCTATGTAGTTAAAAATGGGCATATCTTGATTTGCAAATTCAAACAATAACTCAGAGTCGGTTCCTATCAAAGTAATAGCAGAACTGATCGCCATATATAGACCCACTACAATTAGAAATGTAAATAGAAAAATAGTGATGTTTCGGTCTTTTTTATTCATTTATGTGTGTACTGTAAGCTAGAAACCCTGTTATGTTTGCTTATACTCGATAGGCTATAAATGTTCCCTTTTATTAACAGGTACATTCCCTCACATTTTATATCTCGAGAGTGTAGTAAATACCCGTTAATTCTATTGCCGCTCAAAACATAGCAACACATCTGTTTTTATGCGTTGCAACTAACTATTTAACAACTATTACAACTTGGCGAGTTAAAACGATGCCTAAATAAGCTTTTTTTTAGTTACTTTGGTTATTAGAGTCTAATCAAATAATGCAAACAACTATTTATGAGATACTTATCAGGATTTTTAATACTAATTTTTGCTATTACTGCATGTTCAAGCCCAGATAACACTTTGGAAAAAGCCAAGAAAATTCACGCCAATGTTATAACTCTCGACACTCACGTGGATATTGATGTAGGAAATTTTACTGCTGAAAAAAACTACACGCAAGAACTCCCCAATCAAGTAAACCTACCTAAAATGGATGCAGGTGGTTTAGATGTGGTCTTTTTAATTGTGTATACAGGCCAAGGTGAGCTTACGCAAAAAGGATTTGACGATGCGTATGCAAATGCCATTAGTAAATTTGATGCAATCCATCGCCTAACTGAAGAAATTGCACCAGATCAAATAGAATTAGCTCTTACATCAGATGATGTTCGCCGTATTATTAAATCAGGCAAGAAAGTAGCTATGATTGGTGTTGAAAATGGATACCCAATTGGGAATGATATTTCAAGAGTTGAAGAGTTTTATGACCGAGGTGCGCGCTATATGTCGATTGCTCATAATGGCCACAGCCAACTTGGTGACTCTAACACTGGTGAAAGAGATGATGTTTGGTTACATAATGGTTTAAGTGATTTAGGCCGCGAAGTAATTGCCGAGATGAATAGACTAGGTATGATGATTGATCTTTCTCACCCTTCTAAAAAAGCAAATATGCAAACAATGGAGCTCTCTAAAGCACCTGTAATTGCATCACATTCATCTGCACGCGCAGTAGATGACGTAAGTAGAAATTTAGATGACGAAGAGTTACTTGCATTAAAAGAAAATGGTGGCGTAGTGCAAACTGTTGCATTTGCTAGCTATGTTGATTCTGAGAAGGCTATTGCTCACAGAGAAGAAGCTCAAAAAATCATTAATGAAATTGCTGCTGAACAAGGGGTCGAAACTCTTAGTAGAGATGAAGTTAGAAATCTAAACACTATTGAACGTGTTAATTATTTCGATAAACTCAGAGACATCCGCAAAATGGCAGAACCAAGAATTGCAAAAGAGGTAAACGCTATCGCCCCTCCAGTAGATGTACAAGACTTTGTTGACCACATTGATTATATGGTAAAGCTAATTGGTATAGATCATGTGGGCATCAGCTCTGACTTTGATGGCGGTGGAGGTGTTGATGGCTGGAACGATGCATCTGAAACCTTTAACGTTACCTTAGAGCTTGTTAAGCGTGGTTATACCGAAGCAGAGATTGAAAAACTTTGGAGCGGTAACCTACTTCGTGTTCTCGATGATGTTCAAAAAGTAGCCGCTGAAATTCAAGCAGGTCAGTAAAGTATTCTTTTCATTTTATTAAAAGGGTTCCGTGCTTTATTTGTGCAGAACCCTTTTTTATTGAATTAGGATATCTAATTTTAATTATATCTTATACAAAGCCTTACACTTCTAGTCTTTGAATAATGCTCTACTTCCTTGCTCTCATACCACCAAAGCCACTAAAAGATCAGATTCATAAAATGAAACTTGGATTTAAAGAACATTTTAATAGTGCTCATTCTTTAAAAGCCCCTCCACATATTACATTGCTCAGTCCTTTTCGTTTAAATGCTGATGATAAAGAAGAACTAGAAATTACATTAAAGAAATTCAGCCAAGATTTTAAACCTTTTGATGTACAGCTCAAGAACTTTTCTCACTTTGAAAGTCGAGTAATTTTTATTGATGTAAAAAAAGAACCAACCTTGATAAATCTACAACTACAGCTTGAAAAAGTAGCCAGGTCCAACCCCCATTTATTCAATTATAATTATGATGAACGACCTTACCATCCACATCTAACCTTGGCATTTAAAGACCTTACAGCAGAAAACTTTAAACGGGCCTGGGATGAATTCAGAAAACAAACTTTTGACGCTTCTTTCTTCGCCAACTCTATTTACCTATTAAAACACAACGGGAACAAGTGGGAAGTAGATAGGGAGTTTGTTTTGGGTGGGTGAAATTTTGGTTTTTTAAACTGGTTGAACTTAATGTATGTAATCGCACAAGCGGGACGCTTGCGCTAGATTTTGGGTATGCGCTAGAATTTGGGATTATGGTTTTTGTAACAGGATTATCAGGATAAAAGATATTAACAGGATTGGTTCTGCATTTTAAATATAATCTTGGGCGCAATCTTAATTTGAGAGACTGATCTAATCCTGAATATCTAGAAAATCATGTAAATCCTGTTTCAAAAAAGATGATATAGTATAGGGTTCTGATTTACCCATCATTGACAAGTCAGAGCTTTGCAAAGAGAATAAATTTATCATGGTAATTTTAAACAAAACCTTCTTATTTAAGAAATACTCCTAAATATTTAATAAGCTGCATCGCTATTTAAGACAAATGCTATTTTCTTTAATAGTGGATGGTTTTAATTATGGGAAACAAGGTAATAGTGAGCAGGTATTTTTTGGGTGGGAGAGATTCTGGTTTTTGAAGCTGGTTGAGTTTAATTTGTGTAACCCGCACAAGCGGGATGCTTGCGCTAGATTTGGGCAGTGAAGTTTGTTTTATACTTGATAGTACTCAAACTTTCCTTGTACCTACCTTGTAACCAGTAAAATAATTCGTCAAAATACCCTAGATTCAAAAAAAGCCCTGCAGGCTCATATCTCTATGTCTTACAGGGCTTTATGTTCTTGTGGGACCGGGCGGGATTGAACCGCCGACACACGGATTTTCAGTCCGTTGCTCTACCTACTGAGCTACAGTCCCAGTCAGAAGGACGGCAAAGATAACTTCTTTCTCATCTACTTACAATAATGTTTTTCTTATTTTTTAATTTTGATGAATATCTTTGAGTCTCATCTGCAAAGTTCGGCGCCCATTCCAGTTATTTTCTTCAATTACATAAGCGATATGAAATAACTCACCACTTCTTATAAAGGGTATGTATTCGTGCATATTAAAGCCAATAGCGTCGTATACACCTGAGTTCTTTTGCTTCAGCTTCATTTTTAAATGCCCATTTCCTACCACCAAAGGTACGCCAACCACCTGAACATCTTCACTTACAAATATGGGCCGTAAGTTTGCGGGGCCAAATGGTTCAAACTGTGTAAGGAGTTTCCAAAACTTCATATCTATATCCTCGATATTTAGTTTTGCGTCTATCATCAATTCGGGCTCAAAACTTTTTTCGGAAAGATCTATACTCGCAATTTCATTCATACGCCGTTGGAACTCTGTTAACTTTCCTTCTTTTAAAGTGAGACCCGCAGCAAACTCGTGGCCACCATATTGCTCTAATAAATCTTCACACTTTTTTAAAGCATCATAAATATTAAAACCTCTAATACTACGAGCCGAGCCTTTTATAACTCCATCTACACTACTTAACATTATTGCTGGGCGATGGTATAAATCTACCAATCGAGACGCCACTATTCCTATCACGCCTAAATGCCAATCGTGCTTATATAACACCAATGTTGAGGTCTGCTCTAAATCTAAATCTTGGTCAACTAATCCAAGCGCCTCTTCCATGGTTTTACTATCGGTCTCTCTACGGCGCATGTTCACCGATTCAAGCTCGTATGCACACGCCTTGGCCTCAGCTTCAGTTTCGGCTAGCATTAGCTTCACAGCGGTAGTTGCGTCACCCATACGGCCAGCAGCATTTATTCTAGGGCCAATCGAAAATACAATCTTGGTCGTATTAATATCTTGGCGCGGCATTTTTATTAAATCTAAAAGAGCACCAATTCCAATTCTAGGTTTCTTCTTAATTAATTCTAAGCCTTTTTTCATAAGAATGCGATTCTCGTCTACAATGGGAACAATATCTGATGCTATTGAAATAGCCACTAAATCAAGAAATTCATAGGCCTTTTTGGTTGGTAAGCCAAGCTGTTTCAGCGTACCTTGAATTAACTTAAATGCAACGCCTGCGCCCGACAAACCATCAAAGGGATAGTTACAATCGGGTCTTTTGGGATCTAAAACAGCGAGCGCATCTGGTATTTCATCGCCTACGGTGTGATGATCGCATATAATTAAATCTATGCCTTTTTCTTTCGCATCTTTAGCTTCTTGAATGGCAGTAATCCCACAATCAACCGAAACAATAAGAGCTGCCCCCATATCAATTGCATATTGGATGCCTTCACGGTTTATACCGTACCCTTCTTTAAAACGATGAGGAATATAAAAATCTACATCTACCCCAAATTTTTTCAAAAAGATGTACATACAAGACGTAGCTGTAGTGCCATCTACGTCGTAGTCTCCGTAAACGAGAACCTTTTCACTATTACGAATAGCTAATGCTAACCGAGCTGCGGCTTTGTCCATGTCCTTCATTAAAAAAGGATCATGTAGCCGTTCTATCGTAGGTCTGAAAAAGAGTTTTGCATCATCAAATGTATCTATGCCGCGAATAGCGAGTAACTCGGCTATCTTGGCCGGTATTCCTAGCTTCTGCTGTAATGCATCGGCATGGCTTTCCCGGTCCGGCTGTGAGAATACCCAGCGGAAGGACATGGTTTATCTTTTTTTTATTTTTATTCATAAAGGCGGTGCGGCTTTCAAACCAACATGCCAATGTGTTTAACACATTACTTGCTTTAAAATACAATATAGTAACTAAAATACTGAGTACTCTCTGTTACTTCTTTGAAATAGCATTTCATACCTGCTAAAATTCGTTAATCCTATATCAACGGGTGCTATTCTTCTAATTGAATCAATTTTGAAGGTGTATCATTCCAAAAAGACATAAATTTTGCTCGTAAATAAATGTATTAAATTTGAGTGTTAGTAATTAAAGTGAGAGTTTATGGAAGCGGTTCCAACCCTGTTTTTTATAACTAATACAAAAAAGTAAGTAATGGCAGATTCATCAATTTCAGAAAAAAATAACGCAGTAACTCAAGATCCTAATTTCCCCATTTTTAATGCCCTTCAATCAAAAGGACATGAGGAAGTTGTGATGTGCTCTGACCCAGATACGGGACTAAGAGCTATTATTGCTATTCACGACACTACTCTTGGCCCTGCTTTAGGTGGTACCAGAATGTGGAATTATAAGTCGGAACAAGAAGCACTTAAGGATGTACTTCGCCTTTCGCGTGGCATGACCTACAAAGCCGCTATTTCTGGTCTTAATTTAGGTGGCGGTAAAGCCGTAATTATTGGCGATCCACGCACCGATAAATCAGAAGCTTTATTTAGAGCATTTGGTCGTTTTGTGGACGGCCTTGGCGGAAGATATATTACCGCAGAAGACGTTGGCATGGAAGTACAAAACATGGAATGGGTATACAGCGAGACAAAGTATGTTACGGGTATTCCTAAATCTATGGGTGGTAGCGGTAATCCTTCGCCTGTTACTGGCTTTGGTGTTTACATGGGCGTTAAAGCTTGCGCCAAAAAAGCATTTGGTAGCGATTCATTAAAAGGAAAAAGAATTGCGTTACAGGGCGCTGGTAATGTGGCTTCACATTTTGCACGTAATGCAGCAAAAGAGGGCGCTAAGCTTTTCATTTCAGACATTTATGAAGACAAGGCAATAGCTCTCGCAAAAGAGGTTGGCGCTGAAGTGGTTGATGCCGACTCTATTTACGGCCTTGATGTCGACATCTTTACTCCCTGTGCATTAGGCGGTGTAATTAACGACGATACCATGGAGCTATTTAAGTGCCCAGTTATTGCCGGTGGTGCAAATAACGTTTTGGATGATGAGGAACGTCACGGACAAATGTTGCTCGACAAAGGCATAATTCACGCACCAGATTATGTAATTAACGCTGGCGGTTTAATTAACGTGGCTGGCGAGTTAGAAGGATACAACGAGCAGCGCTGCTTAGACAAAGCTGCTCAGATTTACGACACTATCCTGAGTATACTCGAATATGCTGAAACGCACAAAATACCTACCAATAAAGCTTCTAATATATTAGCTGAACAACGAATAGCTTCCGTTGCCAAAATTCAGCGCATATACTCTTCAAAAGGCCACTTTTCTGGGCGCCATGGCGAGATTTATATGAGTAGTAGACGATAATAAAAAGTAATAAAATTCGTATATTTAGCCCGCTCATTTTATGAGTGGGCTTTTTTATTTCTATTTACTTAGACTCACCTTATTATTATATGATGAAACAAGCATTTCTACATAAAGACCGCCTTATAAAAGGAATTACAGAAGATGGCCATTTTAAAATTTCTGTAGTTAAAACAACCGACACTGTAAATGACGCGAGGAAAAACCATAACCTATCGCTATTAAATACCGTTATTTTAGGCAAAGCCTTAACCGCCACTATGCTGCTAGCATCAGAACTTAAAGGGGAAGAACGTGTTCAGTTACGAATGGAAGGAAACGGACCTATTGGCTTTGTAATTGCAGAGGCAAATAGCGTAGGTGAAATTCGTGGTTATGTGAAAAACCCTAGCGTTGAGCTAGATTACACAAACCCAGCAACTAAACTGGGCGATGGTCTTGGCTTGGGTGTTTTAACTTTTACGAAAGTTCTTTATAACGATGCTGAGCCTAGATCAAGTTCTATTGAGCTTCTTACTGGAGATGTAACTGGCGATATAGCGCATTATTTAGCACAATCAGAACAAATTCCGTCTGCAGTTATTGTAGATGTTGGTGTAAATGAAGATGGCGAAATTACGGAGGCAGGTGGACTGCTATTACAACGCCTTCCTGGTGCGCCTGAAGGTCAGATTGATTTATTGCAAGAGCGATTGGCTGGCTTTCCACCTATTAATACTTTTTTTGAAGATGGCCAATATATCGACGACATTATGAAAAAAGCCGTTTCTCCTTTAAAAGCAAAAGAGCTATCGCGCCAATTGGTAGATTTTTTCTGCCGATGTTCTCGCGAACGTTTTCTGAACGCGCTTTCCATTCTTAACTATGATGATTTGAAAGAAATGGAAGGGGAGTCTCAAGAAATGGTTTGCCAATACTGTAATACAAAAGAAGTATTTTCAAAAGAAGAAATTGATACTCTCATTACCAATGCACAGGCTAAAATGAATTAATGTAGTAAAATCACTTGAGGTGTGGTTATGGCAGATAAAGTAGTAATTGTAGGAGGAGGATTTGGCGGCATTTCTGTGGCCAAACAACTTACTTCTAGCGCGTTTGATGTAACACTCATCGACAAAACAAATCACCATCTTTTTCAACCATTACTATACCAAGTTGCTACGGCAGCATTATCTCCGGGTGACATTGCACTTCCAATCCGCTCTGTTTTTACTAATCAGAGAAACTTAAAAGTGGTACTTGGGGAAGTGGTTACTATTGATTCTACTTCCAATATCATCACTTTAAAAAACGGTAATGAGGTTCCCTTCGACTACCTAGTTCTAGCGCCGGGGGCACAATATAATTATTTCGGAAATTCTTCTTGGGAAGGCCATGCCCCAGGTTTAAAAACCCTTTCAAACGCATTAAAACTGCGAGAGAATATTCTACTTTCTTTAGAAAGGGCAGAGCAACTTCCTAGTGTGATAGAACGCGAACCTTATCTGACATACGTAGTAATTGGCGGTGGACCAACTGGTGTTGAAATGGCTGGGGCAATTGCGGAAATTGCTAAACGAAATATGATGCGCGACTTCCGCAATTTTAACAGTGGCGAAACTACCATCTATCTTATTGAAGGTGCATCGAAAGTACTTAATGGTTATCCCGAATCCCTTTCAGAAATAGCGTTGAGGGATTTGAGAAAGATGGGCGTAAAAGTACTACTAAACTCGCCTGTTCAAGAGATTACTGCCAACGGAGTTCAGCTTAAAGATAAGTTTATTAAGTCGCCAAACGTGATTTGGGCTGCTGGTGTTTCTGCATCACCGATACTAAAAAGCCTAAACCATGAGCTTGACCGTGCAGGTAGAGTAAAGGTTGGCAAGGATTTATCGCTACAAGACAGTCCTAACATTTTTGTGATTGGCGATGCCGCTTATGTTGAAGATTCGAACGGAAAGCCTTTACCCGGAATTGCACCTGTAGCCCTGCAACAAGGCAAGTTTGTGGGTAAACTAATTAGAAACGAATTAAAGGATAAAGTACGTACCGACTTTAAATATGTTGACAAGGGAAGCATGGCTACCATTGGCCGTGCTAAAGCCGTTGCCAACATAAGAGGACTAAAATTTAGCGGCTTTTTTGCATGGATACTTTGGGGCTTTATCCACGTCTTTTTCTTAATTGGCTTCCGAAATAGAATTCGAGTATTTGTAGAGTGGATATGGTATTACATTACCTTTAAACGTGGTGTACGTTTAATTACCAGTGACGATAGCGAAATTTCGGATATGGGTTTAGACAGCGAATGAAGTGCCACAACCACAGCTTTCTGAAGCTTTGGGGTTGTCAAATGTAAAGCCACGAGCATCTAATCCATCGGGATAATCCACTTCAATCCCTTCTAAATACATTACGTGTTTAGGGTCTACAATTACTTCGATACCAAAGCTTTCGTAGACTTTATCTTCATCCGTTTTATGATCTAGCCCAAGTTTGTAGCTAAGTCCCGAACAGCCACCACCTTCAACAGCAACTCGTAAGTATAGTTGTGAACCTAAGTCTTCCTTTGCAATAATTTCTTTTACTTGCTTCGCTGCACGGGCAGTTAAGGTTACAGGTTCTCCCGTTAGCGAATGTTCTATTACTTCGTTACTAGATGTTTCCTCTTCATCAACTACATCAATTAGTGAGGCAATAATATCGTCTAAACTGTCGTCCTGCATATTTCTGTTTAATTGTTAAACTTATTGGATAAAGTTATGCACTTTTCGCGGTAAATGTATAGTACTCAACATTGTCTCTTTCAAACAAGTTCAAAATGCCAGCACAAGTTAAGTTTACTAGAATTTTGCTAGCTCTATAGGTTGTTACATTTATCAAGGTAGAGAAACGTTCTACAGTAATCTCTCCATATTCGTTTAAAAATCTAAATAAAAGTTGCTCTCTTTCTCCATACTCAAAAGTGACCTCTTCATCAGAGTTTTCATTTTTTAGTATTTCGATTCTGTTCTCGCTAGCAGTCACACTTTCATCTATATGGCGTATAAATACTGTTCTTTTATTTTTAGTTTTAACATACACGGGTTTATTTTCTGCTTCTGGCACATCCACAATCATAATGTCTTTTGGCCCAAGGTGAAGCAATTCCATGGTGAAATCTATCTCTGGCACACACACTTCTTTTGCTGCCATATTTAGCCAAAACTCTTCCTCTAAAAAGCTTTCAACGCCCAACATTACGCCATTGTCGCTAACGCCAATAAGTATTTTTCCACCTTTTGAATTAGCTAAGGCACACATCTCTCTAGCAATTTTCTCTGGCGAAGCTACTTTATGTTTAAATTCCAGATATAGACTTTCACCTGTTGAAATAAGGATTTTGAGATCTGCTTTGGTGAGTTTCGAGATTTTAACTTCACCCGCATTCTGTAAGTAAAAATCGATTTCGTTTTTCATCGGTACAGCATTTCCAAGAAGGAGACTCTTTCTTAGAAAAATTCAGTTAAATTAAAATTTCGTCTTTCGCATCACGGGTCATTAACGTATTTAATGCATCTTTGGGGTCAACGTCTTCAAATAACACTTTGTATACAGCTTCTGAAATAGGCATATCTACATGGTTCTTTTTCGCCCAATCGTGAACAGAGTTTGTGGTTTTAATACCTTCAGCCACCATGTTCATACTTTTTATAATCTCACCTAACTTTCTTCCAAGCCCAATTTGATGCCCTACAAATCTATTCCGGCTATGCTCTGAGGTACAAGTTACAATTAAATCTCCCATCCCAGTAAGGCCAGAAAAAGTATCGGTACGTGCACCTAACATAAGTCCCATGCGTTTCATTTCGTGCAGGCCACGAGTAATAAGGGCTGCTTTGGCATTATCGCCCAAATCTGCCCCATCAATTACACCCGCAGCTATTGCCATAATATTTTTAACCGAACCACCAATTTCTACTCCTATAACATCATTGTTTATGTAAACACGAAACATGGGAGTTAAAAAGGTTTCTTGAATTATACGAGCTGTTCGGGTACTGTAAGCAGCGGCTACAACGGTGGTAGGTTTCAGCAAACTTACCTCTTCTGCGTGGCTGGGGCCATATAACACGCCAATATTATCTTCGTAAGTAACCCCTTCCATCACCTCAATTAAAACCTGAGACATTGTCTTGAAGGTATCATTTTCAATCCCTTTTGATACGGTAACTAATATTTCATGGCCGTCTAAGCAGGGCTTAATTTTTGCAGCAACTTCACGCAATGTATGCGAAGGCGTTGCAAAAACAATCATATCTTGATTGCGTAGACAATGTTCTAAATCATTATAAGCTTTAATGGTATGTGGCAGCTCAACATCGGTTATATACCAAGGATTTCTGTGATTGTTGTTAATGCCATCAACCACTTCTTTTTCTCTGGCCCAAATTTGCACATTATTACCCGCTGTATCTAAAACAGTGGCTAATGCAGTTCCAAAACTACCTGCACCAATTATAGTTACATTTCTCATAATTACACCTTTTCTGCCTCGGGTTCAGTCTCTGTTTCTTTCTTCTTTTTACCAACTTTACTTTCGGTACCGGCTAGTAGCCGCTTGATGTTTGTTTTGTGCTTTACAATAATTCCTGTAGCTATTATAGCACCGAATATAACCATACTGCCATCAACCAACCGATCGTAGCCTAGTCCATAACGCATTATAACTAAGCTTATTGGATATAAAAAAGAAGCTAGTATAGATGCTAAAGAAACATAACGAGTAAATACTATTGTGAGAATAAATACGGTAAATGAAATTCCTATTGAAATAGGTTCTATCCCAAATAGCATACCGCTAGCCGTGGCCGCGCCTTTGCCTCCTTTAAACTTTGCGAAAACAGGGAACATGTGTCCCGTTACTGCCATTAAACCACAAGTAATTTTAAGGAACGTATCAACATCCCAATTTGGCGGAGAAAGTGGTCCCCCAAACATTTCCTCCCAGGCATAAGCGCTTACAAAGTACGAGGCAGCAAACCCTTTCATAAAATCCATCGCAAACACTGTAATACCAGCAGCATTACCAAGCACTCTAAAAGTGTTAGTTGTACCAGCATTTCCACTTCCATGCTCTCGAATATCAATACCTTTAGTGAGCTTACCAACCCAAATTGCTGATGGTATGGAACCTAAAATGTAACTAATAAATAAAACGGTCAGTGTTGCTAACATATAACTTTAAATTTACCCCAACTTACAATATCAATCGTAAGATAAGAACTAAACGTGTCTTTCTGCGTGATAAGATGATCGAACCAACGGGCCACTTTCTACATGACCTATACCTAGTTTTTCGCCAATTTTTTTGTATTCAGCAAATTGATCAGGATGTACCCAATTCAATACAGGGTGATGCATTTTTGTTGGCTGCATATATTGCCCAATTGTCAATACATCTACATTATGCTCAACACAATCTTGCATCAATTCTATAACTTCTTCTCTAGTTTCACCCAAGCCAACCATAATTCCAGTTTTAGACTTTATTCCTGCGTCTTTAACTCGTTGTAGAAGCTCTAATGAGCGCTCGTATTTAGCCTGAGGTCGTACTCGCTTGTACTTTCTAGGAACGGTCTCTAGATTATGACTTAAGACGTTTGGAGGCGTATCTATCACAATTTGAAGAGCATCCCAAACACCTCTGAAATCTGGTATTAACGACTCTATAGTAACACCTGGAATCAACTCACGAAGTGCAGTATGGGTTGCCGCAAAAATAGGGGCTCCGCCATCTTTTCTATCATCTCTATTTATTGAGGTGAGTACAACGTGTTTCAATTTCATTTTAGCCGCTGCATCAGCTACACGGCCTGGCTCATCCCAATCTAGCTCTGCAGGTGGTCGCCCAGTTTTAATGGCACAAAAAGCACACGACCGGGTACACACATCACCTAGAAGCATAAAGGTGGCCGTTCCAGCTCCCCAGCATTCTCCCATGTTTGGGCAACGTGCCTCAGAGCATACCGTATTCAATTTGTGCTCATTTATCGTATCAAGTACTTCTTTAAACTTCTCGCCTGATGGTAGTTTTACTCGCAACCATTCTGGACGGCGTTGTACTTCTTTTTTTTCTACAACTTGTAGTTCTTTAATCATGGAGTTTTACTTTTTCAAAAAATCTTAGAGCCTTTTTGGGTGATGTGAATATATAAGACTCTGCTCTATTTCAATAATAAATATATTATAAATAATTGTGTTCTAGTTCTTTTAAGGAACCGCTTGGTTTTGCAAACACATCAAAAACAATTTCAAAGTGCTTTATAATTTTATCGCGTACCTCATCCATATCTACGGGCCTACCTAAGAGCTTCTCTAAACTTGTAACATCTTTGTCTTGAATGCCACATGGCACAATGTTGTTGAAGTAGTTAAGGTCGGTATTCACATTTAATGCAAACCCGTGCATGGTTACCCAACGTGAACAGCGGATACCCAAGGCGCATATTTTTTGCTCAGAAACCCATACGCCTGTTAAACCGTCTACAGTATTTGCATTAATACCATAATCGGCGCAAACACGAACTATAACCTCTTCCAAAAAACGGAGATATTTGTGTATATCGGTGAAGAAGTGATCTAAATCTAAGATGGGATATCCAACAATTTGGCCAGGTCCGTGATAGGTAATATCACCACCACGATCAATTTTTATAAACTCAGCATCCCATTGTTGCAGTTCGGCTAACGAGCGGAGCATGTTTTCTTGAGCGCCACTTTTTCCTAATGTGTACACATGCGGATGTTCTACAAATAGAAATACATCTTCTTTCCTTTTACCTACAAATGCACCATTACTCTCACTTTTCTTTTCAGCCACAATTCGCCCCTGCACTTTATGTTGCAGCTCCCAAATGGGCTGGTACGATTGAAGGCCGAGATTATAGAGCCCGATGGTTTTTTTCATTGGCAAGAGATTTTATCTCAAAAAAATAACAATTCATTTGCAAAAAAATGGCTCCTTTTTCAGGAGCCATTTTATAAACTAAACGTGATTCAATATTTAGTTAAGCCCAAAATTTGAGCATACTATTTATTTCTTCTTAACAGGAGTTCCTAAATGAACGCCTTCGTTATATGCCTCGGCAACAGCTTCCATAACGGCCTCAGAAAGAGTCGGATGCGGATGAATTGCGCTGATGATTTCATGGCCTGTGGTTTCTAAGTCGCGAGCAACAACTGCTTCTGCAACTAATTCAGTAACACCGTAACCAATCATGTGGCAACCTAACCATTCGCCGTATTTAGCATCAAAAACAACTTTCACAAAGCCTTCTTCGTGGCCTAGTGCGGTTGCTTTTCCACTTGCTGAAAGCGGGAACTTACCTACTTTAATATCGTAACCTTGTTCTTTAGCTGCAGCTTCGGTTAGCCCAACAGAGGCAACTTGTGGCTCGCAGTATGTACAACCAGGAATATTATCGTAGTTGATAGCTTTTGGAGTTTTACCAGCAATTTGCTCAATACAAACGGTTGCTTCGTGTGATGCTTTATGCGCTAACCATGGTGCACCAATAATGTCACCAATTGCATAAATGCCATCAACACCTGTAGAATACGTTGACTTATCTACTACAATTGCTCCGCGCTCTACTTTAACGCCAATTTTATCTAGGCCTAGACCTTCTACGTTTCCAGTAACACCAACAGCAGAAAGTACTACGTCAGCTTCAATTACTTCTTTACCTTTTTTGGTATTTACAGTAACCTTAACGCCATTTCCTTTTTTCTCTACTTTGTCAACCGTGCTTTCTAGCATCAGGTTAATACCTTTTTTCTTGTAGATTTTACCAAGCTCGCGGCCTACATCTTGATCCTCAACAGGAACCAAGTTTTTCTGTAGTTCTACAATAGTAACTTCAGTGCCAAGGGTGTGGTAGAAATATGCGAACTCAACGCCAATTGCGCCGGCTCCCATAATTATCATTTTCTTTGGCTGCTTCTCTAAAGTAACAGCTGCCTCAGAATCGATAATCAACTTTCCATCAATTGCTAAATTCGGCAGTTCACGCGGACGTGCACCTGTTGCAATAATAAAGTGTTTCGCTTTAATGGTTTCAGTTTCTTTCCCTTTATCGTCGGTTACAGCAACTTCTGTTTTCGACTTAAAAGTACCTGCTCCCATAAAAACGTCAATCTTGTTTGCTCTAAGTAAAAACTGAACGCCTTTACTCATTTTATTAGCAACACCACGGCTACGTTTTACTATTCCACCAAAATCAGCCGAATATTCTTTAACGTTTACACCGTAATCGCCTGCATTCTGAATCGACTCGAGTACTTCTGCAGAACGAAGTAATGCTTTAGTAGGAATACAACCAATATTTAGGCATACTCCACCAAGATGTCGTTTTTCAATAATTGCAGTTTTAAAACCCAGTTGCGATGCGCGGATTGCTGCTACATACCCGCCAGGGCCAGACCCAATTACGCATACATCAAATTCTTTTGCCATAACTTCCTTTTGATAATATTTTAAAATTCTTCGTCACCCCGATACACATCAGGAACCTTAACGAAAAGATGCCAGTTTTATTTCAGCAGAACGGCTCTTATAAAGGCTCTAGAAGGTACGGTTTTTTGAATTGAACTTCGAACACTCTTTAAGCTTTGAGTGGTAAACTTTGTACTATTATTGATATTTAACTGTTAACCACTAAAATAAAGCTATTACTTTTCTTTACCATTGCCGTTTCAACTTAGCTAATGAATTTGCTATCATACCATAAACCTATCGTCAAGATACTATAAAGGCACTTTATGACTATTACCAGAATAACTTCAATCTTTTTAACCCTCATCTTAATTTTAGCAGCCAGCTCAGTTACTATTTCTGCTAAAAATTCCGATAACGACTCGCTAAGTAGTGACTATAAAAAAGAATTGATTGCACATTTTGCTAAAAAGGGTTCTAATATTGCGCCTCTTTTAGAAGACTCGCGCTTTAAATTATACGATAAGATTACTAAGAAATTTACTAAATCGGCTGAGGCGAGAATACCTACGCTAGAAGAATATAAGGTAGCTATCGGTTTTGCACGCAAAAAAGACGACATCCCAAAGTTTATAGAACAATATCGCACCGAGCTTGAGTATGCTGAAAAGGAATATGGCATTCCAAAAAGTGTAATTGTTGGTATTTTGGGTATAGAGTCACATTATGGCAAATATTCAGGTTCTTACAATCCTTTTAATGCTTACGTTTCAATGTATGCCGAAGGCCATCGAGCAAAATTTGCCCTAGCTCAACTAGAAGAACTTCTAAAATTTGCGGATAGAAACAAGCTAGATGTTTTTGAAATGAAATCGAGCTACGCAGGCGCCATGTCGTATGCGCAATTTATACCATGGTCACTTAATCGTTGGTTTGTGGGTGATGAGTTGTATAACATGTCTAACAATATTTATTCGGTTGCAAATTACTTAGCCCATTTTAAAAAGATTACGGGTACGGTTGAAAAAGCGGTGTACCGTTACAATCCTAGTGACCTTTACGTTGGTGCTGTGTTAGCATTAGCTGATGAAGCCTCAATTGTATTTTAGAAATATAAACCGATTAATTTTGTGTTCAATTATTTCCATTAAAGCTATGATATTGAACCTAGAAATTTGAGTTAGTTTTTAATTACTAAACATAAAAAAGGCTGTTGTCTGATTTATAATAAACCAAACAACAGCCTTTATTTTATTTTCGATAGACTAACTATTAGCTAGAAAGCTCTTTAGTCATAAACCACCACTTTGGATTGCCATACTCAAAACCTTCTCTTTCGTAAAGATTCTTGGCTGGATTGTCTGTTCTTACTTCTAAAGTAATTTTTGAACAACCCATTCTTTCGGCCTCTTTTTCTACTTTATTAAGTAGTAGTGTTCCAATACCCATTCCTCGGGCATCTGGATGTACGGCAACGTCATGAATTTTGAATGTTTTACTTGCTGTAAAAGTCGAGAAACCAATAAAACAAGTAACTATACCAAGTACATCTTCTTCGTTGTATGCAATGTAGGTCATGGCTGTAGGGATCTTTTTCATCTCCGCTATCATATCTACTCTTACATCTTCTTCGAGGGCTTCATCCTGCCCCATAGGATCTCTTGCGAATAAATCTACAATTTTAACTATATCTGCTGCGTGTTTCGGGTTATCCAAGTCTGCTTGAATAATTTCGATGTCAGTTTTGACATCTACTTCTGCAATCATGTTTGTTAAGTTCTTTTAATTAGAAATTAGACTCAAAATTAAGGAATTAATGATAGTTCTCGAAATTTAGCAGCCGATTCTAACCTTTGTTAATCCAAGCATTTCTTATTGCTAAAAATGTTCGGCTAACACCCTCTCAAGCCTACTTCTGCATTTATCAAAAATTCAAGTATTTAGCCAAATTCTAATATTTGTTCATTTAAATTGTTTAAATGAGCTTTTATTGAGCATCTGCCACTGCTTACTATTGTAATTATTGAGTTAGCAACAATTAACCCTGCTTAAACTTGAATAGATTTTCTGCACCTATTTTTTCTTCAGCTTGATTTAAAGCATACATAGAATCTAACAACACGATAGGGTTCCCATCCATATCTTTTGTTACATGGGTAGAATAGCTAGCAGATAGTTTATCCTGAATTTCTTCGTCGTTAGTCAACCATCGCGCGCAGTAATAAGTTACTGGTGTTTTTACTAGTTCAACGCCATATTCTTCTCTCATTCTATGTTCTACCACCTCAAATTGAAGCACACCAACGGTACCAAGTAGAAGTTCGTTACCAACGCCATTTGGAACCTCAAAAACATGCACAACGCCTTCCTCCGAAAGCTGCTGTAAACCTTGGCGTAATTGCTTTCTTTTAAATGGATCTTTTGTAGCAACTTTTTGAAAATGCTCTGGGCTGAAAAGTGGTATCACATCAAACAATACTTTTGATGTTGCATAAATAGTGGTTCCAATTTTAAAATCCCCTGGATTAAAAATAGATACAATATCACCGGGATACGCTTCTTCTAGAATAGCTTTATCATCACCCATAAGAGTATGAGGCGTAGCCATTTTAATCTTTTTACCAGAGTGTGCAATGGTTACTTGCTGCCCTCTTTTAAACTCACCCGATGCTACTCGAATAAATGCTGCACAATCACGGTGCCCTGGATTCATATTGGCCTGTAGCTTAAAAATAAACCCAGAAAATGGCTCACCAATATCTCGTTCAGTTCCTTTTGAATGTATGTATCCCTGTGGCGCTGGAGCTAGTTCGTGGAAATACTTCAAGAAAATATCGAGACCAAAGTTATTTAACGCAGAACCAAAAAATACTGGTGTTATTTTACCTTTACTATATCCTGCTTGATCCATGGTTTCAAACATATCTTCAATCAGCATAATCTCTTCACGAAATTCTTCTATTTCATTGGGTGAGAGTTTACAAGCTGCCAATCCTTCTTCAAATTCATAAACCTGAATTCCTGCTTTTTTAGCACCATGATCCATTCTTTCATATAAATATATCTTCTTACCAATCAGATCATATATTCCTTGAAACTTCTGTCCATACCCAATAGGCCAACTTGCAGGAACAGCTTCAATACCTAACCTTGACTCAATGTTACTCAATACCTCAAGTGGATCCATACCAGGGCGATCACATTTATTCACAAAAGTGATTACCGGAACCTCTCTCAATCTACAAACCTCAAACAGCTTCTCTGTTTGCTCTTCCACTCCTTTTGCAACGTCAATTACCATCAATCCAGAATCTGCTGCAACCAAAGTTCTTAACGTATCTTCAGAAAAATCTTTGTGACCAGGGGTATCTAACAAATTATATTTAATGCCATCTTTCTCGAATTGCATAACCGAAGATGTAACTGAAATACCACGCTCTTTTTCAATGGCCATCCAGTCGGATGCCGCATGATGCGAGGCCTTTCGTGCACGTACCGACCCCGCCTCATGAATAGCTCCACCATAAAGCAGTAGCTTTTCTGTAAGTGTAGTTTTACCCGCATCGGGGTGAGAAATAATAGCAAAAGTTCTGCGCCTTTTTGCTTCTTTTACGATTTTAGAATCGGCAGTGGCCGTTTTCGACATTCTTTTTCTGTTCTTTCTTAGGTTCAATTCAAGTCTTCAAAAATACGAGGTTTTAGCGTAGCCCCCAACCTAATTTTATTTTGCTAATCTCTCGTCAAAATTGAAGCGTTTTTGCTCTTTTACCATCACTGTTCCCATTTCAGGGTGGTAAGGATTTATAAGTAGATTTTTCTCTGTTTCTACAAGAGCTGAGGGCACTTCTAAGAGTAAACTCCGTTTAGAGAGTAACCATTCCGTTCCTAACTCAGCTAAAGCTTGTGGCCCAGGATATGTTCGCCAATTGCTTGGCAGTTCATTTAAATTTAATACTTCAATGCTCGCGTTATTGGGAATTGAAATGGTAACGAGCATATAATCAACGGGGAATGAAGCGCTTGATACATGGGCTAAAACTTCCAATGCAGCTAGTGAGGCATTTTTAGAGGTATAAACTAAACCTACCCCTTTTTTATTCCATCTTCCGCCATATAGGCGAGCCCCTTCACCACTTATGTCGGCACTATACTTCTCCCTTGCAATGTGGAAAACTTCCACTACGCAAAAACCCCATACTCGAGCCTGCCTAACTCATCGGCAACTAATTGCGCACCAAAACTAGTATCTAAAAGGCTAAGAGGAGTGCGCTGCCCCAACCCAATACTTGGCGTATTGAGCCAATGCTTTAGCTTTTCAGAATCTCCGAAAACATCTCCTGCACGAATTAGCACTTTAGAAATTATAATTACGTGTTCTGAAATACCTTGATTTAAACGCTCATCGTTAGAGTAGCGCTGAAGCGAACGTTCGGAAATGGGTAACAATTTTGCCATATCCTTCATAGGGATGGAGCCGAACTTGGCTAGGTTATGAACTGATTTTTTGAGCACACCTTTGCGAGCTAATGCTATTAAATCCAGATCGCTATCCACTGTATATTCTAGAGTGTCTTCAAATATGATATTAAATTGTTCTTTATTCATAATTACCACCTTGCGACAAATGGCGCTTTAATTACGCCAACTGTCTTAATGTAGTTTTTATTTTCGTGTTTTCAAAGCTTTTTGCACTTATTGTTTGTTTTGAAACTCCTGTTCCTAAACATGATGCGATAGCTTGTTTGCGTTCAATATATTTTAGATTAATCAGCATTGATAGCTTTGGCACTTAAATATAACTCTGCTAAAACAGGCCTAACTGAGATTTTCTATGAATTGGCCATTCTTCTAGAGGAGCAATTTTAATCAAGTTGACAAGTAGTTTATGAAAATGAGAACTCAAAGCAGGTTCTGATACCAAGTTTGGTGTACTAATTATCACATAGGGGTGAAGCCCGTCTTTAATCCAATCGGCTACTACAATGGCCCATTCCGTTAAATAAACCTCGTTATTTAGAATGTCGTTAGTGCCTAAATACCGTACTACTGGTCGCGAACCTGTGGCATTAAATCGTACAGGTAAATTCTGATTTTCTTTTTGAGCCTCTAAGATATCTGTTGAACGAGCTTTAGTTGAGTATAGCTTTCTGGTATCTGTTATAATTCTATCTACGCCGAAGCTTTTTAAAAGCTGCTCAAGGTCATGTTCCGTATTTCCTCTATCAAAAAAGTTAGTATGTTGAGTTTCAACGGCATAATTAAACGTTCTTGGTAGAGCTGAAAGCAGTTTCTCTAAGCGAGGGAGCATGGCTGGTTCAAAACTACTTGGTAATTGTATATGAAATGGACCAAGTTTTCCACGGATATCTTCAAATGAATCTACAAATGCTAGAACTTCATTTTCTACGTTTTCAAGCAATTTATTATGCGTTATATCTTCTGGGAAACGAATACAAAATTTAAAACCATCGGGTGTTTTTTCCTTCCAATGTTGCAGCATTTTTTCCGAAGGTAATTGACCTAAGCTAGCATTGTATTCTACCACATTAAATACGGAAGCGTATTGGGCTAACATATTTTCTGGACGCATCTCTTTTGAATAGAAGGAGCCAATTCTGCTCGGCACATCCCAACTTGAACAACCAATATGGTAAGGCATTTTTAACTTCATAGTTCTTACTCTCCAAATGCTTGTTTTAAATAGTTGTGGTTTTTTGCAAGTATTTCCAATTCTCTAACAATTAACTAAAAATTTTTATTATACTCGATATTCTTCATTTTTATTATTTAAACTCACACTCAAAACTTACTAATTAACATGCCATTTGAATTTCTTGATTACGTAGTAATAGTTGGCTACTTCGTTTTAATGATTGCTGTTGCTTGGGTAGCTAAAAAGCGTGGGCAAAATTCACTTGACGATTATTTTGCAGGAGGAAAAAACCTGCCTTGGTGGTTAGTTGGGGTCTCCATGGTTGCCACTACCTTTGCTGCCGATACTCCGCTCGCAATAACAGGACTAGTAGCAAGCCAAGGTATTGCAGGAAATTGGTTTTGGTTAAGCTGGATGTTTTCGGGCGTAATTACCGTTTTTATTTATGCTAAGCTTTGGAAACGCGCCGACGTACTTACCGATTGTGAGTTTATTGAACTGCGTTACGGCGGTAAACCTGCTAGTTTTCTACGGGGTTTTAGAGCTCTTTATTTTGCCTTCCCTTTCAATTGCGTAATAATGGGGTGGGTTACGGTTGGTATGGCAAAAGTAATGCATGTAATTACAGGGGCTGATCAATGGGTTATCATATTAATTCTCTACGGAATGACTGCCCTATATATTGCAATTGCTGGTTTATGGGGCGTAGTTGTTACCGATTTTATTCAGTTTTTTATTGCCATGATTGGCTCTATCGCTTTGGCCTTTTTCGCTGTAGATCATGTTGGCGGGCTCAGCTCTCTTAAAGCTCAACTAGCAACTGCAGTAGATTTCGATGTGCTAAATTTCAATCCATTTAACAGTCCTGAAATTGCAATTACAACCGCGTTGATTTGGGTAGGCATGGCTTGGTGGGCGGCTTGGTATCCTGGCGCAGAGCCTGGTGGTGGGGGTTATATTGCTCAACGAATGTTTTCCGCTAAAGATGAGCGACATGCTGTTGGCGCCACTCTACTCCATAATATTTTAATGTATGCCGTTCGTCCTTGGCCGTGGATTTTAGTCGCACTTGTGTCCATTATTGTATTCCCAGACTTGGTTGATAAAGAAGCTGGCTATCCTATGATGATGTCTGAGGTGTTGCCTGTTGGCTGGTTTGGGCTTATGACCATAGCGTTTTTGGCGGCATTCGTTTCTACCATTTCTACACAGCTTAATTGGGGTACATCTTATCTCATAAACGATTTTTATGCGCGCTTCATAAAAAAGGTAGAGGATTTTCAAACGCCTGATAAAGCTCAAAAACATTATGTGCTTGTATCTCGCTTTGCAACTATAGCAATGGCGGGAGTTGCCATCATAGTATCTTACTTTTTTGATTCTGTGAAAGGTGGATGGGAATTTATATTATCGTTAAGTGCCGGGATTGGTGGGGTAATGATGTTGCGCTGGTTTTGGTGGCGAATAAATGCTTGGGCAGAAATTGTAGCCATGATTGTGGCATTTATAGGTGCCGTAATTTCGAAAGTGGTAGGGTTCGATTTTGCTGCAAGTATGATATTGACTACTGCTTTATCAACAGCTTCTTGGCTAATAACTGTATTTATCACAAAACCTGAGTCGAAAGAAACACTTGAGCGTTTTTATGCCCAAGTTCGACCAATGGGCAAGGGTTGGGCTCCTTATTCGAAGGGAATTTCCTCTACTGACACATTTTGGCCTTCAGCCCTGAACGTAATTATTGCGCTCGGTATCATCTTGTCTTTCCTTTGGGGGATGAAATACATTTTCTTTGGAAGCTTTTTTGGAGGTATTGGCTTGATGGTTGCCGGTTCGATTGGAATCTTAGTACTAGTTAGAAAACTTTAGCCAAATATCTGGTGAAATATTGATCTCTGATCCTGAATGCTTGGGGTTGAATATGGGTAGGTGCTTCCAAAAAGTTGCGTTGTTGGGGCTAACAAGTTGATATCATGTGATTGCCACGGTACTTGCTCCGCTGCGCACCTCGCAACGACAGGTGGTGGTTGAGTACTTAATTCTTAAAAACCCAATCGACCTTTAGAATTTGCGACGAACAAAGAACGAACTGTAATCGACGTCTCGGTTAGGAGCAATTATTCCACACCGGCCAGAAACTTGATTCTATCCAAATAGAACAAGGACCTTTGGAATAATTGAGTCGATGGAAGCTCGTTCGCGTCGCAAAGTCTTGTCGAGAGTTTTTGGTACGCGCCTGTCCCGACGCTTCGGGGTCGGCACAAAAGTACAGATAAAAGCGATTAGGATTACAGGGTTTTGTCACTGAAAGACCTAATATCTACAGATAGTAGTTGTTAGATAATTAGACGGATTTTCCTTTAAACAGGCAACCTGTTTCAAATAAATGCCCCTCGTCGGTTTATTGAGGGGCTTAGAGTTGGTAGTTTACTTGTGAGAAAACAATTCTGCGGTGACGAGTAGCTTCTGCAAGTCTTCTACTTTATCAAGCATTTTATTGCGCTCGTAGCTTTCTATCAAGTTGCGGATGCAACGAATTAAAATATCCATGTTGCTCGCCATCTGGAAATGCTCGGGGCGGGGCTCAATATTATTCTTTTTCAAGAAAAAATAGCATTGATCGTAGGTCACCATCGCACCTTTATCGTATGGATCTATCAAAACCTCTTCTTTTTCGCCAACAAAAGTAAGCATAAAATGAATGGGCATATTTATGCCATAAAACGGTAAATCAAGCCTTCTAGCAATAAACATAGCTATCATACTTAAGGTAATAGGCAAGCCAATACGCCGATCAATAACTTTATCTACGTAGCCATTTAGAGGGCTGTGATAATCTTTTATATCTCCCTTAAAGTTCAAATCTTCAAAAACAAACTTAATGAAATGCAGCATCTTTCGGCGCTCATCTAGCTTGTATCTAATACTAGAATCTACCATTTCTGCAAAATGATCTAGCTTATTCGAATACTCCCGCGCTCTCAAGGTGGGGGTGCCAAAACGCGCTAATGTTAAAGTGGCGTATTCTAAATCATGACGATTATTCACCCCTTTTTCGAGCACATCTAGAAAATCACTCTGTAATGTATCAAAGGTGATTTTGTGAATAATATCTGAAACTTTAACTCGCTCTTCATGATCTTTAATGTCTAGCCGAAACTCATCGAGCAAAGGAACTGCATTTTCGCCAAGTTCGAATAATCTTTTCTCGACACTTTGGTTAACAAAAGGGTCTGGATCGTCTAATAAAAATATAAGGGATTGTATTTCTTTTTTTGAAATCATGCCGTAAGGTATAAACAGCTTGGCACAACAAGCAAATCAAACTGTATGTATCAAATTCTATTTAGTTATACACTAACGAACCTGTATATTTACGTGAAGTAATTTAAAGCACATTTTTAGGTAGTAACTATGAAAATTAATATTTCTTCTGAAATCGGCCGATTGAATGGTGTTATTGTTCACACGCCTGGCCACGAGGTTTCTTTGGTCAATCCAGAGCTTAAAGACGAACTTCTTTTTGATGATATTATTTTTGAAGAAGACGCTAGAAAAGAGCATTTAGATATGCTTGAAATTTTTAAAGTAGCCATGCCTAAAGATGGTAAAATATTTGAAATTGTAGATTTATTTCTAGAAACCATTCAAAATAGAGATGCCCACGCTTATTTTATTGAGCAGCTAATTAAGGAGTTCCCTGAGGACAATTTGTTTGTGATAGAAAAAGAGCTCCTTGCTTTAAGTCCACAAGAACTCTTAGAGTTTAGCACTCAAGGTATATTATCTCGCATAAAAGGTTTTAATTTAAAGCCATCTCCAAACCTATTATTTACACGTGATTTGGCTGCGGTAGTTAACAACTCTATACTCCTATCTAGGGCAGCAGAAAAGGCCCGTTTACGTGAATCGCTTATGATGGAAACACTAGTACAATTTCATCCACTTTTTAGCACTATTAAACAAAATGCGGTGCGTATTTCTGGCAAACAATCTATAGAAGGGGGAGACGTGCTTGTTGTTTCTAACGATTTGGTACTAATTGGCATGAGCGTGAGAACATCCTTTACTGGGTTGATGAAGGCTGCACATGGCCTTTTAACAAATGGCGTAAAAACGGTGCTTGCAGTCGACATCCCCAAGCAACGTGCCTCTATGCATTTAGATACGATATTTACTTTTGCTAGCAAGAATGAATGTGTTGCTTTCCCGCCCGCAATTATGGAAGAACGTGATAATGTAGTTGCACTACAGATGCATGATGGCGCAGTACATGCAGAGTCACGTGATACTCTTTTAGAGGCGTTGAATGAATTTTCTGGCACAGAATATACTTTTATAAAGTGTGGTGGCGAAGACCGAACAAACCAATTCCGCGAGCAGTGGACTGATGGAGCTAACGTTTTTGCGCTAGCCCCAGGTATAATTGTAGGCTACGAACGAAATACAAACACCTTTAACACACTCGTTGATCATGGTTATAGCTATATGAATCAGTTTGAGTTTATAGAAGAATATGGCAAAACTGGAATTGACCCAAATAAGGAATATAAATTAGCAATTAGTTTTCAAGGGCACGAACTTTGCAGGGGTAGAGGTGGCGCACGTTGTATGACCATGCCCATTTCTAGAGCACCCATTAATAACTAAAGAACTTTGGATAACGAACCTATTAATCAACCTATAAACGCTGATTTTGAGATTTTATCTCAGAAACCAATCCCAAAAAATAAGCCTACGCTAAAAACAATCCTGAAACATTTAGGGCTGTTTATTGCCACATTTATTTCCGTTTCAGTAATTGGTTCTATGTTTGTGGGTTTAGGTAATAGTGTTAGTGTTATTGGGCCACTCACACTGCCAGGTGCCGAGGATTTAAAGCGAGGAATGCTCTTTGCCTCGCTTTTATTAGGTTTTTTAACATTCCATGAGTTTGGCCATTATTTCGCTGCTGTTTACCACAACATCCAAGTTTCGCTGCCATATTATATTCCGTTACCTCTTGGTATTGGCACCTTAGGGGCTGTAATTCGTATTAAAGAGAGAATACATGAAACAAAAAAACTGTTCGACATCGGGGTTGCAGGTCCGTTAGCCGGTTTCGTTGTTTCTTTAATTGTTCTACTTATCGGTTTCTCTACCCTCCCCGAGCCTTCATTTGTTCAAGATTTAGGTGGCCATGAAGAGCTCAAAAATTATGTAGCAGAGTATGGTGTTTACCCCACAGTAATGCCCGAAGAAGAAGAAGAAGAAGGCACCACGTTAATTGTAGGTAATACGCTGCTTTTCTCATTTCTGGCTTCCTTTTTCGATAACGTACCACCTATGTGGGAGATGTATCATTATCCTTTTCTTTTTGCAGGATGGCTAGGTTTATTCTTTACTGCCCTTAACCTGATGCCCGTTGGCCAATTGGATGGAGGTCATATTCTTTACTCCTTACTTGGCTACAAAAACCACAGAACTGTAGCTCGGTTGTTTTATACCTTTATAGCTATTTTGGCAGGTATAGAAAGCGTTCCTCTCATTCATAGTTTAATTGGACCTTACGATACTTCTTTTGGTGCTATTTCGTGGTTACTTTGGGGCTCAATTCTATTTTCGGTTATGACTATTGCCTTCAATAAAGATAGAAAATGGGTTTCTATAATGGCTCCACTATCACTTATTCTCTCAAGCGTTTATATTTATCTAATTGCTGGCCCAACAGGCGCGCAGCCATCCTCCATCTGGATGGTCTGGCTTTTCTTCATCACATTTTTAGTTAAAGTTGAACACCCACCCGTAACATTTTATAAACCACTTTCTACACGAAGAAAAGTGTTAGGTTGGTTAAGTATGCTTATATTTGTGCTCTGCATAAGTTTGAATCCATTATCAATGCAATAATTATATTTCATGAAAAAATTACTATTACTCGCTCTATCTGTTGGTTTTTTAGCCTGTTCGCAAAATAAAGCTCCCGAACCAAAAAACTTAGAACAACAAATTGATGCTTTTATTAAAGCTGACCAATACACAGATGCACTCACACTTCTTTCTACCAAAGAGGAAACGCCAGAAGTTTTAAAACTTAAAGAAGCTACCTACCTTAATTATGGTCTTTTCCTTGAGTATCGCGATTCTAACATTACCAATATGCGCGACAAAATGAACAGTGCGCTTAAGCAGTATGTAGAAGTGCTTAAATTGAACGTTCAGAATCAAAAGGCTATTACTGAAATTGATCAGATTATGGGCATCTATTCTACATTTCCCAACCGAACACCAGACGAAGATGTGATGAAAGAGTTAAAAGCGCTCGGATTTAATTATTAATACGGCTTTCATCTTCATTTTAAGAAGACTGATATTATGAGCGACAACAAAAATACCCCAACCATACAAAACCGTAAAGCGTATCACGATTATCAAATTGATGAAACGTATGAGGCGGGTATAGTTTTACAAGGCACAGAAGTCAAATCATTACGAGATGGTAAAGCTAACTTTGCAGATGCATTTGCTTTTATACAAGATGGAGAGGTTTGGCTACGCGAATTTCATATTTCACCCTATAAATTTGGCTCCTCTTCAAATCATGAGCCTCGAAGACAACGAAAACTATTACTCAATAAAAGAGAAATTCGAGAACTAGCTAAATTTGTTCAGCAAAAAGGCTACACCATCGTTCCACTAAGGTTGTATTTTAAAGGTGGCTATGCCAAGGTTCTAATTGGCGTGGCGCGCGGTAAAAAGAAGTTCGATAAGAGAGAATCGATTAAAGAGAAAGATACCAAGCGCGATATGCAGCGCAGTATTAAGGGAACCGCACGTATTAATATGTAGATGTGTGTTCGAGATAAATCTCGGGGCTATGTATGTTTTGGAAAACAGATTGCTCCCGTTGCGAACGAGGGAATATTGAGTTGACTAGTGGGGTAAATCAGCTGGACTTTTGATATAGTTGCCGCCTTTGTTTCCCGTTAGAAATTAATCCACACCATAGTATCCCTTAAGCCTATTTCTTATGTATCTTTTACCCACACCTGATTTTAGATACTTTTCTCTGGCTTTGGCATCTTCTTCGTTTAAACAGCCTTCAAAGTAAATCAATTGGGCTTTTGATATAGTTGCCGCCTTTGTTTCCCGTTAGAAATTAATCCACACCATAGTATCTCTTAAGCCTATTTCTAATATATCTTTTACCCATACCTGATTTTAGATACTTTTCTCTGGCTTTGGCATCTTCTTCGTTTAAACAGCTTTCAAAGTAAATCAATTGGGCTCTTTATATAATTACCACCTTTATTTATAACATGTGTATATATCATAGTGGTTTTTAGGTTTGTGTGGCCGAGGAGTTCTTGTACTGTTCGGATGTCGTAACCATTTTGGAGTAGATGTGTGGCGAAGGAGTGGCGGAGGGTGTGGCAGGTTACTTTTTTATTGATGCCGGCTTTGCGTGCTGCAATTTTGAGGTGTTTTTGTACGAATCGGTCTGATATGTGGTATCTGTGTTTTAATCCGCTCCTCGGGTCTTCAGAGATTATATTGGATGGGAATACATATTGCCAGCGCAATTCTTTGTCTTCGTTTGGGTATTTTTTGGATAATGCTTTTGGAAGTACAACTCTGCCGAGGCCTTGTGCAGTGTCTTTCTCGTGTAATCTTTTCACATTTTGAATCTGTTTTTTGAGGTCAGGGATGCATTGCTGAGGTAATAAACTCACCCTATCCTTATTCCCTTTCCCTGACCGAACCCAAAGTTGTTCGAAATCGAAATCGATGTCTTGAACGCGTAACCTCAACCCTTCAGATATTCGCAGACCACTTCCGTACAAAAGTTTGCAAACGAGCGCGGGCAAGCCAGATAGATGTTTAAATAATGCGGAGGTTTCTTCTACTGAAAGTACCACTGGTAGGTTTTTGGGTTTCTTAGCCCGCTGTAATTTATCCAATTTTAAAGTGGTTACGCCCAGCACTTGTTTATATAGAAACACCAATGCCGATAGCGCCTGATTTTGTGTACCAGCAGCCACGTTCTGATCGTTTGCCAGGTAGTTTAAAAACTGTTCCACTTCGTGAGCTCCCATTTTATTAGGATGGATGGTTCCGTGATATTTCACAAAGCGAACAATCCAACTAATATAAGCCTGCTCGGTTTTATAACTATAGTTTCTTCTGCGGATTTCCTCCCTAACTTGATCCAATAATTTAGATTTGGCCATAATAGTATTGTTTTATTAATTGGAAGTATTATCTTGTAAGAGAGTTGAGGAATCGATTCCTTACACTTTTACTGGATTTTATACGAACAACTTATCCGAACGGTTGTTCGCATAATCTCCCAAATAAACCGATAAGATGGTTCTGCAGGCATTAAACAGGGTTTTCCCCTGTTCGCCCTAAAAATCCTCCTTTCGGATAATAATATGTTATGTGTCTGGTCAGGCTAGTTTATTTCGCGGGGTAATGTTCAGAGCCATTTCTCGTTTTAGCTTTTAACGTGTTTCGGGCTTTGTTTGTGGGTTGCCCCTTTTACTTTCCCAATCTGCACCTTT
>JBBAEC010000023.1:0-60368 GCA_041656135.1 Balneolaceae bacterium | reverse complement strand
GTGACCTGGACAATCTACGTGAGCATAGTGACGATTTGCTGTCTCATACTCTACGTGAGAGGTAGCGATGGTTATACCACGCTCGCGCTCTTCAGGAGCATTATCAATTTGATCGTACGCATGCGCTTGCCCGCCATATGTTTTTGCCATGATGGTGGTAATTGCTGCCGTTAGGGTAGTTTTACCGTGATCTACGTGTCCAATGGTACCTATGTTTACGTGCGGTTTGCTCCGCTGAAAGGTCTCTTTTGCCATGATTAAAATACTTGAATTATTGATTTATTAGAAAAACGAATATCGACCTGAGCCGATAGTCGGGATTGAACCGACGACCCCTTCCTTACCATGGAAGTGCTCTACCGCTGAGCTATATCGGCTTTCGAGCGAGCGACCGGGATCGAACCGGCAACATTCAGCTTGGAAGGCTGACACTCTACCAATTGAGTTACGCTCGCTAGCAGTGGGGAGAGCAGGATTCGAACCTACGAAGTCTTACGACAACAGATTTACAGTCTGCCCCAGTTGGCCGCTTTGGTATCTCCCCAATTCTTCGCAAAAAAACTTGAGCCAGTGACCGGAGTCGAACCGATGACCGGCGGTTTACAAAACCGCTGCTCTACCAACTGAGCTACACTGGCTTTTGCGAAAGACCTCAAAAATAGCGAACCTATAATTTATAGTCAATAATTAGTAACAGAATATTTCATCTTTTTATTCTTTTCTTGCTTTTCTTTTTTTCAAAGCTCTGTATTTGATGAAATACCGCAAAACGATGGCAATGATAAGGAGAATTAGTACTAATTCGCCATAGGTAGACAAATATTTTCCAACTATTTTCCAGTTATCTTTTATATACCAGCCCGTTGCTATCAAAACAAAATTCCATAACAGGGAACTTATGAGAGAGTTCATTGCAGTAAACCCTAAATTTATGTGTGTTACTCCCGCCATCAAAGCTATTACTGAGCGCGTGCCTGCAAGAAAACGATTACTCACTATTACCCACTGTCCCCACTTGTCCATCCACAACTGCCCCCTTCTAAAATACTTGTAGTCTATAAATTTGAGAATAAAATGACTTCTGCCATTATTCTTAATTCCCACCCCCCATTTATAGCCAAGCCAATACATAGTTAAAAAACCAAATACGGAGGCAAATACCGTTGAAGCGAATAGAATTGGGAATGATATTACCCCTTCTGCCACAAGGTATCCACCAAATACAACCAACACATCGCCTGGCACTGGTGGCACTACATTTTCCAAGTATGCAATTGCAAAGAATAATAAATAAACACCTAATGGTGGTGCAATAGTAATCCAATCAACAATATTTTGAATTACCTGCTCAACCATTAATTTTCCTTTTTATACAACAGAACTACTGCAGATGCTGATATACCTTCTTTACGCCCTGTAAACCCTAGCCATTCGGATGTTGTGGCTTTTACTGAAACATCCTCCAAATTTACATTAAGATCTTGGGCAATTAGTTTCCTCATGTCATTGATATGTGGCGCCATCTTAGGCTCCTGCGCCACTAAAGTCGCATCTAAATTACCTAGCTCATACCCTTTCTGTAGTACTAATTTGTAGGCATCTCTCAATAACACTCGGCTATCCACATCTTTGTAAGCTGGATCTGTATCTGGAAAATGCTTACCAATGTCGCCAAGAGCTAATGCACCTAGTAAAGCGTCTGTTATAGCATGCAGTAAAACATCCGCATCGGAGTGCCCCGCTAAACCGCGTGAGTATGGAACCTGGAGCCCACCAAGTATTAACTTTCTACCTTCTTGAAACTTGTGTACGTCGTAGCCATACCCAATTCTGAATTTATTCATGATCTATCTTGGACTATATGTTCTGCAATTACTAAATCAATAGGATATGTAATCTTCAAATTTTTCCTATCCCCTTCAATTATTTTCACCTTCCCACCAAAATACTCTACAAGTGAAGCATCATCTGTACCCAGATAATTATCTTCTTTAGCTTTTTTATACGCTTTTAGTAAAAGGTCTTTCTTAAATATTTGAGGGGTTTGGGCTTGCCATAAATTAGCCCGATTAGGAGTTTCGACAATAATGCCTGTGCTATCAACTTTTTTTATAGTGTCTTTTGCGGGCACAGCTAGTATTGCACCACCATACTCTAAGGCACTCTCGGCACATTGCTCAATTTTTTCTTTAGCAATAAAAGGACGAACAGCGTCATGAATGGCTACCAATTCTATGCCACAACTTAGATATTTGAGAGCGTTTTCAATAGAGTGTTGCCGCTCTGCACCACCCTCTACTAGAGTTAATTCGACATTTGTACCTTTAAAATTATCGAATATTCTTTCTACTCGCTCAAAAGACGCCTTTGATGTGGCCACAATAATCTGGCATAATCCCTCAACAGGTAAAAACTGAGCAATAGTATGCTCTAGAATAGCTTTACCATTTAAGGGAATAAAAGGTTTCGGTAAGCGGGAACCCAATCGGGTTCCCGAACCGGCAGCCGGAATTATGACCGCCAATGCTGCCAATTATATGATCAGCATTGCATCACCAAAAGAGAATAGGCGATAGTTTTCCTTTTTAGCCTCTTCGTAAGCTTTCATTAGAAAGTCGTACTCAGCAAATGCTGCCGATAGCATTAGCAAGGTAGACTCAGGGCGATGAAAATTAGTTACTAGTGCCTCAGTAATTTTGAAGTCATAAGGCGCATAGATAAACTTATCTGTCCATCCAGTTCCCATTTTAGACATTCCACTAGCCATAACGCTCGTTTCTATAACGCGCACACTGCTAGTACCAATGGCAACAACTTTTTTCTTTTTAGATCTTAAAGCAACGTTTATTTTGTCTGAAGTATCTTTAGATATAAAATAATTTTCAGAGTCCATTCGGTGCTTGGTAATATCTTCTACCTCTACATTGCGGAAAGTTCCCCAGCCAATATGTAGGGTTACAGGTACTGTAACAACACCTTTTGCTTCTATCTTTTTAATAAGCTCTTCGGTAAAGTGCATACCAGCACTTGGCGCAGCTACGGCACCACGCTCGGTAGCATACACGGTTTGATAGCGCTCTTTGTCTTCGTCAACTGGCTCTCTTTCTATATATGGCGGAAGTGGCATTTTGCCCAAAGCATCTAAGCGAGCATATAGCTCGTCGCTAGTTCCTTCAAATAGAAAACGAATAGTTCTACCACGTGAGGTAGTGTTGTCTACCACTTCGGCCATTAACTCATCTTCTTCGCCAAAGTATAATTTGTTACCAATACGAATTTTACGCGCGGGTTCAACTAACACATCCCACAACATATTCTCTGGTTGTAGCTCTCTCAGCAAAAATACTTCTATATCGGCTTCAGTTTTTTCTTTCTTACCGTGTAAACGCGCAGGAAAAACTTTGGTGTTGTTATAAACAAGAACATCACCTTCGTTAAAGTATTTGTGAATTTCAGAAAACTTGGTGTGCTCTATGGTCTGCTCAGCACGATTTAAAACCATCAAACGTGCATCGTCACGCTTTTCAAGAGGTGCGTCTGGTATGTTAAGGCCTTCAATATCGAATCTGTAATTGGTGAGTTTCATCTCTCCTTGGGTTGAAATGGGAGTTTGCGTAGTTTATCATTATAAACTTGGATAAGATGGATAATATACCCTTTTTATATTGCTTATTCAATGATTTTGATTTAAGATGTTTAACATAGCCTATTTATAATTACCTGGTATTTTGTTATACTTAATAGCATGGATTTGCGTTTACCAAGCCTAATGAGGATTTATATGAAAAAATTTCTACTTTCGTTTTTTTATGTCACTATTTTTCTAAGTGTTAGTGCATGGGCTCAGCTACGTGGTGATATTTCTACGCCATTCGATTATCAAGGCCCAATTATTAATCACGAGTCGGTAACTGTACATAGCAAATTAAATAAGTTTTTTAACTCAATCGACATGTCGCACTCATACTCGATGTCTTTTGGTTCATTTGGCGGTTCTTATCAATCGATGAATGCATACACTAATACCATGCAAATGAATATTACAGATCGCCTAGATGCTCGTGTCGATCTATCATTTTTACACTCTCCTTTTGGGGGCACGAATATGTACGGTTTTAATCAAGGAAGTCCACGCGTTGTGCTTAGTAATGCAGAGTTAAACTATAAATTTAGTGATAACGCGTTCATTCAGATTCGCTTCCAGCAATCCCCCTCCCATTTCGGCTTTGGGCGAGATTACGGCTATAATCGCTTCAATGCTTGGTATCGATAAAATACTAGATGTCGGATAAACGAGAAGATTTAAACACGACCCAAAATAGCTTATACCTAAACGCCGCTATTGGCTTTCTAAGCGTTCTCTTAATTGCACTTTTGGCTGCGTTATTTACACGCGTTGTTTATCCTAGGGTATTAAATCAGCGTGCTGATGCAAACACGGGCTTAATTGGAGCTATTATACAGCTAGAAGTACTTAACGGTTGTGGTGAGCCTGGAATTGCAAATAACTTTACTCATATTCTTAGAAAAAATGGGTTCGATGTTGTTGAAACTGGGAACTTTGAACGTTTTGATGTAGAGAAAACGATTGTTATTTCAAGAACAGTTTCTATAGACAATGCAAAACGCGTAGCTGCAGCTCTAGGAGTTGCAGAAGAAAATGTCATCAGAGAAGACTCGCCCGACTTCTATTTAGATGTAACAGTAATTTTGGGCAAAGATTACCTCCAGCTTAACACAAAATAAATGTCAGATATTATTAAAGAGCCTAAAAACAAACAATTCTCTAATACCTATACAGGAACAGACCTCCAAACCTCTGAGGTTTTAGATATTATTGTAGAATCATTACTAGCTAAAAAAGCTAACGACATTACTCTTTTAGATGTGTCTGAACTAACCACACTTACAGAGTTTTTTGTGATTTGCCATGGTAACTCTGATGTGCAAATAAAAGCACTCGCAGATGCTGTTGAAGAAGATGTTTTCAATAAAACATCGGAGAAGGTCTGGAAAAAGGAAGGGGTAAACGCTAGAACTTGGATGATTCTTGATTATGTGAATATTGTAGTTCATGTTATGACCGCTGAAAAACGCGAATACTATGGTATTGAACGAATGTGGAACGACGCTAAAATCACAAGGATCACTGATAGCGAATAATTTTTATTATGGCCAATACATTACCAACTATACTTGTAACAGAGCCCATTCCTACAAAGGTTATTGAGTTATTAAGCAAACATGCGCAAGTAACAGTTGGTGATAAAGGCTACTATTCAAAAGAAGAGCATTTATTAGCCGATATAGCTCCATACGATGCACTCCTTTGTATGCTTTCAACACCTGTAACTAAGCAAGTGTTAGCCAAGGCCGATAAATTAAAAATTGTTGCTAATTTTGCTGTTGGGTACAATAATATTGATGTGAAAGCAGCCCACGTGCTAGGCATTAAAGTAGCAAATACTCCTGATGTACTTACCGAGGCTTGTGGCGATTTTGCAATGGCTTTATTAATGGCTGTAACTCGCCAGTTTAATGCCGCAGAAAATTATTTGCGAGCAGGTAATTTTAAAGGATGGGAACCACTGGGATTTTTAGGGATGGAACTCCGTGGCAAAACCTTAGGTATAGTTGGTATGGGAAGAATTGGAATAGCTTTTGCCGAGCGTGCCCGAGCTTTTGGGATGAACATTGCCTACCACAATCGAAATAAAGTAGCCAAAGAAATAGAAGAGAGTTTATCTGCTACCTATGTTAATTCGGTTGAAGAACTAGCTGCAGAATCAGATGTTTTAAGTTTAAACTGCCCACTTACTCTCGAAACACACCATCTTATCGACAAAGATATCTTTCAGATAATGCCGTCCCATTCCATTCTCATAAATATTGCACGTGGTCCGGTTGTAAAGGAAGTTGATTTAGCATACGCACTGCACAATAATATAATTGCAGGCGCAGGTATTGATGTTTTCGAAGAAGAGCCAATAGTTCACCCAGAGTTGCTCACAGCTCCCAATTGCACCCTTTTGCCGCACATTGCAAGCGCTACTTTTGAAACTAGAGAAGAAATTGGATTGCTTGCAGCACGGGCAATACTTTCTGTACTAAATTTAGAAGCTGACAATTCTATACCTAACTTGATTCGCCCATAATATCAATTGATATTAGCTGTCCCATTTAATTATCGTTTACTTATTTGAAACGTTTTTTGTCTCATAGCTCAACTATACTAGGGTTGTTTATTTCAGCTTTAGTAGTGGTATATCTAATAAGTGAAGTTATTTTCTATATTTCTACACCTTCACCAAAAGCCATTGAGCTTATTGCGAATGAAGAAGTTGAGAATGCAAAAGAAGCATTTCAAGACTTTCAACGGTCTTTTAGAGATGAGACTTTAGAGCTAGCTGATGTAGTTATTGAAGCTAGAAAGAATGGTGTTACGTTAGAGGAACTACAACATTCCATCTACCCACGCTTCAATTTTTGGGGTGTATCTGTCCACAAAAATGATAGCCTAATTTTTTGGAGTGGCTTTCCCAAGGGCGATCATCACCCAGCTTCTGTTAGCCCCCAATCTCCATTATCGATCAAAATTATTAACGACAATAATGTGGTTTATTTACAAGCCATAAAATTAGAACTTGAAGTTAATGGCACTGATACTACAAAAATACAAATTAAGGCTCTTAAACGCCTTCGCCAGCAAAACCTACTAAGTATTGGTAAAGAGTTAAATATCTCTGTTGCAGAAGCAGTAGGCCTAGAACCCAAATTTCCCGTTTACTTCAGCCTTTTCAATCCCGTTCCACAAAATGTAGATTTTAAAGAAATCCTTTACTTAAATACATCCGATTCGGTTGGGGCGGTTTATACTCATTATGATGCGGCGGATTTCTATCTTGAAAATAGGGAGAAGACCTTTTTTACTTGGCGGTTTATATTTTTTATTCTATTCATTCTGCTTGCTTCGTATTTCTTTATAAAAAGTGATTTCTATATTTCGAGCATAACTAATTTATTGCTTAGTTATGGTATAATATCACTTACCTGGTTACTCATTCGTAGCAATTTATCGAACTTGGGTTTCGAGATTGTTTTCGGTAACGATAATGCTATTTTTTCATTAGCCTCACTACTATTTGAGGCTTTAGTACTGCTCCTATTAAGTGCCTTAGGCAATCGATTTTATCTAAATCACACCCCAGCTAAACAACCTTCTATACTAAAATATGTTTCATTATTTGCGCTGTTATTAGGTGTATTTTTTTCTTACTTATTCCTTGGGGCTACCTTTCAAATATTCAATATTATAAACACTACAGATATTAGTGTATTTGCCATCAGCCCCATCCCCACCTCTTCCATCGTTTTCTTCTATATATTTTCGGGTTTTCTCTGGGTAACCTACTGTTGGTTTACTATTAATTCTTTTCTTTTACTTTTTAAATACGCTCCTAAAAAAGAACTTATTCTTGTTCTGCTAGGTATAGTAGGTTTTGTTTTGGGCTTGTGGTTATATCAAAGTGTAAATACCCAGCAACCTGCGCCTTGGCAGCTCATTCAAACTACATTACTATTTTTATTTCTAGCTTTATTTAGCCTTCGAAATAAAGCGGGGAGAAAGCTATTTTTAGACAAATCAAGGGTGCGACTACTCATTACCCTTAGCTTTATATCGGCAGTGCTCAGTTATATCCCATCCTATTTTGGTGAGATAGCCGTTCGCGATCAACAAATGCAAGCAGCAAGCGATTCTTTTAATTTAAAGGAAGAGGAAAAAGCGGAAGAAATAACCATTCAACTACTTTCAAATTTAGAAACTGTATTATCCAATCAGCATTTTAATAACTTAGAAGAACAAAAAATTGAGATTCAATCGCTATTCAAAGATGAGATTTCTAGGCAATTATTAAGCCAATGGGAAGAATACTCCTTCTCAGTTCAGTTAATTGGGCAAAATGGAGAGTCAATATCTGAATATACTACTGACTTAAATGCACCTGGCTGGACCAAAGTATTTGATATTAGAAGTTTAGAAGTTCCTTTTGAAGAAGAACGAATTCGAAGAATTAGATTACGTCCAATAATAAGAGAAACCGCTTTAGAGCGCCCATCCACAACCTACTCGTCTTATCGTCAAGGGTGGATTCCATTCTTTTCAGACTCTGATGGTGGCGAGCGCTTAGGATGGATTATCTGTTCGGTATATCGCGAAAAACCGCAATATCATAAAGCATTTCGTGCGGTTGTATCCTACACACAATCCTCATCAATAAATACAACCATTCATTTAAATGAATTTGAAAATGGTATCCTAAGTCGTACTTCTGTGGTTGGGGTGCCTTTAGATATGCCTGGTTATTCTAGTTTAAATCCCGAATTATTAGAACAAATAAAGAGAGATAGTGTTGTTATTCGAAATGTAGAAAAGGCAAGAGCCTCAATTAAGGAGGTATTTATAGCCAATAACGACCGGTCTATTACTAGGATTGCCACATTCCGACTTACCACTGCAAATCATATTTATGCGTTATTAAGATTCTTTTTCACCCTCTTTATCGTTCTTATTCTAATCTCTACCTTTTTCTTTTGGAGCCCAAATCTTAAAATTATTGGTCATAATAAAAAATTCAAAGACCGGTTACTAGATAGGTTTATACTTGCTTCTTTTGCTTGTATGCTTGCATTAATTGCAACCTCTTACGGGGCTGTAGTTTCGCAGAGCAATGATGCTGTTACCGACGACCTAAGTATGAAATTAGATAATTTGCGTGAGGCCATAGATCAAGATACTGAGTCTGATTCGCGTAAATTACTATTTAATGCCACTCTTCTAATTGATGCCGACGCTATCTTGTATAGAGACACGGGCGAAATCAACTCAACCGCACCACAGATTTTTTCGCAGAATTTATTACCTGATAAAATACCTTGGGATGTTTATAACAAAATTGTTTTAAATGGAAGTGAGCAAGAAATTAGATTCTTTACCTTAGGTAATCAGCAATTATTGATTGGGTTTAAACCCATAATTAAAGACAATAAAATAGTTAGCATAGCTGGTATTCCAACATTTTTACGCGCACCCAAATTTAATGAGCAAGTACTTTCAACCACTAGTTATTTAATGGGCTTTTTTGCTTTAATCTTTGGGCTCTTCATTATTGGGGCGGCTTTTATGGCACGTCAACTTATCTCGCCACTCGAAGAGCTTAGTGCGGGTATTAAAACTATTCCATCGGGTAATTTAGAAACAACGCTACCCGTTAAAAGTAACGATGAAATTGGAGCGCTTACAAAAGCTTATAACGTGATGGTTATTGAATTGAAAGCCCTTCAACAAAACCTAGTAGAAGCGGAACGTGAGGCGGCATGGAAAGAAATGGCACAACAAATTGCGCATGAGATAAAAAACCCTCTCACCCCCATGAAGCTAAATCTTCAACACTTGAGTATGAAGCTTAAGAACCCAGACATAACTTCAGAAGAGTTAAAATCTGAGTTTATGAAAGTGAATTTAAACTTGATAGAACAAATTGATTCCTTAAGCCTTATTGCTTCAGATTTCTCCAAATTTTCAAGGCCTCTAGATCAGCCACTTATAAAATTTGATATTTCTGAACTTTTAACTTCTGTTTTAGATCTTTATGCGCATGAAGAATCAGTGGTAATTACCTCTACAATCCCAGAAAATCCAATTTATATAAATGGTGTTAAAGACGAGCTTCGCCGAGTTTTTATAAATCTGATAAAAAATGCAATTGAGGCAATGCCTGATGGTGGCTCCATCTCAATTGCTACTACTCGTTTTGATAGTGAAGTTGAAATAAAAATTAGTGACACTGGGGATGGAATCTCGTTAAAAAATAAAGGTGCCATTTTCACTCCCAATTTTAGCACAAAAACTAGTGGAACAGGGTTGGGCTTAGCAATTGCTAAAAAGATTATTGAGGCGCATGCTGGCAGTATCGACTATGAATCTGAAGTAAGAGAGGGAACAACATTCATAATTTCACTTCCATTGTGGCAAGACTCTCTTTAGATTCTATGTTATATTTTTTCTAAATCTTTGCTGTTACCTTTCTATTTAACATTCTGTATCTTGCTTGGCTTCAAAACAGGATTATGCCAAACAAAATACAACGCATTCAAAAAGAGAGTTCTATACTCTTAAAGCTAGGTGGACCCATTGTTGCTACCCAGTTATTTCAAACAGGACTTAATGTTATAGACACCATAATGGCCGGAAATATTTCGGCTTTAGACCTTGCTGGTGTAGCAATAGGTAATGCTATTTATATGCCTATTGCAATATTTTGTATGGCAACTTTGGTCGCTATTAATCCAATTGTATCTGAACTTCTTGGGGCTCGTAAATTTGATGAAATTGGTAGAAGTGCACGCCAGATGGTTTGGATTATCATTCTGCTAACAATCCCCTGCATTATACTCATCCGTAATTTAGATATTGTAATGAATTTGGTTGGTGTAACCCCAGAGATAATTCCAATTTCTCAAGGATATTTAAAGGGTATTTCATTTGGCATATTACCACTTTTCGTTTACTCTGGCGTACGTTTCTTCAGCGAAGGTTTATCAGTAACACGTCCCGCCATGTATATTGCTGCTGCTTCTATATTTTTAAATATTGGAGCCAATTATGTATTTATGTATGGTAAACTTGGTTTACCAGCAATGGGTGGTGTTGGCTCTGGCTATGCAACTTCACTTGTTAATATTTTTTCTGCTATAGTATTTGTTTTTTTTACAGCTAGATTCGTGCCGTTTAGGCGCTTTAATATTTTTGAGAAAATTAAAAAGCCTGATATAAAACTCATTAAAGAGTTTCTACATATTGGCCTTCCAAATGGTGTAAGTACTGCAATGGAGGTTTTACTATTCGCAACCGTAAGCCTACTTATGGGTACTTTAAGTGTTAGCGCATCAGCATCGCACCAAATCGCTATTAATGTTGCATCCATTATGTATATGATTCCATTTGGTCTCTCTATGGCTATTACCCAGCGAGTTGGATTTTCTCTGGGTCAAGGTTCTATGGAAAATGCTCGTTTTCGTGGCTTTGTTGGAATAGCCATTTGTGGGCTAACAATGTTTATCACTGCTTTTATTCTTTTCATTTTCCCTGAAACTATTGTGGGTATTTATACTAATGACCCAACTGTAAAAGATACTGCAATTGCTCTTATTTTTATGGCGGGTTTATTCCAAATTTCTGATGGATTGCAGGTGGGTGGCATCAGTGCTTTGCGTGGCTTAAAAGATACGCGTGTACCTATGGTTGTAAATCTTATTTCCTATTGGATGATTGGTTTTCCTATAGGCTATATTTTGGGAATAAAGATGGAATATGGTCCTAGTGGTTTATGGATTGGACTTATTTTTGGCCTTACAATTGCAGCCATTCTTCACAATAGAAGGTTTAATATTCTTTCCAAACCAAAAGTTCTGTCTGATATTCTATAAATTCACACCTCAAAAAAGCATCTATTCAATGAGCTTTACTAGGTGCTCACCCTCGAAATTTATTATTTCAGCCATTGACTTTAAATGTTTTAGAACCCTTTCATTATTGAACCCTTCAAAAAATATCTGTGTACCGTGTTGTACTGTATTATTGTCTCTTTCAATTATAAGCAATTGTGGAGTGCTTTTTTCTCCCCCTTCATTTAGTATCATATTTGATAAATAGTAATTACTCCATCCGTTACCAAAACTAATTTCATCAAGGAGTGTAAAATCCCGCAAGTAGCTTATTGCACTATGTGGATTACCATTGCTAACCAAAATAAATTTGTAATTATAATCTCCATATTTTTTCATTCCCATAGATTTCACATCTCTAACAAGCTTATTAATATGCGTTACAATCTCTTTATTCGTACAATAAACACAGTCTGGATCAAACACATAAACAATATTAATATCATTCTTAGCAACCCTGATATTTGTTACGTTATCAAAACTACTTAATATTCTAATATACTCCTTGCCTATTTTTGATTCAGTATATAGTTTTCCAACAATAAACGAACCAATTAGTAACAAAAAGGCTACAATAAAGAATCTATTTTTCTGATAGTTCAAAGCTCGATAATATCAACTCATTTGAATTAGATGGATATCTGTAAAACATTTTTTCATCAGAAGATGCAAATATTTCAGGAAGTGCATAAGTATAATACGTTTCATCCGAGTTTAGGTCTATGATGTAACTTAATATGGAATACTCGTATTCCAGTTCTGGATCTTTAGGTCTGTCAACTTCTCGGTACTGTACAATTAAATAACGTTCATGTAATAGATTTATACTTCTGAAATTATGATAAATACTACCATAATTTTTAGCTGCTGGGCTAAGATTGTTATTTGAATATTCTACTAAAAATGGGTTAATGTCTATAAAATTATAAATGCTTTTTGTGTTATTGTTCGTGTCATACACTTCAACTACTGGAATACCCGACGAGTAACTATTTATGATTAGGCCTTTTGAATCTGAACAGATCATTGGCCCATTAGTCATATTAAATATAAGCATGTTACTCTGGTGTTTATAGCGGGGCGTAAATTCTTGGTAAACAACCCCCACTTCATCTACCTCAAATACTGTACTATTTGCTGCTTCTGTGTAACCATCAGGAATCAAATAAGATGCTTTAGTTATAAACCGATTGCTATCCAATTGACAGACGTACTCGGGTAAAATTTCGATTTTTTTTGTAAACAGAAGACTATCATTTTTGTCGCTAAAATAATGAATACCGTTAACTCTATCGGCAATAAAATAACTACCTGAAAACCTCATCATATTCGTAGGTTCAACAAGCTCCCCAGGTCCTCTCCCTGAAATAGCAACTGGTTTGTTTACTTCTCCGCTAAAACTGATATTGTGAACTTCATTTATTCTATTATCGAGGATCAGAATCTTATCTTCTAAAATCATAACATCTTCGAACCTGCTTATTCTATACCTATCATCCTCAAGATTTATACGCATCAATTCCTGAAGATTAAAATTATAATACTCCTCTAAAACCTTATTCTTTCCGACCTTTACAACATCTTTATCTTTAGCACTATATAGCAGTGAAAAATTTGGATGAAAACCAGAATCTAAATTGGTTCCACCATCAACGCATGATGTAATCATACATAGAAGGGATAAGTATATTAAAATATTTTTATAGCTTTTTTTGACCATAATTAAAATAATAAATAAGGTAGCTTAGCTACCTAGTAAAAAAACAAATTAATCCACTTTACATAATTCAGGAATTATTTTACATGTTCCACATTCATTCTCAAAAGTGGCAGGTACACAAACACCGAGGCAATGATGACAAACCTTCCTTTCAGCCCTCCTAGCTTCGACATTTGTTGAAGTAAACATGGAACCCAAAATCATTCCTATAATGATTACTCCAGTTAGAAATATGAATTTAATAGTCCTCATTTTTCTCATGATTTTGCTAATTCATTATAATTATAACTCTCTTCTCCTAGTATATATATATATATATATATATATATATATATATCCAAACAATAATTATATGACTTACACTCTCATACCTTTAAATTCATTTAGCTATTGTTATAAATAACCTTAACTCATACTTAATTCTGCTACAGTATTTATGAATAGCGTCTTATTAAGTAGTAATACATTCAGAAAAGTTACTGTCCCGAAAAGTGTATAAATGTTATTTCTTACACCTTCTTCTATTTGATAAAAATTAGTACTGTTAAAACAGATATAAGCACCTCTAGAATTATGAGAGTATCCAACGCTCGCATCATTTATCGAACTTCTTCGACATAAATGTGAATATTTTTAGTGCGTAGATGTGACTTATAGTGATATTTGAAATTCCTGCCCTTCAGTCCTCTCCCTGATTTCATGCAGGCATGAAATCTGTCCCTCTCCGAATAAGGATAGATCTATATTCTTGTTTTAATTTATGATGAGACCGAAATATTTAGTTCCATAAAAGTATCTCCCTTCTGGAGGGAGACTGAAATCTGACTTGTCAGATTTCAGAGGGAGGACTCTTGAGCGTACTACAGACCCACAATCTTAGAAATTAATTACACCAAATCCAGGAGACCCTATACACACTTTCTGGGACAGTACCCAATACTCTTGTTATTGATAAAATCAAGCTTAATAAACACTTAACAAAAAAAACCTTGTCATAATTAAATGACAAGGCTCGTAAATTAAATACTAGCTTTAACTAAAACTTAGTTTTCTTTTTTCTTTAAGTAATCAAGTAATACGGTATGCAAAATACCACCATTTCGGTAATAATCTACTTCTACAGGGGTATCAATTCTACATACGGTTGAGAAGTTAACTTCTGTTCCATCTGCTTTGATAGCTGTTACCTGTACATCTTCGCGAGCTTTTAAGCTATTATCTAAATGGATAGTGAATGTTTCAGTACCATCTAAACCAAGTGTAATTGGTGTTTCGCCATCTTTAAATTGTAATGGAAGAACTCCCATACCAACTAAGTTAGAGCGGTGAATGCGTTCGTATGATTCTGCAATTACAGCCTTCATACCTAATAGAGAAGTTCCCTTTGCAGCCCAGTCTCTAGATGAACCAGCGCCATATTCTTTACCAACTATACCAATGAGTGAAGTTCCTGCTTCTTTATACTTCAACGAAGCATCATAAATACTAGTTACTTCCCCTGTTGGGAAATGGGTTGTGAAACTGCCCTCAGTGCCTGGTGCTAATTTATTTTTAAGACGAACATTCGCAAAGGTTCCTCTAGTCATAACACGGTCGTTACCACGGCGCGAACCATAGGAGTTAAAGTCTGCACGATCTATGCCTTTTTCTTTTAAGTATTCGCCAGCGGGTGCATCTTCATCAATATTACCTGCAGGTGAAATATGATCGGTTGTAATAGAGTCTCCGAGCATAATTAGAGTGCGTGCATTTTCAATCGACTTAATAGGCTCCGCTTCTTCATTCATATCTAAGAAAAATGGTGGCTCTTGAATATATGTTGACTCGTCTTTCCAGTCATATAATTCACCACCTGTAACGGCAATCTTGTCCCAAGCTGGAGATTCGAAAATATCACCATACATTTTATTGAATAGCTCTGGGCGAATAGCATTATCGAGCTCAGCTGCAATCTCTTCAGTTGTCGGCCAGATATCTTTTAAGTATACATCTTTACCGTCTCTATCTTTACCTAGTGGTTCTTTCGAAAGATCAATATCTACGGTTCCAGCAAGTGCATAAGCTACAACTAGTGGCGGTGATGCCAAGAAGTTTGCTTTTACATAAGGGTGAATACGACCTTCAAAGTTTCTGTTTCCAGAAAGCACACCAGCTACAATTAAGTCTCCTTCTCTAACTGCTTTTTCTACTGGTGGAGGAAGTGGACCTGAGTTACCTATACAAGTAGTACAGCCGTAACCAACTAGGTTAAAGCCTAATGCGTCTAAGTGTTCTGTAAGTCCAGCTTCGTTTAGATACTCAGTAACTACTCTTGAACCTGGAGCTAATGAGGTTTTTACATAGGAAGGAACTTTTAAGCCTCTTTCCAATGCTTTTTTAGCAACAATTCCTGCACCCAACATCACGCTAGGGTTTGAGGTATTAGTACAGCTGGTGATTGCTGCAAGTACAACATCACCGTGCTTCATTTCAATTTCTTGCCCGTTTTTGTAAGTACCTTTATTCGCAAGCTGCTCGTTCGTTAAGTTAAAGCCCATTGTGGCGTCATCACTTGTTAACGAATTTTCGAACGTAATTTTCATATTTCTTAAAGCAATACGATCTTGCGGACGTTTTGGGCCTGCTAAAGAAGTTTCAACTGTCCCCAAATCGAGCTCTAATGTTGATGTAAATACTGGATCTGGAGTATCATCAGTTCTGTATAAACCTTGTGCTTTTGTATAGTTCTCTACTAATTGCACTAACTCATCAGGACGGCCAGTACGGTGCATATATCTTAATGCTTCGCTATCAATTGGAAAAAAGCCCATCGTTGCACCATATTCTGGTGCCATGTTTGCAATAGTTGCACGGTCGGGTAGGCTCATATTGCTAATACCTTTACCGTAGAACTCAACAAACTTACCAACTACGCCATGCTTTCTCAGTAATTCTACAACTGTAAGAGTTAAGTCGGTAGCTGTAACGCCTTCCTTTAACTTCCCAGTCAATTTCATTCCTACAACTTCTGGAACCAACATATAAATTGGTTGACCTAGCATAGCAGCTTCCGCTTCAATACCACCAACGCCCCAGCCTAATATTCCAAGACCGTTAATCATTGTGGTATGCGAGTCAGTTCCTACTAATGTATCTGGATAAGATGTTTTAGTTCCGTCTTCTTCTATGCGGGTAAAAACACCACGTGCTAAATACTCAAGGTTTACTTGGTGAACAATTCCACGCCCTGGAGGCACAACACGGAAGTTATCAAAGGCTTCTTTACCCCACTTCAAGAATTCATAGCGCTCTTGGTTACGCTCCATTTCCATTTCAACGTTAAAATCGAGTGCGGCATCGTTGCCAAACATATCAACTTGAACAGAGTGATCAATTACTAAATCTACAGGAACTTGTGGGTTAATATCGTTAGGATTACCACCCATTCTTTTCATAGCCGAGCGCAGGGCAGCTAAATCTACTACAGCAGGTACACCCGTAAAATCTTGGAGTACCACACGCGATGGCTTGAAAGGAATCTCGCCACTTGGGTTGCTTGCATCATAGTTTGCTAGAGCATCAACATCGCTTTCGGTAATTACATAGCCATCAAATTCACGAAGCACCGCCTCCAACAAAATTTTAATAGAAAAAGGGAGCTTATCTACGTTTGGGTAGCCAAGTTCTTTGAGTTTCGGGATACTGTAATAGTTTGATTCACTATTACCAGTATCAAAAGTCTGTTTAGTGCTTTTAAATTTGTTGGTCATTTCAGTATTTGTTTTTAAAATTCGAATAGTCTTCAAGATACAAATCTTTTAAATCTTTGTCTTTGATTGGATAACCTTTTCGTAGTCAATTTCATTTCGTTTTGTAAAAAGAATCTTATATTTATTCAAAGTAGATGCTTTACTCATGAATTTGTTACGTATCTTTAGTGTTGTGAATTAGACAATTCATAAATCTATAGTGTGATTTAGATAGTATTTGCTTGGACTTTTCCATTACATGAATAAATTGTGTAATCAAACATTGATATCCATCTAAATTAATCCTATCTTTTTCGACTTTCCAAGAAACTAATAAAAACGAGTTTAATCGTGGATACCTTAAGTTTTAAAACATACTCGGCAAAACACTCTGATATTGACAAGAAGTGGATTTTGATCGACGCTGAAGATCAGCCGCTAGGACGTCTTAGTACTGTTGTAGCATCAATTTTGAGAGGCAAGAACAAGCCTACTTTCACTCCGCACATGGATATGGGTGACAATGTCATCGTAATCAATGCTGAAAAAGTAAAATTGACCGGTAATAAAATGACCGACAAAAAATATTTCCGTCACTCTTTCTACCCAGGTGGTGAAAGCTTTACAAGTGCGGAGACGATGTTGGCTAAAGATCCGACCTCTCTCGTAACAAAAGCCGTAAAAGGTATGCTCCCAAAAAATAGATTAGGTCGCCAATTGCGCACTAATTTAAGAGTATATGCAGGTCCTGTACATCAGCAGGCGGCACAAAACCCAACAATTTTCGAGCTCTAATCGACTTATAAATGGCACAAGCTAATTACATTGGAAGAAGAAAAACCTCTACGGCACGTCTATACATTAAGCCGGGTAAAGGTGAGTTTTTAATCAACAAAACTCCAATTGAAGAATACCTTCCTGAGAAAGCTATTCGCAACATCGCACTCTTACCTCTATCTCTTACCGAGATGGATACTAAGTATGACATTAAAGTTACAGTGCGTGGCGGTGGTAAATCAGGCCAAGCAGGTGCGGTACAACACGCTCTAGCCCGTGCAGTTGACGGCGAGAACGAAGAAGTACATAGCATCTTAAAGGAACATGGTCTTCTAACCCGTGATGATAGAATGGTTGAGCGTAAAAAATACGGACAGCCTAAAGCACGTAAGAAGTTTCAATTCTCTAAGCGTTAATATTTACGCTACACAATTTTTTTTAAACCACACATATGTGGCGACTCAAAGCCTGGTGTCTCAATTATAAATTGAGATTGGATTTTGAGAATGACCCACATAGCGGATTAACCTAAACACACATATCTAACTACTATGGCTAAAGCAGCCTCCATTGAAGAACTATTAAAGTCTGGCGCCCATTTTGGTCACTTGACTCGACGTTGGAACCCAAAAATGAAGGATTTTATCTTCATGCAACGTAACGGGATCCACATCATTGACCTCAAAAAAACACAGCACTACTTGCAAGAATCATTAGATCAGATTCAGCAACTTTCTAGAGCTGGTAAAACCATTCTTTTTGTAGGTACAAAAAAACAATCTACCGATATTATTAAGACGGAAGCTATTCGTTGCGGCATGCCGTATGTAACACACCGCTGGTTAGGTGGTATGCTTACCAATTTCTCTACTGTGCGTAAGAGCATTAGTCGAATGGAAGAAATTGAGCGTTTAAAAACCGATGGTACAGTTGCAGAATTGACCAAAAAAGAAGGTTTAATGCTAGAGCGTGAGCAACAAAAATTAAACGATACTCTTGGTGGTATCGCTAACATGACCCGCATACCTGGTGCTATTTTTGTTGTAGATATTTTGAAAGAGCATTTGGCAGTTAATGAAGCTATTAAACTTCATATTCCTGTTATTGCTATGGTAGATACTAATAGTGATCCTGATATTCCAGATTTTATCGTTCCTTGTAATGATGACTCTGCACGTACTATTCAGCTAATCTCTTCTCAAATAGCTGATGCTATTATTGAGGGTGCAGCTGAGCGTGAAGCACATGCAGAAGAAGAACTTCTTGAAAAAGCAGCTATCGAAGCTAAAGAGTCGAAAGAACCAGCTGAATCGACTGAAGCTAAAAGCCCAAATCTGCGTTCTCGTAAAAGAAAACCTGCTAGTACTTCAGACAATTTAGAGCCTGAAGACACTAAAGCAGATGCTAAAACCGAAAACGAAGAATAATTATTTAACTTTAAACATTTTTTATACTAATGAGTATTTCTGCTGCAGACGTAAAAAAACTTAGAGAAATGACCGGCGCAGGCATGATGGACTGTAAAAAAGCCCTCGTCGAATCTAAAGGAGACTTTGACAAAGCTGTTGAAGAACTTCGTAAAAAAGGCCAACAAGTAGCCGATAAACGCGCTGACCGCGACGCAAAAGAAGGTTTAGTACTTTCTCGCGTTAGTGACGACGGCAAAAAAGCTGTTGCTATAGAAATCAATTGCGAAACTGATTTTGTTGCGCGTAACGAAGATTTCCAGGCTCAAGCTAATTCTTTCTTAAACTCTGCTTTCGACAACGACATTACTGAGTTAGATGTATTACTAGCTAGTAAAGTTAACGGTAAAAGCGTTGATGACCACATCCAAGAAATGGTAGCTAAAATTGGTGAGAAAATTGAACTTTCGAAATTGGTTTATCTAACCACTGAAGGAACAATTATCGAATACATTCATGCTGGTAACCAATTAGGTGTACTCGCAGAATTTGATGGCGAAGTTTCTAACACAGATGTTGCTCGTGATGTTGCTATGCAAATTGCAGCTATGAATCCTATTGCCGCTAATCGCGACGAAGTGGATGCTAGCCTAATAGAAAAAGAATTAGAAATTGCGAAAGAGCAATTAATAAATGAAGGTAAACCTACAGAAATAGCTGAAAAAGCAGCTGTTGGTAAACTTCGCAGATTCTATGAAGACAACGTTTTATTAGAACAAAAATTTGTGAAAGATAACGGTATTACCGTTAAACAGTATTTGGAGCAAAACAATACTCCATTAGTAAAAGCTTTCCGCCGAATACAATTAGGTGAAGAGGCTTAGGCTTTTTTTTAATACCTTAGACCGTCTCCTTTAAGAGACGGTCTTTTTTTTGTTCTATAATTAATAAATGGATTTAGCAGTGGTAAATAAATACAAACGTATCCTATTAAAATTAAGTGGTGAGTCTCTTTTGGGTACCCAAGGCCACGGAATTGATGGAAAAATATTAACCCAATACGCAGAAGAAATTAAAGGCGTTCAAGAGGCGGGTGTTGAAGTTTCTATTGTAATTGGTGGTGGCAATATTTTTAGAGGCGTTAAAGGTGCAACTGAAGGCATGGATCGCGTGCAAGGTGATTATATGGGCATGCTCGCAACTATGATTAACAGTATGGCACTACAAGATGCTTTGGAACGACAAGGCGTTAAGACTCGATTAATGAGTGCCATTCGTATGGAAGCAATTGCAGAACCGTTTATCCGTCGCCGTGCAATACGTCACTTAGAAAAAGGCCGTGTAGTCATATTTGGCGCTGGTACAGGAAATCCATATTTCACAACCGATTCTGCTGGTGCTCTACGTGCTATTGAAGTGGAAGCTGATGTAATTCTAAAAGGTACTCGTGTTGATGGTATCTACGATACAGATCCTGAAAAAAATGATGACGCAGTTAAATTCAACGTCATAACTGGCGATAAAGTTATCGAAAAACGACTTTCTGTTATGGATTTGACCGCCTTCACTCTTTGTCGTGAAAACAATACACCCATTATTGTGTTTGATATGAACACTCCAGGAAATCTAAAAAAGATTGTTTGTGGTGGCGAGAACCTTGGCACTACTGTTGTTTGGGAATAATATAGCTAGTAACTAAAATCCCTAGCCTTGTTCTATTACTTTTTCACAATTAATAAAGTAGGGGCATGCAGAATGTATTTTGTCCCGAAACTCGGAGAGAAGGACCTATAGACAAAGATTCGATATGTCGCTCTTATTAAAAGCTCACACTTCTAGGCCTATCCACTCTCTTTGTGGCGCTCTGCTGCACAATGTGAGCTAAAAGCTCTACACTATGCACATTATTAATAACGGATATTATCTTCTTCCCTAAGGAAACCTGACTAAAAAGTATTTCTCTGAGAACTTCCTTTCACTTTCATACTCTTATTAAATCTCAACTCTATCAAAAGCTCGTTATTATCATCTTCTATTTTAAGATTACCGTGTACTTGCTGCGCCATTAATTGAATTAGTTGCGTATTCAGTTTTGTTTTATCAGACTCAAAGTTTTCTTTAAAAGACTGTTCACCTAATATTTTTAGCTTCAGTATTACTAAATCATTTTTATGACTACAATAAACAACACATTTCCCCCTACCTTCATCCTGGGTTGTGTATTTATATAAACTTGTAATTACCTCATTTATAAATAGTGCACACGATACTGCTTGATTAATGTTTAGTACTATAGGTTCTAATTCGTATTCAACATTTAGGCTGATTTGTGGAGGATAATTAACAGCAATATTTTGCACCATTTGCTCAATATTATTGTCAAGCCTTACAATCGCCATATTATTTGACTTATATGCTTGCTCATGTATTAAAGCAATTGATTTGATTCTAGCAACACTATCAAATAGAACCGCCTGTAGCCTTTCATCTTCTACTTCAAATGCTTCTAATTGAATAAGGCCTGAGATTATAGCCATGTTATTTTTAACTCGATGATGTATCTCAGAAAGCATCACATTCTTCTCATTTAAATTCTCAGCCAAAAGCCTATCTTTTTCGAGCCTTTCTGATATATCTATGGCTATAACCTGCACAGAAATAGTATTACCGATGGTAAATGGAATAGATATTATTTCAACAGGTATAACATTTCCTTTTAAAGTTTTAACTTTTAATTCAAACGGATAATGTACCTCCTCTCCGTTTTTGACTTTCATTTCACGTACTAGAGTAGACGCAATATAATCGGGGTGGATTACATCTAAAATGGACAAACCTACTATTTCGCTATCACTCTGCCCCTCTAACATAGTTAACCCAATTGGGTTTATATATTGTATAACATTGTTTTGGTGAATGATTACTGCAAAAGGCGTCTCATCTACCAATAAATTGTATCGCTCTTCATGCTCTTGAATTATATTTTCAGACTTTATTACATCAGTAATATCCGTAATAGTGCACAACACACCTTCTAACTCATCATTTTCTACGAATATTGGCGAAGCGTTAACTGATATATATTTATAAAAGCCTTCTTTTCCCATACGGTATTTTACACCCCAAACACCCTTTTTAGTATGTAATGCAACATTAATCGAATTCTCATCTTTTGGTAGCTCTTCCCCTTTATAAGTCCTAAGATTTAAATCAAGATCATCAAATTTTGTTGAGTGTAATTCTTCTCCACTTAATTCAAACAATCTTTCAGCTATTATATTAGCATATCTGATATAACCACCAGGCTCTATAAAAATAATTCCCATTGGGGTTGTTTCTGCTAAGCGCTTAAGCTTTAATTCTTCCCTATATAAATTTTTTCTTACGTTTAGCAGAGCGCTCTCACTAACATTTGCTAACACATAAAATAGTACCGCTGAAAGTATTACAAAGAATATACCTTTAACCGTTTGATAGCGTATAATTAGCTCAGGATTCTTGATTAAAGTTGCAACCAAATTATCTGAGTAAACTATCCATAACGACCCAATGACTAAATAAGTAACAGCCATTGTAAATGGGTTAATAATATAGCGCGGCAGCTTCAATCCCCTTCCTATTTTTAGACCTTTTAACCAATGTATTAAATACGAACTAGAAAAACATCCCTTTCTTAGATGCCCATATTTATTAAAAGCTTAAATACATTAAAATATATCCTAAATCAATTCTATTGTTATTTGTGCGTATAACTATTAAGAATTGAGTGCTAGTTTTAGTAACTTCAAATAGACCATATAAAGCTTAAATTATACTGTTAAACTATATTTTTTGATATGCTAGCTGATGAATTAAAAGAAATTATTGACGATGCGGACCTGAAAATGGACGACTCCGTTTCTTTTCTTAGAAAAGAGTTTTCGCACATTCGTGCGGGTAAAGCAAGTCCTTCACTTATTGAGCCAGTACAGGTTGAATATTATGGTTCAATGACCCCTTTACAGCAACTTGCAAGCATTTCTGCTCCAGAACCTCGATTATTGGTAGTACAACCTTACGATAAAACTTCGCTTGGAGCAATTGAGAAAGCTATCATGGCTTCTGGCTTGGGTTTGAACCCTATGAATGATGGTGTTTTAATTAGAGTTCCTCTTCCTATTTTAACCGAAGAGCGCCGTAAAGACTTGGTGAAACTTGCCAAAGATAAAACGGAACAAGCTCGTATAAGTATCCGTAACTCTCGCCGTGAGGCAAACGATGCCATAAAAAAGACGGTAGAAGCGAATTCATTGCCAGAAGATTCTAGATTTGAAGGGGAAGCAAGAATCCAGACTTTAACCGATTCTTACACTAAAAAAGTAGACGAGCTTCTTGTTAATAAAGAAGAAGATATAATGACCGTTTAACTTTTCATTTCTATATTATATATTCTCTTTTTTGATAACTATTTATCAAAATTAGGTTATTAGTTTTATTACACCTATTGCATGTATATATCTGAACTTAGCTTACAAGGTTTTAAAAGTTTTGCAAACAAAACGAAAGTTACTTTCGATAGCGGGATTACATCTATTGTAGGTCCAAATGGGTGTGGTAAATCTAATATTGTAGACGCCTTGCGCTGGGTTCTTGGCGAGCAACGCCCTTCCCTACTTCGTTCATCGGCAATGAGCAATATTATTTTTAATGGAACTGCAGAAAAGAAAGCTCTTGGGATGGCGGAAGTATCCCTTACTTTTGTGAACGACAAAGGTCTGCTACCCATTGAGTATACCGAAGTTATGATTACTCGGCGTTTATATAGGTCGGGGGATAGCGAGTATCTTATTAATAACACTCCATGCCGTCTCAAAGATATCATGGAGCTTTTTATGGATACAGGAATGAGCTCTGATGCTTATTCGGTTATTGAGCTTAAAATGGTAGAAGAAATTTTAAGTGATAAAAATAATGACCGCCGCAGATTATTTGAAGAAGCTGCTGGTGTTACCCGCTACAAAGATCAACGCAAACGAACGCTTAGAAAACTTGACGATACTCGCAGAGATTTACAACGCGTTGATGATCTTTTAATTGAACTTAGAAAGAAAGTCCGCTCCCTAGAAATTCAAGCAGAGAAAGCGGAAAAAGCGAAGAATTACAGAATAGAGCTTGAGGATACTGATAAAGCACTTACTCGCCACGATTTCAAAAAGATTGAAGAGGAACTAAAACCACTTCAAGAACGCATTGAACATGCCGAAAAAGAGCGCCGTGAAATTAATGCCACTTCCGAAGAACTAGAAGCCAACGATGAAAAAGCTCGTAATGCTTTACTCGAAAAGGAAAAACTGCAGGCTGAAGAGCATCGCCTTGTTAGCCAATTGCACAATGCCATACGCGAAGCTGATACAAATTTACGTATTACCAGCGAAAAAATTGAAAGCGAGAATAAGGGCATCAATGAGTACACTAAAGATATTCAGCAAGGCGAAACTGATCTAAAAGAATTGATGGATATGCTGGCAAATAGCCAGAGCAAGCTCAGCTCTTTTGACGAAGAACTAGAAACTTCGCAGAACATACTTGAGACATCCAAAAAGCAGTATTCCTTAATTCAGCAACAATACAACAAAGAGCGTCATCAGCTATACGAAATTGAATTACAACTCAGCGCAGCAAATAACGAGTTAGGCACATTACAAACTAAACGTATTAAAATTGAATCTCGCTTAGAGAATACTGAAGGTGATTTAGAGCGTATTAATAACGAGATTATTGATCTAAACGATGAGATTGATAATTATAATGGCGAGCAAGGTATTATTGAAACTAAGTTAGAAAGTTTAATACACGATCGTGATGCCTTAGAAAAAGAGCTAGAACTATCACGTGAAAAACGTGAAAGCTTTGCCAATAAGCAAAACGAAATAAAAGATGAACTTCGGGTTCTGCAAAGTAAAAAAGCTTCTATTCGTTCTGAGGTTGAATTACTGAACGATCTCGCTAGTTCAAATGAGGCGTTCCCAAGCAGTGTTAAATTTCTAATTGATAAATATCGGTTTGAGTTTAAAGAACTAACCACGGTTTCTGAAATACTAGACACAGATGAAAAGCACGCCGTTGCACTAGAAGCAGTATTGGGCGATATCTTAAATTTTGTAGTTGTTAGAACGCTTGCAGAAGCGAAAAAAGCCGCTCAAATCCTTAAAGAAAATAACAAAGGTAGAGCTACTTTTATTCCGCTCGACCAACTTGCTGCAACGTATAAGGTGCACGATTCAAGCCTATTTAATCATGTTAAATCAAATAGGGAATACTCTGCTTTAAAGCAGCTATTACTTGGCAATGTGCTTGTATCCGACAATCTAGATGAAGCTTATGCCACGCTTAAAAATAATTCTGACGCTACTGTAGTTACCTTCGATGGCGAAGTAGTCACACCAACTCATTTTTTCCAAAGCGGTAGTAAAAGTAAAAATGCTGGAATTAGAGTTGGGTTAAAAGATAAAATTGAAAAGCTTGAAGCTGAAGGGCTAAAAGTAGCCAAAGAAATTGTTCAACTTGAAGAATATCTAGATCAGATTGTACAAAAACATGATAAACTGGATGTTGCCAAACTCAGCAAGTTCTTAAAAGATAAAGAACAAGAAGTACGCCGACTTGAGCAACAACAGCAAAGTCTAAGTTCTAAAATTCAAGTATATCAAAAGAACATAGGCGAGCTAGTTAATCGCAAAGACAATCTAAAAAGCAGTGAAGGCACTGCACAGGAAGAACTCGATTCTATTCAGCCAAAACAAAAAGAGCTACAAACAAATATGTTAGCTCTCGACGAGCAGCAAACTGAAAAGAAAGAGCTGCTTGAAACTCTCGAAGAAGATCGTGCTATTTCTCAAAGTCGCTATAACGACGCTCAGTTAAAACATCAGGATTTAAAGAACAAGGTTGATAACCACGAACGAGATGTGCGCAGAGCAGAGACAGGTATTTCTGGACTTCAAGCCCGGATAGAAAATAGAGTGAAATTAACCTCTGAGAGCAAGGCTCGAATTGAGGTTTATACTGCTCAAATAGAACATATAAATGAAGAGCTAAAAACAAATAAAGAGCTAAAAGTTGAGGCCGACGAAGCTCTTAAAAAAGCCGAGGAAGCTGCCAGTATTCAGCGTGGCAAGATCAATGAGTATGAACGGAGCCTTAAAGAGATTAGAAGCCGTAAGGAAGTGAATATGGAGCTTGTGCATCATCTTTCGATGGCTAAAGAGAAGATGGAATTGCAAAGCCAAGCCATATCCGATCATGTTTGGGAAACCTATGGCACTTTGATGAAGCAAATTGAAAATGAACTGCCAGAAGGCACTACGCCAGAGGAAGCAAAACAGCGCATAAGTTGGCTGCGTCAAAAGTTAAGTAATATCGGCGAGGTGAATGCTCTTGCTATAGATGAATATAAAGAAGAAAAAGAACGCCTCGATTTTTACGAAGAGCAAATAAATGATTTAGTAGAAGCAGAAAAGCAACTTCTTAAAACTATTGAAGAAGTAAACAATACGGCCACTGAACGATTTAATACTACTTTTGAAGAGATTAGAGTCAATTTCCAAAAGGTATTTAAAACCCTCTTTTTTGAAGATGATTACTGTGATTTACTTATCGAAAAAGATGTGGAAGATCCACTGGATGCAAAAATAGATATTATTGCTCAGCCACGTGGTAAGCGTCCATCTGGAATTTCTCAGCTTTCTGGTGGGGAAAAAACCCTCACCGCTATTGCGCTACTTTTTGCTATCTACTTAGTTAAGCCTTCACCTTTCTGTGTGCTTGATGAGGTTGATGCGCCACTAGATGATGCTAATATTGAGCGTTTCTCTAAAATGATTAAAGAGTTTAGTAAAGAAACTCAGTTCATCATTATTACGCATAATAAGATGACAATGAGTAAAGCAGAAATGATGTATGGTGTTACTATGCCCGAAACCGGAGTAAGTAAATTAGTGGGCGTACGCATGGATGAGGTTGCTTAATCGTTGATTAAGACTGAGTTTTAACTATAGAATTGAAAACTTCTAGAAACCTGTACACTGCTTCAATAATGTAGTATCAGCACTTGGTTAATCATTATTTTCAATCCATTAAGTTATATTGATAACCATTATCTTTAGCCGTTAAAATAAATTTATACAAACCTGTTATAGGCTCTTAATTCAACCTTTAACAAATTTCGAATTACACATTCTTGGCACGCAAACAGTTTCAAATCCCCGATATTTACCACTCACCTATTATCCGCACGGTGAAAGAAGCAACTAAAATTACTGATCCTATGAAAAAGGACGTAACCCCTAGTTTGCTTAATTTTGGTTCTATACAATTTTATGTTCCTCGTTTTTTCGGCTTCTGCTACGGCGTAGAAAACGCCATCGATATTGCATACCGAGCAATAGAAGAGCACTCCGATAAAAACATTTACCTTTTAAGTGAAATGATTCACAACCCAACCGTGAACGAAGATTTGCTTAAAAAAGGTATCCGTTTTCTCAAGAACACAGACGGCACTGAAATTATCCCGATTTCTACTTTACATAAAGATGATATTGTAATTGTACCTGCTTTTGGAACTACTGTAGACATTCAAAATCAGTTACAAGCTGTGGGCATAAATCCATATTCATTTAATACTACCTGTCCTTTTGTAGAAAAAGTTTGGAAGCGTGGCAAACAGCTTAGTAAAAAAGAATACAATTTAGTGGTGCATGGCAAACACGAACATGAAGAAACACGAGCCACCTTTTCGCAAAGCGCTCAACATTCTGCTGTTGTAGTTGTTTTGAATGTTGATGAAGCAACCATACTTGCCGAAATAATGACTGAAAAACGTCCGCTTTCAGATTTTGACACTTATTTTGGACATAAATGTACTCCTGATTTTAATCCGATTACGGACTTGGAGAAATTTGGTGTCATCAACCAAACTACTATGTTGGCTACCGAAACGGAAGAGGTAATGGAAGTACTGAAGGAAGCAGCCATAAAAAGATTCGGCGCATCAGATATTTTAGATCACTTTGCCGACACTTCAGATACGCTCTGTTATGCCACTAACGAAAATCAATCGGCGACCTTAGCAGTAGCTGAATCGGATGCTGATATTGCCATTGTTGTGGGAGGATACAACTCTTCTAACACAATGCACTTGGTTGAAATCTTAGAAGATCACTTCCCTACCTATCACATTCGTGATTCCTCCGAAATTATTTCAGAAGATTTAATTCAGCATTTTAATCAGTGGACTAAAGAGATTCTACAAACGCCAAATTGGTATCCAAAAGGTAAGAAGCCTCTCAAAATCGCTATAACTTCAGGCGCATCATGTCCCGATATTTTAGTGGATGAAGTGGTGGTGAAACTGCTCAATTATTTTGATGATGTGTTGGAAATAGATGAGGCACTCAAGCCCTTCGTTGCACTGGCTGAATAAGTTTTTGTGGGCTGAAGAAAACGAGTTTTCTGTAGATTTAAGATATAAGACGTAAGACATAAGAAGTTTTTTAGAACTTTTTCATCTTACGTCTTAAGTCTCAGCTCTATTCCCCTATGTCTTAATACTTAGATCTAATATTTATTCTTTTAAGAGATTGATATCAAATTCATAATTCTTAAAAGGAATTTTGAAGAATAGTCGGTACAACACGGGTACAAATAATAATGTAATCAGTGTTGCAAAAAGTAGCCCGAAAATTATAGCTAAGGTTAGCGGCTCCCATAACAAACCTCCACCAAATAAAAGTGGCAACATTCCTAAAGAAGTGGTCAGTGTAGTTAAGATGACAGGTCTAAAGCGACTGTGAGTTGCTTTAAGTATGGCATCACGCCGATCTATATCAGGATTTTCATCTATTTCTACATCAATTCTATCAATAAGAATAATTGCATTATTTACCACAATCCCCGCCAGGGCAATTACGCCAAGTATACCGAAGAAACTTACGAATGAACCGCCAATAAACCAGCCTGCAACAACGCCAATCATACCTAAGGGTATGGCAAATAAAATGATGGTTGCTTTACGAATGGAATTAAACTGAAGAACTAACAGTAGTACAATTAGGAAAAATGCTAAAGGTAAGTTGGAAAAGATAGCTCCCAAGTTTTCAATTTTATCCTCATCCTCGCCCCCAAACTCATAGTTGTAGGCTAAATCCCACGAGGCTTTCTCCTCCTCCATCCAAGGTCCAATTGCTTTGAAGATGTCGGAAGCGGTATAACCACTTTTTAAATACGAACCAACTGTGATGGTTCTTTTTAAGTCTTTTCGTATAATTTTTGCAAATTGCCAATCTATGTTCATCTCTGCCACTTGAGAAAGGGACACATTTTGATTTGTAGCCGCAGAGTAGATATTAAAGGTTTTAACCGTTGCAATATCGTGTTCATCATTATTTTCATTTTTCAAGAAAATGGGAACTTGATCTTCGTTTTCAAAAAGGTCGCCCACTTTCATACCTGAAAGCCCTGTATTTAACGCCATGGCTATTTCCATGTTCGTTAATCCTGCTCTCCGTGCTTTAACAGCATCAATATCTACAACTAGCTTCTTTATTTTTGGGCCCAAATCATCTGTAATATTCCTAGTTCCCTCTATGGTAACAAGCTTTTCTTTAACTTTATCTGAAATAGCAGCGAGCCGGTCAAGACTTGTCCCAGATATTCTTATTTCTACTGGTGTGCCTGAAGCGCCAGCGCCTGTAAGTCGGTTTACACGAATATCAGCATCTGGAATATTATTGAAACAGAAGCTGTCAACTTTGGCAATAACATAATCGTTATCGGTATCACCTGTTGTGTTTAACAACATGTGCGCATAATTCGAGTTGGCTTCATTTTTAAAATATCCCAAATCATAAGGCTCTGGACCTTCACCAATAAATGAGGAGAAATCTAAGACGCCAGGCTGTCCCTTTTCATTATCAGGATTTACAATCAGGTTCTTTAGAATGAAATCCCCAATCTCATTCACTGCATTTTCTGTGTATTCAATCTGTGTGCCAGAAGGAAATTTTATATCTACTGTAACCAAGTTTCTGTCGCTATCGGGTACTAGTTTGAAAGGCAGAAACTGAATAGATGCTAAAGCCAGGACAAATAAAACTAGGATAAAACTAAGAAATACTATGGGTTTTTTTAAAGTGTGAAAGAGAAGCTTGTTATACCATAAGTTCACTTTCTCCATATTTCGGTCGATTATATTTTTCTTATTGTCCTTGTACTTAGGAGTCATTTTTAAGATAAATAGAGCCAACAGAGGAATAAAAGTGAAAGCAAAAGCCCACGAGCCTAACAAAGTAATACTAACCACCCAAAACAAAGGAGATGAGATTTCGCCCATCGGTGTTTGCGCAAGAGCAAAAGGTAGAAAAGCGGATGAAGTGGTGAGAGATGAAATTAAAAGCGGTATGATTAAAACCTTTCCTGAATAAACACTAGCGTCAAAAGTGCTGAGCCCACGTTCCATATTTACCAGAATAGATTCGGATACCACAATGCCATTATCTACCAATAGTCCGAGTGAAATGATGAGCGCTGCCAACGAAACTTTATTCAAGCCCAAATCGAGCAATCCTAAGAAAAAGAAAGTGGAAAGAATTACCATTGGTAGTAATAAAGCCACAAGTGAGCCTGTTCTGAATCCTAAAAAGATGAACATAATGGCTAGTACAATCACAATACTTTGCACCAAGCTTACCAAAAAGTCATTTATCTGTGCACTTACCACATGATCTTGAGAGGCAGACCGCACTAATTCTACGCCCACTGGCAGAGTATTATTAATTCGAGGAATTGCATTATCTACATCCTTACCAAGACGTACAATATTGGCTCCTTCTTTCAGAGAGACAAAAAGAGCCACAGCAGGTTTCCCATTAATTTTCACAATTTTATCACGTGGTGAAATATAATCACGATAAATATTGGTGGTTATATCGTCTAAATAAACGGTAGCGCCAGTAGAAGTTGGGATAAGTATTTTTTTGAGGTCATCAATAGTTTGAAAACTCCCAGAAGGCTCGAGTACAACACGCTGGCGACCTAAATTTATTTCGCCCGCTGGAAATAGAATATTGGTGGCTGAAATAATGTTCCTCAGCTTCATGGCATCTAGCCCGTAGTTGGCCAATTGCTTGTCATCAAACTCAATAAATATGCGTTCTTGCTGCACTCCTCCATATTTTATTTTCTCCACATCAGGAAGTAGTAAGAGCTCATTTCGCGTTTTTTGGGCATAATCATCTAACACATTATAAGAGACGCCGTCGCCTGTAACTCCCAAAATAATTCCAAAAACCTTTCCAATGTCCTCATCCTTTACAATAGGTCCATAAACACCTTGTGGAAGAGTTGGCTTTAAATCTTCTACCTTATTTCTGAGGGTTGTCCATATAGATTGAAGTTCATCTTCACCCACCTGAACTACCAATTCAACGGTAATAACAGACAAACCAGGGCGAGATTCACTTTTTATTGTTTTTACTTGAGCTATTTCACGAATAGCTTCTTCAAGTGGATCAGTAACTAATGCCTCAACTTTATGCGGATCAGCGCCGGGAAAGTTTGTAACTACCGATGCAATTCTGACAGTATAAGGAGGCATGCTATCGCGTTCTAGAATGAAGTAATTAGCAATACCTATTATAGCCACTACCAAAATGGCCATTATTGTTATACGAGTATTAGTTAATGTTAGTCTTGTAAGATTCATGGTCTAAAATCACTATTTGTTTAATTCATTTTCGTCAAGAAGTCTTACTTCTCTGCCTTCAAATAAAAAGCTTAAGCCTGCTGTAATTACGATATCACCTTTGTTTAGCCCTTCAATAATCTGGTATCCTTCAGGTCTTAATTCACCCAGAATTACATTCTTTCTTTCAACTATATAAGTGTCTTTCTCGCTGCTATAATTAGCTATAAAAACATAATCGCCTGTTTGATTACGACCAACGGCATCAGCCACAACAATGGCAATATCTTTAGAGTCTTTTCCATCTACATATAAAGGAATTTCAACAGTGGCCGTCATTCCTGGATAAAGCTGTTCAGGAGCGTCCAGTAATTGCATGATAACTGGATAAGCCGATGCATTAGGTGTGCCTGGGCTTACTTCCGTAATTTTTCCTTTGAATTTTTTTCCAGTAAATGCTCGGAATGAAATAGCTACATCTTGATCCTTTCTAATTTGCCCGATGATATTTTCAGGTACCGCTGTTTTTACTTCAATATTATTAACTGACGAAAATACAACGATGGGTTGCCCAGGTCCGGCCATTTCATTTTCTTTGGCTAGAACTGCTGATATCACTCCACTGTAGGGTGCTCTCAGTAACGTGTAGTCCAACTGATTCTGAGCAGCTTTTAACTGAGATTGGGCGGTTTTAACCATAGCTTCAGCTGATTCGAATTGAGCTTTTGCTCTTTCATAATCATTTAATGAAATACTGTTATTGGCATATAAATTCTCAATTCTTAAAAAAGATGATTTTGCCGTTTCTAACTGTATTGCTGCATTTTTCTGTGCAACAACCGCTTTGTTATAATTAATTTGATAATCGTCATCATCCAAACGAGCAATTACATTTCCCTTTGCAACATTGGCACCCATCTCTACATTCAGCTTTTCTATGGTGCCTCCTACTTTAAAGCTCAATCTCGTTTCGTCGGCAGCTTGAGTTACTCCCGAAAATGAGGGCGTATTTTGCACAATGGATTTCCCTATTTCTTGATAGAAAACTGGACGCACGGCTTCTTCTAATTCCTCTTTACTTCCGCAGCCTGCAATAAGCAGTACCACTAAAACAACATAATTTATTTTACTTTTCATCATTCTTATCATTTAAATAATTAAGTAATCGGTTGGTATGTAAAGCTTGGTTTGTTTCATCATCTAAAAATGAATACTTTCCTTGAAGCCGTTCGGTTTTTATGTAATCTAGAATAAATTGATACTTTGCGCTGAGTGCGAGATGTTTCGTCTTAATCATTACATTTTGTGCATCAATAAGTTGAATTACACTCACTACTCCCTGAGAATAAGCATCTTGAATTAGCTTAAAATTGGCTTCAGCAGCACGGGCTGCATTTTCAGAAAGATCTTGTTTTCTGTACGATGCCTGTAGAAATTGGACATTAGCTCGGATACCCACTTCAAGGTTGTTGAGTAAATCTTCCTGCTGCCATGCTATTTTATCCTGTTCAATGGTAGCACGTTGAGTTTCTATGCTTTTCTTTCCTCCTTCAAAAATGGGAATACTTAAACGCACACCCACATTCCAAGTTATATCATCTGGTGGATACGGAACGGGTAACTGCGGATTTCGAATTGTGCCTTCCCTAACAAAAGCTTGATCAGCGCCACCAACAAGTGCAATCTCGGGCAGAAACATTCGCCTTATTTGCATAGATTTTTTTCGGTCTATCATTCTTCCAGCATTCAGAACTTGTTGTAATTCTGGTGAATACATAAACATTTCACTAATAAGGAAATCGGAATATTTCTCTGTTAAATATTGATCTCCAAAAAAGGTGTCTAGTATATGTTGATTGAGCACAATCGTTTCACCGATATTAGCAGCATCTGAAGTAGCAATAGGATTGCTAATTGGTAGATTGAGCAATTCATTTAACTGATACATGGCCGACTTGTATTTAGATTGAGCATCATTCAAATCAATTCTGTTAAGATTCTGCTCACTTGTCCACCGATTAACATCAGTGACACTCCCTTCTCCACTTACTTCTTTTGCCTTTGCCATCTCTAGGTTCTGAAGCGTAGCATTAACATTTTCGTTTTGTATTTGAAGGTTATTTTTGGCGAAAAGTAGGTTTACATAAGCCTTAGAAACATCCAATACAATATCCAGAGCAGCTTGCCTGCTATGATGTTCTGCATTTTCTGCAACCAATTTCTTAATGGCGATATTTGCAAAAACTGCTTCAGAATAAATTACTTGTTTTAGCGAAGCTGACCCTGTGATAGTAAATTCGCCTCGTTGCCCCATAGAGGATTCTACCAAATTGGTACTTAACTGTACTGCAGTTCCAGAGACTTCAATCTGAGGTAAGACATTTGATCTAGCAATACGCACATCCTTTTTCGCAAGTAAAAAATCCTGATTAGTAATCTTATTCTGCAGGTTATTCTCTAAGGCTTCGGCAATAGCTTGTTGTAAAGTCAATTCCTCGCCAGGAATTTTCGCCACATTCATAAGAATGGCATCATCCAACATCGACCATTTTGGGAATTGTTCTATTTGGTGCAAACTCTCCATATTTACAATGGGAGTACGAGTTTTGGCATCCATATTTATGGGAATCTCGGATAGATTGGTTCCCTCGCCTACTTTTGATACTAATAATGCCACCTGCCGTGCAAGTTGTAGAAATGAAAACTGGGGAGTAAAAGTGATAGTGGCTCCCATTTCCAGATAAGGAATTCCATTTACTGCCAAAGAAGGAATTTTATCTTTGTTTAAACTTGCGAATAATTCCATCGTTTCAGTTTGTGAATGCTGGATTAGTGGAAAAACAAAAGCAGCATCGGTATTCGAAGGGATTTGTGAAACGAGGTTTCCATTTTTATTTACTGGAACAATTGAAATTTTAAACTTCTGAACAGTCTCAGTCAAAAACTGATCTAAAATTGGGAACTCCTCGTAAAGTTCTTGGGGGATAAAAACAGATAAATGATCAAATTCAAAAGTCTGCGAAAAAGCAAGCATATCACTTTTCAGGCGTATAAACGATTCAATCCAAGTGAAGTTATTTATCCCCGTACTCTGATTAGAACGCAGAGGTAAATTCTGAAGATTTTGATCTAAAACGTTGGCTACAATAATTGGTTTGGGATGCTCTGCTAATTGTGCAGCCATATCAGAAGAAATAAAACCTAAGGCCACAACCACACTAATATCTGGGTCTTTCAACATGGTCTGCAAATTCTGTTGTACTTTTTCAGGGTTCCATTCTGCGCTTAGCTCTTTAAATACAACTTCTGGTTTACCTTTTTTTAATGCGGTAATTTCTGCTTTCACCAGGTTACTTAGAGTCTGAAACTCATCCCCAGAAGCATCTTTTACAATTCCGACTTTAAGCACAGTCTGTGCATATAAAGCTCCAGGAGCTATCAATAGCGCTATTAGTAATATTAAAATGATATTAATACGCTTCATAAATAGTGATTTAATTATTTGTAGGCTTAAATTTTTTTGAGGTCTTGAATCATTTTGTCGGCAATTTGCGAATCATTCATCAATGATTGGAAACTGCCAAGAATGTTATCTACCAAAACTTTAGTACTCACGATTGAGGAAAACACTTTCTCTTCTTTTCCTCGGTTGATAAGGTCAGTCAAATAGCCTTTTGCGATTCTTTCTATTTCTAAAATGATTACCTGTATTCTTTTATAACCCTGATGTAAATCATCATCAAAAATGACCATCAAGTAATAGGGCTTCTGATTAAATAAGGCATGAAGTTTTTTAAAAAACATTCCCAACTCTAATGATGGCAAATCCTTTTTAGATGAAACCTCATCTCGCAATGCTTTCAGCTCTATTTCGAGATGAAGAAGCAATAATTCAAAAACTTTTTCTTCATTGTGGACATGTGAGCTAAGCTCAACAATATCCAACTCTAATTCCTTTGCAAGAGAATCTATAGTTAAAGACTGTGTACCAGAAAAAATAATCACTCTTCCTGCAGCCTCAATAATATGTTGGTTACTCAATTGCATAATTTCAACGTTACTTCACTCATGCTAACATTATCATATTGTATATCACAATTTGCGATAGTGAGCGTTCACTCACCAAGTTAATATACTTTAGATGAATAAAGCAATTTATTCTTACTGCATAGTAATATGCCCATTATAACCCTATAGGCGATGATTATTGGATTTTAAATAATACTTGCACGTTGATTAAGAATATGATTATATTTGTGAGTGAGCACTCACTAACAATCGGTGACTTCTATGAATGGTAAAAACAATATCGCAATTGGCTTTCTAACCATGGGCTTGTTTATGGCTTATGGCTTTCTATTAATCTACCTTCGAGATTTTGCGCCGGGTAAAGAAGAGTGGATTAATTCATATAGTTATGGCAAACATTTTGAAACTAGGCTCGCCCATGTACACGGTAATTTATTTGCGTTTTTAAATATACTAATTGGCTATTTCCTGCTACATTTCAGAGATAAAATTAAAAGTACATCTACTATTTCATGGCTCGCACTAATAGGTCTATTAATGCCATTGGGTATTCTAGCCGAAGTGTATTTGGGGCTGCCTCCTATCTTTGTATTAATTGGGGCACTCTCAATGACAGCCTCTGTAATTTGGCTGGGTGTTACTTTCTTTAAAATGAACATTGATAAAGTATAGGCGAATGATGATTACAGATATTTCGGATAGACAACTTGAAATTATAGAAGCAGCTAGTAAATTATTAACTACGTCTGGGGTGAGTGGGCTAACTATAAAAAATTTAGCTAGAGAAATGAAGTTCTCAGAAAGTGCAATTTATAGGCACTTTGTTAGCAAAGAAGAGATCATTATTACATTACTTGAATATCTTGTTCAAAATATAAGTGAAGGTTATGACAATGCCATTTCTGATGAACAGACATCAGAAGAAAAATTCATCGCACTATTTAGCTTACAGTTCGCATTCTTTAAAACTAGTCCACATTTCGTGGTGGCCGTATTTTCTGATGGGCTACTAGAGGTAAGCCGACCTATAAACCAAATTATCTTAAAATTAATGGCTGTGAAAATGAAACACTTGATGCCCATTATTCAAGAAGGCCAACAGAATGGTGATTTTATAAGCACTATTGCCCCCGATGAGCTTCTGCATATTATAATGGGAACCTTTAGGCTATTGATGTTTAAGTGGCGAGTCTCCAATTTTGAATTCGACATTACCAAAGAAGGTGATAAGATGATTCACTCTATACTAACTTTAATAAAAACTTAGCACCATGAAAAAAGCTATCACCTACATTGCCGCTTTTATTCTAGCTAGCTTCGGCTTGATAACTCTTTTTTTAAGCACTTCAGTTATACTCGATTTGTTCGGTGTTAGAGCCAAAGAAGGTGATTATGTTCTATTTATTGTTTGGGCAAATTTTCTAAGTAGTATTATTTATCTAATTGCCGCCTACGGTATTTTGGCTACTAAAAAATGGACCGCTCACTTATTAGGGGCTTCTGTAATTATTCTAATCGCTGCTTTTATTGGCTTATTTTTTCATATCTCCAAAGGTGGTATTTATGAGACAAAAACAGTTTTTGCTATGGTTTTTAGAATTTTAATAACTCTGGTATTTACAGTATATACCTATTACTCTATCATAAAAAATCCTTATAAAAAGGAATTTACTTCTTAGAATCTATTAATGGCTATTAACATGATTCATTTAATTTATTTATTGTTCATAAGTCTCATCTCTATTGGGCAGCCACAGCCAAACAATGATTTATATGATTTAATAGTAGATGTGCATAATCTACGGAATAATGAAGGGGAGGTACTTTTTGCATTATATAATAAGGATGGTACCATCCCCGATGAAAAGTATAAACACTTTTATTTGAAAGGGACCTCGCCTATCTGGAATAATTCTGCGAAGTATGTTTTCACTAGTCTACCCAAAGGAAAATATGCTGTTAACATTTTGCATGACGAAAATCTAAATGGCAAAATTGACAAACGCATTATTCCACCCACTCCCAAAGAAGGCATTGGCTTTTCGAATTACGAATCTATTGGGTTAAGAAATAAACCCAACTTCCCAGATGCTAGTTTTAACCTTGATAGCACAATGGTTATAAATATAACCATCATTTATATGTAGAGATGAGGTTGCTTCATTGTACCAAATCGTTAATTTCAGTTACAATGAAGCACTATACTTCAAACCCTACATATCCAATACAGAAAAATAGGCTACTGCTTTGGGCTGGAAGCTTCTCAATTTAAGCTCATATTGTGGGGCAACAAGTTCAATATCTGGCGTAACAAAACCAGTTTGATCTTCTTTAATTTTACTGTACGACACGTATACTTCGTACGGACGAAGCCGCGCCAATTCAGCATATTGCTTTAAAGGCACATCGTATTTTATAACTATTGAAGCTGGATTATAAGTAATGCTTTCGCCTCTTGGCAAACCTCTTGTTTTAATAAGTACGCTAATCTCACTTTCAGTAAACTCAGAAACATTCGCTTGATAAACTAGGGTTTTTAATGAAGTCTCAATCAATGGATTCTCATTGTTTATAAGAACTATTTTATTAACATCATCACGAATATTTGCCAACTTTAGGGTGTCTTTTATTACCCATTTTTGAATATTATTTATTTGGGAGGCTGCCCCAGATATTTCGATGCTATCGGGTACAAGTGTTGGTTCCCCAATTAAACCAAATCTATTTTCAAAAGAGAGATTGATGGGTAAATGAATAGGCACCTTTTTGGTAATCTTATCTTCTAAATTAACTTGAATGACAAGGGGTTCTACTTTTATTACTTCTACCTCTTGCACCGAGTTCATTCGCTGCCTAACCTGATTAAATACATTCACATTAGGTGCATCCACTGCTATTGTTACCGTAGGCGGATTGTTATACAAGCTTATTAAAGGAAGGGCGGTACCTGTTAAATTTACTTCCACAAATTTGGGCAAATCATCGGTCAAAGCTTTAGTACTAGGTATGGCACCAATCTCAACCGGCATTTTAATAGTAATATTAAATATGCCATTCAAATTAACGAGAAACCACATACTTAGGGCAATAATGTAGGAGGCTATGAACACAAAAATACGTTCATTCTTTGCAAAATGTACCTGCATTTCTTCGGCACCAGGCTTTGTGCCTTTTTTACCAAGAGATGCTAACCACTCCCGTACTTTATTAAAATAATCGTTTACCATAATTAATGAATATAAAACGAGGACTTACTTAATACAACTAACCACGCACTACAATATCAGCTACAACCTGGCCTTTAACTTTTGCATTTAACCGCTTTGCAATGCTGAATCTATTTATATGAATTTCGTGGCGCCATATCTGATTTTTCACCGTCATAACTAGTTTATTCCCCTCAAAATGTAAGTCGGTAGCTTGCTCTGCAATACGTTCGCCCACAACTTCTGCCCAAACAGACAATATCATGCCCTGCTTAAGTCTAGCTTTTTGGGGGAAGCGATCTATAAAATCTTGTAGAGCTTCACCAATTGGTTTTGGAGTATCGAAACGCACTTTATTTCTTTATTTAGTATGAGTTACAGATTGTACTGTGTATTCAATTTAGTCAACAATAGTTCCATTGCCCACTGTATAAAATCTATTTTTTATGCCATCAAAATCAATGTATTTCTCAAAAGGAACAGGGTTTGCTGATGTAATAAATATTTGCCCTTGGTGCTTTTGCAATGTCTTTAGTAGAGCCTCCGTTTTGTTGGGATCTAAATCCCCAAAAACATCATCTAGCATTAAAATAGGCAAATCATCTAACTCATCAGAATAATAATGTAATTGAGCTAATTTTAGCGATAATGCAAAAAGGCGATGTTGCCCTTGTGAGCCAAAGCGCCGGAGTTCAAAGTCATCTAAATAAAATATTATTTCATCGCGATGTGGACCAATAAGCGTTTGTTCGCGTTCAATTTCCTTATCTACAATTGCTTCTAGCTTAGCCGCATATTGGCTTCTTACTTCTTCGGCATTGGCAGATGGCTCACAAAACGTATCGTACTTGAGATTTGTGGTCAAGTCCATTCCTGAAATCATAGCGTAATCTTTTTCTAGATACGCTTTAAAATTTTCTAGCACTTCAAATCGCTTTGCCACAATTTGTGATCCAGTATCGAGCAATTGTTCATTCCATGGCTCCAAATATGTTTTTAAAACAGATACTGGACCTTTAAAATCTTGTAGAAGCACATTTCGTTGACGTCTAATTTTTCTGTACTTCAATAAATCTCTCAAATACGGCTTTGAGAGTTGACTTATAAAAGAATCTAGAAAAGATCGACGCTCGGCAGGACCTTCTAATGTTAGCTTTTTATCATCGGGTGATAAGGCTACTACTGGCACCATTCCAATCAAATCAGAATGTTTATCGAGTGGAGATTCATTCACAAAAATCTTTTTCCCATCCCCTCTAGAATACGTACACGAAACATCAAACTCTTTCCGAATATTTCCTTCAAAGAAGCCCTTAATCATAAAATAACTCTCTTCGTTATTTATAACATACATATCGGTACTCGACACAAAACTGCGCGACATACACAGATAATGTATTGCGTCGATTAGGCTAGTTTTGCCCGCGCCATTAGGCCCCGTAATAATATTTAGATGAGAGCCCCACTCCACTTCTGTTTTTATATGATTTCTAAAATGGAGTAACTCGAGCTTTGTGATTTTCATTCTTCAAAAATACAAATTATAGGCGCAATATTTGAGCTCTACTTAATCAATAGCATTTTCCTGGAACTTGACACTCCATTCGTATTTAGTTGATATAAATATACGCCAGAGGGTAAATTTGCTGCATCGAAAGTAATACTATAATTGCCCGCAATTTGTGTCTTATTCACTAAAGTAGATACCTCTTGGCCTAGAATATTAAATACTTTTAGTTGCACTAATCCCGCTTTACTAAGCGAGTAACTTATTATTGTTTGTGGATTAAAAGGGTTCGGATAATTCTGATTTAATACGATAGTAGAAGGCTTTTCTTGAAGCTCCTTTTCACTGTTATTTATTACTCCAGGGTAATAAGTACCAATAGGCATTGGGTTTGTAGCCGCGCTGTTTGAACTAAATCCTTCAAACGCATCTACCCCCGAGAAGGTCCAATTATCAATATAGAACACATTTCCATCTGGCCCAGTGAGATCTTTTCTATACGCCCAACCATCTGTGTATCGCCAACTACTTTCGGTTCCATTTATGTTCCCAAATACGTCTACAACTGTTTCAGCACCAGCAAATGCTCTAGTAGAATCATAAAATAACTCTACAGCATCATCCCCGTTTATGGCTACAGCCATGTTGTCAACCAAGTCTGGGTTAAATCCAAACCATGACTTAAAATTGGCCTCTTCGGTGGCAATGTATAGGTAATCTCCTTCTGCAACTGAACCTGACAACTTAAACTCAACTCCGTCGCTTCCGCCACCATTATTAGCAGAGCCGATTCCGAATACACTTAAATCTTCAATATTTACAACAGCATACAATTCTACTCCTTTTGGTGTTCCGCCTGTTAGAGTAGCATCAAAAACACCAGAAATAATTAGTGACGACGAATTTCCTGAGCCTATTACAACCGTGGTATCCGTTTCTCCAAAACTAACTACCTTAATACTGTCGGCAATCATATCCGCACTGGTATTAGTCCACCAAACAATCGCATCTTCTATAGATGAATATTCGCTTAATGTGAGAGTCTCTCCTTCAGGACCAGTAGCTACCGTCATGCCGTTATAAAGCACATTCTGAGATTCCTGAGTACTTGCTTCATAAAGAGGATTTTCAGCATTTTTGGTTTCTGGGTTATAGGTAATTTCGAACGAGGCATCTGTTATTTTTTTAAGCTCACCTCGTAATGGATTTGAAATAACTGCAGGCTCTTTTTCGAAAAGAATTACCTCTAAATTTGTGGCTGTGTAAGCACCTTCTTCGCTTCCTGCAATCCAAATTACTTTGGCTAATTCAATTTCCGAGTAATCGCCTAGATTGAACACTACACCCGCTGTATCTTTGGCTTCAAAACCTTGTCCAATATCAAAGATAGCCGTAGCTGTGCCCATGTCTTTAGCATATTCTACATTGAATTTACTCATGCTGATATTGCTAATCTTTCCCGTTACTGGGTTCGGCGGATTAATTATAGTATTTGCATCTCCACCAAAATATGCTCTACGGACTAGTGTAGTATCGTGAACAAAAGGATTTCTATTGCCTTGAGCTGTTTCTGCGCCAATACTTCTTTCGACTTCTGCCTCATCTACTGGGTCTAAATTATGCCAAACTAGTAGTACATCTTTCATTCCGTTAAAAAATGAAGCGTCATCAGCTACTTTTGGGTTGTCTTGATAAATGGTCCAGAAATAAAAAATCGCTCGTGCTACATTGCCTTTATGATCTTCGCGAGGTTCAAAAGAAGTGCCATTTAATAATTCACTATAGTCATCAATATTGGAAGTGGGAATACTCGTTTGATTTGATGCGCCCGTAAACCATTTAGTTGTTTGATTATCAGGAATTTCAGCAAAAGGGAAATTACTTCTGGCTCCATTAACATCAATTCGAGTAGGGAATAAATGATGAATATCTCCTCTCATAGGTTCAGAGCTATCAAATAAACCCTGTGGCCATGTGTGCTCTGTATTGATGCCTTTGTTGTAAGCATCTCCACGGCTATTTGTAGTTATAGTATACCCGCTATAAACACCTGTCACATCTCCGTCTTTATTATCAATGGTGCTGTACATTGCGTCGCGAGCTCTGTTATACCCTAGCGGATTTGTTACCGAGTAGTTTGCTTGCAACTCATCTATAAGCTGAGCACCAGTTTGGGTGGGAAAGATTTGATCTGTTTGTGCAAAAAGCTGTGTGGCAGCAATAAAAAGAACTGCTAGGGTGTGAAGAAATTTCATACAATGTTTTAAAAAGGGATGTGATAAAAAAAGGGATTGAGTTAATAAACCCAATCCCTAAAAAGATTCAAACAATTATTTTTGTCCAAATGCGCTGTGACCTAGGTAAACAGCATGTTCGCCTAGCTCTTCTTCTATACGCAGAAGTTGATTGTATTTTGCAACACGATCAGTTCGGCTCATAGAACCTGTTTTAATTTGGCCAGAGTTTGTTGCAACTGCTAAATCTGCAATAGTAACATCTTCTGTTTCGCCAGAACGGTGCGAAATAACTGAGGTATAGTTATTTCTGTGTGCCATCTCAATAGCGTCGAGCGTTTCGGTTAAAGTACCAATTTGGTTTACTTTAATAAGTATAGAATTTGCAATTCCTTTTTGAATACCTATTGAAAGACGATCTGTATTGGTTACAAATAAGTCATCGCCCACAAGCTGAACTTTATCACCAATAGCATCGGTTAGCTTTTTCCAAGCATCCCAATCATCTTCTGCCATTCCATCTTCAATTGAAATGATTGGATATCTTTCTGCCCAGTCGCTCCAAAAGCCTACCATTTCGTCGGTATCTTTTTTAGAACCATCACTCCATTTAAATTCATACAACCCAGTTTCTTTATTATAGAACTCTGATGCAGCAGGATCTAAAGCAATAAGAATATCATCCTGAGGGATGTAACCAGCCTTCTCAATAGCTTCTATAATAACTTCGAGTGCTTCTTCATTAGATTTTAGATTCGGTGCAAAACCACCTTCGTCACCTACAGCAGTGCTATAACCTTTTGCACTTAGTACTTTTTTGAGAGTATGAAAAATCTCTGAACCCATTTGTAGCGCATGGCTAAATGACTCTGCGCCAGCTGGCATAATCATAAATTCCTGCATGTCAACACTGTTATCGGCATGCGAACCACCGTTGATGATGTTCATCATTGGTACGGGCATAACTTTTGCATTTACGCCACCAATATAGCGCCATAAAGGCATTTCAAGCTCAGCAGCTGCAGCTTTAGCGCAACCTAGCGAAACTCCTAAAATAGCATTAGCACCTAAATTTCCTTTATTTGCAGTGCCATCAATTTCTAACAGGAGGTCATCTAATGCAATTTGATTAAATACAGGTAAACCTCTCAACTCATCTGCAATTACTGTATTCACATTGTGAACTGCTTTTTGCACACTTTTGCCCAAGTAGTAGCCTTTATCATCATCTCTAAGCTCTACTGCTTCATGTTCTCCTGTAGAGGCTCCAGATGGTACTGCAGCGCGACCGATATTGCCGCTATCTAAAATTACATCTACCTCAATTGTTGGGTTGCCGCGCGAATCTATGATTTGGCGAGCAACAATATCTTCTATAAAACTCATTAAATTTCTCCGTAATTAATTGTTGAGTGAGTATGCCTTAAGATACCACGATTTAACATGTTCTTAAAGCTTATTAATACAATCATTTTGTAAATTATGTATGAACTTAATCACTCTAACTCACTTATTTTGAATATTACGCATCCCTGGGTTATTCTTTTTGATATAGACGGCACCTTACTTACTGTTGACCGCAAATTTAACCGACCATTATTACGCAGCATTTTAGATGATCTAAATATTGATTACCCGAATATGGAGAATGAAGGTTTTTCGGGTAGAACAGATCATGATATTCTAACTTCATTTCTTGTTAATCATGGATACGATGAGGTTTTGTACAAAGAACTAAAAGCTGTGTATATAGATCGTATAACTACTCAAATTAAAAGTGATCACGTTTTCCGCCAACCTCATATAGATGAAGCCATTGCCTATTTCGACGAGATTGGTTCTTATATGGGCTTACTTACTGGTAATTATCCCACTGCAGCCACCGCAAAGCTGAAGGTAGCTAACATCCATTATGAATTTAGCTTTGGTGCTTTTGGTGAATTTGATAAAGACAGGAATCAACTTCCCATGCTAGCTATAGAAACGGTTCGCCAAAATTTAGGTATTGAACCCGATCCGAAAAAATTCGTAATAATTGGCGATACCCCAAGAGATATTGAGTGTGCCAAATACGCTGGCATGAAATCGGTAGCCGTTACAACTGGCAGATTTTCGAAAGAAGAACTTGCCCCAAAAGGCCCTGATTTGATCTTAGAGAATTTAGCCAATCCCAATATTTGGTTTAAAGAGTTGACGAGTGATTAGTAGTATTTAGAAGTTAGTAATTAGTATTTAGTACAGAGTAGTTAGAGTTCCACCTTATCACAATTAACCAATAGCTAATTCCTGAATTCCCTTCCATAATGCAATTCCCAAATCACTGTTCATTAATCACTTAGTCCTCCAGCTCCAACAATTGGGCTAAAGCCCATTTTTATGGGAGGGGATGTCTCTAATCCACCGGCTAAAGCCAATGACAATTGAGGTGGGCATAAATAACTGTGAGCTTTGAGTTCTGAGGAAGAATTTCATTTCTGATAATTGCTCTCTGTACATTGCTCATTGATTCCCCAATTCCCTAATCACTATTAACTGATTCCTAAGTTTTGAACTATGATTTGTGTGATGGGTTTTGAAAAGCTCTGAGATACAATATCATACTCAATACTAACTACTAACTACCACATTCTGAGTTCTGAATTCCCTAATCACTATTAACTAATCCCCCAATTCCCTAGTCACTAATTCCTCAGTCCCTCAATTCCAAATTCCCTCTAAACTACTTCCACATCCAGCCAAAAATAAAGCTGATTTGGGCAGAACCATAGAATTTGCGAGCATCAAAAGAATCTGTTAGTAGTAAGTTGCCCATGTTATCGTACTGTAATTGGCCCCTTGGGGTAAGCTTAGGCTCTTTTGGTTGCATTATTTGAAGACCATCTTTGAAGTAATTGAACGTATATCCAAACTGAAGCGTTGTAAGATTAGCAAAGTTGCTTCCAAAATCTATGCCTAGCTCTATATTACCATTCCAGCCATAGTGAGGCTCACCACCTCTCCAACCTGTAAAAATATCGTACGACTTTTCGCTAATACCATATACATTTATGTTGTTTTCTTGGAATCCATTATTGTTAGAATCGTTAAAATAAGGAAAGGAATAGGCTAAAACTGGACCTGCACTAATTGAAGTAAACACTCTAAAATTATCTGAAATTTGTTCTGCAAATAATCTACGTTTCACACCAATGTTTAAAGGAATAGATATTATTCTTTTATATTTATTTGGTGTTGTTTTGAAGCCAAAATAATAATCGATGTAGGTCTGTTCTTTTGGATCTTTAATACCCGTTACACGCAAAGTTATTAAACCTTCTGTATTGGTATTTATAGTTTTCCGGAACTGACCTCCTGCTCCAAAACCGAAATCATTTATTGTAAAAAGAAAACCAAAGCCTGATTTATACCCTTCGTCATATAAATTACGAGATTCTGATTTATTTTTAAGCTCTGGCTCACCAAATTGAGCTTCTACTCTAGCACTTAAGCTAAGTAGTATAAAAATTAATAATGTAGAATAAATTCTTTTACTCATAAGATAGTATTTTATATCCATTTTCATGATATTCATAATCATTGCAAGGTACGAAGAACGAAAATTTACTCAATTTCTTATTGCCTTAATTGAATAACATGTTATTTTCAGCACAAATTCGCGAATATAGTTTTATTTAAATAAACCGTTACATTAAAGAATGAACTCACATACCACGTTTTACATATTTGGCCCAACCGCCACGCTCCGCATGATGTCTGAGAAGATGTTTAAAGAGCTACAACCTAAATTTTTATATTCTCATCCACAAGCTGGTAGCAAAGATACGCTATATGTAGCTGTATATGAAGAGTACGAAAAACAAATAAATTCAAGCGTTACTCTAACACTTATCATAGAGTCTACCGCTCAGCACAACAAAATAATCTTGAAGAAAACCGGCGGTCGCATGGGTTTTAGAGGAAGTTCACTTTCTGAAGAACGCAACATCGACGCTAGTGTAATCTCTTTTATACTAGATTACGGCAAACGTTTTGGATTAACAGTTCAAGAAGAACAAGTTGCTGATCAAAAAGAAGAAGCATAAATCATAATGCAACAAACACCTACTATCTGGACAGTTCTGTCTATGTTAGAATGGGCTACGGATTATTTTGAACAGAAAGGTGTTAAAAGCCCTCGACTTAGTATCGAGTGGCTATTAGCTTTTGTACTACAAAAAAAACGCCTCGATCTTTATCTTTGCTACGACCAGCCCCTAACCTCAGATGAATTACAAAAACTGAGGGCTTTAGTTAAACGTCGCTCTTTACACGAGCCTTTACAATATATTATTGGCCAGACTACTTTTTATAATGCTGATATAGCTGTAAATGAACACGTTCTTATACCAAGGCAAGAAACAGAACAACTTGTACAAATAATACTAGATACATTCTCTGACTCTACTAATTTACGAGTACTCGATATTGGTACGGGTTCTGGATGCATTCCTATTGCTCTTAAAATGGAACGGCCTAATTGGCAAGTTATGGCAACCGATATTTCTGGCGACGCTTTAGCACTTGCCACAAAAAATGCTGTACTCAATAAAGTAGATATTACTTTTTCTCAACAAGATTTGTTCAACCCTAGTTTTGATAATTTAGAAACTAAATTCGATCTTATAATTTCAAATCCTCCTTATGTTTTAAAAGCTGACGAAGCTGGGTTAGATAAAGAGGTGAAAGAATACGAACCTCACCTTGCTCTATTTTGTGAAAGCACAGAGAATATGTTTTCAGCACTTGAAAATTATTGTTCGAATTATTTGGCTAATTCGGGAAGTGCCTACTTCGAAATTCATGAAAATGAAGCCGCTAAAACCGCACAAGTTTTTCTCAATAATAATTGGGAAACAATAATCATAGATGATTACGATTTAAAAGAACGTTTTTTAAAGATAAGTCGATAAATAGCCTTAATTATTCTTGCTATTTGTTACGGCTTTTACAAGAATTAGAAATGTGGAAAACTTGTGGGAAAGTTATTCTAAGTTTTACATCCAACTACATTTCATTGAAAACACTATCCCCTGACCTTATTCGTAATTGTCAAGTCCTATTTTTTAAAAATAGCATCTATTTTATAACCCAATGCTAGGCAATAGGTTACCACGCTATAACCATTGTGGATAACTTTTATTTTTAAGTACTGAATGAGTTTGACTTGAGCCTAAAAATTCATCATTTTCAAACTTGAGAAAAGAAAGAACGGCACTGTGATGCTGTGGATAACTAACTTTCTTACTTGTTGTGGAAAGTTTTAAGAATTGATACCTGGAGGTACTATACCATTGAGATTAATTACGGCTGAAGCGGCTTGGGGCGAATGCTTAGAAATTATTAAAGATAATATCAGCTATCAAAAGTTTAAGTCTTGGTTCGAGCCAATTAAACCTGTTAATCTTGCCGAAAATACTTTAACAGTTCAAGTGCCAAGTCAGTTTTGGTACGAGTGGCTCGAGGAACATTATTACACAATGCTCCGGTCTACATTAGCTAAAGTTTTAGGGCCAGATGGCAAGCTAGAATATTCTATTGTTATGGAAAAATCTGAGCAGTTTGAAAACAACCGATCTATACGCCTACCTCAAAGGCCAATGGCACCGGTACAGCCTCAAGAAATGAGCGGCTTTCCCTATTACCCAGAACGCATCGAGAATCCATTTGTAATTCCAGGCATTCAAAAATCTAAGATCGACTCTAACCTTAACACCTCTTATGTTTTCGACCGCTATATAGAAGGTGATTGTAACCGTTTAGCTCGCTCTGCAGCAATGGCTATTGCCGATAGTCCTGGTAACAACTCTTTTAATCCGTTTTTTATATATGGACCTACAGGTTTAGGAAAAACGCATTTAGTACAAAGTATAGGTAACAAGATTAAAGAGAAGTACGGCGAAGAAAAATCAGTGCTCTACATTTCGTCTGAAGCCTTTACCAATGAGTTTGTTCATTCTATCCGAAATAACAGAGCTAGCGAATTCTCTATGTTCTACCGAAACATAGACGTGCTAATGGTTGATGATATTCAGTTTTTTAGTGGCAAAGAAAAAACCCAAGAAGAGTTTTTCCATATTTTTAATGCCCTACATCAAGATGGTAAACAAATTATTTTAAGTAGCGACCGCGCTCCAAAAGACGTTCCTGATATTCAGGAAAGGCTTATATCTCGTTTTGGTTGGGGTTTAAGTGCAGACCTACAAATGCCAGAGTATGAAACTAGATATGCTATTTTAGAACGCAAAGCACAAGACAACGGCATAGAGATAAATCCTGAAATTATTGAATTTATAGCGCATAATTTCAAATCAAATGTGCGCGATCTTGAAGGTGCTATTATTCGCTTGCTAGCACATAGCTCGCTACAAAGTATTGACGAAATTGACCTACCCATGGCAAAGCGTGTGCTTAAAGACATGGTGAAAGAATCGAATACCCAAATTTCTATCGAGTCTATTCAAAATTATGTGTGCGATTACTTTGGTATTGAAACCAATAAAGTGCGTGAGAAAACTCGTAAACAAGAAATTGTAGAAGCTCGACAAATTGCCATGTATTTCTCAAAGAAATTCACCAAATCTAGCTTAAAAACTATTGGCTTACACTTTGGTGGTCGCGATCACTCTACGGTAATCCACGCTATTTCTACTGTAGAAGAGCGCAAAAGCACCAGTGCTAAACACAAGCGCATGATTGAAGAATTACAACAGCGTATTGAAGTAGCAAGCCTTTAAGCCATGGATGTGCTCACTCTTAAAAGTATGAGCTTCCATGCTCGGCATGGGTATTTTGAGGAAGAGAAAAGAACAGGCAATACTTTTGAAGTAGATTTAGAGTTTACACTCTCTCTTACCGAGGCTGCAAAATCGGATGATCTCTCAAAAACTATCGATTACTCAAAAGCTCGCGCTATAGTTACTTCCATTATGGATGGTACGCCTGTAAACTTGATAGAAACGCTTTGCTTTAACATTGGGGAGCAACTTTTTAAAAACTTTGCGCCTCAAAAACTGCAAGTTAAAGTTAGAAAACTCCATCCCCCTATGGAGGGAGAAACACTCTACTCTGAAGTTTGTATGCAATGGCCCAAGTAATAATTGCGCTAGGTTCGAATTTAAATAATCCGCTAGCACAACTCATAGAAGCTAAAGCTTTTCTAAGTGGTATTTCTGAAACTGACATTATAGCTTCACCCATTTACCAATCGGAGCCAGTTGGTCCAAGCGAAAATGATTTTTTAAACGCAGTTATTTCCATTTCCACTTCTCTAAAGCCCGATTTATTACTTGAACAACTAAAAGGGCAGGAAAAAAAACAAGGTCGTCCCACACGCTATCCCAAATGGACAGCACGCACACTCGATCTCGACATAATTGCGTATAATCGCTTGGTCGTTGAAACAGATAACCTTATCATTCCCCATGCCAATTATGTACAACGATTGTTTGTTCTTTTGCCTTTAAAGGATGTTTTACCAAACTGGGAAGATCCTAAATCTGCACAACATATCGATCAATTAATTACATTGGCGCCAGAAATTAGAATATCAAAAACGAGCTTAGACTGGTAGTTCATGTCCAATCAATTTGATTTTATTGCAATTGAAGGGGTTATTGGAGCAGGGAAAACATCCTTAGCACAATTACTCGCTGAACGTAAAAACGCGCGTATTGTACTAGAAGAGTTTGAGGATAATCCTTTTCTGCCGAAATTTTATGAAGACAGAGAACGTTATGCTTTTCAAACGCAGCTTACTTTTTTAGCTAGCCGTTTTAAACAACAGCAGAAAATGATGAGCAAAGATCTATTTCATGAGCTTACAATTTCAGATTATGTTTTTGATAAAGACCGTATTTTTGCACGATTAAACTTAGACGATGACGAGTTAGCCTTGTACGATACCATCTATAATATTATGGCAGGAATTGCACCTCAGCCCGACTTGGTTATTTTTATTCAAAGTTCGGTAGAGCGCCTTATGGATAATATTGATAAACGCGGCCGTAGTTACGAACGCCATATCACCCCAGAGTATCTTACAGAGTTGAATGATGCTTATAATCACTTTTTTTACCATTACACACAATCCCCGTTAATAACTATTAACGCTACAGAAATAGACTTTGTGAACAATACTGATCACTTAGCGTATATAGAGCAGCAGATTTTTGAAATACCGCTTCACTCTAAAACGCATATTCACATTGCACCATAAACTATGTTTAAAATACTATTTTTTATGGCCGTTTTTTATCTAGGGGCAAGATATATCTCTCGATTATTCTTCCCTTCTAAACCAAAAAATAGCCAATTCAATCCTTTTCAAGGAGTAAATAATTCCAAAAACCGGAAAAAGGACTTCAACCAGATTGAAGAAGCTGAATACGAAGACCTAACCGATAAAGACAACTAACATTATGAATTTCGAAGAGAAACTAAACCGCGGCTTTGAGCTACTTCAAGATAAAGATATTGATCACGCTCTAGATATTGCTCGCGATCTCCAGAAAGAAGACGACAAAGCACCCGAGGCTTTTTATTTAGAAGCCTTGATTATGCAGCAGCTCAATCAATACGACTTGAGTATGAAAAACATCTCTACTGCACTTGATTTGGATGCTGATAATGCAGCGTATTACAACCTTCGAGGTAATGTTTACATGCAAACAGAAGAACTCGAAAAAGCTGAGGTAGATTTCAAAAAAGCTATCGAGTTATCCGACTCTTCCTCGGCACACCGTAACATAGTTATGTTAATGTTGATGACCGATCGTGGCCCAGAAGCTATCCCTTATTTAATTGGTCGTATTAAAAAGGATCCTCGCGATGCGGAAAATTGGATTTTAATGGGCGACATGATTAAACGTGGTGGCCAAGCTGACAAAGCACGAACTTACTACGAACAAGCTTTAAATATAGACCCAGAGAACGACTACGCACGTCGCCAGCTGGAGGAATAAACTTCGGTCAGTAATTAGCAGTATTTTTGTTATATAGCATTGAACTTTGAAGTTTAAAAACGGTATATTTGACGCCTGTACTGCTCACGTGGCGGAATTGGTAGACGCGCACGCTTGAGGGGCGTGTGGGAGTAATCCTGTGGAAGTTCGACTCTTCTCGTGAGCACTTTAAAAGCCTGTTTCTTAATGAGACAGGCTTTTTTTATTTTATTCGAATGATTACAGTTTATGCCATATCCAGTCTTACAAAGTCATACATCTATGTTGGCTTAAGTACACAACTTGATAAGAGAGTCGATAGGCATAATAAAGGTCAAAATAAAACAACTAAACCTTATGCTCCTTTCAAATTGATATACTCAAAAGAATTCTCGAATCGAAAAGAAGCCAGGGCATATGAAAAATATCTGAAATCGGGTATTGGTAAAGAATTTTTAAAGTCTATTAGAGATAATTTGAAGTAGAATATAATTCCGGCGGAACCTGCCTGCCGGCAGGCAGGTTGGTAGACGCGCACGCTTGAGGGGCGTGTGGGAGTAATCCTGTGGAAGTTCGACTCTTCTCGTGAGCACTTTAAAAGCCTGTTTCTTAATGAGACAGGCTTTTTTTATTTGAGTTACTCTATTCTGAATTTGCCTATAATCTTAAACATTTCCTGCTTTTCTGAATCCATCCTATTGTATGGTTTCTATTTCCATTATTAAATGCGAATAATAATGCTCCTATGGAACTAAATATATTTCAATTTCTAGATTTGGCTTATTCAATTCGCAATGCCATAGTTGCTCTACCTACCTCAGATACCGTATTTATAAATACTAATTTCTAAAATCAATAGAATTCTATTCTCAAGGAGTCGTATTTTTTTCATCTATGGAACGACAATGCTACTTTTTTGCATTAGGTAGGTAGAATATTATTCAACTTTATCAGTTATAATGGTATTCTTAAATAGAAGCCATCTTATACTGTTATGATTAGAAAAATCTCCCTTACCGCTTTAATTATCCTCATTACTTCACCTTTAATTTTCTCTCAAAAAATGACTACTCAAAACAAATTGGAAGAAGCTACTTTCGGCGCCGGATGTTTCTGGTGTGTGGAAGCTATCTATGAACTCGTTAAAGGAATTGAGGATGTTGAGTCTGGCTATTCTGGTGGGCATCTTAAAAATCCAACTTATGATGATGTCATTACGGGTAAAACGGGACATGTGGAGATAGCACGAGTTATTTTCGACCCTTCAGTGATTACATATAATGAGTTACTCGAGATTTTCTGGCACAGTCACGATCCTACTACCTTAAATCGCCAAGGCAATGATGTGGGCGAACAATATCGTTCTGTAATTTTTTATCACAACGAAGAACAAAAAGCGATAGCAGAGGCTTCCCTTAAAAAAACCGACGCATCTAAACTTTGGAAAGATCCTATTGTCACAACTATTGAACCCCTTGAAAATTATTACGTAGCTGAAAATTATCACCAGAATTATTTTAAAAATAATCCAAATGCGGGATATTGCTCGTATGTAATAGCTCCAAAAGTTGCCAAATTCAAAAAGGAATTTAAATACTTATTGAAGGACTCTTAATTTAAAGAATCTAATTTTTTTCATTATTATAATATCATCGCTTAAATAGCACATGGTAAGTTGTAACTAAGCTAAGTTTGTAACCTATCTGCTTATGAGTAAACCGTAATCAACAACTAACCCTAGATTTTAAAAATATGAAATCATTATTAAAACCAGTTCTTTTTTCAATATTTGCTGTTCTTTGCCTCACTAGCTTAACTTTTGCACAAGAACGTGGCGAGGGTGAACGAGCTAGCCCAAATGCTGCAGTAAGCCAAAATATTGGCAATACCATTGTAAGTATAACTTATGGTCGTCCTGCAATCAAAAATCGTTCTTATTTTGTTGCTGATGCACAACTTGCCCCAACAGGTTCCGTTTGGAGAACAGGCGCAAATGAAGCAACTGCAATTACTTTCTCTACCGATGTTATGGTTGGTGGACACCCAGTTAGTGCAGGCACCTATTCTCTTTATTCGATTCCTGGAGATAAAGAATGGACTATTATCATAAACAAAAAACTTTCTTGGGGAACTCAGTACACTCAGGAAGAGGATGTCTTACGTGTTTCAACGAATGCTATTTCTAAAAAAGTTACACCTGCAGAGTGGTTCAGTATTTATTTCGATTCACTTTCAACAACAAAAGCTCACTTGAATTTAAACTGGGGTTCAACTAATGTAGCTATCCCTATTTCAATTAAGTAATTCATTTTTTGATTACACCCTAAAAGGAAGGCAAAAGCTTTCCTTTAATTTAATTATCGAGCAATGTCGAAAAAATCCGTTCTCTTCCTTTTATTGGCATTTCTAACATCTAACGGACTAATTGCTCAAACCAATTGGGTTTTTGATGATAACAGCCTGCCAACAGTAAACATTACTATTAACCCTGATTCTCTTAATTTCATACTAGACGGTAATAATAGAGACAGTGATCACGAGTTTATGGCAACTTTCAGCTTTACTCGCAATGGAAATACAGAAACAGTAGATAGCGTGGGTTTTAGATTACGAGGAAATACCTCTCGCGATTCTCAGAAAAAGTCCTATAAGGTTTCATTTAATACTTTTATTAAAGGGAATACCTTTTATGGCCTAGATAAGCTGAATTTGAATGGCGAGCATAACGACCCAACTATCCTTCGAGCTAAATTAAGTTGGGATATTTTTGAGGAAGCAGATGTTGTTGCGCCTAGAGCAGCCCACACAAAACTGTATATAAATAATGAATATTATGGGCTCTATATAAACGTAGAGCACATTGATGATAAATTTGTAACCGATAGATTTGGCAGTGATGCTGGAAACCTTTACAAAGCGTTATATCCCGCCGATTTAACTTATCACGATTCAAACCCCGAAACTTATCAGAACCTAAGTAGCAATGGACGTCCTTATTACGAGCTTAAAACGAATAAGAAATCTCCCGATTTTTCTGATTTAGCGAATCTGATTAAATTTCTAGATACCGCTAGTGATGAAAGAATCAAAAATGAAATTGAGGATTATATAAATTTGGATGGCGTTTTACGCTGGATGGCCATTGATATATTAACAGGTAATTGGGATAACTACTGGTACAATAAAAATAATTATTATCTCTATTTTGAGCCAAAGAGTAACCGTTTTGAATTTATCCCTTATGATTATGACAACACCTTTGGAATTGATTTTGTGGGGAAAAACTGGGGCACTCGTGATGTAAATAATTGGGGAGCTAACGAATCTCGTCCCCTTACCGATCGTATTCTTGCCATTCCAGAGTTCAAGAATAGGCTTCATTTTTATATAAACGATTTCATCACTTCTTTTTTTAACGAGACAACGCTTTCCTACGAAATTGATCGACTTTATACACTCACAAAAGACGCTGCAATATTAGATACTTACCGCGTATTAGATTACGATTATACCATAAGTCAATACCATGCGTCTTTCACAAATAGTATAGGTGGACATGTTAAATATGGCCTTAAACCATATATCACAACACGTGCGAACTCTGCTACCAATCAGATTGATTTACAAAATATCGCGCCTATTTTTAGGTCTGTTCATTTTAGTACAAACTATAATGGTCAAGAAAAAAACCTTGTTATCACCGCTTCTGTTTTAGATGAAGACAGCGCACTGAATGTGAAAGCGTTGTTTCTAAATAATGGAAATGAAATAAGTTTATTAGATAATGGAATTGGAGCTGATGTAAAAGCCAATGATGGAATTTATACGGGCACTTATAATCTTTCCGGTTTTGCAGGGAATTTGGATTTTTATCTCACTGCAACGGATGGTTCTAGCTCTAGTTCTCGATATCCAGCTAAGCCAAATAAACTGTTAAGTGCATCAATACGCAACATCACCTCAGGCATAGTTATTAACGAATTCATGGCTTCAAACAAGAAAACCATTGCTGATGAAACTGGTGAATTTGTAGATTATATTGAGGTTTTCAATAATGGCTCTACCCTATCGCTCGATGGTTATTATTTAACCGATAACTTCCAAAAACCTGATAAATGGGCCTTCCCCGATACTGTTTTGGGAAGTGGTGAGGCTATGCTTATTTGGGCAGATAGTGACACAACCAAAGGTGCTAATCACGCCTCTTTTGGTTTAAGTAAAGCAGGCGAAGAAATCGCAATTTTCCGAAAAAACCAGAACGAGTTTGTACTCATCGATTCCGTAAGTTTTGGTCCACAAGAATCTGACCAAGCCTATGGTAGGTTACCGAATGGAAAAGGTTCTTTTCAGATTTTAGGCGCGCCCTCGCCAGGGATGGCTAACGATATAAGCATAAATAGTAAGAAAGAGGAAAAAGCACAGCCCAAATCCATAGAGTTAAAACAAAATTATCCCAATCCTTTTAATCCAGACACATCTATTCCCTTTAGAGTTGAAGCAGCAAGTAAGATTAGGCTAGAGGTCTATTCTATTGCTGGGCAGTTTATACAAACACTTACTAATCAGGTTTACCCAGTAGGTGAGCACGAGATTAAATTCAACGCGTCTAATTTTTCAAGTGGTGTTTATTTGTACACTCTATCATCAAAAAATACCAGCCTCACTAAGAAGCTGGTACTTATAAAGTAGGTTGGGATTGGGGAATGGTTATTAGGGAATTGGGGAAATCAATGAGCATTTATCAATGAACAGGGAGCAATTATCAGAAATTCTTCCTCAGAACACAAAGCTCACAACTCATGGCTATTTTGCCTTCCTCAATTGCCACTGGCTTTAACCAGTGGTTAACAATTGCCCCACTACAGAAAAGGGCTTTAGCCCCATAGTTTCATTAGCCAGAAAGTAACTTTTCCAAAGTTTTAGAAACATCTAAAATAATTCAAATTGATAATTTAACTTTGGAAAAGTTAAGATCACCACCCAACAGCATCCACCTTCGACCATCTCGGTACAATGAACATTAGTGGAGAGATCATAAGAACAAGAATATTCTATAATTCAACTTTGTCAGGGTTTTGAACCCTGACAGAGTTGGTGCTATTTTCTCAATACTAAATACTAAATACTGAGTACTCAATACTCATCCTAAAACTCCCATTTTATTTGGAATAGGAAGTTTGTTCCAGCTTGCGGGAAATAATAATTGTATCGCTCCTCTCCTCCAGAAATAAAGCCATAGGTATACCCATTGGATTCGTACTCTGTATTAAAGATGTTATTTACGAGCATTGAAGCTGTTACAGCTTTGAATGAAAGCAAATCTTGGAGTTTATATGCAAGTCGTAAATCACTCACAAAATAAGCGTCAATACTTCGAGCATCGTTTTGGGTATTATCTAAATACTGCTTAGCCACATATTTACTTGAAAATTCAGTAGTAAATCCTGAACGAGTATAATTGAATATTGAATTAGCAATCAGGCTTGGCGATAAAGCTATATCCGTATTTTTATGCGCTCTAGTTATTTGCCCACCATTGTCATAATCATCTATATACTCGGTTAGGGCTTTGATCTTATTTTGGCTAAGAGTTGCATTAGCTGCCCAGTTGAAGTAGTTCGTAATTCGAACTCCTCCTTCTAATTCTAACCCAATTCGGTAACTATCAGGTATATTTTGGCGGATTGCTCTTCCTGTATCATTTACCTGACCAGTTAAAATAAGTTGGTCATTATAAAACATTCCGTATCCGTTAATACCCACAAAGAATCGGTTAAACTCACCGCGATATCCTGTTTCAATATTATACAAGGTTTCGTGCCTAGGTCGGCTTTGAATACTAGACTTTACATATTCATCTCTAGATGGTTCTTTACTTGTAACACCAAAAGAGGTAAATAGGCGATGATTATTTTTCCTATAAACCAATCCAAATTTAGGATTAAAGAATAGCATATCATCATTAGCTCTGATATCAACGTTACCGCTTGAACGCACGTCAACTCCATCATATTCGTAGTTCATACCACGTACCTGTAAATCTAAATAAGCATTTAAGCTTTCAGTTAGTAAATACTGAAGTTTACCGTATACATTATAATCGTATTTAACAGCATCGTTAAAATAGTACTGATCTTCCATTTCGCTATTTCCAGCATAACGTGCCCAAACAACTTCCCCAAAGTGATCTCCATCGTAACGATCTACGGCACCACCAAAGGTCAAGTTCCAAGTATCAGAGTGGGTGTATTTTGTATTAAACACCGCTCCATAAAAATGATTATCTAACCAGCGGCGGCTAATTACATCCGTTCTTGATGGATTTCCTGGAAGCGGAGCAATATTATAATCAGACAGTTTTTTATCCGCCTTATACTCCTCAAAGTAACCTTTACCTTGTGTGTAGTGGAGTGAAGCGTTTGCTATCCAATTATCAGCTAAACTATAAGAATAATGTAACTGGTAGATATTTTGCTGATAGTTATCCACTTGATTTTCGTACGGATCACCCGCCTTATCTGTACCAATCTCGTTATAGGTTCTGTTTCCACTTTTCAGGATGCTTTCTTCCACTCCATTCCAAGCTTGGTAAGTAATTTCTTTACCTGAAAATATATCTAGTTTTAGCAGGCTACGCTTACCATGTTTGGCTGCAGATAAATAATGCGAATTGAGAACAGAAGACGCTCGGTCTATAAAACCATCCGACAAAATCTTGGAGAGTCTCCCCTCAAATTGCCAGCCATTTTTCATTAATCCAGAGCCAACTAAAATATTAGCTTTTTGTGTGTTGAATGAACCTAATCCCGTATTTACTTCTGCAAATGCATCGGTTCTATTACTACTGGTTTGAAGATTTACAGAAGCCCCAAATGCTCCCACCCCATTAGACGAGGCACCCACGCCACGTTGAATTTGTATATTATCAACCGAAGTAGAGATATCAGGCATGTTTACCCAATAAACTGCCTGTGATTCTGAATTATTTACTGGTATACCATTAATGGTGATGTTAACACGAGTAGGATCTACACCACGGATACGCATTCCCGTGTAACCGACTCCCGCACCAGCATCTGAAGTACTTATAACTGATGGAGCAGATTGAATCAAATAGGGCAAATCTTGGCCCATATTTTTCTCATCAAGTTCCTCTCTTGTGAAGTTTGTGTAACTCATCGGGATTGAATCACCCACTCGAGTTGCTTCCACAAAAACCTCTCCCCCAATATAGGTGGTAGGTAATAATTGAATTTCTAATTCTTGGTTATTTCTAATTATGGTTACAGTTTTAGTTTTGTAACCCACAAAAGAAACTGTAAGGGAACGAGCTCCATCTTGAAGCTGAAGAGAAAACTCGCCATTTGAATCTGTATTTCTACCGTTCTGTGTATCGGTTTGCACCACAGTAGCACCTACTAATGTCTCTTTAGTTTGGGCATCTATTACGCGCCCAGATATAGTTTGTGCAGTGGTAATTTGAGTTGTGATAAAAAATAAAGCTACTATAAGCAGCGATTTTGATAGGAATGTATTTAACATTTTCCTCCAATTTGATTGTTATTAAAAAGGAGGAGGTGAAACATGTGCATAGATGAGCAAACAGGTTTTCCTCCGCCGGCATTATCCGGTTCAGGTGAAAGGGTTTGATCTCAGCCTTTGTAAGATTACAAAAGCACCCCTAACCATTGTTTTAAAACTAAGCACTATTTCAATAAAAAACACAGAAGAATTTTTATATAGCTCAATCCTTAACTTTTCCAAAGTATCGGGACATAGAATTGTCTCTCTTTTGGAGGGAGACCGAAATCAGACAAGTCTGATTTCAGAGGGATGACTCATGAGTACTCAAATTGTCCACATTTTCAGAAAATGGAGTGTTTTCGTAGTTGCACTAGTATTCCGCCCTTTCAGGGCTGTGGGATTTGGAATTATACCAATCATGGGGCTTCACCCCATGCTAATGTATAGCGCTCTTTCAGAGCTAAGAAGGAAGTGGACAAGTGTAGAATACACGAACCATATTCAATATTTATTCTAAGCACATATCCGATTTCTAGATATTTCACCCATGTAATTGCTAAAATGCAATCTTGAATGTTACTACAATCACATAAAATGAAACCGACACAGCCCTGAAAGGGCGACATATACTAGCGAGGCGGTGAAGCCCCTCGAAAAAAAGAAACCTCACGCAATCCAAAGCCCTACAAGGGCGTAATACATAAATTATGGTCGATGTAATAGTTGGTAGTTAATGTAAAGGCTGAATTTTTTGTCTTATCATAAAAATCCTAATCCCGAATTAATTTAGATGAGTTTTCATAACTGCTCAAATATTCCGCCCTTTCAGGGCTGTGGGATTTGGAATTATACCAATCATGGGGCTTCACCCCATGCTAATGTATAGCGCTCTTTCAGAGCTAAGAAGGAGGTGGACAAGTGTAGAATACACGAACCATATTCAATATTTATTCTAAGCACATATCCGATTTCTAGATATTTCACCCATGTAATTGCTAAAATGCAATCTTGAATGTTACTACAATCACATAAAATG
>JBBAEC010000022.1:0-61150 GCA_041656135.1 Balneolaceae bacterium | reverse complement strand
ACGCTCAGTGACACATTCAGGAGATACCGCATCTGGGTGCGGCATCGCTGCTGTTGGTTGTTGAAGTGAATATGACTGGCTGATGATCTTAACTTTTCCAAAGTTAAATTGGGGATTTAAATATGTTTAGAAGTTTATAGAACTTTGGGAAAGTTACTGCTGGCGAATGTTGTGATTGGATTTATAGGCACATCCTAAGAGGATAGGATTGTGGGTGTTTATTGGTGTATGAATCGAATGGAAGTCGGAGACTTCCTGTACTAGAACTTTTAAGTTATAAACTTAAAAGAACTGTGTTTCTAGGTGAAAATTTCGTTGTTTGAAATCCTAAATCGATTCCATGAGATTGCTTCGTCGGTGGGTTTCTAGGTCGAATTATAAATTATGGACTTCTCGCAATGACTTGTTATTATTAGGGGTACCAACTAATAATACTTGGAATATAACCTCTCTCCTTGCGAAGGAGAGATTGAGAGAGGTCGGTGGTTTGGGCTAGATTATTAATTAAGAGATTCTAAATCCTTCCCGAGACTTCGGGATGTAATCCTGTAAATCCTGATTCAAAAAAAAGGGGTTTTCTAAATAACGCTCAGTGACACATTCAGGAGATACCGCATCTGGGTGCGGCATCGCTGCTGTTGGTTGTTGAAGTGAATATGACTGGCTGATGATCTTAACTTTTCCAAAGTTAAATTGGGGATTTAAATATGTTCAGAAGTTTATCAAGCTTTGGAAAAGTTACTGGCTAGGCGAGTGGTGTGATTGGATTTAAAGGCACATCCTAAGAGGATAGGATTCTGTGTGTTTATTGGTGTATGGATCGAATGGAAGTCGGAGACTTCCTGTGCTAGAACTTTTAAGTTATAAAATTAAAAGAGCTGTGTTTTTTTAAGGTGTGAGGTGATTTTTGATAGAGGGTACTGGCTGACGATTCATTACTCATAGTTTTGAACTGTGATTTATTTGATGCGTGGGATGATTGTGATTTTTTTTGTTTGCTGAGCAATAGTGAAATTTATCATGTTTAATCACTTAATCATATAAATCATAGTTCAAACGAAAGAGGATTTTCTAAACAACGCTCTTTGGCACATTCGGGAGATACCGCATCTGGGTGCGGTATGACCCACTTTGATTAGGAGTGTAATTGAGTACTATTTTCTGATAACTATTAACTGGTATGAAGACTTTGAATTGAGATTGAGTTTTATTCTGAATTCTGTCTTTAGAATCCAATAACTAATTCAAGTCCTCACTACTCATAGCTCAAACCTCACAGCTATTCTAGCTATTTCCCACTCAATCTATCTAGCAATATAATGGTAGTGGCAAGTGCGGATAGCGTGGAGGCTACGATGCTTAGATAATCTCTAAATGCGGGTCTACGTTTTACACGTATGGCCACAGTTTGGTTGTTTTTGAGTTTAAAATCTTTCATCCCGTCAGGAAAGGGTTCTTCGAAACGATATCTAAATTTTGTTAGTTCTTCTTCTCCATCTTCGAAATCGAATTCTTGGATATTGATTTCAACTCTCATTTTTGACCAATCTATTTGAGTCTCATTGCCCTGCAGTGTTCTTGGACCAAAACTGTAGGATATAAGCTTGGCAAGACTAGTTCCTTTGGGTACTAGGTATCGCCCTGAACTACCTACATCACCCCAAACATTTACGGAGTCTACGAGTTCTCCTGGTTCTGCAATGCGTATAACACGATCACCTAATCTAAATTGCTGACTATAGTTAAGCTGTTGATTTTGTGCTTGTACTGTATCGGATTGTATTACAGCAAATAATATTACTGCCAATCCTAGTATTAATGTCTTAAAAAACCGATTCATAGTATATTCTTCTTGATGTTGCTCGCAAAGATATTGATTTATTACCAACTTTTTGAGTTTAATTTTGATGGTTTAGATGTTAGATAATTTGAGATGTTTAAAGAGCTGGGTTGTCGCTGTATATGTTAGGTATTTCGATGATAGCTTTACTTGTTGTTACCCTCTGGTTCAAAATATGCAATATAATATAGATGAAACTTATAGAAGGATGCTCTTGAAATCTCTATCTAAGAACAGTTTAAACCTTCGTGGAACCAGAGGTTCCTATCATGCATTCCAAACGGGGCGTTCTGTACGAGTACCAAGTTGACTCGGGGAGATTGCCTACCTCGGCAGGCAGACCTCGTCGGTGATATTCTAAGTTTATATTAGAAATTATGGGCTCTTAGCAATGACTTTTGATAGGAATGAGGAGTGGGTTTTGAGGTGTGAGTTGATTTTTGATAAAGGGTACTGGGTGACGATTCATTACTCATATTTTTGAACTGTGATTTATTTGATGCATGTGATTAATGTGATTTATTCATTACCTGGTTATTATTAATAAAAAGCATCATAGTTAATCATCTAAATCACATAAATCATAGTTCAAACGAACTCATGGGTTTTAATGTGACTTGTCTTTGTTTTGAACTGTGATTTATCTGATGCATGAGATTATCATGATTTAAAATATTTATTGGTCAACCTATGAAATTGTAACGATTTTGACCCAAAATTGACTAACAAACCAACTTCTAAATTGTAGGCTTCCAAATAGTTTATAGCTTGTGCTATATGGACATCTTTTAATTCAATAACCGCTTTAATCTCTACAGCTACTATCTCTTCTATCATAAAATCAACCCTCCTTCTGCCAATGGGTATTTTCTTATAGAAAACTGGCATTTCAACCTCCCGTGAAAAATTTAAGCCTTGCTCTTGCATCTCTATCCCCAAAGCCCGCTGATAAATTACTTCTTGAAATCCATTACCCAAAATTGAATGCACTTGCATAGCACTTCCAATTATCTTGGATGTAAGATCCGAATATTTGTATTCTTTATTAACTCTCATGGGCTTACAGGTTAATCATCGTTTTGAACTGTGATATTTTCAATCCCTGCTGGGTATAAGTAATAATATATAATGTTTAATCACTTAATCACATAAATCATAGTTCAAAATAGTTATGGATTAATTACTTATTCATTCCTTCGTTTGAACTGTGATTTTCATGATGCATGTGATGAATGTGATTTATTCATTACCTGGTTATTATTAATATATAGCATCATAGTTCAAAAATATTCGTGAGTTACGAGCATTGAGCTTTGAGCGGAATTAGATGATAATAAGTTGTGATTATTTTTAATGGATAATTGATTTTCTTAGAAAGTATACTAATCACTAGTCCCCTAATCTCCAATTCCCCAGTTCCTACTTTATTGTTATTTGTTCACTGCTAACTGATACCTGGCCCAACAAGATTGCTTAAATATTGGCCGTATCTGTTGTTTTTTAGTTCGGCGGCTTTGGCTAGGAGCGTTGTTTTGTCAATCCAACCTTGTCGCCAAGCGATTTCTTCTAGGCAGGCAATTTTAAGTCCTTGTCGCCTTTCAATAATCTCTACAAATTCGGATGCTTCTAGCATGGCTTCGTGCGTTCCAGTATCTAACCAAGCAAATCCTCTTCCCAATGGTTCTACATGTAAATCCCCAAGTTCTAGATAGGCCTGATTTACACTTGTAATTTCTAGTTCTCCTCGTGCAGAAGGTTTTACATTTTTTGCGATGTCAATTACGCGTTTGTCGTAAAAATATAATCCTGTAACAGCGATATCACTTTTAGGCTTTTGTGGCTTTTCTTCAATGGAAAGTGCCTGATTGTTTTCATCAACTTCAATTACACCAAAGCGTGCTGGATCGCTTACTCTATATCCAAATACGGTGGCTCCTTTTAATTGGTCTTTGGCTTTTGTTAAAATTTTTGTAAATCCTTGCCCATAAAATATATTGTCGCCCAATATTAAACAGACATCATCTTTGCCAATAAATTCTTCGCCTATAATAAAGGCTTGAGCCAGTCCGTCTGGGCTGGGTTGCACGGCATAATTTAGTTTGATTCCCCATTCTGAGCCATCCCCTAATAATCGTTTAAAGCTCTCATTGTCTTCGGGTGTGGTGATGATTAAAACATCTCTGATTCCCGCTAACATGAGTACGGAAAGCGGATAATATATCATGGGCTTATCGTACACCGGCATTAACTGTTTACTGATTGCTTTGGTCACAGGATATAATCGAGTTCCACTGCCACCTGCTAATATTATGCCTTTCATTGATTACTATTTTGGTTAGATATGTTTTTGAAGATATAAGATACTAGACATAAGACATAAGAAAACTTTTAAGATTACTCACTAATATAGCTGTGAGGGCTGAGCTTTGCGGCGTGAACGGATTCGAATGAAAATGAAATAACCAGGATTTCCGCCTCGCTGTTTAGAATCCCAAGTTGATACGGGGAGATTGCCGCGTCGTTGATACTTATGAGCTTAATTTATAAATCATAGTCTCCTCTTTTAGACTTCCTGTAAAATATTTTGTTGGTTAGCTACTAACAAATAAAGCTACCGAACCATGGCAGGCAATCTCTGGGCTCCTCTGGGTAAAAACCCATATTGCGAATCAAAGCCTGTCATGGCTGGTAGTTATCAAAGCCCAAATAGTATGGTAAGTATATCTTTTTAAAAGAGGCGGGATGATAACTACAAGGCAGCTTTTCAACTACTAAATAATATAGAGGAATTACGATGAAAATTACAATAAAATGGTGCTTTATAGTAGGTATCGACATTTCGAAACTAGTCCTAGATATCTGTTTATTTAATCGCCAGAGTGGCCGGGGAATTCGATATCAGGTCCCAAATACGATGGAGGGCTTTAGGCTTCTCGAGCAGTGGCTGATTGACCAGAAGGCAAGCAAATCAAAAACCCTACTTATCAGTGAGCACACCGGACGGTATGGAGAACTTTTACTGCGATGGACTACCGAGGCTGGCTGGCAGCATAGCGTAGTAAAAACCACTGCTCTGCAAAAAGTAAGTTGGGAACATCACCGCAAAACGGATGAGCTTGATGCCGATCACCTAGCCGAATATGGAGATCGTTTCAGTGATCGACTGCAACCAGCGGTAGCTCCAAAACCTGCTGTAGGTCAAATAAAGCGACTTCAGGCGGAGCGTCGTAAAATGGTGAGCCAGCGTGCAGCTCTCAAAAACAAGTATACCGAAGCCGATACCCATGATGCAGATATGAGCCAATTAACGAGCATGTGGAGGCAACAGATTGATCTTCTCAGCCAGCATATCGATCTTCTTGAACAGACGATGGATCAACTCATTAGCCAGGATGCGGATCTGTCCCAGCGATATAAAAGCATGCGCACTGCTCCTGGAATAGGGCCAATAGTCGGACGATTTTGGCTAAGCTTATTTGCGGGAGAAGATCAACTCGACGCTCGAAAGGTTTCCTCCCGTTTTGGGTTTGCCCCACACGGGCGAAGCTCTGGAAGCTCAGTAAAAAGCCCAGCTCGTTCCACTGGATATGGAAACTCTGAAATGCGACGGTTGATGCATTTGGCCGCTCGCAGCGTGGCAAACCATAAGGATCACTACCACGACTACTACGAACAGAAAATTGCAGAAGGTAAACACGAACTGGTAGCCATCAACAACATCATCAATAAACTGATACGCCTGTATTGTGCTATGTGGAATAATAGAGTAAAGTATGATCCAGACCATATTCTGAAAACCGAACATCAATGGAAAAAATCAGCATAATTGACTTGATTTAGTCATAGTATTCGCAAAGACTTTTGTTGGGTATGAGGAGTGAGCTATGTGGTTTGAGCGGGCAATCCCATAATCACCTAATTACTATTAACTAATCCCTAAATTATATATACTCAATACTGGCTACTATTTTCCCCTCATGCCTCACAGCTCAAAACTCAAAACTAGCTCTTAATATCTCATTAATCGCCGAGCATCTGATCGACTGAAGCCTAAATCATTGAGTCGAGCTACTACACTTTCTTTGTTGTAGGTTACACGAATGTTTTCGTATTTCCATTTATCAGTATCGATGATGGCACAGGAGGCTCTGTAGTCATTGTCTCTTGATTGACCTACGCTTCCAGGATTTATTAAGTGCCTATTCCCTTTTGCAAAGTTTAAATTCCCTATTTGGCTAGAAACTAGTGCTGGAACGTGTGTATGTCCCACAAAACAGAGTGGATATTCAATTTCATTTAACACATTTCGTGCTCTAATAGCGCTATCTAAATACATCCATTTTTCAGGATCAATAGGAGTGGCATGAGAAGCAATCCAAGTAGAAGTATCGGTTAAGGTGTATGGTAAATTTCTTAGCCATTCTAACTGCTCAGTGTTAAGCAGGGTTTGAGACATTTCGATTAACTTTCGATTTGGGTCTCTAAAATGTTTAAGTGTTAATTTACCTGCTACTCCAGCATCGTGATTCCCCATAATTGTGGGAATTTTTCTATCCATTATAATTTGGACACACTCTGCCGGCTGAGGGCCATATCCAACAATATCTCCTAAACAGAGCCAGATGTCGGGGTTATGCTTATCTAGTGTCTCTAACACAGCTTCTAATGCTGGTAAATTACCGTGTATATCTGAAATTAATGCTATCTTAGGCATGCGTATTCGTATTTGCCCTTTTAAATGTTATTGCAAAGTGCTAAACTAAGGCTATTAGTAGCTAAATAATAGTAGCATTGACAATTTCTTTTCCTATCTTTGTGAAAATATTTAGGAAGTTAAATAATCAGCCAAGCTTAAGAGATGCACTATAACGGTAAGAAAGAAAATAGTTATAATACGAATGGGTACAATACCATAGCCCAAAATGATTCGTATAATGATGAACAAGAGATAGATTTACTTAAATTATTTAATATTCTATTATTAAATAAATGGACCTTAATTGGTATTGTTTCTGTATTTACAATACTAGCTGCCGTATTTTCTCTCATGATGACTCCGATCTATCAGAGCACGGGTACCATGATGATTAGTGAGAGTAAAAACAGATATTCTTATGCTGGTTCTGACCTCGCAAATTTACTTACTACTTCTTACGGTATTGGTGTAGGTAGTACCATTGTAAACGAATTACAGATTTTACAGTCTAGAAAATTAAGTAACGATTTAGCTGTCCGTATAAACAATGTTGGATTTGACGAATATGGCAGAAAATTCCCTATTCTTTGGCGTGCCTATCCAATAGATTCTACTACTACAAGTATGGATACCGTTGCCATGCGTTATAGGTACGGAATTAGCTTTAACCAGCCTGATAAAAATGCGGACATTGTTTCAATATCTTTTGAGAGCCCATTACCTACTGAGGCCGCTACCATCATTAATTTAACGATGGATACGTATTCGACCCTTTCTACTGACCAAAACCGAGCAATGGCTGTTTCGGCATTAAACTTTTTGAATGAAGAGCGCTCAAGAATTGAAGATCGCTTAGAATCGACAGAAGATTCTCTTCAAAAGTTTATGAATGCAACAAATTTAATATCGGTAGAGCCCCAAGCAGCCGAGCTTATTTCAACACTTTCACAACTTTCAGTAGAAAAACAAAAACTTGAAGTAAATTTAGTGGCTGTTACTTCTGGAATTGAGCAGTACGAGAAACAACTTGAAGAAATAAAGCCTGGCCTAGCCGAGCAGTATTCAGATGCTGTTGGACCTATTATAGAGCGTTATCAATATGCGCTTGCTGAACTTGAAACTGAAAGGCTCCTTTATCTTACAAAAAACCCAGGTATATCTCCTAATAATTCTGACATAGTTCGTTTAGATACTGAGATTAGCAAAGTAAAATCTCAAATTAAAGAGCGTTCTAACAAACTTATTAGTTCTGGTTCCGATTTATATCTCAGCTTTATGGGCTCTAAAGACGGAACGGTAACACAACGAATTTCTGAAATAACACAGAAGCTTTTAGAACTGAAAGTTGAGCAAACACAATTTAAAACACAAAATGAGGTACTTGCTGCTAGATTTAATGAGGTAAACACCCGATTTGAAGGTTTACCAGATGATATCATTGCACTAGCTCGCCTCAAGCGGGATGTTCGTATTAACGAAGAAATGTATTTGCAAGTTTCTAGCCAGCAAGCTGAAATGAGCCTATGGGAAAAGACTCAATTTGGCTTAGGACGACCTTTAGATTATGCCGTACCTGCACTTGATCCCATAAAGCCGAAAAAGCGTATTATTACCATTATAGGATTTTTATTAGGTGGCTTGTTTGGAGTTGGTTTTATATTTCTGAAAGAAAAACTCAATGATACTATTAAGTCTACCGACGCTCTTAAAGAGTATGGTATCCCAGTACTAGGGGCTATACCAGATTTTGGTATAATTGGTGAGCTCGACCCACTAGAGCGACAGTTCGTAGGCGACAAATCAATTTCTAATCAATTAGTTACATTTTTCGACCATATCTCCCCTATATCTGAGACTTATAGACGTTTGCGTATTAATATTGTATATGCTAATCCTGATAAGGAATATAAGGTGTTAATGATTTCTAGCTCTTCTAAAGGAGAAGGGAAAAGTACGGTAGCAGCGAATTTAGCGGTTACCTTTACTGGTTCCGACAAAAAAGTTCTTATCATTGATTTGGATTTACGTCGCCCTACGCAACACAAGATTTTTGGCGAAAATAGAGAGCCTGGATTAACTGATGTTTTATTTGGAACTGCTAGCAAGGAAGAAGTTCTCCGTTCTACTATTGCACCTAACGTAGATTTAATTACTGTAGGTAGAAAAACTCCTGAACCTGCATCTATTCTAGATAGCCGTCGTTTGAAACAACTTATCGATGATCTATCAAACGATTATGATCATATTATTTTGGATACAGCTCCTTACGGAATAATCTCAGATTCGGCATCCCTCCTTCGCTTAGTAGATGGCATTGTTTTGGTTTCTAGATTTAATGTAACTACTAGACGTGAGATGGAGTTTACCATCGACGGACTAAATCACTTAAATGCTGATATTGTTGGTGTGGTACTAAATGCTTTTAATCCTAAGAAAAGCACCGATTATTACACGAACTACAGCTACTACCAGCGCACCTATTCTGAGTATTACAAGTACAAAGAGGATTAATCTGTTAGCTCTGAGTTTTGAGGGGTTAGGGATGAGGTTTTGATTAGTAGTTAGTATTGAGTAATTAGTATTTAGAAATGTAATTTATTTTACCCCTCGTTGCGAACGTCTCGTTCGTAGCGCCTGTTGGAAGCCTGCCGGTTTAGAACTCAGAAGCCTTGTTCACAATCGCGGGCTCTATTTCTGGATACTCAGAATATTATCTTATAGACCGTGTAGCTCCGCTGGAGCCATGGTTTTTGTGGCGTGGATTCTTTCTATTAATATGTCGCTCCTCCGGAGCTAGATATATCCCAGGTTTAGAGTAATTTGATGGGTGTTCAAATCTTATCTTGTACATCCTCAAATCCTGAGCATTCTGATTCTGACAAAATAATGATTGTTCATCATGGGGAAATAGACCCAGTTTTATAATGAGAGATTTTCATTAAATAATGCATGCGTTTAATATTACTAGAATTGTATAGATACTTTTTCCTCGTTGCGAACGTCTCGTTCGTAGCGCCTGTTGGAAGCCTGCCGGTTTAGAACTCAGAAGCCTTGTTCACAATCGCGGGCTCTATTTCTGAATACTCAGAATATTATCTTATTGACCGTGTAGCTCCGCTGGAGCTATGGTTTTTGTGGCGTGGATTCTTTCTATTAATATGTCGCTCCTCCGGAGCTAGATATATCCCAGGTTTAGAGTAATTTGATGGGTGTTCAAATCTTATCTTGTACATCCTCAAATCCTGAGCATTCTGATTCTGACAAAATAATGATTGTTCATCATGGGGAAATAGACCCAGTTTTATAATGAGAGATTTTCATTAAATAATGCATGCGTTTAATATTACTAGAATTGTATAGATACTTTTTCCTCGTTGCGAACGTCCCGTTCGTAATGTTTGGCTGAACCCTGCCTTTGCCGGCAGGATCCAGCTTCCCTTGGTTGTTCACTGTGTTAAGTGCATCATCAAATATACCCTTGGATTAGGTTATTTATGACAGAACTGATTATTAGTTAGTCAAAGGATTTTCTTCACTGGAAGCTGGAGCTTCGTGACGAGGATTAGGCATATTCGAAATCCCTGCCCTTCCGTCCTCACCCTGATTTCATGCAGGCATGAAATCTGTCCCTCCCCAAGGAGGGAAAGCTATTATTTATACATAATTTATAAGTATAAAGAAAGTCTTAGTAAGATTTTTAATTCTCAATACCCATTGAATATTACTCGACTCTAAATGTTAGAGCCAAAAGCCTTAAATCTTACGTCTAGAATCTTTCCCGAAGTATCGGGATCCAAATATTTTCTCCTTTGGAGGAAGACCGGAATTCCCGAATTCTCGGGATTGTTTTAATTCAGAGGGAGGACTCTTGAGCGTACTATGTGACCTTGTTTTTGATTGCGAAGCAATGGGGTATTAATTCTGAGTTACCTAATTCCTAAATCCCCCAATAGCAAGGATTTGGGCCGCAGCCAACTCTGACAGGATTGGAGAATCATTTTCCTATACAGTCTTCATCTACCTAACCCTGTCAGAGTTAGATATTCAGACGAATTTGGATGCCGATGTTGTTTTTCATTTGGCCTTTTATTTCACTTAGACCACTACTGACAGTGTGTACGTTCTCGAAGTAGCTGACGGAATATTTTAACCAGATATCTAGTTGATCCATAGCTGAGTATTTTATCACAAAATAACTACGCTGACCTTGTCCTGATAGCATCACGTTCGACATTACGTACAATAAATCGTTTTCAAACTGGTAGACGCGTGTATCAAAACTTTCAGTATCAAATAGTGTGAATCGAGCGTCAATTTGGAGCTTTTTCATAGGATAAAAGCGAATGTCTTGAAATACTAAGAAGCCATCTTCCCATTCTCCGCCAGCCTTTCTACTTCTAGTGAATTCCACCCTAGATCGTATTCTTACATCTCTGCTTACTTGGTAATCTGCCTGAAGGCGAGCACTCGATCGTTTATTATCGCCAAGCAAAACTTCCTCCAGCCCTCTGTCATTGATAATATTATATTCTTCGCCTTTAACCTTGCTTCTGAGAAGTAAATACGCACTTAAACTTCTATTGAATTTCGCTTCAATAAGTCCCAAAACATCAAAACCTTCTGAGGCCTGAGTGAGGCCTCTTCTTGGTTCTGCAAATTTAAACTGATCTACATAGGCTGCAAGTGTAACTGTAGAATTTAATAGATGTTGAATCCCTACATAAAAACCTTCTTCATTTCGAGGAGATGAAGAACTTTCACCAAAACCTACTGCTCTAGTCGATTGAAAATCCCTGGCGTAATTCCTGTAGTGCAGGGTAAGGTCCGTATTATTTGTAATTGAAGTTTCAGTTCCTACTACGCCGCCCATTCCACCATTTTCGCTACGTGCCCATTCGCCATATACTAAAACTGAGCCAACTAATCCTCTATAATCTACTCCAACTACCGAATTTCCCTTGCCTTCAAAGTCGTACATATTACTTAAACTAGTTGCTTTTGCAATATGAGTACTGAATTCATTTCGATATGCTGTTGCACCTAGCAAGCCATACTTAGAATTCAACCGAACACGACCACCAAAAGTTAATTGGTCAATATTATTTCGCCTGTCATATTCGTTTTGAGTTCTATGAAAACCTGAAGAAGACGGGGAACGGGTTGTATCTCCGTTTATAATTGATGCTGTTCTCTTTCGATTTGAATAAAATCCTGTAAACTCTACCCTTTCACCATAAGTTGCGGCAACACCTCTATAAAAATCTGTCTCTTGTGCCGATGAGTAACCTCTTACACCTCGTTCGTTCTTACCCGCTGTTCGTATCACTTCACGGCCTTTACCAAAAGCTGCGCCAGTCCATAACACCAAACCTTGCCCAAAACTTAAGCTGTAGTCCCCTATCACCAAACTTTTAAGCTTTCCATTTTGTGTAAGAGCAATATGACCAGAGTTATAATCAAATCCTGCCGGACTTTTAAGTTGTTCTCCAGCATCTTTCTCTTGGGTAAAATTCACCGATAGATGTCGGCTAGTTAGTTTCAACCGTTGATAGTATTTAACTGGACTTCCTAAATATCCACCTTCATCAGCAGATCTTCTATATCCTTCTTGTTCCTGCAAATCTTGCTGAAACCGCGATATAAACTCAATTCTACGTCCGCCAAGCCAATATTCTGGGCGCTTATACATGTCCTTAAACCGAGAGGCTGTTCCGCCAACAGTTACATAAGGGGAAAGACGGTTATAAGTTACCCTACCAATTCCACTCACTTTTAGCAGCTCCTCTTTGGTTTCGAAAGGCTTTTTGTTTCTGTAACTAATTACAGCACTGGCTATTTTGAGGTTAAAGCCAGGAATTTGAAGAAATTCGTTAATGCCTGCAGAGTTTATATTAACGGGATTGGCAGCTAAATCTTCGAGAAATTGAATAAGATCTTCGCCAACAAGTCCTTCTTCGTCTTCAAGTTCTTCAAAGGCTTTCTCTAGCTGCTCCTGAACTTGGGTACGCACAGAATCTTCTTGCTGAGCTTGAACTTTTACAGAATGCGCTAAGCCTAGAAAAATAGTTGTTATGACAAGCCATTTTTTCATCTAAAAGAATAAGTTCAAATCTAAACCTGGGCTGATTCCCAATAATTCGTGTCGTTGAATTGCTATGTTAATGCCCCATCGCTCTTCGCCATAACCAAGTCCAAAAGAGTAGGTGTTGGGTGCAGATGTAACTCCTATTCGGCCCTTTAATTCACCAATAACTTTCATCTCTACACCACCTCTAATAGATTTTTCGTGGCGCACATCTTTAACAATATCTAAACTAAATAGAGCCATTTCTGCTAGCTGATAGGATAAGCCTATTGCTAACTCTCTAGGTAAATCTTCGTTAATTCCTTTATATGAAGGGCGATTTATGTTCGTTCCTCTAGCGCCAAGCCATAAACCATCAACAAGCCTAGCCGCCAAGCCAACATCTACACCTAAAGCGCCTCCAGAACCGTAAGGACCACCAAATGAGATGGAATTATAATTTAATGCCACCCCAAAACTTAATTCTTTCCAGCTATTTGAATAGCCTAGCCGAACACGAGTTTCGTTAAATAAATCGTCTCCATATCTATGAAAACCTACTGCGGCTACACCAAATTTAGTGGGATAACTTCCAGCTGCGGCAACATCAGTAATCTCTGCAAAGCCATAATTTCTAAGGCTATAAAACCCGATTGCAACCTTATCATTGCGCATAAGTGCGGGATTTGAAAACAAACTCCATGTATTATCTTTTAAAGCAGTGGTAGCTTGCCCAATACCTAGACCATTTGCGCCCATATTTACTTGTGCAATAGCTACATTACTACTACAAAATAGCAGGAATAGAAAAGTAATTTTATTTAGATGAAATCGTATTCGTATCATTGGGCAGAAGTTATTCTAAAATATCAAATTTCTAAAGGTTAATACAACATTGAACAAACTAAGGCTTTATTATACCATATTCTTTTTACTTTTATGTTCTTTTGCCACAAAAGCACAAGAGTTTAATTGTGATGTAACTGTGAATAATGATCTTCTTGAAGGTGCTTCCTTTACTTATGTAACCGAGCTAGAAAATCGCATTGAAGATTATATAAATGAGTACAAATGGACGGATATAGAATTCCAAGAAAGAGAGCGTATCATTTGTAATATGCAGATTGTTATAGAAAGCGGTACTACCAACTTTGATTTTTCATCTAGGGTAGTTTTTTCTCTGCGCCGGCCTATTTATAATACTAATACAGAAACAACATCCATTATTATAACCGATAACTCTTGGCAGTTTAATTACCCACAAGGTCGTTCTTTTATACACGATGAGTTACAGTTTGAAGAACTGACCGGTTTTATAGACTACCTTATCTATCTTGGATTGGGTTATGATTTTGATAGTTTTTCCCCTCTTGGCGGCACACCTTATTTTAGAAAGGCGCAGAATATTGTGGATCTTGCCCAAACTACATCTTCAACTAGTTGGTTACGTAGTTCTAATAATCGCCGAAATAGAAATACTTTAATTGGTGACCTTCTAAGCCCCAGCTATCAACCACTTCGTGAAGCTTACTATACCTATCACCGAAAGGGACTTGATTTATTTACAACCGACGAGTTACAAGCTCGTGCGAACGTACTTAAGGCGCTAGAAGAAATTCGTGATGCCAAACGTAAAGCAACCAGCAACTATCTATTCGACGTCTTCTTTGATACTAAAGCCCGTGAAATTGCTGGCATTTTTGAAGGTGCTGATAGCCGTGTTAAATTACAAGCATACAATGTGCTTTTAGAAACGGATCAGGGGCATCTTTCTGAATATTCTGGCTTGCAGAATTAGATTCTGGATTTAGAAAATTCACACTTATTGGGGCAGCACCAGATTAATATCGGGGCTATGTTTTGAATCTACTCGTCACGTAGGCCCCAATGTTCTCTTAAGTCTGTGGCTTAAGAGTTGTAGCTGAACAAGCCTGCCTGCGGTAGGCAGGTTTGCAATTTGCATTATCGCCAACAGTTTTAGGATAACAGTATGCCAGACATTTGGACCGAATGGAAGTCAGAGACTACCCGTGCTAGAGCTTTGAAGTTATTAACTTAAAAGAACTATTTGGTTGATTTTCTCCCCGCCGGCATGCGGGAGACTTTTTTTTGAGTTTATTGTGGATTGAGATTGAGGCCGGTTAGGGAATTTATGTTGATTCATTTTAGGCAACAGCCGCAGGGCGGCAACATATTAATAGTAAAGTAAGATTCCATATAACCAAAGCTCCAGCGGAGCAAAACCTGAAATCATTCTCTACTTAAATAAATATAATATCAACCATTTATCCTAATATGCCGCACCTACGGAGTTATTTCATATTTTGGCTTACAAATTGCTATTAGCATAAAGCTCCTCTGGAGCTATTTTTGAATTCTTTAGCTAACTACGCTTTTGGATTGAGAATTTGAATCTAAAACAAAACCTTTTCTTTTACTTCAACTCAAAATATTTGAAGACGGGGTATTCAACGTTTTTTGTATTTACGCCTTTAGATTCTAGGTACTCATCAAAGAAATTCCAGGTTACAAGTCCATCATCAGACTGTGGCTCGAGTGTGTAGAAGATAAGATTGGCTAGTGGTTGTGCTAAATCAATCCAATAATCTCCTTTTTTGAAGGCTCTTGTAGCTGGTTTAAATTCCCCTTCGGCGGTAGCCATATTGTGTCCCTCAAATGCACGTGGACTTTTATTCAATGCTGTAATTTCAAAAACATCTCCTTTTGCCGTCACTTTCTTGGTGAGTTTTTGAACAGTGGCGCCTTGCTTTTGCAAATGCTCAGCAATAGTTTTTAGCTCCGCTGGTATCAGGTAACCACGGGGCAAAGTACTTTCTACTGTTGCCTCAAATTTGCTGTAGTTTTGAACGTCTGGCACATCAATAATATTAGGCGAACGTAGATACTGTGTTTTGCCTGTATCATCGGTAAAGGTGGTGTAATCATAAGTACGCAGAGTAAAAGTATCTTCGAGTGGAACCATTTTAAATCGCACCCCTTTTTTCACCTTTCCTGCATTATTCTTCACATTTGCAATGGCATCATCCTCTGCCTGCTTATTAATTCGGGCGATTTCATATCCATTTTTATTGGTGAAATTTAGAATCTCAGTTACAAAAGCATGTGTAGAATAAATACGTTGGTATAAACGCTCGTGCGAAAAAGCTTCACTTAATATTCCGATTTTATTACGTAAACCCATCTGATTTACCATATAGCGTGGATGATGATTGTATGTATAAATAGCTTTTGGTGGCCAACCTTGATCTATTCTGTACCAACCATAAGGTCCAAAATGAAGATCATATTTATCTTTTGCGACTTGAGTTATTTCGGGAAGCATTTTATTCCACGTAAAATTATATGGACCCGGCTCGCCAGCATATTGATAACTTGGTGCCCACGTAAGCGAATATCCATGCCAAGTGCCGTTTGTGGTGTGCAAATCTACCAAAACCTCAGGGTTCCACTTATTCAACACATTTTGAACGAGGCCATTGGTTTCTAGTGCCTCCATTTTTATTCCATCACGATTTAAATCCCAGCCTTGGCTATTTGAACGGAGCCCTGCTTTAAGCGGACTATTTTCTTGAGATGGCCTATTTTTTGCATCCATTTTATCATTCGAATCGGAATTATAAATGGGCGCGAATAGGATTATTTGATTATCAAGAAGGTGTTTTTTATCTCCTAAAAGAATTTCACGCATTAGTATTTGCAATGCTTCTTTGCCTTCCACTTCCCCACCATGGATATTTCCTTGGATATACATTACAGGTTTCCCAGATGCGACTGCCTGCTGAGGAGTACTGATTTTAGGATTTGCCATTACTACCACAGGAATTTGCTTGCCCTCCAAACTCGTGCCCATATATTCTAGATGCACTAGATCTGATTTGGCTTGAACTGCTTGGATATACTTCATCACATCCGTATAGGTCGATGTTTCGGTATAACTAGTTCTTTCGGGGGTGGTGATTAAGTCGGAGCTCCATTGGGCAGTTACGGTAGAGGTGCCAACAAGTAAACACAGCACTAAAGTTGTGAAAAGAGATTTCATAAGTCGTTTTTTTAATTAGGAAATGCATAGTAATAACAATTCCCACAAAACGATAGGGCTTTTGGCCAAAAACAATGCTGAGGCAATTTTAGAAATGTTAAGCAATTCGTTGATAGTTTTGGTTTATTTAAAGTAATTTGGTCATCCTTGTAGATGTTAGATAATTCGTTGACAGATTACCTGTTGAGGATCTGCAGACAGAACATTTATTTGGCCATATTTAAATTAGTGCCCGCCTTCCTAAGAATGGATCTATTCTATTGATGGTTCCAAGTAGTTTTCTGACTGATTGCTTTTAAATACATGTAAAGATCCTTCGGAGGTATCCTCAGGATGACCCAATTTTGTTTTTGTTGGAGGATAATTAAAAATCCGTCAGACGAATCATCTAACATCTACAATCCTGACCCAGTTTGGCTATATCTTTATAAAATTAGCAACGAATGAGTTTGCTTCTACAACTGCTTACGCAATAGCGTCAAAAAATCGTGGGAAAGTTGCATCAATTGTTTTCTAACTCTGTCAAGGTTTCGAACCCTGACAGAGTTAGAAGGCAATCATTCCGTGATTACTCTACCCATTTCTCTACATCGCTAATCACTTCGGCAAATAGAATGCTATTTCCATCTTTGCTTAAAGTAGCTTCGTAGGTAACGGGATCGTCGTTATCACGCATAAGTAGTTGAGTGGCTAGCTTGTTAGTAATATTTTGCTGTATTACTCTTTTAAGTGGACGTGCACCATAAATTGGGTCAAATCCTCTTGTTGCCAACCAATCTTTAATGTTGTCTGGCACTACCAATTCCACCTTATTTTTAGCTAATAATGCATGCACATGTTTTAGCTGAATGTCTAGGATAGAACGTATATGTGCTCTATCAAGTGGGTGGAATACAATAATGTCATCCACTCGGTTAAGGAATTCTGGACGAATCGTTTTCCTTAGTTGCTCAATGAGTTTATTTTGAAGCTCTTTGTTTTGCTCTTCAGTCAATTCACCATTCGATTTTTCCATTTCTTGTACAATAAGATGCGAGCCAATGTTACTGGTCATTATAATAATGGTATTTTTAAAATCTACGGTAACACCTTTGTTATCAGTTAGGCGCCCATCATCTAACACTTGCAGCAAAATATTGAACACATCAGGATGTGCTTTTTCAATTTCATCTAACAACACTACGGAATATGGATGGCGTCGAACGGCTTCTGTGAGTTGTCCACCTTCATCGTAGCCCACGTAACCTGGAGGTGCCCCAACTAAACGACTCACACTATGTTTCTCCATGTATTCACTCATATCAATTCGAATCATGGCATGTTGGTCGTTAAATAGGAACTCGGCTAAAGTTCGTGCCAACTCTGTTTTACCCACACCTGTTGATCCTAGAAAGAAGAATGAGCCAATAGGTCGATCTTCATCCTGCAAACCTGCGCGGGAACGTCGCACAGCATCCGAAACAGCTCGTATAGCATCTTCCTGACCAATCACTCGTTTGTGTAGTTCATCCTCGAGTAGCAGCAGTTTTTGGCGCTCACTTTCTAGCATTCTTTTAACAGGGATACCCGTCCAGCGAGCTACAATATCTGCAATATCTTCTGCATCCACTTCTTCTTTTAGAAGGGCATGATGTTCTTGCATCACGTCTAGCTTAGCTTTCGATTCTTTCAAATCTTTTTCTAATTGGGTGATGGTTCCGTACCGAAGCTCTGCAACTTTTTCGTAATCACCTTTGCGTTCAGCTCTATCGGCTTCGTTCCGACTACTTTCAATGGCTTCTTTTAATTCTCTGGCTTTCTGGATAAGATCTCGCTCCTGCTCCCAATGTACACGCATGGTACTTCGCTTCTCTTCTAAATCGGCAAGCTCTTTTTCAATAGCTTCAATTTTTCCTTTTTCCTTTTCACGCTTTAGAGCCTCTCGTTCAATTTCTAACTGACGAATTTGTCGCTCTATGGCATCCAACTCTTCAGGAAGAGAATCGATTTGAAGACGTAATCTAGAAGCCGCTTCATCAATTAAATCTATGGCTTTATCTGGCAAAAATCGGTCGGCTATATAACGATGCGAAAGCTCGGCAGCGGCTACAATTGCGGCATCTGTAATACGCACTCCATGATGCACTTCGTAACGTTCTTGCAAGCCACGTAGAATTGAAACGGTATCTTCTACAGAAGGCTCACCAATTAGTACAGTCTGTAAACGACGCGCTAAGGCTTTGTCTTTTTCAATATATTTTCGGTACTCATCTAGAGTTGTTGCACCAACAGCGTTCATTTCGCCACGAGCAAGCGCCGGTTTTAAAATATTGGCGGCATCCATTGCACCTTCTGTGGCACCAGCCCCTACTAAAGTGTGTATCTCATCTATAAATAAAATGATTTCGCCATCAGAGTCGGTCACATCTTTTATAACTGCTTTTAAACGCTCTTCAAATTCACCACGGAATTTAGTTCCAGCCACCAAAGCACCCATATCTAACGCCATAATACGTTTAGACTTTAGCCCTTCGGGAACGTCACCTCGAACAATACGCAAAGCCATGCCTTCTGCAATTGCAGTTTTACCTACACCTGGTTCCCCAATAAGAACGGGATTATTTTTAGTTCGGCGAGATAAAATTTGCATTACGCGCCTAATTTCTTGGTCACGTCCAATTATTGGGTCTAGCTTATTTTTTTCGGCAAGTTCATTTAAATCCCGCGCATACTTCTTTAACGCTCCAAAGCGACTCTCAGCATTGGGGTCGTCCACAGTTTGGCTACCGCGTACATCAACCATTACTTTTAGGATATTCTTTTTTGTAACACCCTGATCTTTTAACAGCGTGCTAACCTCTCCTTTAGTTTCTGTAAGCCCTATTAAAACGTGCTCAGAACTAATATATTCATCGCCCAAAGCGGTTGCTTCCTTCTGTGCTTTATCGAATACATCTTTAGAATTACTCGATAAATATTGCCCCGAAATGGACGCTCCCTGAACTTTTGGAAGTCGGGATATGCTCCGAGTTACAACCTCATTTATAGCTACAGTATTCGCGCCGAGTTTGCTTAATAAAGTGTGCACAATACTTTCATTATCACTCAAAAAAGCTTTTAAAATATGCTCTGGTTCTAGGGCTTGGTTATTCCCAGCCTGAGCAAGTTCTAAAGCTTTTTGTACAGCTTCTTGTGCTTTTAAAGTATATTTATTCAGATTCATTTCTTATTTCCTCTTGGTTTATTCTGAATCTAATATGTCCAAAACCGTGCCAATATATAATTATGACGGAATTTCAGTAGTAGAGGCTAGGACTAGTTTAGAAAGGCAGGATTGGGAGTTACAGAGTTCTATTTCTTGATTTAGATAAGAGGCTTGATTGGAGTTCAATTCATAAATTGCAGAATGTTTTATAAATCTCAAAGAATTGCAACAACTTTGCCAATTATCTCATCTTGTTTTATAAAGCCCCACACTCTGCTATCCATACTTCTATAATAATTATCTCCAATCATGAAATAGGAATCATGAGGAACAGCTATTTGGAAATTACTAGAGGTTGAATCAGTGGTTTCAGGGTGGGAATTTTCTTTCGACAAAAACTTTAGATAAAAGTAATTTCCGTTTGCAGTGTCGCTTGTTAATCCTATTAAATCATAAAGAGAATCATGGGGATATAGTTTTGAATGTATGATTAATCCAGCCCCGCTCGATATAATGACATCTCCTTTTTGTGCCACCGCACGCTTGACAAAAACAACACTCTCCTTTTCAGTTTCTGTTTTTCTAAAAGCAACAATATCGCCTGATTTTATTTTAATAAGAGCGTTCTGTTTTAAAACAATGACATAATCACCAGGTTGAATTACATCAGCCATGGATTCTGTCTGAACCTTGTAAATTTTATAGTTTGAACCTAAAAGAAGTAGGAGTAATAAGAACAAGAAACTTATTGATAGCCATTTCACGTTGAAATGATTTAATATGAATACTTATAAACTGTTAAATACGACTCCTCATTTTCATCCTCTCTAAGTATTGCAATTTTATCTTTAGTAATAACAAATCTTTGAAATTTATATGGGAATTGAATGGAGTATAGATACTCTTGACGCTCTTCATTGTATACGTCAATGTAACGGTAGGAGTAACTTGCCTCGCCTGAGTAACTTACATATAGCTTTCCATCAATGTAATAGATGTTTCCACTGAAGCGGGTAGCACTAGGATTTAGGCTAACGAACTTACCGTCCCTCTCTGTTATTTTTTCATTTGGTACCGAGTCGAAAACAGGCATGTTGTAAATTAGTTCCCCATTAGCATTATATTTTTTTATTTCATTTACGGCTAATGTTGCATAATAAAGGTTTCCAGCATCGTCACAATCTAGCCGACCATCTGTATGATATGCGAATTCTAAGCCTTTAATTTTCGTCTTACTAAATGACTTCTTTAATTTCCCATCATTGTCATATTGATGTAGAAAACCGTCTTTACTGTTTTGGAAGGAGAGTATATACATTATGCTATTTTGATCACATATTGTAAATCTTAAAGGTCTAATAGAACCAGACCCAATAGGGATTTCTTTTTTAAAAGTACCGTTAGCATCTACTTTAATGATTTTGTTATTAGATGTGTCTAGTAATAATATCTCTCCTTTAGAATTAACATCTATATCGAAAATTTGACCAAATTCTTTTGGCCCTCTTCCCTTACTTCCAAAGCTTTGGTAATTTGTAAGATCTGAATTATATACAAATAATTTATAGAGATTGAAGTCAAATAAAACTAGTTTATTATCGCTAGTAATGGCAGGTAAACCTGGGGTAAATATATCGTAATCAGAAAGTATAATATCTTCGATTACTTCTAGCTTATAATCTCCTATAATTCTTTTGCCCTGTGCAGAAGTATTTATTGAGTAGGCTAGAATAAATAAAAGTATGTAGTATCTCATTTGATTGCTCCATTTATGCTTTATTATTTTAAATCAGGAATTAGGCACTTTTGTTAAATTGTTAACCCAAAGATGGTTTATAAAGAGCTGGGCTTACACTAAACTGAAAGGTAATCGAAATAAGTATTTATATTTAAGTCTATACTTGCTCGTTAATTAAACACTTCATATTCATACACCCACAAATAATAATTATCAAATTTTTCGACTTCATGGGTTTCAATCCTACTATTATTGATAGTGTAGTATTTTAAATAATTGGGTAATTTAAAAGAGTACTTATAACTACTATCTGTTTGAGAGTACTCATGAAAAATTTTTAATTGTTCAACACCATCAAATAGGGTTATTCTTATCGACATATGAAATGACCTTCCACTATTAAGTTCGTCTTTAAAGATTTGATCTTTATTCCATTTGAGAAGTATTGTTTATCCATATCAATTAAGTAAATACTTCTATCGTCATTAGCATTAATGAACAAAAAAAATAATACTAATAAGAAAAGTTATAGTATTTAACTTCATCTATGGAGGGTTAAACATTAAAAAAGGGCGTATCGAATTATTTGATACGCCTTTCTATATTTCTAATGAATAAATTTTACTCTACTTTAATCGGTTTTTTTATTCCTGAACAATACCTTGTTATTTGTATTCCACGAATTTCTAAAACAGTATAACTTGTACATAAATTTTCGGATCCATTGCAACCTCTCCTTCCACAAGGACCAGCATAAGCTTCTTCTATTCCTAATACGGTATCTAACGAAATGTTACTAGGAATCAGCGAATTAGTAGTAGATGTCGACATCTGAAAACCACCTACTAGCATTAGCACCGTTACTAAAGCTGCTATATTATTTATATATGCTTTTATCTTCATGATTCTATCCTCTATTTGTTTTTATTGAACCCATCATAGGAGTGTTTTTTCTAAAACTATCAATTACCAATCCAATAGATAAAACGAGCAAAACTGAATTTCTACTTACCATTATTAGGTCAAAGTTGCCGTATGTAAACTCGCCTAAACAGCCACAAGCAAGCTGCCAATCATTAGTGTATCCTAAAACACTTATTAACAGAAAAATAGTACTAAAAAATGTGACTGAAGTACTTACTACTTTAGGATTCTTGTTTAAAAATAACGCAAGTGCTAAAGCCAGTTCAATAATTGAAATTCCATAAACAAATGAGTAAATCACCACTTCATTTGTTAAACCGAAAAAGATAAGTACCTCGATTAAGTTCTCTGGTGCAACAATTTTAAGTACACCAGCTATAAATAAGACACCCCCTAAAATCCACCTAAAATATTTCGATGATTTCATAGTCTGTATTGATTACAAATTCATGGCTCACTGCCATTTTAAATTATAAACTCAAATGCAGCAAATTCTTTTACTCCCTATTTTTCCTACCCAATATTACTACCCATTTTTCCACTTAGTAGGTGGGCTTTTTGTATGTCTCTTTATATATTTATTTAAATCATGCTCGTCACCAAGGCCTAGTTCCTGCCCAATTTCGTAGCTACTAATATCAGGATATCCTTTAATTAACAAATGAAATGCTTCAATTCGAATTTGTACCAATCGTGTTTTCGGTGATACACTATAGATCTTTTTAAATACCCTAGCGAAGTATTTTGGGTTTTCATAACCCATCCATTGCGCCCACTCAGATACTGTTCTAATGCTCTTTATGTTTGCGCGTGCAATCTTCTCAGCTTGTTCCATTGGTTGTTTCATAGCTCAAATTTTGTAATCGGGTTACTCAACCCGACAGGTTAATAGTTACCTTCAAAACTGTCCTTCCAATGGATGAGTTATCTCACCCCTTTGCGTGTCACCGCAAGCTGTATATCACAGCACTACTACATACAAGAGTATTACCACCTTATTTTGTTACACTTTGAGTATAAATATTTTGAAGACTAGCTGTTTTGGAACTTGAGTAGATCCAGTTTCAGTTACAACTCAACGCAATCTCAACTTTGACAGAGTTGGTTGATAGAATATTTTGGTTGTTCAAAGCCCATCAATACCGACCTCCTCTTCCCGAGGCTTCGGGATCCTTCTCAAGGAGGAGGACTTTCCTTGCCAAATTCGAAGTTTGTTTGTGGTGGCGATGATTATCGTTTTTGAAACAGTTCGTTACGAGGAAGCCTAACACCGAAGGTGTTGAATATGAATAGCCCCGAGATTTATCTCGTGGTAAACAGATAAAAATTAGGCATCGATGGGCAGGATTGTTTTATAAAAGATGCGTGCAAATCCACCGAAATTTGGGAGAGATATATTTTGGGCGTATCCTCAGGTGTTCATGTTCGCGGTAATCATCGTTTTGAATCACGGATTGAAGGGATTACACTGATTACTCGGATTTTTAATTTTGGCTCTAATCCAATCCTGTACATCCTTTTATCCTGATCCAGAATTCTCGGGACAATAAACAAAGATTCATCAACATCGCCCACGCACTAGAACCAGATGTTTGGGCAGGCATAACGAACGGGACGTTCTTAACGAAAAGAAATTATTACCACTGGAATACCCACTCTATGCCTAAAAACTTCATAAATAAAAAAAGCCCAGATCGTTCAAGACCTGGGCTTTGGTTTTTTCGGGGTACAATAAATACTTAAAGTTCGAATGCTATAAATTGTTCCAAATTATTTCTCAAAACTGTAAGAAGAATAACTTCATCTCCTTTTTGGGCCAATTTATCTAGCTCGCTATAAAATTCTTCGGTGTTTTTTACCTTTGTATTCTTAACAGAGGTTATAACATCTCCCCTTCTTAAGCCACGCTTAAAAGCATTGCTAGAGTTTTCAACTTTGTTCACAACAACACCTTCCGCATCTTTACTTAAGCTAAGCTGTTGTTTTATATCAGATGTTAACCCTGTTACATCAAAGCCTAATTTAGCATGTAAATCTTTCGATTTTACAGATGGTGTTGCAGCAAGCACATCTTCATTTTGCTCGCCTAGTGTTACAACAACGTCTTTGCTTTTGCCATTCCTTAAAACACCAAGTTTTATTTTATCGTTTGGTCTTTTTGATGCAATGTTAGAGCGGAATGCACTCCAGTCTCTAATCTGCTTTCCATCGATAGATACAATTACATCTTGTTCTTTTAAACCTGCTTTTTCCGCTGGGCCATCTTCTTCTACTTTAGCTACAATTATACCTCGGGCATCTCCTAATCCAAGTGCTCTTGCCATGGTTCGGTCCACTTCGCCACCAAAATATAACCCTAAGTACCCACGCGAAACCTTACCATCTTCAATTAAATCTTCCATAATACGTTTGGCAAGATTTATTGGAATTGCAAAACCAATACCATCATTCCCACCAGAGCGCGATGCAATGGCTGAGTTAATACCTACAAGCTCGCCATTCATGTCTATAAGTGCGCCACCAGAGTTACCAGGGTTAATAGCGGCATCGGTTTGAATAAAATCCTCATAACCGCCCACATCACTCAAAATATTTATACTTCTGCCCTTGGCTGATACAATTCCAAATGAAACTGTATGTGCTAAATTCTCACTTAATGGGCTACCAATTGCCAACACAAAAGAGCCAACTTTTAAGCTTTCGCTATCTCCCATTTTTACTGTTGGGGGATTTTTAATGTCTATTTTTAAAACGGCAATATCCGTTTGTGGATCGCTTCCTACTAAAGTAGCGTCAACTTCTTCGTTGTTGAATAGTCGAACCTTAATCTTGTCGGTATTCTCAATAACATGGTTATTGGTAAGTACATAACCTTCATCAGAAATAATTACTCCAGAGCCTAAGCCACGCTGTGTATATTCTTTAGTTTCATTCCCTCTATTACCGAATGGACTTCCAAAAAACTGTGAGAAAGGATCAAATACCTTTACTTCCGTTGTCTTTTCGGTGGTAATCATTACCACGGCAGGATTTGTTCTACTTGCTATATCTACAATAGCGTTGTTGAACTCCATCACTATATTTGCCGGTCGCTCGGCTGTGTTTGCATCTACTAAAGTGGTTGTACCCGCTACTGTATTGTTATCCGATGCCGAAAATGTACTGTCTTTAATCACGTTAAAACCTAACAGCACAATAATAGCTGTTGCAACACCAAAAATATTTTTAATTGTTGTGTTCATTTTTATTTCCTTTTTTATAGTTCTGAACTGTTACTAAAACGATAAAAACGGCATTTATTGTGTTTTTATACAAAATTTAATCAAGAAAAAGTCGAAGCTAAGATTAGATAGCTCCGACTTTTGTATCTATACTACTTGTTAAGATATCTCAATCTGTTTCCTTGCTTTTTCAGGACTTTTATTGATGGTAATATCTAACACACCATCCTCGTATTTAGCAATTATGCTCTCTTCATCTATACCTTCTGGTAAATGTAGAGCTCGGGTGAACATGCCATAGTTTGTCTCTATTCGGTGGTAGTTCTTTCCTTCTTCTTTTTCTTCCATTAAGCGTTCGCCACTAATAGTTAAGCGACCTTTTTCTAAATCTACTTTAATATTTTCTTTTTTTACGCCTGGTAGCTCCGCAGAAATCTCAAACTGAGTATCTGTTTCCGCAATATTTATACTTGGCATAAAACGATCTGTTTTATAATTGTTGTTTTGTACGTTGAAGAATTCATCAACTATATCGTTAAATGTTCTTGAAAAAACATCTGTATTTGGTCTTGAATATTTAATAAGTGCCATGATTAAGCCTCTCACTTTTATTGTTAAATTTAAATCATCATTCGCTTAATAGTATGCAATGGGTATGCCACAGCATTGAAGTGACAGAAGGCTGACAGTGCGACAATCTTATTATGAATTTTTTTCAGACTGAATTTTGTGAGGTAGAAAGGATGTCAGCGCAAAGTTGACGGGAAGGCAGTGCACAGAAAAACTGGCAGAGTTTTTTGGAAATCCCCATAACGACTCCCAATAGGTCGTCTTGTTCAGAATTGTAGATGCTTGGTAAATCGGTGATGGATTTGGGTTGGTTGGTTCTTTCCAACAATCCCGAGCATTCCGGATAATATCATCCTCTAGTATTTCGCTCATGCAGGGCTTTGATTTTTATGCTATTGTCATTTCATGGGGCTTCACCCCATGCTAGCATATATCATCACGCTGGGGCTTAAAAAAATGGTAAATGTGCTGATACTTATGAACAATAACTCGCTTTTATTGTCTGTAAATAGATAGTACAAAGCTCTGAAAGAGCGAAATATATTAACGAGCTGGTGAAGTCCCTCGTAAATAAAATTACCTCGAAGCACCAAGCCCTGCATAGGCGAAATACTACTAGAGTCATGGACGTTGCCAAAACAAGATTTATATTAGTAATAGAACTACTAGCCATTTCATAAAAAACTGTCAACGAAAAACCTGACATCAACAGGGATGAGCAAGTTTAGCTTAATTGTTCTAAAATTCTCAAAAAAGCCAATATTTAGATATAATAGATAGGGTTAGGATATGGGATTGGAGATGAGTAGTTCAAATCTCCAATCCCTATAATACCTAATAATAATAAGTGTGCTAGTAACTACGAGTTACTCAGTTTCCACTCTTTGGCTACTAAGAAAGCCATTTCTAGACTTTGCTCGTAATTTAAGCGTGGGTCGCAGAAAGTTTCATAATTCTGACCAAGTCCAGTTTCGGTAAGGCCATTTGCCCCGCCTACACATTCGGTTACATTATCGCCAGTAAGTTCTAGGTGTACTCCACCTAAATAACTTCCTTCAGCGCGATGGATTGCGAATGCAGACTTTATTTCTTGCAGAATATCGTCGAAATTTCTGGTTTTGATGGCTGCTTTAGTAGAAAACGTATTGCCATGCATAGGATCAGAGGTCCAAACTACTGGGAAGCCTTCTTTCTGAACTGCACGGATAAGAGCGGGCATTTGCTCTTCAATTTTATCTCTTCCAAAACGTGTAATCATTACAATCTTACCATGCTCACGATTCGGGTTGAGTTTTTCTATAAGCTTTAAAGTCTCGTCAACTTCGAAAGGAGGCCCAACTTTAATACCAATTGGGTTTTCAATACCGCTTAAGTATTCTACATGTGCACCATCTAAATCACGGGTTCTATTACCTACCCAAACTAAGTGCGAGCTTAAATTAAAAAAGCCTGGTTTTCTAGGTACTTGGCGTGTTTGGGCGGTATCGTAATAAAGATTCAGCGCTTCGTGTGAAGTAAATAAATCTACCTTTTGAACCGACGAAAAAGTATCAGGAGAAATAGTTTCCATAAACTTTACAGCTTTAGTGATGGAATTCACCATAGCCTCGTATTCTTTATAATACTTATTGTTGAGCATGAAGTTTAACTCCCACTGCTCTGGGTAATTCAAATCAGCAAAGCCTTCATCCGATAAAGCTCGCAGAAAATTGAGAGTTAATCCTGCCTTATGATATCCTTCCACTAAACGCTTAGGATCTGGCATTCTTGATTCTGCATTTGCTTCAAAACCGTTTATGAGGTCGCCACGGTAATTATGAATATCTTCGCCGTTTACATTTTCAAAGTCCTGTGAGCGCGGTTTTGCATATTGGCCAGCTATTCGTCCAACACGTACAACGGGCACACCCATTTCGTGAATTAGAATAAAGCTCATTTGCAGTAGCACCTTCAGCATATTTACAATTTTGGGCGAAGTGGTGTGCTCAAAACTTTCTGCACAGTCGCCTCCTTGTAATAAAAACTCTTTGCCTGCGGCTACATTAGCTAGCTTATGTTTGAGGGCTTCAATCTCCCATGATGTTACTAAAGGGGGTAAACTTTTTAAAGTTTCAAAGCTTTGCTCCAGCTGTTTTTCATCTGGATATTTTGGTAATTGTTTAATGGCCTTATTTTGCCATGATGTGGGTGACCACATAGTATCAGAATTCTTATTCATATTTATATTGAGTTGTGAGGGCTCTAAGGTATCAGTTTTTTAATGTTAATGCTTCCTAAAAAAAACCCACTTCACATCCTACCTAAATCATAGATATATTCAGGTATTTAAAAATTTAGTTAATCATGTTTGATACCAAGTCAAAAATACTTGTGGTAGACGATTATCCTGCCTTAGTTACGCTTACACGGCATAAGCTGCTAAAAAAAGGATATGAGGTAATTACAGCACAGAATGGACAAGACGCTCTCGAATTAGTGCGCACAGAATACCCCGATCTTGTTATAAGCGATGTTGATATGCCTATTATGAATGGGCATGAATTGTGCTCTAAAATCAAAAATGACTCTAGGCTTTGTCAGATTCCAGTAATTTTAGTTGCAGGTGTTGTAACTACAGAATACTTGATGGATGGAATTGCAAGTGGTGCCGATAACTACCTTACAAAGCCTTATGATGATGAAACACTTTTTGCCAAAATTGATGAATTACTAAGTACTCCTATTCAGCCTTATCACGAAAAGGAAGAGTATGAAGTAACTATTGAAAATAGAAAGTATAACATTAAGGCTGATGTTGGCCATCTAATGAACCTTTTTGTATCTACTTATAAAAATACTTTAGCTCAAAATGTAAAGCTAGAAAAAATAAAACAAGAAGTAGATTCAATAAATCAAGAACTCGAATACGCTAAGAGTGAGCATGAAAAGCTCATCCAAAATATTTTTCCTCATAAAATTGCAGACAGCCTTTTAGCTTATGGCAACGTAACACCCGAGCGTTACGATGATGTAACAATTATGTTTACAGATTTTGATGGCTTTTCTAAAGTAGTGGCTTCAATAACACCAGAAAATTTAATCGAAAGTCTTTCATTCTATTTTGATGAGTTTGATATTTATGCCGACCAACATAATCTCATAAAAATAAAAACCATTGGCGACAGCTACATGGCTGCTGGGGGGCTGCCAGAACGAACTCAAACACACCCTATCGACACCGTGCTAACTGCACTGAAAATGCAGCATTTCATATCAAAAATCAGTGAGAAGGCAAGCTCTACAATACCATTTTTCCCTCTTCGCATAGGTATACATACGGGGCCTGCCGTTGTGGGCGTAATTGGCAAGCGCCGTTTTGCTTACGATATTTGGGGTACAACGGTTAACATAGCTTCCCGACTAGAGCAACACGCCGATAACAATGGAATTAATATTTCTGAAAACACTTACTTAAGAATTAAACAGTTCTTTGATTGTGAAAGTAGAGGTGAAATTGAGACTCATAATCTTGGAAAAATTTCTATGTATTATGTGAAACGTATAAAAGAGGAGTTCTCTGAAGATGAAGACGGCCTCTTCCCTAATCGCCTTTTTGTACATAATTATAATATGCTTGTAAAAAATCCAGTTAGTAAAGGCAATTAGTTTAGTTAATAAGGAATGGAGTTTTTCTGCTTGCTGTTATGTATTTTCTATGTTGGCGAAAATTCTAAATTGATACATTCCTTTGCAGCACAATATTGTAATACGCGGTGCACGCGAGCACAATCTTAAAAATTTTGACATTGACATCCCTAGAGATCAACTAGTTGTAATAACTGGCTTATCTGGCTCTGGGAAGTCATCCCTAGCTTTCGATACCATCTACGCAGAAGGACAGCGCCGTTTTCTAGAATCACTTTCTGCTTATGCGCGCCAATTTTTGGGAATGATGGAGCGCCCAGATGTCGATTTTATTGACGGACTCTCGCCAGTTATCTCCATCGATCAGAAAGCAACCAATAGAAATCCTCGCTCTACGGTTGGAACTGTTACCGAAATTTATGATTTCTTACGCTTACTCTATGCACGAATTGGCATTCCCTACTCGTATGTATCGGGTAATAAAATGGAAAAGCAATCGGCAGAACAAGTTATTGCAACTGTTATGGCAATGCCTCAAGGCACCAAAGCTTACTGTTTGGCACCCGTTGTGCGTGGCAGAAAAGGACATTATAGAGAGCTCTTTGATCAAACTATAAAACAAGGTTTTTTAACTGCTCGGGTAAATGGAGAGTTCCAAGAACTTGAGAAAGGGATGATGCTCGATCGCTACAAAACTCACAATATAGAAGTGGTGGTAGATCGTTTTGTAATTAGTCCAAAAAGTGAAAAGCGAATTGCAGAAAGTATTCATCTAGCGCTAGAAATGGCCGATGGCAATGTAGTTCTTTCCTTTAAAGAAGGTGACAAATATACCGATCGTTTATTTTCTCAAAAACTATTTGATCTCGAGAGTGGAGTTGCTTACGAAGATCCTGCTCCCAATCTATTTTCATTCAACTCGCCCTACGGCGCTTGTAAAAGCTGTAGTGGATTGGGCCATAGTTACGATGTGAGTTGGGATTTATTAGTTCCCAACAAAGAACAATCTTTCGCTGATGGTGGGCTCCGATTCCTTGGCGTACCACGCGATGTATTCGTTTTTAAGCAATTAAAAGCTGTTTTAGATGAACTAGGCTTGGATTTTGAAACTCCCTTTGTAAAGTATCCAGCTGAAGCTTTTGATATTTTAATGAACGGCGGTGGTGAAACTAAATACTCAGTCAGCTACGACTTTAAAGACAACTCTGTTACCTACAAGCATAAGTTTGAAGGGTTACGCCAGCTAATACTCGAACAGTACGAGAATAGTAAATCGCCTAAACAGCGAGAAAAAGCCAAGGCGTATATGAGCAAAGTTGTTTGCCCAACGTGTAAAGGTGGCCGGCTAAAAAAGGAAGCCCTCTCTTATAAAATTGATGGCTACAATATTCACGACCTTGTTAAGATGGATATTGAGCAGCTGCGTGAAACATTATACCGCATCAACCTTAGTGAGCGCCAACAGAAAATTGGGAGCCAAGTTCTTAAAGAAATTCGTGATAGGCTCGATTTCCTTCTCAATGTTGGTTTGAATTATTTGAATTTAGATCGCGAAGCGCAAACTCTAAGTGGTGGTGAGGCTCAGCGTATTCGACTTGCAACACAAATTGGAACTCAGCTAGTGGGCGTTCTCTATATTTTGGATGAGCCTAGTATTGGCCTGCATCAACGCGATAACATCAAACTTATAAAATCACTTGAGCTTTTACGCGACTTAGGCAATAGTGTGCTTGTTGTTGAGCATGATAGAGAAACTATTGAGCATGCTGATTTTGTAATTGATATGGGCCCAGGCGCCGGTGTTAATGGTGGCGAAATTGTAACGGCTGGCAAACCGAGTGAGCTGAGCAAGACTTCACTTACTGCTCAATATCTAAATGACGATCTACAAATCGAAATGCCATCCACTTTTAGAAAAGGCAGTGGCAAAAAGCTAACTATTAAGAATGCTCGTGGTCATAATTTAAAAAATGTAGATTTAGAAATACCTCTTGGCAAATTCATTGCTGTAACGGGAGTAAGTGGAAGTGGAAAAAGCTCGTTGATAAATCAGACCTTGGTTCCCATTTTATCCAATCACTTTTACAAATCTAAATCAGTTCCCCTACCCTACGACTCCATAAAAGGCTTAGATAATATCGATAAAATAATATCTATAGATCAAAGCCCCATTGGGCGAACTCCAAGATCGAATCCTGGTACTTACACGAAGGTTTTTGACCAAGTACGCCGACTTTTTGCCGAATTGCCTGAAGCAAAAATTAGAGGCTACGATCAGGGACGCTTTTCATTCAACGTAAAAGGTGGGCGCTGCGAAACTTGCCAAGGGGATGGGGTTCGTAAGATTGAAATGAATTTCTTACCCGATGTGTACGTAAACTGCGAAACATGCAACGGTAAAAGGTATAATCGCGAAACTCTAGAAATATTCTACAAACACAAAAATATTTCTGATGTGCTTAAAATGCCAATTTCAGAAGCTACCGACTTTTTTGAAGCTCAGCCTACTATCAGCCGAGTGCTAAACACTTTAAATTCGGTTGGTTTAGGTTATTTAACTTTGGGCCAATCTAGTACTACCCTTTCTGGTGGCGAAGCTCAACGTATCAAACTTGCACGTGAGCTCTCAAAAATAGGCACTGGCGATACTCTTTATGTGATGGATGAACCTACTACTGGCCTGCATTTCCAAGATGTGCAAATGCTGGTAGATGTAATTCAGAAGCTAGTAGATAAAGGAAATACGGTTATTGTGATAGAGCATAACCTAGATCTAATTAAGGCGGCTGATCATGTTATAGATGTGGGCCCTGAAGGCGGAAATGCTGGCGGAACCATTATTGCAACAGGAACTCCAATAAATGTTGCCAAAAATAAAGAGTCGCACACGGGTGTGTTTTTAAAACAAGAGTTTGAGCGATTGAGCCTGATAAAATAGTGCTTATAAGCTAAGATTATTTCAAGATTCGTTCTTAATGATTTTTTGAAATTACCGCCGATTGGTTATTTTAATTTAGTTTAAAATAACCACGCTCATAATGTGGAAACAACTCGGTGTACTCCTATTTTTTGCTCTTAGCCAAAATACGCAAGCGCAAAGTATTATAGACTATAATGCATTCTGGTACAATTATTCCATCAGAAATTATGGAACCGAAGAAGGCATGCCCTCAGATGAAGTCTATTATATTTATGAAGATAGTTCCGGTTTCATTTGGATTGCTAATATTGGCGGTCTTGTTAGATATGATGGCATTAGTTTAAAAGTCCTTCCAAAAGGTAATGAAGGCGGCTCATTTTATGAGATTATTGAGGACTCCAAAGGCTCTTTCTGGATTCCTGCTTTAAATGGAGGTTTGTACAAATTCACCGGAGATTCCTTAAAGGCTTTTAACGAAGCAATTGATAAAACAGGAGGACTTCCTAAAACTGCTGTATTAATTGATAATGATACACTCATTGTTGGTATATATGGAGAGGGTTTATTCTATTTCCATAATGGAGAGCTAATTAAAAGTTATGGTGAGAGTGACGGGTTAGTAAATAATGAAATCTGGAAAATTGCCACCGACCTTGATGGGCGAATTTGGATAGGTACGAATGGTGGTTTAAGCATTTTAGAAAATGGAGAATTCAGGAATTTCACTACTGAAAACGCATTGCCATACGACAAAATACGGGGTTTAACCGTTATGAGTAACGGCGATGTTTGGGTAGGCACTGATGGAGAAGGTATAGTGATATTTAGGAATCAAGAACCTTTTAAATATTTGTCCCAGAAAGATGGACTAACTGGAAATTTCCCTCAATATTTTGCTGAAAATCCAATAGATAGTTCTATTTGGATTGCTGACCATGGAAGTGGGCTCGATAGATATAAAGATGGAATATTTGAAAACCTATCCACTAAAAATGGTTTAGTGTCAGATTACCTCACCTTTGTTGGCTTTGCCAAAGATGGTACTGCATACGTAGGCACCGAAATTGGCATGTCTGTTTTAGTTAAAAATAAATTAAATGTAATTAACGAGCGTACCAAAGGTGTTGAATACTCGTCAATAATTAGTATTAATAAAAGTGGAGATGGTACCGTTTGGCTAGGTAGCAATGGTAAAGGTTTTAAATATCAGAAAAATAGGATTTGGGAGACGGTCGATAATCCACCCAAAATAACGAATGGTTATTCTGCGGGTAGCGCCACTGATAAGGATGGTAATATTTGGTTTACAACACAGGGAACAGGAATAATAAAAATCGTAGATTTTAAAATTGAGAAGCATCTAACCAAGAAAGATGGGTTGCTTAATGACTTTGCTAGATGCATTGCCTTTGACAATCAAAACCGACTATGGGTTGGTACAAATAAAGGTATAAATGTACTCAACTCAAATTACCAGATTGAAAAAGCGTACACCAAAGATAATGGGCTGCCAAACGACTTTTGTTTATCAATGATTAGCGACAAATCGGGAGGGATATGGTACGGAAGTCTAGGAGGAGGAGCGGTGTATTTCTACGATGATTCATTCACCGTTTATGACACCTCGAATGGATTGGGAGAGCAACAGGTGTTAAGCTTTTTAGAACACTCTAACGGGAATATATACATTGGTACCGCTGGTTATAATATTTCTGTATATGACGGGGTTAACTTAAAAACATTCAATTCAAAACATGGCATCCCATTCAACTCAATTACTGGTATGGCAGAGGATGATAAAGGCAATATTTGGAGTGGTACAAAAAGCGGTATTTATAAATTTGACCCAAACAACCTAAACGAGAGCTCAAATTTTGAATTTACTAGATATACAACAGAAGATGGAATGCCTAGCCTAAATCTCGAAACTGGATATAATGCCACAGTTGCGAGAATAAATACTGGCGAAATTTTATTCGCTTCTTTAAAAGGTGTCACTGTTGTAAATCCTGCAGTTAATACCATTTCAACAGAATCCTTTTTCCCATACATAGATAATTTTGTGGTTGATGGAGAGAATATTGACATTAAAAAACCGCTTAAGCTTACCCCAAAAGACAGGAAAATTGAAATCTCTTATTCAGCTTTAAATATTCAATCTCCTAAAAAAACTACTTTCAGAGTTAAGCTTGAGGGCATCGACAATAACTGGAACTACGTTGGGGAAAGAAGAACTGCTTATTTTGATTTTTTACCAGATGGTAAATATAGCTTTATAGTTTCAGCAGTAGGCCCTGATGGACAGTGGAGTGACAAAACGGCTAATATATCATTTGTAGTTCTACCTCCATTTTTCAAAACATGGTGGTTTTATACACTTTCTACATTTGCATTTGCAGGATTTATAATTGTGCTAATGCAAATTCGCTCGAACGCTAAAATGATAAACTTGAACAGAGAGCTTCAATACCAGCAAAAATTACATGTTGAAAAGGAGCGCATTTCAAGAGATTTACACGATAATGTAGGGTCTCAAATTACCAATCTGATAACAGGAATTGAAATCAGTAATCTTCATCTTAAAAAAAACCACCTTTCTAAGGTAGAAAAGGTGTTATCCACTCTAGATGTAGATGCAAGAAATACCATGACTGATTTAAGGGAAACCATTTGGTTAATGGATAAAGAAGCAATCGAATTCAATAAGTTTATAGAACATCTAAAAAGCTATTTTAAAAGGCATAAACAGTATGGGATTAGTTTAAACGTAACATTGAATTGTACATTGAGCCAAAATTATTCTTTAAACCCTACGTTCTCTTTAAATCTTACTCGAATAATTCAAGAAGCTCATAATAATACTAGAAAGTATGCAGAGGCTTCAAACTTTGAAATTGATTTCATTTCTAGAGAAAACACACTCATTGTTACCATAAAAGACGATGGCAAAGGAATGAATGTGGAAGAGGTTTTAGGTAGTTCAGAGGGCAATGGACTTAAAAACATGAAAAATAGGTCTGAAGAAATTGGAGGCACATTTTATATTGAAAGTGTCTTAAATGGCGGTACAATTATTACCTTAACTTTTTCCAACTTTTCTAATTCAGTATAATTTCTGGCAAGAAATATGGTAAAAAAGACCACTTTATGCATCACTATTTTTCTACTTGTTTCAATAGCAGTATTCCCACAAGAAAAGAGCGGTTTTAGATCTAGAATAGATTCAGTAAATGCGATTCCCTTTGTGTTCATCACTTCAAATGCTACCGAAGCCGAACCTTTATTTCTAGTAAATGCAGCCTTGGCAGACTCTATAAACTATACCATGGGCGCCGCAAAGAGCAATGCACAATTAGGTATTATTTACCACTATTTAGGTAAAGAAGACAAAAGAACAGAGCACATACTTAATGCAATTAACCTGTACTTGCAAATTGATTCTACAAGGTTGGCTGGTTATCAATACACTGAGCTTGGTTATGGAATAAAGCATCGCGATATACATTTGGCTGAAGTATATATGCAAAAAGGGATTAGCTTATTGAAGCAATTTCCGGGTTCTATAACACAGGCAGATGCTTTTAATAACTACGGAATCGTAAAATTGATGAAGCAAGAATATGACAGCGCCCTATTTTATATAACTCAATCTCTCCTCATAAAAGAAGAAAAAGGCGACCAGCTTGGCGTTTCTTACTCATTAGGCAACCTTTCTGAGGTCTATTTAGGGCTAGGTGATTACAATGAGGCTATCAAGCAGTTAAGCCATTCTTATTCTATCCGAGAGGTACTTAAAGACTCTACAGCAATGGGTACCGATTTACTAAATTTGGGGTTGGCTTATAACAAAAAGGGCGACTTTATTTCCTCTCTCCGGTATTTCAAACAAGCTCTACATCTAGCACTAGAAACTAATTACACAAGCCTTGCAGAGAATTCCTTCTATCAGATATCAAATAATTTTGAACATTTAGCACAATACGATTCAGCTCTTTTTTATCATAAAAACTATACTATTTATAAAGATAGCCTTCTAAATATTTCAACAGCTAGCAAGGTTGCCGAGTTACAAGTACAGTTCGAAACAGAAGAGAAAGAAAAGCAGATTGCACAAACAAATGCAACTCTTAGCATAGAACAGCTAAAAGTAAAAAAACGAAATTGGCTAGTAAGCATATTGGGGCTTTTGTTTAGCTCGGGAATTTTAATAGCTACGCTTCTTTTTAAACAGCAGCGCATAAAACGAGAAACAATGCAACGAGAGAACCTGCTAGAGATACAGCTTTCAAAAGCCGAGGCTGAAAATAGATTGCGTATGGAGAAAGAACGCATCTCTAGAGATTTGCACGATAATGTAGGGTCTCAAATTACCAATCTGATAACAGGAATTGAAATCAGTAATCTTCATCTTACAAAAAACCAACTTTCTAAGGTAGAAAAGGTATTGTCCACTCTAGATGTAGATGCAAGAAACACCATGACTGATTTAAGAGAAACCATTTGGCTAATGGATAAAAGCCAAGTGGAGTTTGGGCAGTTTGTGAATCATTTAAATGGGCACATAATACGGCAACAACATTATTTAAAAGGATTAGAGGTTAAGGTTCACTCGACTGTTTCTTCAGAATTAATTCTGAATCCAACTCAATCTCTCAACGTGATACGCATTATTCAAGAATCGCTAAATAATGCTCGAAAATATTCGGAGGCTACATGTTTCAACATTTCATTCTCAACAGATACCAACTCACTTACTATTGAGTTGAAAGATAATGGTATCGGAATGGATACTACTTCGACCTTCGCAAATTCTGAAGGAAATGGAATTAACAATATGAGATCCCGTGCCGAACTATTAGAAGGTAAACTCTCTATTTATAGCCAATTGAATGTAGGCACACGCATTGTCTTATCTCTTCCATTATACCCTGAGTAGGGTATTTTAAATGTTTTCGAAACTCCGTTAATTTATGATTATGGATATTAAAATAGGAATAGTTGAAGACCAGAGAAAAATTCGAGAACGGCTAATAGCTCGTTTAGCTTTTTATGATGATATAACCTTAACCCTAGAGGCTGAAACTACTGATTCTGCCATTCTTAAATTATCCACACTAGAAAAATCGGAATTACCCGATGTAATTTTGATGGATATTGAAATGCCTGGTAAATCGGGCATAGAGGCTACAGCTATTATCAAAAGCTTATACCCACAAATTGATATTTTAATTCAAACTGTTTTTGAGGATGAGAATAAAATATTCCAATCGGTATTGGCAGGTGCTTCTGGGTACCTACTTAAAGACGAACCCATCCAAAAATATGTAGAAGCAATTCAACAACTTGTAGAAGGTGGCGCTGCCCTCTCCCCTTTGGTTGCCTCAAAGTTGATGAATATTGTTGTAGCAAAAAATTCAGTTAAAAAAAATTCAGCTAAAGAGATTCAATCTGAACTCAACCTCACCGATAGAGAAGTAGAAATATTAAATGGTGTTGTTGAAGATCTTACCGAACGGCAAATAGGTGAGAAGTTATTTATTAGCCATCATACAGTACGCACCCACATCAAAAACATTTACAAAAAGCTGCATGTTAATACTCGAGCTTCTGCAGTTCGATTGGCTATAACTAAAGGTTTATTCGATTAGTGCAACGTGTTTTATTAGGCCTAGGATATTACTGATTTAGAATCAGATAGAATTCTACGCCTTTTTTCCCTTTTTGAATTTTATCGTTAGTAAAATGAACTTCTAAAACAATAAAGCTCTAATGCCTTAATGGTGGTTGTGCGTACGGCTGCCCTAAAAGTGTGTATTTCACAAAATTGTTATACGTGTATTAGATCTAAGAAAGAGATAAATAATGACATTAATAAATTTTACACACTTTTTGGAATACAACTTTGGTAATCCTTAAATGCGCAGCTGTTACTAATAATTAAATTTGCAAAATCAGGATTTGCTCACTGATACAATCCCTGTATATTAGCGTGTCATTAAAAATTAAAAAGTAAAATAATGAAGCGCATTTTTTCTAATCTATTATTTAAGATTTTTGTAGCTATTGTTCTTGGTATTTTTTTCGGACTTTATTTGCCTGAATGGTTCAATAGAATTTTCACCACTTTTAATGCGCTTTTTGGGGAGTTTTTAGTTTTTTCAATCCCATTAATTATTATGGGTTTGATTATGCCAGCAATCGCCGATTTAGGTAAAGGCGCTGGCAAATTACTTCTTATTACTACAGTAATTGCTTATGGCTCTACTCTCTTTTCAGGATTCGCAACATATTTATCAACTTCACACCTGTTCAGTTCAATTCTGGCTCCATACGTAAACGAAACGACCGAGCTTGCCGAAGTTGGTCGAGATCTTGTTCCTTACTTCAGTATAACAATCCCCCCGGCTATTGATGTGATGTACGCCTTATTTTTCTCTTTTGTTATCGGGCTTGGGTTATCATTAAAAGAAACATCTGCCTTAAAATCGATGGTTAAAGATTTTGGCGACATCATAAAGTGGTTAATCGAAAGAGTAATTGTTCCATTACTGCCTTTATTCATTTTAGGGATTTTCACGGGAATTTCTTTTAGTGGTCAAGTCGTTTCTATTCTATCCGTTTTCTTAAATATCATCGGCGTTATATTTGCACTCCATATCCTGCTAATTCTGCTATACTACACCATTGCAGGAATTTATACGAAACAAAATCCATTAAAATTACTGGCTACCATGCTTCCTGCCTATTTTACGGGTCTGGGAACACAATCATCAGCTGCAACCATTCCGGTTACTTTAGAGCAGACTATAAAAAATGGTGTTTCTGAAAAGATTGCTGGTTTTGTAATCCCGCTTTGTGCCACCATACATTTGTCGGGCAGCATAATGAAAATCACCGCTTGTGCAATCGCACTTATGATTTTAAAAGGGATGCCGATTAGTTTATCTCTATTTTCAGGCTTTATATTTATGTTGGGAATTGCCATGATTGCTGCCCCTGGTGTGCCGGGTGGTGCTATTATGGCGGCAATAGGTCTTTTACAGTCGATGCTAGGATTTAATGAAGAAATGATCGGCTTAATGATTGCTCTCTACATTGCCATGGACAACTTCGGCACTGCCTGTAATGTAACTGGCGACGGTGCCATTGCCTTGGTGGTAGATAAAATCACCAAAGAAAAAATACCCGCAACAGTCATAGAATCCGCTAATAAGATGCAATAATAATTCTATTATTATTCTCAGATCAATTCCAATTTAGCCATAACAATTACTATTCGTAAAATTCCATTCCGAATAGTAACGGCTTCCATCGACGATATTTTAAAATGGTTTGGGTGAAATTAAAAAAGTTCAACAAATCGAATATGAAGTAAAGATAGACTCTTACCCAACAGCTAATGAACATGCATACCAAACAAAAAAGGGCTGCAAATATAATATCTGCAGCCCAATCAGGAGTGGTATAAAATACCACTCTTTTAGCTAGATTTTATTTCAGAAATTGAGACCAGCTCTTAACATAACTCCAGATGATCCTACACCTCCACCGCCCGACTGAGCGCCAAGACCAACTGTAATAAATTTATACTTAGCACGAGCACCGAACTCTACCCACGTAGGTGTTATACTAGTTGTATTAATTATATCTCCATTGGTTTGTACTTTATTCGACGCATCAATATTTACCATATTCAGCGCATTCCAATGATAAGAAGCATAGGGTGATACTTTTATATCAGCCAGTTCAATATTATATCGTAGCCTTAACATAATAGGCACACCCATACCTATTGCATAATTCTCCAGCTTGTTGGGAGTAGGGCCAAAATCAGTGGTAGTTTTGTTGTACACAAAATAAGCGCCAAAACCGTAGTCGAATGAAACAGGAAGTTTCACAAGTCCACTCATGTCTTTGTAGCGATTCCACTCTATTCCTCCTCCAATAGCATCTCCTAAAAAGTAGCCCCACAAATTACGTTCGCCTCTACCCGATGATGAGTATAAACCTACTCCACTACCTCCAAGGTTTGAATAACCATGAGTTCCACCACCACTGTGCGATATAAAGGAAATACTTCTTCCACTAAAAGCACTTACATCTTTTCCAGAACTATCTAAATACCAAGTATGAGAGGTGGTACGAGTGGTAATTTTTCTCGGTTTCTTTTCTCTGTTACTAGTAACTATTGTGTTTGGGTTGTAGTTGTTGGAATCGTAACAAGCTGCGCCTTTAGGAGTTCCACCTGCTATTGCGGCTTGGCGATATAACTCATACAAATTATCAGTAGACGGCACTTCTTTAGTCTGTTCGGCAAGTAAACCACCCGTGCCTTCTTGGCTACCACTACTTAGTACTTTTATTTCTACTCGGCGATTTTCTTGACGCCCTTCAGCAGTTTCGTTATTAGCTCTTGGATCATTCTTACCATAACCTTTAGCGGAAATTCGATTGTTTGAAATTCCTTTATTAACCACATAACTAACTACTGATTCTGCACGTGCTTGGCTTAATGTCATGTTCGTTTCATCTGAACCTACATTATCTGTGTAGCCACCAATCTCTATAACAAGTGTCGATTGAGTCATGATTTCAAACAATCGGTCTAATTCTTGTTGGCTTTCGTTGCGTAGAGTGGCACTACCCGTATCAAAGTAAATGTTTTCGAGTACCACGCGTGCACCTTCATTAGCCTCGGTAAGTGAGATGTCTTGGCGAACTTCTTTGTAGCCAGAGTTATCTTCTAAATAACTAATCCTTGCACGGCGAATGGCATCATTCAAATCAGCTTGAGCCTTGTTCATTTCTTTGCTAAGCTCTGAAAGCTGAGTGAATTGGCCTTCTAATTCTGAGGAATTTGATGCCAGTAGCTTTTCATATTCACTTTTATTTTGGTCAATTCTCTTCAACGCATTTTGCATCCTAAAAAGCTCTGGACCTAGTTTTTCTGAGAAGATGATAGAGTCCTCAACCATAGTTTTTAGATCTAGCATTTCGGACTGGAATAAGTATCCTTTTTGATTGGCTGTGATAAGATAGCGCCGACCGAATGGCAGATTGATAAGATAATCGCCTGTTTTAGGATTACTGGTAGAGTAGCCAAGTTGCTCGCCTGAGTCAAAATCGCTCCAAAATAGAGTCGCTGCAATTAGGCTGTCATTTTGGTTGGTAATATTTCCATAAATGGTAACTACAGGATCTGGTCGCATTGAAGCCGGTAAAATTAGCCGAAATATATCATCCTTTCCGTAGCCATCACCCTCTCCTGTAGTTTCTCTTTTAAAATATGCTACTGTGCCAGAGGCTGGAACGGTTAAATCGCTATCGTCTAATACTGAATTTATTGACTTGCCAAGATTTACGGGTGTTGTCCAGTTATCCCAGCCATCGCCAATTCTTCGAGACATAAACAGATCGTAGCCACCAAGACCTGGATGCCCTTTTGAAGAAAAATACAAGGTTCGTCCATCAGAGTTTAGAAAAGGCCATACTTCCGACATAGCCGTGTTAATTGTACGTGGTAGTGGTACAGGTGTAGTCCAGCGGCCATTTTTTAGATGTGTGATATAAATATCTGTTTTATAGTTGGCCTCTTCTTTTGTTTTTCTACCTTCATAGGCTACAAATAGCATGGTTTTGCCGTCAGGTGATAAGCTGGCCATCGAATCCCAATTTTTTGAGTTTATATCGCCCCCTAAATTACAAGGCACGGTCCAGCTATCGCCAATTCTTGAGCTATAGAATAAATCGCCACCCCCAAAACGGCCTTCGTAATTACCAAATACTATTGCCGTATTTCCATCCGAAGAAATAGATAAAATACCTTCGTGACTAGTTGTATTAATTACAGGCCCCATATTAAATGGAGTGCTCCAAGTGCCATCGGGTTTTTTAGTAGAATACCATGCGTCTTCGCCGCCAAACCCACCAGGTTTATCTGCAATATTATAATAGAGTCTATTTCCATCTGAGGATACCCTCGCAAGATACTCATCTTGCTCAGAGTTTATATTTAATCCTAAATTTTCGGCATAAACATCTTCCTCTGACGCACTCAAAATACCAATTATAGTATTTATTTCAGCTTTATCAGCTTTTGAGTATTTAGAACTATACGCTTCGTACATCTGTATAGCTTTATCCCAATCCTTTAAAGCGGTATAGCTTCTCGCTGCCCATAAGTAGTGCTCGGGGCTACTACTCGCCGATTGTTCGTACTTTATTGCGGCTTGATTATATTTTCCAGAATTATATAAATCACTCGAACTTTGAGCCATTACTGCATTAGAAGTAACGCTCATAATCACTGCATATAGCAGTACATAACTTATTTTTTTGATTTTCATGTTGTACTCCTGAGTTAAGCCACTTAAATAAAGAGCCTTTACAGGTGGCTATTTGTTAATTGGAGCTTAAATATGAATTCAAAAATCAAGATCATAAATACCCGATTCAGGGTATTTTAGCGATCTGATTCAATGAGATAATCGTATTTCAGAAATCACTCGACAGTATAGCTTAAGGCTTTATGATTAAAGAATGAGTAGCCTGTGCGCTACTTATTAGGTTCTAATTCAATTTAACTTCATCCAATAAACACCTTTTACTGGATATGGATAGCCGGCTGTATCTCGGATTTATCATAATCTTAGATATGTTTATAAATATGTGTTTCATATTCGCAATTAATCATGCCGTTTATGTATCTTAGGTGCTTGTATGAATTTATTTCGTTCACATATCCCAAAAATTTCTGTAACGCTCGCGCTACTTTTTAGCCTATTGCTACACTTTGTGCAACCAGTTAATGAGTCGGCTAAGCATTCTGCATTTACAACATGGTTAGGCACACATTTAAAAAACCATGATGATGCTAGCGTTCTAAAAAAACTACAAGAATTGGGTAACTCTTCTGATGAGTTAGAGTCAGTTATTAGAAATGCTTCCGCGTTTGTTACATCCAATGCCGAAGATTTCGAACTCGATTTCCAAAAATCTGACCAAAACGAAATATTTCGACTTTTACTTACCGAGTGGATATCCTTTATGGATTCGCAACAAGGGATGGCGAAAAGTGTTATAGTTACCACAGCTAAAGCTAATGGTATTCAGCAGAACGATAGTAAAACACTAACAAAGTCTGCACTTTTTAACTTACACGCATTACAAACGCCCACCACTCATTCCACTCTTCTACAAAATAAGTTAGCAGTTACCACAACTCCTAGCCCTCTCTCTTTTGGCATAGTTATAGGTGCCCCCTAAAACTTTTATTCCAATATAGCCTACTGCTTAGGATTTCAAGTACAGAGGTATTAATAAATTCGGTTTTCTTAGCCTATTTTTAATGCTAATATATTGCCTAATGCAGACTATTTACCCACTTCGATTTTACATTAAACTTAATATTTAACAATTATAATCTAACACAACATGCAAGGAAACGGATTCAAAATTGGCCTTATCGCAGCATTTATGGCCATGACTCTATATTACCTGTACCCTACTGTTATCTGGGGTTTAGAGCAGAAGCAAATGAATGAGCTTACTGCTGGGGAAAGAGAACAATACGAAATAGAAAATGCAGAACGCTTAAAAAGCATTCAAGAACGCTCATTAAATCTTGGGCTTGACCTCCAAGGTGGTATGCGTGTAACCCTAGAGGTTGGTACTCCACAACTAGTACTTGAGCTTGCTGGTGCCGATCGCGACAGTGTGCTCGACAATGTTGTTGAAGAAGCTCGTGAAGCAGCATTTACGAATGGCAGCGATTTTATTGATGAAATACTAATCGCTTATGAAGGCCGCGATGCAAACGCACGTTTAAGTCGTTACTACCGTAATGATGCCGCAAACATTACTCGCCGTTCTACTAACGCTGAAATTATTACTTTCTTAAAAACGCAAAGAACAGGTGCATTAAATCGTGCAATTGAAATTATCAGAACTCGTGTTGACCGTTTCGGTGTAACAGAGCCTTCTATTATTAAACAAGGGAGCGACCGAATAGTTGTTGAACTTCCTGGTATTGACGATAAAGAGCGTGTACGTAACTTACTTAAAGGAACTGCTCGTTTAGAATTTCGATTGGCAGCTGATGGAAAAGATTTTTTAGCTTTTATTCAGCAAGTTTATGAGTTCTATTCGCAAGTTCCAGATTCTGCAGATAGCCCAGACCAAGCGTTTTCAAATCCACTTATGGAAGTGATTACCCCAGGCGACAACTCTTATGTATTAGGCTATGCCCTAGCACAAGACACTGCACGCGTAATGGAATTACTAAACGCACCTGAAGTACAACGCATGTTGCCGCGTAATACTACTGTAATGTGGGGAGCAAAACCTGCACGTATTACTGCAAATAACGAGGGTTACCCACTTTATGGTGTAAGAACTCAAGTGGAGTTAACCGGTGATGTTATTGAAGAGGCAAGTGTACAATTCGATCCTGCTACTAACGTACCAGAAGTTTCAATGTCGATGAATGCCGAAGGTGCACGTCGTTGGGGAATTATTACTGGCGCTAACATCGGCAAGCCGATAGCGATTGTACTAGATGGTTATGTATATACCTATCCAAACGTAAATACAAAAATTACTGGGGGCCGTTCTAGTATTGAAGGAATGGCAAACGTACAAGAAGCGGATGACCTTGTGAACATTCTACTGTCGGGTGCTTTACCTGCACCTCTCGAAATCTTGGAAGAGCGTACTGTTGGTGCTACCCTTGGTGAAGCATCTATTAGCGCTGGCTTAAACTCTGTGTTTATTGGTCTAGTAATTGTCGCCATCTTTATGATTGTGTATTACCGTACAGGTGGTGCAGTAGCCGACCTTGCATTATTACTCAATATCGTATTTATACTTGGTATTCTTGCTGGTTTTAGAGCAACTTTAACTTTACCTGGTATTGCTGGTATAGTACTTACCATTGGTATGGCGGTAGATGCTAACGTTCTAATATTTGATAGAATTAGGGAAGAGCAACGCAGTGGTAAAACCATGAAAGCAGCCATCTCTGCTGGTTATTCAAACGCAATGAGCGCAATTATTGATGCTAACGTAACAACTGGTTTTGTTGCAATTATTCTTTTGAGTTTTGGAGTAGGCCCTATTAAAGGCTTTGCTGTAACTCTATTAGCTGGTATTTGCTGTTCATTATTTAGCGCAATCATCATTACACGTGTTGTGATTGATTACTTAACCCGCAATAAAGCCGACGCAATTAGCTTCGGATAATTTTAAAGATATTTTTAACGATTTAAAGGAATAGATTATGAGATGGTTTGAATCTCCAAATATTAATTTTGTTGGTAACAGAAAAGTTGCCTACATCGTATCAGGTATTTTAATACTGATATCCCTCGGCGCCATATTAACTAAGGGCCTTCAATACGGCATCGACTTTAAAGGCGGTAAAGAAATCGTACTTAAATTCGATAAACCTGTAGATGTTGCTGAAATTAGAGAAGTACTCTCAGAGCCGCTAGGTTCTACCCCAGAGGTAAAGCTTTTCGGTGGAAATACTGAAGTTCTAATCCGAACAGATAATGCTTCTGTTATGGATGAAATTGAAGACATCATCATTAGAACAACTCAGGCAACTTATCCTGGCCATAAGGTACTGGTTGAAAAATCAGATACAGTTGGGCCAAAGTTCGCTGAAGATTTAAAAATGAGTGCCCTTCAGTCTATACTCTATGCTATGGTTATAATTTTCATCTATATATTAATCCGTTTCCGTAACTGGACCTTCTCGGCTGGTGCGGTAGTGGCATTAATTCATGATGTTATAATTACACTTGGCGCTTTTACTATTTTAAGTGACATTGTGAGCTTTAGCCTCTTAATTGATCAAAATCTAATTGCGGCATTCTTAACCATTGTTGGTTATTCACTAAATGATACCGTGGTTGTTTTCGATAGAATTAGAGAGAATAAACTTGTGCATAAAGGAATGGAGTTTATCCCTATGGTAAACAAGAGCCTAAACGACACGTTAAGCCGTACAGTAATTACTTCACTTACCACCTTGTTTGTGGTGCTTGTGCTGTTTATTTTCGGTGGTGAAGTGTTGAAAGGATTTTCTTTTGCACTTTTGATAGGTATTGTTCTTGGAACTTATAGTTCTTTATTTGTAGCTAGTTCGCTAGTTATAGAACTTGAAGGCAAATCAAAGAAATCCAAATAAAAAATAAATTAAAGGTAATATATGAGTTTTAGCACATCTGAACGCTACAATAGTGTAGTTATCGAATTTAAAGGTAATGTAATGGGTGGCCCAGATGCGGTTAGCCTAAACGAAAAACTTCATGAATTCATCGACGCTGGAAAAAACAACGTTGTTGTAGATCTAGCCAAGGTAAAGTTCATGAACTCATCTGGCCTAGGGATGCTTATTGGCGCACTTACCACTATGCGAAAAGCTGGTGGTGACCTTCGCATTGCAAATGCTACCGATAAAATCGAAAGCTTACTCATTGTTACCAAACTAATAACGGTTTTTAAACACTTCAAATCTGTTGATGAAGCCGCAGAATCATTCAACGAAGGTTAATGATTACGTTTTAAACAAAACTTTTAAAGGGGTGTAGATAGCTACACCCCTTTTTTATTGTAAATATATCTCATTATGTCAGTTCGTGTAATTATTGGCGCCCAGTGGGGCGATGAAGGAAAAGGAAAAATTGTTGATTTACTTAGCAATAAAACTGATTTCGTAGTCCGCTACCAAGGCGGTGCAAACGCCGGGCACACCCTTAAATTTGATGATAAGAAAGTAGTTCTTCACCTTATACCTTCAGGTATTTTTAATGGTGATGCTCACTGTATTATTGGAAATGGTGTAGTTATAGACCCTATTGCCCTTGTAAAAGAATTGCATGGCGTAGAAGAACTTGGTTCTAACTTAGAGGGTCGCTTTTTTATAAGCGAGACAGCACATGTTATTTTACCCTATCACAAAGTGTTAGACCAACTTAAAGAAAAGAAAAAAGCCGATGAGGCTATTGGTACAACTGGCCGAGGCATTGGTCCTGCTTATGTAAGTAAAGTATCGCGTGTGGGTATTAGAATGGGTGATTTACTTGATAAAGTAAGCCTCCGCAAAAAGCTAACCCAAAATATCAGCGACATTAACTTTGCGCTCGAAAACTTATACCATGTAGAAAACTTATCTGTCGATACCTTGATGGATGAATTGGAAGATGCTATCCAAACTTTAAGCCCCTACATAGTTAATACCACAAATATGTTGCACGAAGGGCTAGAAGCTGGCAAAAACATCTTACTTGAAGGCGCTCAAGGTTGCTTGCTAGATATCGATCATGGCACCTATCCTTTTGTAACCTCTTCATCACCAACTTCTGGTGGGGCATGTACAGGTTCTGGAATTCCACCTACTGCTTTAACGCATGTAATGGGAATCACTAAAGCATATTGTACTCGCGTTGGTAATGGCCCCTTCCCAACTGAACTTTTTGGAAAAGAAGGCGACGAACTGCGTGAAAAAGGATCTGAGTTTGGTGCTACTACTGGCCGACCGCGACGTTGTGGCTGGCTCGACCTTGTTGCTTTGAAGTATGCTTGCCGTATAAATGGCATTAACGAACTCACTCTCACCAAAATGGATGTAATGGACGGCTTTAAAGACGTTAAAGTGTGTACCAGCTATATAATAGATGGAGTTGAAACAAAAGTATTTCCTTTAAGCTTAACAGAAATTGAGAAAATTGAACCTGTTTATACTTCTCTTCCAGGTTGGGATATCGATATTTCGGGAATGACTAGATGGGAAGAACTTCCTAAAAATGCAGTCTCTTTCATCGAGTTTGTTGAAGATTATCTAAATGTGAAATTCACCATTATTTCAACAGGACCAAAAAGAACCGAGACTATTATTCGGTAATTGTAGGTTCATTTTATCTTTTTGAGTTTCTAAAACTTGTATAAACCCAGTCTAATAATTTAGACTGGGTTTTTTTATGCCTATCAAAGAGGTAATTAGATAAGTGTGGTTATTGGTTAATAGTTTTTAAAACGTAGATGTGGGGTAATTCAATGGCAGTAATTCTATTTGTTCGCACAAATAATAAGAACAAGTCATTCTGATCCCAACTTGACCTAATAAACATAAATATCTACCAGTGAGCTACCAAACCTCAACACCCCTTCTTTTTAGCATTTAATTGTAAAAATTTATTTGCAATAACAAAGAAATTCTCTAGTTTACATTGATTAACAATTGAAACGTTCCTTTAAACCACTTTTATGCTCGAATCCTTATGGGGAAAGCTTACTAAATATTTGTCTACAACATGGATATATATACTATACAACAAGTGGTTCTGGAAGCCTAAAAAAGGCAGTTTAGAAGAAGTAATACATCGTTATACATTAAACAAAAAGGCTGTTTCCTTTGTTCAAATCGGCGCAAACGACGGCTATCACAATGATCCTTTATATCGATTTATAAGAGCCTTTAATTGGCGAGGGGTGTTAGTTGAGCCACAAGTTCACGTGTTCGAAAGGCTGAAAGGAAACCATGCCGGTGTTGAAGGGCTCTATTTTGAAAATGCAGCTATCTCATCCGATGACCTCAATCTTCCATTTTACTCTATCTCTTTTTCAAATGCTCGTTGGGCAACGGGGCTCTCTTCTTTCGACAAGAATCATATTCTACAGCATATAGAAAAAGGATATGTTCAAAAATGGGCGGCTAGAGAGGGTGTCGAAACTCCCGAGAATATAGATGATTGGATTCACTCAACAAATGTGAAATCAATCAATTTCGATAGCTTAATCAAGAAGCATTCTATTGAAAATGTGGACGCTATCTTTTTGGATTGTGAAGGTTTTGATGAAAAGATTCTTTGCTCAATAGATATCGACAAATACTCACCTTGCCTAATATTTTTCGAATATTTTCACTTCACCGATGAAAGCTTAATAAAGTTGAATAACGAATTTAGAAAAAAAGGGTACTCAATAATAAAAGATCACATGGATGTACTAGCTTATAAAAATGCACCTCAAAACTGATTCCTTTAATCAGTTTTATGTGTTCTGGGTGTTAGGTGATTTGTTGAGGTTCCGAATACTCATTTTTATTTTTGAAAACTACAAAGAGTCCTCCCTCTGGTGGTTAATTCCTAGATGACGCCGTTGGTGCCAATGATGATTTCTGATCTTTACTATTGCCTGAAAGGCAATGCCCGACCGTAGGGAGGCAAAGGAAATATAAATAACCGACCCTGTCATCCTGAACAAGACGACCGATAGGGAGTCGTAGTGAAGGATCTTAGTTTATACGTTCATGAATACAATACAATAATACTAGAGCAAACTCATTGCCTATAATCAGGAGACCCTTCGTTCACTCGCTTCCTCCGACTTTCGTCGAAGTCCGCTCATTCCTCAGGGTGACAGGGCTGGGTGGTAACGTCCATATGCCGCCGCTGGCGTCAATGACGAGTACGTCATGTTGTTTGAACAGATTTATGTCCCAAAATAGATGTGTATGAGGATTAGCCCTAGGGGAGAAGGTTCTATCAATGATTCTACTTAAAGCCTGAGAGCTCATTTTTCAATACATAAATTCTAAAAACCTTCTAGAATACCATTCACTCACTTATCCTGTAACCACGAAAAGGGATAACTCGGATCGTCTAAGCGCATAGCTTCTTCAGTCACAAAAAGTGGCTTAAAGGTGTCTATCATAACCGCATACTCATCGGTTGCTTCTGCGCCAATACTTGCCTCGGCTTTACCCGGGTGTGGCCCATGAGGGATTCCTCCTGGATGCAGCGTTATACTGGCGTAATCCATTCCTTTTCGACTCATAAAATCCCCTTCTACATAATAGAGCATTTCATCAGAATCTACATTCGAATGGTTGTATGGCGCCGGGATGGCATCGGGATGATAATCGAATTTACGTGGACAAAAACTACAAACCACATAGTTATGCGCTGCAAATGTTTGATGTACTGGAGGTGGCTGATGTACTCTCCCTGTTATGGGCTCGAAATCTTTAATATTGAAAATCCATGGGTACAAATAACCATCCCAACCAACTACATCAAGTGGATGATAATCGAACCAATAATGATGCATTCTTCCACCTTTTTTAATACGAACTTCAAATTCGCCTTTTTCCTCAAAGAAAAGTTGTTCTTGTGGCAGCCTAAAATCTCGTTCACAAAATGGTGAATTCTCCATTAGTTGCCCCATTTCAGACAGATATCTTTTTGGGAAACCAATGGGACCTGTTGAATCTACCCAAAGGAAACGATTTTCTTCAGTCTCAAAATGTATCTGGTAGGTGGTTCCTCTTGGAATGTAAATGTAATCCCCATACCCAAAATCGAGCCGACCAAAATTTGTTTGTACGTGACCTTTCCCTTCATGAATAAAAAGAAGCTCATCATGCTCTCCATTTCTATAAAAATATTTCATAGAATCGGTTGGTCGGGCAATACCAATCTGAATATCGTTATTGAACATTAGCACTTTCCTAGAAGATATAGGGTCGCCCCCAGCAGGAAAATTCCTCGTCTTTATATGACGATGACGGAGCCTATGAGCATCTACCGCTTTCACCTCAATAATCTCCCCCGCTTCCATTCTAGTTACGCGGGTAGGCATGTGGTAATGATATAGCAACGAGCTATTGCCATGAAAGCCTTCTGCTCCAAAAAGCTCTTCAGTAAAAAGCTCGCCATCGGGTCTGCGAAAAACAGTATGCCGTTTATGCGGAATTGTTCCTAATGCGTGGTAATACATAGTATCAAGTTTGAGTTATGAATTTTGGCTTTTGAATCTAATTCAACAACCAGAACCTAAAATTTGTTACAAATTTCCTCTCAGATCCTGTTCACGTTCTATAGCTTCAAATAGCGCCTTAAAATTTCCTTTCCCAAAACCACGAGCGCCTTTACGCTGAATGATTTCGAAGAAAAGTGTAGGCCGATCTACCACAGGTTTACTAAATATTTGAAGCAAATAGCCCTCATCATCACAATCTACTAAAACTCCTAGTTCGGCAAGTTTATCTATTGGTTCATCAATTTTGCCTACTCGCTCTTCCAGGTCTTCGTAATAACTTGTCGGAATTTTCAAAAACTCCAGACCATTATTTCTAAGCTTTGTTACCGTTTCTATAATATCGCCAGTGAGCAGTGCCAAATGTTGTACGCCTGCACCTTCAAAAAAGTCGAGGTATTCCTCAATTTGTGATTTTTTAACACCATCGGCAGGTTCATTTATAGGGAATTTAATCATTCCACGTCCACCAGCCATAACTCTACTCATTAACGCCGAATATTCGGTAGAAATATCTTTATCATCAAAGCTAATGTACTGCGTAAAACCAAGTACATCCCGGTAAAAAGCCACCCAAACATCCATTTGACCTAGCTCAACATTACCTACGCAATGGTCAATAAATTGAACCCCAACAGAGGGCGTTTTAACAGCGCTTTCTTTTGCCACATAACCTGGCAAGAATATTCCTTTGTAATCAGTACGATTTATAAAAGAATGGATTACATCGCCATAGGTTTTAATGGCAGCCTTTCTAACCGTCCCATGTTTATCTGTTAAGCTATGTGGTTCTTCTACAGCAACCGCACCGCGTTTAATACTTTCATTAAATGCTCGGTCAACATCTTCTACATGCATAGCAACGTCTTTAATACCATCGCCATGTTTATGCACAAATTTTGAAATGGGCGAACTACTATTTAAGGGGGCTGTTAGTACAAATCGGATATTGCCTTGTTCTAGGTAAAATGATGAGCGGTCTCGCACCCCTGTTTCTAAGCCAGAATAGGCTTTTAGTTCAAAGCCAAAAGTGGTTATATAATAGTGTGCGGCTTGCTTTGCATTACTCACATAATGCTCGATATAATCTACATCTTGTAAACCAAGATAATCTTCAAATTCTTCTTCAATAGGACGTTCCAAAATTTCAGGTGACTCAGACATTGTAACTAATTTTTAAAATTCAAAGTTATGGTCTTAATATATATAAAAAAGCGCTTCCATAACTACTATATAATTCATGAGGGCAGATTTAGAGTTCCTTATCAACACATTTATACATCTTTTAAAGACCCTTCTTTCTATTTTTGAATTACCTTGGTTAAATTCTTGTTCAGTAATAAAAGCGCTTCCAAAATAAATTGTATATTCAGCTATGGAAACACAAAAGCAATTAGACGACTTTCAAGCTCGCATTGATGCAGGCGAAAAAATAGAACCCAAAGATTGGATGCCTGAGCGTTATCGCCAGCAACTAATTCGGATTTCGAGCCAACACGCGCATTCCGAAATTGTTGGGATGTTACCTGAAGGAAATTGGATTCAGCGTGCACCCTCTCTAAAAAGAAAATTGGTGCTACTTGCCAAAGTTCAAGACGAGGCTGGCCATGGTCTATATTTATATAGTGGCACGGAAACGTTAGGTATTAGTCGCGATGAAATGGTGCGCCAGTATCTATATGGCAAAGCAAAGTATTCGAGCATTTTTAATTACCCAACATTGAGCTACGCCGATGTGTGCGTTATTGGTTGGTTGGTAGATGGCGCCGCTATTGTAAACCAAACCATGTTAGCTCGCTCCTCTTATGGTCCATATTCTCGGGCTAATCTCAGAATTTGCCGTGAAGAAAGCTTCCACAAAAAACAAGGCTACGAAATGGTAGCTAAGATGATGGAAGGCACCCCTGCCCAAGTCAAAATGGTTCAAGAATCAGTAAATCGACTTTGGTGGGCTACCCTAATGATGTTTGGGCCTAATGATTCGGAATCCCCAAACAGTGCAGAGCTTATTAAATGGCAGGTTAAACTGAAAACCAATGACGAGTTGCGTCAGCACTTTATAGACCGAGCTGTAATGGAAGCTCAAGCCATTGGTGTTGAACTGCCTGATCCTGATTTGAAATTTAATGAAGAAACAGGCCACTGGGATTTTGGTGAAATTCCGTGGGATGAATTTTGGGATGTGGTTCGAGGAAATGGCGTAATGAATCGAATTCGAATGAAAGCCCGTAGAGATGCGTATGAAAACGGCGAATGGGTTCGTGAAGCGGCACAAGCTTACGCCCGCAAAAAGAAATTAAAAGAAGACAAAGCATCGTAGTAAGAATTCAGAACTAAGAACTCAGGAGTCAGAATTTTTGGGTTTGGGGTTATGGGTTCTGCATTTAGATTTTAAATAAATTCATATAATTAGCAATGGCACACAATCATTCAAATACTAGCACCGAATGGCCTCTTTGGGAGGTTTTCACACAACCACAGTCTGGGAAACCTCACGAACATGCTGGCAGTTTACATGCTGTAGATGCTGAAAGCGCATTACAAAATGCCCGCGATGTATATTCAAGGCGAAATGAAGCCGTAAATATTTGGGTAGTTCCTTCCGATCAAATTACGGCATCAACTCCTGAAGATATGGGACCATTTTTCGATCCTGCAAGCGATAAACCTTATCGCCACCCTCAATTTTATAGCGTTCCAAGAGCTACCAAAAAAAGAGCTTAAGAGTTTTATTCTAGTATTATGACTAAAGAAACCAACAAATTGAAATGATTATGGAAGCAACTATCGACAAGAAACGCATTATTAAAGCAATGCAAGAATTGCCGGAGGATGCCACTATTGAACAAGCTATGTATAGGCTTTATGTACTGGATCAGGTGAGTAAGTCATTAAGTGATCCTCGCGATATTATTCCACATGATGAGGTTAAAAAACAGTTTCTAAATAAAAGCTAATGCCAGCAATTGTTTGGAATCCTCAGGCTTATAATAATCTTCAGCCCATTTAAATTTTTGATATGACAACTACCAACAAATTGACAAACCAAGAAGCCTTTTTGGCATACTTGCTCCGCCTAGCCGACGACCGACTAATTCTAGGCCAACGAGTTTCGGAGTGGTGCGGGCATGGCCCTGAGCTAGAGGAAGATTTGGCTTTGGCGAATATAGCACTCGACCTAATTGGTCATGCCACTGCTTTGTATGAATTGGCTGGCGTAGTAGAGGGAAAGGGAAACGATGAAGATCATTTTGCTTACTTCCGCGATGATGCCGACTTCTCAAATTTACAGCTTTACGAACTTCCAAACGATGATTTTGCTTTCACCATAGCTCGTTTATTCTTGTTTAGCTCCTTTGGTTATTTTCTTTATGAGGAATTGAAAGGTGCCAAAGACCCTCAGTTTAAAGGGATGGTAGAAAAGCATCTAAAAGAACTGAAATATCATCTGCGTCACGCTCGCAATTGGGTTTTACGATTGGGTGATGGAACGGATGAAAGTCACCAGCGTATGCAAGCCGCTTTCGATGAAATTTGGATGTACTTGGGCGAGCTTTTTTACACCGATGAAATAGACACCATGGTTTTAGCTGATGGAAATGGTGCAGACCCTACCTCCTTCCATTCTAAATGGAAAACATTGGTGGAAGAGACACTCACCGAAGCCACACTTACTGTTCCAGATTGGGATCAGTTCATGATGACGGGAAGTAGGAATGGAATGCACACCGAGTACCTCGGACACATGTTAGCAACAATGCAATTTTTGAGACGTTCTCACCCTGAAGCTGTTTGGAAATAGTAGATAGTAGTTAGTAAATTTTTAAATGGATCCCATTATAATAAATGTCATTAATTCAACAACATACTGAAGAGCAAATTTGGGAGTTTCTTAAAGAAGTAACCGACCCAGAAATTCCTGTGCTCAATATTATTGAGATGGGTATTGCTCGAAGTGTGAGTTATGAAGGCGACAAGGTGATTGTTAAGATAACGCCCACCTACTCTGGTTGCCCAGCTATGAATGCCATCGAAAAAATGGTTCGAGACAAACTAATAGAACAAGGAATTCAAGATTTTGATGTTCAGTTAGATTATTCTGAAGCCTGGACAACCGACTGGATGACGGATGAGGCGAAAACAAAGTTAAAAGACTTCGGTATAGCTCCTCCCCAAAAAACCGTTGCTGACGAAGATTTCCTCAAAACACTATCGAGCACAAAAGTTGTCCCCTGCCCTTTTTGCGATTCTTTTGAAACACACCTCGAGAGTGAGTTTGGGTCTACAGCATGTAAGTCTCAATATTTCTGTGATTCATGCCACCAACCATTCGAGCATTTTAAATGTATTTAGTGATAAATAAATCATTTTTATAAAATAATATTATCCGTTCATTTCTATCAAAGTAAAACAGTATCTCAATGAGCAATGCCATGGCTTACATTTTTATTCAAACTTCACTTACTAATTCTGTTTTCCATATCACTCTAAATCGCCCTGATAAATTGAACAGTTTCAATTTTGAGATGGGTATAGAAATACAAAAAGCCTTCAAAGAAGCAGCCTCTAATAAGGAAATACGATGCGTATTACTTACAGGTTCAGGTAGAGCTTTTTGTGCGGGACAAGATTTGGAAGAAGTGGTTGAAATTGGAAAAGACCCAAATCGTGAGTTAAGCGAAGTGGTTCATCATACTTACAATCCACTTATAAAAGCTATTCGAAACTTACAAAAGCCTGTTATTTGTGCCGTAAACGGAACCGCTGCTGGCGCTGGTGCTAATATTGCTTTAGCTTGTGATATGGTGTTAGCCTCTGAAGATGCCAAGTTTATCCAATCGTTTTCTAATCTCGGACTTATCCCTGATAGCGCCGGAACTTACATTCTACCTCGTTTAGTGGGCTTAGCACGAGCTACAGAACTAACATTTACTGGTCGCCCAGTTAAAGCTTCTGAGGCAGTAGCCATGGGAATGATTTACAAAGCTTTGCCAAGTGAGGAGCTCATGATTGAAGCCACAAATCTTTGCGAATACCTTGCTAAAATGCCAACTTTAGGTTTCGGGCTTACCAAACAAGGTTTTAATGCGGGCTTCGATAATTCGCTAGAAACACAGCTAGAACTAGAAGCTGAACTACAAGCAAAAGCTGGTTCTACTAAAGATTATACCGAAGGTGTACAAGCTTTCTTAGAAAAAAGGAAACCAAATTTTATTGGGGAATGATGAATGATATTACCTTATTTACGAGGGGCTTCACCGCCTCGCTGATTTATTTCGCCCTTTCAGGGCTGCAACTCCTCGATTAAATGATTTTTTGAAATTTCTACTATTGTGATTACAATGATGCCACTACGATATTTAAATTCCTTCAACTAATAAACCTTCCCATGAAAAAGTATTACAAACATATTTTTCTCTCCACTCTATTCGTTTTTAGTATAATTGGAACAACCGCTATTCAGGCACAGTCAGATATTTTCCAAAAACTAGAAGAAATTGCCATCATCGATCAGAAAGTAATGATGCCTATGCGTGATGGAACTCGGCTTGCAACCGACATCTACCGCCCAAAAACTGATAAACCAGTACCTATTATATTCTCCCGCACTCCTTACAATTTTAATACTTGGGTAGATGGGGAACAACGAACCAGAACAGCACAAAGCGCCTATGATGCGGTAAAGCGTGGTTATGCTTATGTAATTCAGAACGAGCGTGGACGTTATTTTTCTGAAGGGGAGTGGGAAATTCTTGGTGCCCCTCTAACTGATGGCTATGACGCTTTTAGCTGGATGGAAAATCAGCCTTGGTCGAACGGTAAAGTAGGGACCATAGGTTGCTCATCAACAGCAGAATGGCAAATGGCAGTCGCTGGCCTTGATCATCCCGCTCATGCTGCGATGGTTCCACAAGGATATGGCGCCGGGGTTGGTAGAGTTGGAAAATACTTTGAACAAGGAAATTGGTACCGTGGTGGCGCAGAACAATTATTGTTCTTTTCTTGGTTGTATAGCGTTGAACAAGATAAGTTCAAACCTAGAATTCCAGAAGGCGCTACACAAGAAGATCTAATTCGTATCTCTCGATTTTATGACCTCTCTCCAAAAAACCCTCCAATAGATATGAAAGAAGCACTTTCTCATCTTCCAATTCAAGATATTGTAAAGAATATCAATGGGAAGCAGGAAGTTTTTGACGATTTAGTTCGTCGCACACCTAATGATGCTGCTTGGTATAGCGGTGGTTTATATCATGACGATATGGGTTTTGGAGTTCCAAGCTTTTGGTTCGTTTCTTGGTATGATGTTGCATCTAGCCCGAACTTAGCTTTGTATAATCATGTCAGAAATAACGCCGAAGATAAAGAGGTGCGTGATAATCAGTATTTGGTGATTGCGCCAACACTACACTGTGCTTTTACTCGTGCTACCGAAAATACTATTGTGGGAGAACGAAGTGTAGGTGATGCGCGCCTGAACTACGAAGAACAAATCTATGATTGGTTCGATATGTGGTTAAAAGACGAACAGACAAATTTTGTTGAAAAAACTCCAAAAGTTCAATACTACACCATGGGTAGTAACAAATGGCAAGCCTCTGATGAATGGCCGCCTAAAAATGCTAAAATGAAATCCTTTTATCTAAGCAGTGCGGGTAGTGCAAACAGTTTATATGGAGATGGCAAACTGGTTACTAAGAAACCAGGAAGTAAAGATACTCCTGATAGTTTTACCTACGATCCTATGAATCCTGTTCCCTCGTATGGAGGTAATGTTTGCTGTACAGGAAACGCCGTGCAAGGCGGGTCTTTTGACCAACAAGGCATGGAAACTCGTCACGACATCCTTGTTTACACTTCTGATCCACTAGAGGAAGGTATTGAAGTCTCTGGATTTATCGAATCGACCTTATATTTATCATCTGACGTGAAAGACACCGATGTGACCATAAAGCTGATTGATGTTTATCCCGACGGCAGAGCCTACAACTTAGACGAAACCATTCAACGAGTACGCTACCGCGAAGGCTACGACAAAGAAGTATTTATGGAAAAAGGAAAAGTCTACAAAGTGGATTTAACACCCATGTCGACCAGTAACTACTTTAAAAAAGGACATCGTATTCGAATCGAAGTATCAAGCAGTAACTTCCCTCGTTTTGCACGAAACCTAAATACTGGTGGTAAAAACTATGACGAAAAGGACGGGATTGTTGCTCGAAACAGCATCCACCACTCCTCAAAATATCCATCCGAAATTAAGCTACCCATAGTTGGTAAATAGTTTGTCAATCCTCATCTAATAATACTCTCATAATAAAAAAGAGCCAACCCTCTCACTACTATTTGGGAGGATTGGCTACTATGGACTATACAACCAACACCATGGTTGCGCTATGAGGACTGTGTATATTTGAAGATTATCTACTCAATAATAACTCTCAATACTTATTATGACTCATTGTTAGGCTTGCGCCTGTCTACTAATAGTACAAGTGAGAATGGGGATAGTATTACTCTGATTTTGAAAGTATTATTGTATTTTATTTAAAGTTGATATACTTACTATTAATACTGTTTTTTCTTACCCACTTTGGCTTCTTGCTCATCGACCATATCACGCACATCTTTCAATAACTGCTTGGCATCATAGACAATACCATCTTTGATCGTGTATTTGACACCCCCAACTCGGACCACTTCATTATCATCCGTGACTTTAACAGCGCCTGTACCATAGAGTACTTTCAAATTATGGAGTGGGTTTTCTTCCACAATCACTAAATCCGCAAGCTTACCTGGACGAATTATACCAAAGGGTGGCTCTTCATCTAATCTTTTATACAATTCTTCCGCCCCATTCATGGTCGCAGAGCGAATAACCTCCAGAGGATGAAATCCTGCCTCTTGTAACAATTCTAGCTCACGGATATAACCAAATCCATAGAGATTATAGATAAATCCAGAGTCAGACCCTGTGGTTACGCGGCCACCCGCATTCTTATAATCATTGAGAAATTGCATCCATACTTGATAGAACTTTTTCCATTGAACTTCATCCTCCGTGGTCCAATCGAACCAGTACGAGCCGTGTGCGGTGCGGCTCGGCGTGTAATAATCCCACATTTGAGGAAGCGTATATTCCTGCTGGAAATCCGCATTACGGGCACGCATTACATCACGCCCAGCTTCGTAAATAGTCATGGTTGGATCCATAGTTAGATCATGCTCCAGAAATAAATCAATCAGAGCATTCCACTTTTCTCCCCTAGGGGTAACAAGATTCCATTGACGAGCTACTTGACCAAATCTCCACTGCTCATCTTGGTAGTTATAGTCGATGGGATATGGCTGTATGTCGTTGCTATCATACATGGATTCAAACAATCCATAGTAGTGGGTTTGAGCTCCTAAACCTAGTTTAGTAGCATCTGCTGTGTTCATGCGCACCACACCTGTTTGACCTAAATGTGCTGTGCTATTGAGTTTTAGCTTTTTTGCTTCATCTAATACCGCTTCCATAATTAATGGGTCTTCTGCTCCTAATTTTAACCCGTCAATGCCTTGTTTTTTTGCGAAGCGCACCCATTCACGAGCTTCCTCAGGAGTGGTTACTGGTTTATCCCAACCAGTACCCATTCGGTGATAACTAAACATTCGGGGCGCTGTGATTTCATTCTTTGCACTTCTTTCTTTCTCACTTATCGACCATTCAAAAATATTAGATTGATCAAAAGATACTCCGCGCACAGTAGTCACACCGTGTCCCATCCAAAGCTTATAGGTGTATTCAGCGCTGGGTACTTTATGTGCCCCTCCTGTATGCACATGCATATCTATAAAACCAGGCATAATATACATGCCTGTAGCATCTAACTCTTGGGTTGCTCCCTTAGGACGTCGCGCTTCATTAATGGGAACACCGGGGTAACCTACGCGGTGAACAGAGGCGATTTTATTACCTTCAATAACAATGTCAACAGGGCCACTCATGGGGGCTCCCGTCCCGTCAATCATATTGGCTCCACGAATTATAAGGCGCTCATAGGGGCCCTCACCCTCCGTTCGATTTGGTGCTGGATCTGATGACTGTGCAATGGCAAAAGTTGTAACCATGGAAAATAATAATATCCCCATCATTACAACTCGTGTTTTGGTTCTTAAGTTAATCATACTGTTATCCTATTTGTTAATTTTTAATTTATAACCCTCTTGAATACTCATCACCTTTATTCGTTCATTCGTAATCTCATTAAAACAAACTCCCTGCATCATACGGAGAGTTCATAATTATTTATACAAACCTTAGTGTGCTAGTTTTTAATAACCTTTTTTCTTACCCACTTTGGCCTCCTGCTCATCAACCATATCACGCACATCTTTCAATAACTGCTTGGCATCATAGACAATACCATCTTTGATCGTGTATTTGACACCCCCAACTCGGACCACTTCATTATCATCCGTGACTTTAACAGCGCCTGTA